>CAMLLO010000005.1 GCA_946480915.1 uncultured Sphingobacteriaceae bacterium | reverse complement strand
GGCGACTTTCGTAGTTTTCCATTAGTACTTTGGAACATTCCCTTTACCTTATCGACTAAGCCCGAAATCGCGTTGGAATTTACCTGTTTTGCAGCCTTTTGTGACAGGAAGGTGATTAGGGTTTTGGTTATGAATCCCGACTTTTTAAACAATACTCCGTTTAAAAGGAGAGGTATTAATACTCTGGAAATATTAGTTATAACATCTTGTTGCAGTAAATCCTGCATAAAGGATTTCTTACCAGTATCCGCTTTGAAAAGACCAGTAATACTACTGAATATGGCTGATGGACTACTAAACTTTTCTTTCAGGGCTTCCTCATCCTGAAATTGTTTGACTTTCAAAAAGTCAATTTCAGCACGTAGCTCTGCCAAACTGCTAAACGACTTTTCCATTATTTCTTTTTATTAAATATCCGCTTCACCATAAAATCGTGCAGGTATTTTTCTACCAGCTTATCTTTTATGAAATACATTACCAGAGCCAGAGTGAAATATATCAATGCTACTATGCCAAATCCCAAGGCGTAAGAACCAAACTCTTCTCCGAGGTACAGTGCAAGCGTTAAAGATGCAAACATGAAGGTTAAAAGTCCCATTATTAATACAAAGGAGTCAGTAATCAGGTTTGCTGTTACAACGGTAAGCCGCTCTATTATGGTTAATCTGGTTAGCTCTACCCGGGTCGATATATACTCCTTAATCAGGGTTAACAAGTCCGGTGATACTTTTTGCTCTTCTTTAGTCTGAGTTTCTGGCATAATGTTAAATTAGAATAGTTCCTGGCATGAAACCAGGAACTGAATTATAGTTGCTCACTAACCGGCGCTTGCTCCTGAACTGATGAATCAAACCCTTCTTTACTAAATTGAGTTTTGATCTTGTCAACAACGCTTTCTTTAAAGTTAGTTAGATTGTCAATTTCCTCTGCGGCACGATCTTTAATAGAATCGCCAAGATTCTTCAAAGCATCGTTTAATTTATCTCTCGTTTCTGACCCTCTTTCTGGTGCGAAAAGAATTCCAAGAGCTGCTCCTGCAGCCAATCCGGCTAATAATGCGGCTAAAACTTTTGTATTGTCGTTCATGGTGTATAGGATTATTTTAATTATTTTCTTGCTTAATTCGATTGTAATTAATACAAAAGAAGAATAGAAACTGTTTGAATAATTTTATTCTTCTTCTGCCGATCGGATTTGTTCAAGCCGCTCTGTTGCCAGTTTACTGGTTTCGTATATCCTCACCGTAAGGATAAAGTACGAGAGCAATAAGGGGCCGTAAACCAAGCCCATTATGCCAAAAGCAGGTATCCCTACAACAACCCCAATTATTGTGATGATAGGATGAATATTACCAACCCGTTTGGCTATTAAAAATCGAATTACATTATCAATATTGGTTACAAGTACAAACCCCCATATTAAGATTCCCCAGCCAGCAGTTTCGTTTCCGTTAGCAAGTTCTAATATTCCTGCTGGAATAAAAACGAGGGCGGCTCCAACAAGCGGAAGAAATGATAAAAAAGTGGATATTACTCCCCAAAACAACGCATCAGGAATGCCAAAAATAAAAAAACCCAGCGATACTAATGCGCCCTGAACCACGGCAATGAGACCCTGACCCAGAACGTTGGAATAGGTGGTATTTTTTAATTCGTCAGCGAATTTAAGTGCATTCTGCTCTCTGAACGGCGAAAAACGAATCAAGCCTGCTTCAAATTTTTGATAGTGTCTGAACATAAAATAAAGCAGGAAATACATTACCGATATACCCAAAAGTAATGATGCTGCTCCACCCAATATAGAGGGGAAAAACTCACTGACATGTCCGCCCGCCTTATCAATTGTACTCTCTACTAAGTTAGGCTGATTGAAAGTCTTTAAAAAGAAAACATCTAATCGTTTAATAATGTATTGAACTCTTAATGGATCCTGGCGAAACTCATTAATCTTGTTCATTACCATTAAAAAGAGTGCAATTATTGGAAGGATAATTATTAAAAAAGAACTTACAATAACAATCATACTGGCCGCTGCTTTCTTCAATCTCCATCTCTCGATAATATGGAGATATAGGGGTCTGAAAATAGTATACATTACTATTGTACTCAGCAATGTTCCGGCTATATACCTAAGGGAATATAGAATGCCGCAACCTAGAATAATTAATATTATTAGAACAATATTATTGCGTTGCTTATAATTAAAGAAAGCCATTTATATGAATTGTAAGGTTAAGGTTGTGTGCGCCGATGATACATCAAAAAAGCATAACACTTATCTTCATAAAATGTTACAAAGAGCGAAATGCTTGTTAAACAAAAATCGGTAGAATTATACTTATGATAGTACCATTTCCGGGTTGACTGCTTACCTGGAGTTTTCCGTGATGGGCATTTAAAATTCGCTTAGCGTGAGTTAATCCTAAACCTGCGGCTTTGGCTTTAGTAGTAAAAAATGGTTCGAAGATTCGACTGATATTTTCAGGGGGAATCCCGCTTCCGTTATCTTTGATATCAATCTTTATTCCCGTAAGACGCCTTTCAATTGAAATAGAAATCTTTTTCTTTTCTTCGGTAATAGCTTCCGCAGAATTTTTTAAAATATTTTTCAGTGCACAAATAAAATTATCGGCATCAGCAACAATTGGTAAAGAGGTCTCTTTAAGCGGATTTTCGATTCTTAGGTCCAGATCCTGCTCAACATCTTCCAGCAATTTAGATAACAGCTCAGACAAATCGACTTGAGTAAGTCTCAACGATGATGTTTCTGTACTTTCAATCAACTCGGTTGCTATAGAGTTGATCTTTGCACAATTACTTTTAATAATATCAACCAGGTTAAGGCTGTCTTCGTTCGAAAGAGCACTTGAAAGCTCATCAATTGCAAGATTCACATTCGACAAAGGATTTCGAATTTTATTAGAAAAGCTTTTCGCAATTCTCCCTGCGATAGCGAATGTATCACCCACTGAAGAATTTCTTTCCTGGTTTAGCCTGTATGTAAGATCATGTATAACAGAGTAAAAGAGTTCTTCATTTGCATGTTGCGATACTTGCACGAAGGACGAAATACTACAGAATTTGCTCTTTCCGCAGATCGTCAACATTTCAAGCTCCAGATCGGTAATTGATCCTTCCGCATTCATTGTAGTGATATAGATAAGCCGATCTTCCTTGCTTTTATATAAACTTGCAGCGTTCGTTTTGAGCAATTCGTGCAAACTTGTCTCAAAAAACTTTGTGGCCGATGGATTTGCTTCAATAATTTTCCCGGCTTGATTAGTAATCAGCATTGGATCTTTAGAACGTTCAAAAATAATCCTGAACTTGTTTTCGCTTGTTTTGAGTTTTTGTAATGCTTGGTTCTGAGCTATAGCATAGCGAATGGAACGTTCTAAAACCTGGCCGTTAAGCGTATCTTTTATAAGATAATCGGCAGCGCCTAATCTCATCGCTTCCTCATCTATCTTAAAATCTCCCTTGCCGGTAAGCATTATAATCGGTTCTGTACAATTCGATTTTATTGCTTCATTTAATAAGTCCATACCCGAATCTCTACCCAGCCGATAATCAACCAGATAAATATCATAATGGCCTTTCAACATGGCATTTATTGCTTCAGAAAAGTTATTGCACCATGTTAAATTATAATTTTGCCTGCTCACATTTTCTCTTAAGATATCTTTTGTGAGGATGAAGTCATCTTCATCATCATCAACTAAAAGTATGTTAACAGTATCCATTTTAAGTTAATTAGTTGAAATCCATCTTGAAGCTATTGAAGCTGTAATGTTTACTAATTCTGTAAAAGACGACGGCTTGGTATAAAACCCCGAGGCCCCCATCCCGAGCACACTTGTTTCCTCTTCTTTTGACCGAGAAGTCGTTAAGATAATAACCGGAATTTCTTTATAGGATTTGTGAAGCTTTAATTTTGACAGCACCGTTTTTCCATCCATTTTGGGCATATTTAAGTCCAAAAGGATAAGATCAGGCAGTGTTCTTTCCAAGCCTTCTTCAAAACTGTATAAGTATTCAAGCAGCTCTGCGCCGTTTTCAAAAAACACAATTCCCGCCGGCATATTATTCTCCATGAATGCCTCATTAATCATCAAGCGATCATCAGCATCGTCCTCTGCTATCAAAATCAGCTTTGTCTTTCTCATCAATCAATATCAAATGGTATAAAAATATTAAATGCAGCACCCTCTCCTTCTTTTCCGCTTGCCTCTATATACCCTGCATGGTTTTCGACAATTTTCTTACATACGGCCAGGCCTATCCCCGTCCCTTCATATTCGTTGCGGGTGTGCAGGCGTTGAAACAGAGTAAAAATCTTTTCAGCATATTCATTATTAAAGCCAATGCCATTGTCCGACAATGCTATTTTACAATATTCTTTATCGTTTTGAAGTGGCAGTAGAGCCGATGAAAAATCAGCTCCTTTAACCCGTTCGATGGTAATCGATACTTCAGGAACAGTATTTTCTTTCGTAAATTTTAGCGAATTACTTATCAGATTCTGAAATAGCTGGCGTATCTGAGAAGGGATAGCTTTAAGAATTTGCTCTCCTGTTATTTGAGTTTTAGCATTTTTCTTTTCAATGGTAATTTCCAGATCCAGAAGAACTCCTTTGATTATTTCTTTAACATTAACTGTTTTAAACTCTTCGTTGGGCCTGCTGATTCGCGAGAATGTTAACAGATCATCTATCAAAATCTGCATTCTCTCCGACGCATTTTGCATGCGATTGATATAGTCAATACCGTCTGCGGGAAGTTGCAAACTGTATTTACTTTGAAGCCTGTCGCCAAATGCCCTGATCTTTCTCAAGGGCTCCTGTAAATCGTGCGAAGCCACGTAGGCAAATTGCTCAAGTTCACTATTTGACCTGTTAAGTTCGGAAACTTTACTTTCAAGCTTTTGATGCGCCTTTTTAATATCGGTGATGTCATGCATAACGATCATCACCCCAAAGACTTCTTGCGAAGACGAGCTGTACACCGGATTGTATGTTATTTTGAAAGTTTTACCATTTATGATTTTATCATATCGGTTATCATTCCCCTCAAGTGCAGATTGATAGAGTTCTGAAGCACGCGTATAATCGTCTGCAAACATGCTCTCTAAGCTTGCACCTTCGACGAGCACTCTTTCCGGATCTATTTTAGAAATAGCAGGTCCTTCTAATAGCAACAATTCCATGTTCTTATCAAATAGAAACACAGCGCTGTCCGGAACATTTTTAGCAATCGTTCTGTAAATGCTTTCACTCTTATCGAGCTGCAGGGTTGTATTTTTTAATTCTGTAATATCCTGTATGTTACCAAGCACCTGATACACATTTCCCAATTGATCCACCTTATATTTCCCGTTCAATAACAAATGACGAACTTCCCCATTTGGGCGCACAACCCGATATTCTAAGGAAAATGATTCATGAGTTTGCTTAGAGCCTTCCAGTATTTTAATAAATCTTTTGCTATCATCAGGATGAATAATTGTTTGATAATAATCAAGACTTATTCTGCTTGATCCAGGCAGCATTCCGTGGATGCGGTACAATTCATCAGACCAGAAGAAATTGTTTTTATCCATAAACCATTCCCAGCTTCCGTTATGAGAGATTGCCTCTGCTTCCCTCAATAATGCCTCACTTTTAGTTAATTTCTGCGATGCGTCATGAAGACTGGTGATATCGAGGAGTGTGCTGATCAGCTTCTTTTCATGAGCTACATAGTTGCCTTGGGCCAATACGTATTTCGAACCGCCATTTGGATGCTGAATCTGGTATTCAATAGTGTATGAGCTGCAATTCCTTATTGCCGATGACAGTTCCTTTTTTACCATTTCCCGGTACTGGGGCGCTATAATCTGCTCCTGAAGGGAGAGAGATGGAGATACCGTTGCGGGATCGAATCCAAAAATATTGTAAGCCTCATCAGACCATTTAACCGAACCTGCTAACACATCGTATTCCCAGCTTCCTAAACGAGCAATTTTTTCGGCGTTCGCCAGCAACTCCTCGCGTCGTTCCAGATCTTTCTGAATGAGAACACGTTCTCTTATCTCGTTATCCAGTCTGCTTATAATATTTTTTTCCTTCCGACTTGTGTCAATATAGTTCATACTGATACCAAGCAAGGGTATCAAATAATTAATAAACCGTAAAAAATAAGCGGCATTGAAAAAGCTGTCGTATGGCTCATGGTAAATCGCCATAAAAAGCTGGGCAAAGGTTGCGGGTATGATACTTAATACCATCATCCTGGTAAAGAGTGATGGAAATCTAATTAGAAAATAAGGAAGAAACCAAAATGCCTGGGCCAGGTAAATAGCTAGAATGACAAATTCAAACGGGTGAGTAATGAAATCATCGGGCCTGGTCAGAATATCGGTTTGCTTTAGTTGAATGGTTAAGAAAATTGCAACCGACAAAATGAAAACAAAAACAGCAAGCAATCCAAGCAGAGACTTTTTTTTCTGCTCCAAATTACGGATGTTTCTTTTGTCGATGGAGATATAATACCAAATACTTCCTGCCAAAAGTAAAGCGTGCAACAGGCGACTAATAAACCATTTTAAATAAGTATCGTCAGTAGAAATTGATGAAAAGTGTATGAAATTATTATCGGAAAGGAGGAAAAACAACTCATAGAGGGCTACACAAATTAATGCGCCGCCAACAACCGGAGTCGAAATATCTTTTTTTACAAAAAAGTCTGCAAAAGACAGCGCGCATGTAATAATGGCTGCTGAAATTCCGAATATAAGCCAGATGTTAAATAGAAGATATTGGGCCGACCATTCTCCCGTAGAAAAAGCAGGCTCTGTATCTTCCTGAATTAAATGTGGGATTACGAAGAAAACCGGTATAATACAAATCCCTAAAACAGCCAAGATAAACTGTGGCGGCAAATTGAATTTATTTTTAAAGTTTCTGTCGAAAAGTAAGCGGCTTATCACGATAAATACTCCTATTTATTCAAGATTAATTGCCTTCATTTTATTATATAAAGTTTTCCTGTCGATATTAAGAATTTTTGCAGCTTTTGTCTTGTTAAAATTAACCTCTTTTAAAACCTTTATTATTGTTTCATATTCAGCTTCGTGCGCTGCGTTTTTAAGGTCCCGATTGTTTTCTTTTGATTGCAAATTCCCAACCGCGGTTTCAATTGCCGATACTTTTGCGAAGGTGGAGATTTCTAGGGGTAGCGCTTTTAATGGAATAAGATTGGATTCTGTTAGAAGAGTTGCCCGTCTGATTACATTCTTCAGTTCCCTTACGTTGCCGGGCCAGTTATACGTTAATAAGCAATCGATAACTTCATCAGAGAAGCCTTCTACGTTGCGGTTCAATTCCTTATTTGCCATGTCTAAAAAGCTCTGCGCAAATAATAAAATATCTCTTTCGCGTTTTCTTAAAGGTGGAAGATGAATACTGAATTCGTTAAAACGATGAAATAGATCTTCCCGGAAGCGTCCTTTTTGAATAGCGTCTACCAGGTTTTCATTGGTTGCTACAATAATCCTCACGTCCAGCTCTATTTCTTTAGTGCTTCCAATCCTTTTTACTTTTCTTTCCTGAACGGTCCTCAGCAAAGCAGCTTGAATATCATAAGAGAGATTGCCCACTTCATCCAAAAGTAGCGTTCCGCCATTGGCCATTTCAAAGTGACCAATTTTTGTGTACAAAGCCCCAGTAAACGACCCCTTCTCATGACCAAAAAACTCGCTCCCTGCTAACTCTTTAGTGAGGGATCCACAATCCATAGCAATAAATGGCTTATCTCTCCGGTTGCTTTTCATATGTATGGCTTTGGCAACAGATTCTTTCCCTGTTCCGCTTTCGCCTGTTAATATTACACTATAGTTGGTGGGAGCAATTATTTCGATCTGACGTAATAGATCTTTAGAGGCAGCACTTTCACCAGATATAAATTCTTCCGGCAAATTACCGGCTAGAACTTTTTCTTTTTTTACTGCGGCCGAAGGATTTTCGGGCAAGCTTTTAGATAAAACCTCCTGTGTTTCAATTGCTTTGTTTATGGTATTTAATATTTCATCGGGGTATAAAGGTTTCGTAATGTAATCATACGCACCCATTTTTATAAGTTCAACCGCTAATTTGATATCAGAATACCCAGTGATGATAATAACTCCCGTCGCCGGATAGGCTGCTTTTATCTTTCTAAGCATCTCGCGACCATCTGTATCTTCGAGCCTAAAATCGCATAAAACAAGATTGTAATTATCTTTAGCCAATAATTCCATTGCTACGCTACCGCTTGTGGACGTAGATACTTCAAAGCCATTGCGTATCAAAAATTTTGAGAGCAATAAACCTATATTGATCTCATCATCAACTATTAAGATTCTTTTCATAAACAATGCCCCTTTTTTGCTAAATATATAGTTAAATATTTTAATTGGGAAAAAAATTCTACAATAAATAGTATAGGTTTATTTATTTAGCTATTAGTATATTATTTAAACACAGGGTTTCTTTTCTGAAGGAATGCAGACACCCCTTCCTTGAAATCTTCTGCTCCGAAGCAATTGGCAAATTCTTGAATTTCAGATTCATAGCCCTCGTCGTTATAACCCGAGTTTACAGCCCTGATCGCTGCAGCTACCGCTAATGGAGAACGTGTCAAAATCTTCTGGAGTAAAACAATTGCGGTATTCAACAGAAAATCTTCAGGCACAACGTGGTTCACTAAGCCCAGCTTGTAGGCTATTTCTGCCTCAATCATATCGCCGGTTAAAATCAATTCAAATGCTTTGGCTTTTCCAATCAATCTGGGCAGCCGCTGCGTTCCTCCGTATCCCGGAATCAAGCCCAATGATACCTCTGGCAAGCCTAATTTTGCATTTTCTGACGCTATTCTAAGATGGCAAGCTAGTGCCAACTCCAAGCCTCCGCCCAGCGCAAAACCGTTTATCGCAGCAATTACTGGTTTCTGACCTTGTTCAATTAGGTTAAACACCTTAGATTGCCCCTCGGTTGCCAGGTTTAATCCTCCAACCTGGTCGAGTTCGCTCAACTCCTGAATATCCGCACCGGCGGCAAAAGCCTTAGACCCGGCTCCCGTAAGAATTATTCCGCCAACAGCGGGATCCTTGAAACCATCGCTAAATGCCAGGTGAAGCTCATGCAGGGTTTCTTTATTTAGAGCATTTAACTTGCTTTCGCGATTGATTGTGATCGTAAGTATTTTATTCTCGATGGATGTAAGCAGGTTTTTGTACATAGGTGATGTGTTTTCGGTTAAAAATTCCTATTCTCTGATGCCCATTCCTGGATATATTCGGCAATTTCTTTGGTCGGTGTTCCTGGCGCGAAAAGCTTGCCTACACCCATTTCTTTTAATATTTCCTGCTCCTTAGCAGGAATGATTCCCCCTCCTGTTAATAAAACGTCGTTAAGCTCCAGTTCTTTCATTAATTGAATAATTTTCGGGAAAACAGTCATGTGTGCTCCCGATAAGATCGAAACGCCAATGGCATCCACATCTTCCTGTAAAGCACTGTGTACCACCATTTCGGGAGTTTGCCTCAATCCTGTATAAATTACTTCCATTCCTGCATCACGCAAGGAAGTTGCGATAACTTTTGCCCCCCGATCGTGCCCATCCAGGCCAACTTTTGCAATCAGTACTCTGATAGGCCGATTCAACGTTTTCATACTTATAAAAGTAGTAAGAAGTTTTTTATAAATCCCTCAAAGATACTTTACTCTGAGGCTTTGAATTTTGCTACTTTTGTAACCTTTATTTTAAATATGAGCGAAGAACGATCATTAAATTTTATCGAAGAGATAATTGAAGAGGATATAAAAAATGGAAAGCACCAGGGACGGGTTCATACCCGCTTCCCTCCGGAGCCAAATGGTTACTTACATATTGGCCATGCTAAATCTATTTGTTTAAATTTTGGCCTTGCTCAGAAATATAATGGTAAAACCAATTTAAGGTTTGATGATACAAATCCGGAAACGGAAGACACTGAATACGTTGAAAGTATAAAGGAGGATGTTAAGTGGCTGGGCTTCGAGTGGCAAAATGAGTTGTTCGCATCCAATTACTTTGATCAGCTATATGAATTCGCTGTAAAACTGATCGAAAAAGGCTTGGCTTACGTTGACGACGGCACTCCTGAAGAAATAGCCGAACAAAAAGGAACTCCTACAGAACCGGGAACTGCTTCTCCATATCGCTCGCGAAGCGTAGAGGAAAATTTAAGGCTGTTCGCCGAAATGAAGGACGGAAAATACAAGGATGGCGAGAAAGTTCTAAGGGCAAAGATCGATATGGCATCGCCAAACATGCACATGCGCGACCCGCTAATGTATCGGATACGTCATGCTCATCATCACCGCACAGGCGATAAATGGTGCATTTATCCGATGTATGATTTTGCCCACGGCCAGTCAGATTCGATTGAGGGAATAACACATTCGCTCTGTACACTTGAATTTGTGAGTCACCGCGAATTATACGATTGGTTTATCAACGAACTTGAAATTTTCCCGTCGAAACAATATGAATTTGCTCGTTTAAATATGACTTATACCGTTACCAGCAAGCGAAAACTGCTTCAACTGGTTAACGAGGGTTTTGTTAACGGCTGGGACGACCCAAGGATGACCACCATTAGCGGTTTACGCCGCCGTGGATTTACTGCGCTTTCTATCAGAGATTTTTGTGAAAGAATTGGTGTGGCGAAACGGGAAAATATAATTGATATCAGTTTACTTGAATTTTGCGTTCGCGAAGATTTAAATAAAACTGCATGGAGGCGGATGGGCGTTCTGGATCCGATAAAACTAATTATCACCAACTATCCTGAAGGTAAAGATGAAAAGCTTTACGGAGAAAATAACCCTGAAGTTGAAGGTGGCGAAGGCATGAGGGAAATTCCTTTCGGAAAAGAACTTTGGATTGAACGTGATGACTTCATGGAAAATCCAGCCAAAAAATATTTTCGTTTAGGGCCAGGATTAATGGTACGCTTAAAACATGCGTACATTGTTAAATGCGAAGATTTTGTAAAAGACGAAGCAGGCAATATCACCGAAGTTCATTGTACCTATATCCCGGAGTCAAAATCGGGTGAGGATACTTCCGGCATTCACGTAAAAGGGACTATCCATTGGGTAAGTGTGCAGCATGCGGCTACAGCAGAAGTAAGATTATACGACAGGCTTTTCCGGGTTGAAGATCCGGGGAATGAAGAGCGCGACTTTAAAGAGTATATCAATACGGATAGTCTTCAGATCATTCCGACAGCATACATTGAGAAAGACCTTGCAACAGCCGAAGTTGGCAGAGGATACCAGTTTTTAAGGAAAGGATATTTCACCCTCGATAAAGATTCAGGTTCAGAAAAACTTGTCTTTAACAGAACCGTTACCTTAAAAGATACCTGGGCGAAGGAAGTAAAGAAAGGGTAGCAGGATTTCAGGCAAAGAACGCAAAGTTATTACGTACGCAAAGAGCCCCAGGGTTTTACCATGTACTCCTATTTCTTAGCGATCTTCGCCCATTGTTTTATCTGCTTTGCGCTAAAATTGCTTTCTTGAACCAGTCGGATAACACATTAAATCTATGGCAACCATTGCTCCATTAGCAGAACGCATGCGTCCGGCAAGTCTGGATGATTATGTCGGACAACAGCATTTAGTTGGCCAAAACGCCATACTGCGCAGGGCGATCGAGAGTGGAAATCTCCCTTCACTTATTTTATGGGGGCCTCCGGGCGTTGGCAAAACCACCCTGGCTTATATTATTTCCCGCCAACTTGACCGGCCATTTTTTAGTTTAAGTGCAATAAATTCGGGGGTCAAAGATATCAGAGAGGTTATTGAGAAGGCTACCGCACTTAAAGAAACTGAAGAAAATCTGCCGGTTTTATTTATTGATGAAATCCATCGGTTTTCTAAATCACAACAGGATTCGCTTTTAGGTGCAGTTGAACGTGGTCTGGTTACCCTTATCGGTGCCACTACAGAAAACCCATCTTTCGAAGTTATTTCGGCTTTGCTATCGCGATGTCAGGTATACATTCTAAAACCTCTAACAGAGGAAGATCTTACACACTTAATAGAGCGTGCCTTAAAAGAAGATGAAAATTTATCGCGCAAGCAGATTGAAATAGAAGAATACGAAGCCTTGTTTCGTCTTTCGGGCGGCGATGCACGAAGACTTTTAAATGTTCTTGAGCTGGTAATTAATGCAATCGGCGCAGACAAACTCACAATTACCAACCAGCTGGTGTTAGATAATGTGCAGCAGAATATGGCTTTATATGATAAGGCCGGCGAGAATCATTACGACATCATTTCAGCGTTTATAAAATCCATCCGCGGAAGCGACCCTAACGCCGCGGTTTATTGGCTGGCAAGAATGATTGCAGGTGGGGAAGATCCGCTTTTTATTGCGCGGCGACTACTAATTTTAGCTTCAGAGGATATAGGTAATGCCAACCCGAATGCATTGCTCTTGGCCAATAATTGTTTTCAGGCGGTGAATGTTATTGGCTGGCCTGAATCAAGGATAATCTTATCGCAAACGGTGACTTATCTGGCGTCTTCGCCAAAAAGCAATGCCAGTTATGAGGCTATAAACGCCGCTCAGGAACTTGTTTCGCGCACCGGAGATTTACCTGTCCCCTTGCACATACGCAATGCTCCAACCAAACTGATGAAAAATATTGGATATGGTAAGGATTATAAATATTCTCATGCTTACGAAGGCAGTTTTGAAGAGCAGGAATATTTTCCTGATGCCCTAAAAGGCAGCACCTTATATCAACCTGGAAATAATGCAGCCGAGCAAAAACTGAGAGAGAGGTTGAAAGCTTTGTGGAAAGGAAAATATAAATATTAAATCTACACAAGCTAAACTCATGAACCGAGCATTTTTACGGCACCAATGGTTGGCATTTTGGCGCTCAAAAAATACCAGTAAAAGTATTATAGTGAGTATTTTACTGGCCTTAGCAATGCTATACCTGTTCGCTAATCTGCTGATCGCTTCTTTTTTCCTGGACAAAATTCTTGATAAAGCATTCCCTGAAGATGATGTACAAGATGCCTTTAACGGATTATTGCTTTATTATTTCCTGGCCGATTTGCTAATGCGTTTTCAACTTCAGGAATTGCCAACGCTGGCTGTTAAACCGTATTTAAATCTACCTGTCAGCCGGAATAAAATCGTTAACTATTTATCACTAACTTCTCTATGGTCGAGTTTTAATCTGTCTCCATTTCTTTTAACCGTTCCTTTTTTGATAAAAGTGTTATGGCTTGAAGGCCAACATTCGGCGTTTGCCGGACTCTTAATTTCCATTGTTGGTTTAACACTTTTCAATCACTTTTTCAGCCTTTGGCTGAAACGAAAAGTCAATATGAATGCATGGTTTATGCTTGCATTTCTTTTTACGCTCGCAGGTATTATTCTTGTTGACTTTTATTCAAATTCTATTTCTATCTCCAACTTCTCCAGATATCTTTTTAATTCCGTTATAAAGTTCCCATTCTTTTCGTTTTTGCTCATTTTCTTAGGCGGGTTGATGTATCTCATCAACAGAAGCTTTTTAAAAAACAACCTTTATCTTGATGAACTTCGTACTGCACGCCCCGGGCAAAATACTACAGGCGAGGTTCCTATTCTTAGACGTTTTGGCATTCCCGGAGAATTGGCAGCATTAGAAGTTAAATTAATCCTTAGAAATAAACGTCCGAAATCCACACTTGTAATGAGTGGCATTTTTATGCTTTACGGACTTCTTTTCTACCGCCATCGCGAACCCGATGAAATGATAATGATTGTTGCTGGGATGATGATGACCGGCATTTTCATCATCAATTATGGTCAGTTTATGTTTAGCTGGCAAAGTGCGCACTTCGACGGCATTTTAGCTAACAAAATTTCTGCGGAAGATTTTTTTAAATCAAAATTTATACTTTTTACCCTATTTGCCACCATAACCTTAATACTCACAGCACCGTACGCCTATTTTGGATGGAAAATATTGCTAACACACTGTATGCTTTATTTATGGAACATTGGTGTAAGCAGTTTAATAGTTTTGGCCTTTGCGAACTGGAATTGTAAATATATCGATCTTTCAAAAGGATCCTCTTTCAATTGGGAGGGAATCGGAGCCTCACAGTTCATCATCGGAATCCCATTATTTGTTATTCCAATGCTTATTTATATCCTGATAGGCTGGCTTTCAAACCCAATCGCAGGCACCTTATCATTGGGATTTATTGGGATGATTTTTATCTTAACACGCCAATACTGGATCGGAAAACTTGTGCGCAGTTTCAAAAGTAAGCGTTACAAAATAGCTCAAGGATTTAGAGAACATTAATCGCATACCATGATAGAAATTAAAAATCTTAAAAAAGCATATAATGGCTTCACGGTAGTCGGTATTCCAGAATTGCTGATCAATAAAGGCGAGACCATTGGATTGGTAGGAAATAATGGTGCTGGCAAGACCACACTGTTTCGACTCATACTCGATTTAATAAGAACCGATACCGGTGAGATTCTACTAAAGGGAGAGAATGTTGCCGAAGGTGAGAGTTGGAAAAACTATACTGCCTCGTTTCTTGATGAAGGATTTTTGATTGAGTACCTGACACCAGAAGAATATTTCTATTTTATTGGCTCGCTTCACGGATTAAGTAAAGTGCACATTGATTCGGAACTTAAAAAGTATGATGAGTTTTTTAACGGAGAGGTATTAAACCGGAAAAAATATATCAGGGATCTATCCAAAGGTAATCAATGTAAGGTTGGCGTAATTGCCTGCTTATTGCAAAACCCCGAGATTCTTTTGCTGGATGAACCCTTCGCGAATATTGACCCAAGTACCCAAATTCGCTTAAAAAATATTATTAAAGAAATTACTCGCGAAAAGCAGATAACCTCGATAATTTCAAGTCACGATTTAAGCCATGTAACCGAAGTTTCTCAACGGATCTTGCTGATGGAAAAAGGCAAAATAATAAAGGATATTCAAACAAGTACTAACACTCTTTCAGAACTTGAAGCTTACTTTTCTGTTATGCAATAAACCGCTTCACACATGAATATAGATTTAACCGGAAAACGAGCTTTAGTTTGTGGCAGTACCCAGGGAATTGGCAGAGCCGCTGCCATGGAACTAGCCCTTTTAGGCGCGAGTATAACCCTGGTAGCAAGAAATGAAGAAAAGCTTCAGGAAGTTATAAATCATTTGCCAGCAGACGACACCGAATCACATCACTTCTTAGTGGTTGATTTCACCCAGCCTGATCATTTAAAAACAGCAATAAATAACTATTTAAAAGATCATACCATCGACATATTGGTCAACAACACCGGTGGTCCTCCTGCGGGTCCGGCTATTGATGCAAAACCTGAAGAATATTTAGCGGCCTTCTCTCAGCATATTATATGTAACCAAATATTAACTCAAGCCGTTGTGCCCGGCATGAAAGAGGCTGGTTGGGGAAAAATTATTAACGTTATATCCACCTCAGTGAAAGCTCCGTTAAAAGGACTGGGAGTTTCTAATACTATCAGAGGGGCAGTTGCTAATTGGGCTAAAACATTGTCTTTTGAACTGGGTCCTTTCGGAATTACTGTGAATAATGTTTTGCCCAGTACTGCCATGACGGGCAGACTACAATCAATTATTATTTCTCGGGCAGAGAAAGAAGAAAAAACCCTGCAGCAGGTAGAAAAGGATATGATTTCGGAAATACCTTTGGGAAAGATTGGAACCCCGGAAGATGTGGCCGCTGCCATTGCATTTTTAGCCAGCCCCGCAGCGGATTATATTAATGGAATAAATCTTCCCGTTGATGGAGGGAAAACACCAAATCTGTAAAACAATTTGGCCGAAAAACTATTATAGTGATTATAGCGTTGATTGTTTTTAAACCAATAACAAAACCTTAAGTCTAAAAATTAAAAGGCCAAAATTGGGAATACTGCTGAGATTGTAGAATATGGCATTAAATTTGGAAACAATTAAACACACACAAAAATTAGAAATTATGAGACCATTAAAGATTAAAATTGCTACGTATTGTATCGCTTTAGCAACAGCATCTACCTTAACTGTAGGTTGCAGTCAGATGACTAAAACTCAAAAAGGTGCAGTTATAGGCTCTGCTACTGGTGGCACAATAGGTGCAATTATTGGAAAAAAAGCAGGGAATACGGCTGTAGGGGCTGTTATTGGAGGAGCAATAGGTGGAGTGGCCGGTGCATATATCGGTCGTAAAATGGACAAGCAAGCCGAAGAAATTAGAAGAACTGTTCCTGGTGCAGAAGTAATTGACGCGGGTGAAGGTTTAATTGTAAAATTTGATTCGGGTATTTTATTTGATGTTGATAAATCAGACTTAAAAGAAAACGCTAGAACCAATATCGAGAACTTGGCCGCAAGTATGAAAAATAACCCTGAAACTAATATTATGGTTATTGGCCACACAGACTCTGATGGTTCAGATTCATACAATTATAGTCTGTCAGAACGCAGAGCAGCTTCCGTAAAATCTTATGCTACAGCTCAAGGGGTTTCAGGCAGCAGATTAACTACTGTTGGTAAAGGTGAAACTGAGCCAATTGCTAGTAATTCTACTGCAAGCGGTAAGGCTCAAAACAGAAGAGTAGAAATTGTAATTGTAGCAAACGAGACTCTTAAAGAAGAGGCACGCAGAAATGCGCAATAATTAAACAAGTATTTTAAAAAGCCTCGTTCAAAATTTGAGCGGGGCTTTTTTTATGTCATCTGAGGACGACTCAACTTTCATCCTAACTTATTTCCCGATACTATTAATACGTGGTGTAAATGGTGCTTTCCATGCCAGGCATATAAAGCAACCACCTCTTTCAAAGCACTTGTTCGCCCGCTTTCAGGATGATAAAAAGTTCGGTCCCAATCATCTGCCGATAATGACTTTAAAAACAAAACCCATCTTGTATGTAATGATTCCAGAAGATTTAATGACACTTCGATATCGGCATTCTTTGCCTCATCGCATTCTGCCCACTTATCTTCAAAATACGGACGTATAGTTGGATTTTCCTCCGTAACAGCTAGCTTGAATCGGATATAAGAATTCATGTGGCTGTCTGCCAAATGATGTATTACCTGTTTAACCGTCCAGCCTCCTGGGCGGTAAGGTGTATTCAGAGTGTCTTCTGTAAGATCTTTTACAGCTTTTCTTAACTCGTTTGGAAGAGCTCGAATTTCATTTATCCATTCACCTATCATTGCGGGTGTTATTGTTTCGGGTAGAGTAAAAGTTCCGATAGGGAAACGCAGGAAGTCGGTTTGTGAAGTCATAATCAAGTTTACATAATAATGTTGTGAAATATAAATCTTGTTTATATGTTTGCATTAACCATTTGGTTAAATTGTATGGTTAAAGAAAAAGACACATCGACGGAACAGAAAATATTAGATGCCGCTAAAAAAGTTTTTGTTACCAAAGGAATGGCAGGAGCGAGAATGCAGGACATTGCCGATGAAGCCGGGATTAACAAGGCATTATTACATTATTATTTCCGTAGTAAAGAAAAGCTCTTTGAAGTGATTTTTCAGGAAACCGCCGGAAAATTTATTCCGAGAATTAACGAAATAATGTCCTCGGATATCAACATGTATGAAAAAATAGAAGCATTTAGCCAGGAATACATTCAAAAAGTTATAGAAAACCCGTTCCTGCCGATCTTTATCATGAACGAAATGCACAAGCAGCCTGAAGAGTTTATAAATAAAATGTGGGGGGGAGAAAAACCAAAAATCGGGAAATTCATTGAACAGATACAGGAGGCAATTGAAAAAAAAGAAATTCGGCCGATAAACCCGGCACAATTACTTATGAATCTGATGTCGCTTTGTGTTTTCCCTTTTATAGGGAAACCCATGTTACAAATGGTTGCTGGAATTAATGATAAACAGTTTTTAGAATTGATGCATGAAAGAAAAATCCTCGTTCCTCAATTTATAATTCAGGCAATTAAACTTTAAAAAAATTTATAATGAAATTAACTGCATGGTTAAATAGTCTGGTTAGCATTGGCGTATTACTGCTTCCATCTCTCTTGAGTGCGCAAGAGCTAAGTTTGCCTGAGGCGCAAAAACTAGCCAGAGAAAATTATCCTGCGGTAAAACAAAAAGATTTGATCAGGCAAACTGCCAATCTTACTCTTCAAAATTTGATCAAGGCTTATCTGCCCCAAATAAATTTGAATGGGCAGGCCACCTACCAATCAAACGTTACCCAGGTAAATATTCCTCTTCCTGGTGTTTCTATAAATCCTTTGAGCAAGGATCAGTATAAAGCAACCGCGGATATTAGTCAAACAGTTTTTGATGGAGGTTTAATTCACAGTCAAAAGCAATTACAGAAGTTAAATGCGCTTGTTGAGGATGAAAAAATAGAGGTAGAACTATATAAACTTCAGGAGAGAATCAACCAACTATATCTTGGAATATTATTGCTGGAAGAACAGATGAAACAAATTCAGCTGGTGAAATCAGACATTCAAACCGGGCTTCAAAAAACTGAAGCTTTGGTTAAAAATGGTGTAAGCCTCCATTCAAATCTCTATATCCTCCAGGCCGAACTGCTGAAAACCGATCAACGAAGTATTGAATTAAAATCATCCCGAAAGGGCTTAATAAAAACCTTAGGTTTGTTTCTGGGTCAGGATCTGGATAGCAATATTCAACTTCAAATTCCACAGATAGAGCAGGTTTTAACCGAAATTAAAAGACCAGAACTGAACCTCTTTCAAAAACAAACCGACTTAGTAAACCAACAAAAGAAATTATTAATTGCAAAAAATCTTCCTAAAGCGAATCTGTTTGGTCAAGGAGGATACGGCCGGCCCGGCCTAAACATGCTTAAAAATGAATTCGACTGGTTTTATATTGCCGGGATACGCCTCAACTGGAACATAAGCAATCTTTATACTTATAACAAAGAGAAGCAGCTGATTGATATTAGTTCAAAGACTATTGGTCTTCAAAAAGATGTGTTTCTACTCAACACGAATACACAATTAACACAGCAGGAATCTGAAATAGAAAAGATTCAGGAACTAATTATGTCAGATAAACAGATCATCGCTTTGCGCGAAAAAGTTAAAGCCGCAGCTAAAGTCCAGTTGGAAAACCAGGTGATTAGCACGTCTGATTATTTGCGGGAGGTAAACGCCGAAGACCAGGCAAAACAACTGCTTATTACACATCAGTTGCAATTATTACAAGCGAAGTTGAACTATAACATTATAGCAGGAATTTAAACGATGAACCGGATATTACTAATACTAAGCATTGCATTCCTGTTTGGATGTAATTCGAATGGAGATAAAGTCGACGCATCAGGCACATTTGAGGCCGACGAAGTAGTCGTTTCTTCTGAAGTGGCGGGAAAGATTTTGTCGTTTGATATTGAAGAAGGACAACAGATTCCTCAAAATAAAGTAGTTGGAATTATTGATGCAGAGAATCTGGTTTTGCAAAAGGAACAGGTAGAAGCTAGCATTCAAGCTCTACATCAGAAAACAGCGGATGTAAATCCACAGATCACTCTGTTAAAAGATCAATTAGCAGTTCAAAGATCCCAGCTTTCAACATTACAACATGAGCGCAGACGAATTGAAAATTTGTTAAAACAGGATGCCGCGACCGGGAAACAACTGGACGACATGAATGCTCAAATTGATGTTCTGCAAAAGCAGATGAACGTTACTAAGCAGCAGATTAAGGTTCAGGAGAGCGCAGTTTCAACTCAAAATCGATCTGTGTTAAGCGAGCGTCTACCTTTAGCAAAACGGGCTGAACAGTTAAATGACCAAATTAAACGGGCTAATATCACCAACCCGCAAAACGGAGTCGTACTAACAAAGTATGCTGAAGCTGGTGAAATTACCTCGCCGGGAAAAGCATTATACAAAATAGCAGATCTGTCTACCATAACACTTCGTGCTTACATCAGCGGCAGCCAGCTATCTGAAATTAAACTTGGCCAACAGGTAAAAATACGGGTAGATAAAGGTGCTGATGATTATAAAGAATACACAGGTACAATTATTTCAATTTCTGACAAGGCAGAATTTACTCCCAAGACCATTCAAACCAAAGATGAACGAGCCAATCTTGTGTATGCAATGAAGGTTAAAGTAAAAAACGATGGCTTTTTGAAAATCGGCATGTATGGGGAAGTGCTTCTTAATTTACCAGATTGATGAAAGCAGTTGTAGTAGAACATCTGGTAAAAACATATGACGCGAAGAAAGCCCTTACTGAAGCTTTAAACGATATTTCTTTTGAAGTTGAACAGGGCGAATTGTTCGGTATAATCGGCCCTGATGGCGCCGGTAAAACAAGTTTATTCAGAATACTGACAACGCTTTTGCTGGCTGACAGAGGCAATGCTTCTGTTGATGGCTTTGATGTGGTTAAAAATTATAAAGACATCCGCAGACGGGTGGGTTATATGCCCGGGCGGTTTTCTCTTTACCAGGATTTAACGGTGGCTGAAAATCTAGAATTTTTTGCGACCATTTTTGAAACCTCAATCGAAGCAAATTATGATTTAATAAAAGACATTTATTCACAGATTGAACCATTTAAAGACCGCAGAGCCGGCAAGCTCTCGGGCGGAATGAAGCAGAAGCTTGCTTTAAGCTGCGCTTTAATTCATCGTCCCTCTGTTTTATTTCTGGATGAACCAACTACAGGTGTTGACGCAGTTTCCCGCAAGGAGTTTTGGGATATGTTAAAGAATTTAAAAAAACAGGGCATAACAATTCTGGTTTCCACGCCTTATATGGATGAAGCCGAACTTTGCGATCGGGTAGCTTTAATACAAACCGGCCAAATCTTATCTATTAACAAGCCTTCCGGCATTGTTGACGACTTTGGAAAAGAGCTATTAGCCGTACGTTCGGGTAAAATGTTTCGCATTTTGAACGACTTGAAGAACTTTGAGGGCACTGAAGATGTGTATGCTTTTGGCGAGTACCATCATTTGGTATTGAAAAAAGGTACAGGCTTGCCAGCTGTTGTTCAATTTTTAGAAAATAAAGGCTATCATGATGCTGAAGTGAATCCCGTTCAGCCCGACATTGAAGATTGTTTTATTTCCTTAATGAAAGCACATGAATAGTGAAACTGTAATTATTACCGAGAATCTCACCAAGCGCTTTGACCAATTTACCGCTGTCGATGCCATTTCTTTTGAGGTAAATAAAGGTGAGATTTTTGGTTTTCTGGGGGCCAATGGAGCAGGAAAAACAACAGCTATGCGAATGCTTTGCGGATTATCTATTCCCACTTCAGGAAAAGCGTCTGTTGCCGGCTTTGACGTTTACAAACAGACAGAAGACATCAAAAAAAACATTGGATACATGAGTCAGAAGTTTTCATTGTATGAAGATTTAACGGTTAAGGAGAACATGCAATTCTATGGCGGAATTTATGGCAAAAGCGATTCTTTTATCAAACAAAAAACTGAATACGTTCTAGCCGAGCTTCATCTTGAGCAGGAAGCAAAAAAATTGGTTAAATCGCTGCCTCTGGGCTGGAAACAAAAGCTCGCATTTTCAGTAGCCATATTTCACGAACCAAGTATCGTCTTTTTGGATGAGCCCACCGGCGGCGTTGACCCGGTTACCCGTCGTGAATTTTGGAACCTAATTTACGAAGCTTCAGAACGAGGAATCACCATTTTCGTTACCACTCATTACATGGATGAAGCAGAATATTGCAATCGCGTATCCATTATGGTAGACGGAAAAATAGAAGCTTTAGATACTCCAAAGGCTCTGAAAGCAAATCTGGAGGCAAAGTCTATGGATGAAGTTTTTTTGAAGCTGGCAAGAAAAGCGGAAAGAACGGAATAAAGAGGGCTGTTAGTCGTTAGCTGATGGCTATTAGCTTTTTACTATTAAACTAAACAATGAAGAACTACAAAGAATTAATTATTTGGCGTAAGGGCATCGACTTAGTAAAACAATCCTACCTATTGTCAGATTGTCTTCCTAAAGAAGAAAAATACGGATTGATATCGCAGTTAACCAGAGCAGCCGTTTCCATACCTGCAAATATCGCCGAAGGGAGCAGTCGAACGAGCGAAAGAGATTATGCAAGATTTTTGCAAATCGCTTTAGGCTCAGCTTTTGAAGTCCAAACTTATTTGGTAATAATTAAAGAAATGAATTGGGCAGACGGCCAAGCATTGCTAGTTTTTGAAAATTCTCTTGAAGAAGAAATAAAGATGATTCATGGGTTTTTAAGAAAATTAACGGTGAGCAAATTATAGCTTTAGGCTAATAGCTATAACTATTGCTAACGGCCGAATAATAAATATGCAAGGAAAGCTAAAAGCTTAAATACCATAAACATGCGAGGAAAGCCAACAGCTAAAAGCTTAAATACCATGGATCAATTTTTCTCTTTCGTAAAAAAAGAATTCTACCACATCATCCGCGATAAACGAACCTTGTTTATCCTTTTGGTGATGCCTATAGTTCAAATCGTGCTTTTTGGATTTGCTTTAACGAATGAAGTTAAGAATTCATCCATTGCCATATTCGACCAGTCCAAAGATGCTGCAAGTACTGAACTGACTCAACAGATTGATGCAAGCAATTATTTCACCGTTCAAAAAAATCTAAGCAGCTATAAGGAAATAGAACCCGAATTCAAAAAGGGGGAAATTAAAATGATAATCGTGTTTCCTGAAAACTTTTCGCGGGATTTACAGCATTTCAACAAAGCCCAGATTCAATTGATCGCTGACGCCTCGGATCCTAATGTAGCAAATACCTTGAGCACCTATGCAACCACAATAATTATGGATTATCAAAATCGTATCAATAACGATTTAAAGCTTCCTTACACTATAAAAACGGAGTATCGCATGCTGTATAATCCTCAGTTAAAAGGCGCTTATAGTTTTGTCCCTGGAGTAATGTCGATGGTTTTAATGCTGATTTGCACCATGATGACAGCCATCACCATAGTAAAGGAAAAAGAAATGGGCACAATGGAAGTTATGCTCGTTTCGCCTGTGCAGCCACTAAAAATCATTATCGCGAAAGCAGTGCCTTATCTAATGCTCTCTATAATCAATATAACAACCATTCTCTTGTTGAGTGTGTTCGTGCTTGATGTTCCGATAAACGGAAGCATTTCGTTGCTGATTAGCGAAAGCATTTTATTCATTCTCACCTGCCTGGCTTTAGGACTGCTGATCTCATCGGTTACGGATTCTCAGCAAACCGCTATGTTTATTTCCCTCACGGGGATGTTTTTACCGACAATTATGCTAAGCGGATTTATGTTTCCGATAGAAAATATGCCCATAGCACTACAGGTAATTTCAAATTTGGTACCTGCCAAATGGTATTATTTGATTGTAAAATCAGTAATGATAAAGGGTGTTGGCCTTGCATCTGTTTGGAAAGAAACGGTGATTTTAACAGGGATGATGCTATTTCTACTTTTCTTAAGTATTAAAAAATTTAAAATAAGATTAGCATGAGAACATTACGGTTTTTACTGCAAAAGGAGTTTAGACAGATTTTTCGCGATCCGGCTATACTGCGTATCATTTTCGTTATGCCGATGATGCAATTGCTGGTGTTGCCAATGGCCGCTGATTATGAAATGAAGAATATTCATCTTACCGTGGTAGATCACGATCATTCGTCTTATTCCCGTCAGTTGGTATCTAAAATAACTGCTTCGGGCTACTTTATGTTGACCAATTACAGTACTTCATATGAGAACGCCCTTCAAGACATTGAACAAGATAAATCCGATTTAATCTTAACTATTCCTGCAAAGTTTGAAAAAACGTTAGTGAAAGAGGATGAAAGCTCGGTGTTTATGTCGGTAAATGCTATAAACGGAGTTAAAGCGAATCTGGGCGGAGCCTATTTGGGGCGAATTATTCAAGATTTTAATCGTGAGATAAGATTAAAATGGATCCAGTTTCCAAGATTTAGTCCTCAGCCCAGAATCGAGGTCGTCTCTTCTAACTGGTTCAACCCCTTAATGAATTATAAATATTTCATGGTGCCCGGCATTTTGGTGATTTTGGTAACCATGGTCGGGTCTTTCCTGGCAACATTAAATATCGTTAAAGAAAAAGAGATTGGAACGATCGAACAGATCAACGTTACACCTCTTAAAAGACATCATTTCATTTTAGGTAAACTTATCCCATTCTGGATCATAGGCTTGGTTATTCTTGCACTTGGATTAATAATTGCCCGGGTGTTTTACGGAATTATGCCACTGGGAAGCTTTTATGTTATTTTTGTTTTCGCCGCAGTATATCTGTTCGCCATATTAGGACTTGGTTTATTAATCTCTAACTTTACAAGCAATCAACAGCAGGCCATGCTCATATCATTTTTCCTGATGATGGTTTTTATCCTTTTAAGTGGTCTATATACATCAATTGAGAGCATGCCGGAATGGGCTAAAGTGCTTACACGTGTAAATCCGGTAAGTTATTTCATAAAGGTAATGCGAATGGTGGTTTTAAAGGGGAGCGGATTAAAAGATATCTTAAATGAAATACTGACTATTTCAAGTTTTGGAGTTATTTTAAATACGTGGGCCGTATTCAGTTACCATAAACGAGCGTAATAAAATCCTAAAATTCGTTAAAGAAATAGCTTATGAAATTTTTAATCCTTTAATTCGTTGCTTGAGTATATATTTGAATTACAAAAGAATTAAATGAAGAAATTTTTCTTAGTTTTTATAGGCTTATTTACCACTTACCTCAGTTCTTTTTCTCAAAACATAAAAACCGACGTTGTAATAATAGGTGCTAACTCGAGTGCATATGCGGCTGCAATCCAATCTGCCAAATCAGGCGTAAAAACCTTGCTTATCGATGCGGGGCATTTTGATGCAATTACACTCTCGCCCGCTGATAGAACTATCAAAGCTGGAATTTATGCAAACTTTACTAAACTGATCGACACACTACAGAAAGCGCCGCTGAGAGATAACCATACGCTTAGTCCCGCATTTACCGCAAGGGTATTTAAAAGCTGGTCTGATACCATCAAGAACTTGACAGTACTCCCTTCAGCGACAATAACTAAAATCAAAAAATCCGGCCAAGGATGGGAAATTGATTGTGCGGGAAGAGAGATTAAAGCCGATGTAATTGTGGATGCTACTCCTAACTTAATGGCTGCTAAGATGCTAGGGTTTGTTTCAAAAAAAAGCAGCTTTGGTAACGCGTCAAGTATATACGCTGATAAAAAATACCGTACCAGTATTGCTATTACTCCGGATGCGAACGGGTTCTTTAAACCTGTTTACCTATCTTCATTTGTGATTCCAGAGATTGAAAACTTGATATTAGTCTCTCCGACTGGTGAAGCATCGACATTGCTAACGGGTCAGGCATCTGGTGCAATTGCTGCCTATTGCGCATTTTTTAAAACAACCACGCAGAAATTGAATGTCAGAGCAATTCAAACCGAGCTTTTATCTTACAATTCACGCTTTGTTAAATTTGATGATATTGAGGATAATGACTCATCAATAATAGCCTTTCAACACATTGGTGTAACCGGCCTATTGAAAGCGAAAGAAGAAAATGGAAAGCTACTTTTCATGCCAGAAGCGTCGGTTAGCACCGAAGATTTGAAGCAACCATTCAGGGAAATGTACTCCCGCAGCCAAATTTGGTTTTTAGATAATAAAGCCGAGAGACTTACTCTTGCAGATGCGCTTAGTCTGATAAAATTTGTTGGTTCAAGAGGCGAAGAGTTAAACAAAGAGGCGGAGAAAGCGTGGAAAGGTTCGCTCAAATTAAAAGGGAACTTCGATTTGAAAAAGATAATCAGCCGGCGAGAACTGGCCGTGCTTTTTGATGTTTATTTACAACCTTACACTGTATCGGTTGACTTAGACGGTAACATAAAAAGCTAAGTCTTTCTATATCCTCCTTTTTAAGGTTAAAAAGAAAAATTGGGTATCCTTAGAGTTGTTTGGCTGAACGTGCAGCACTACTAATCTGCCATCTTTAGAACGGAACAAACCTTTTATTTCCTCTATTCCTAATTCTTCTACTTTTTTAAAATTGACACTTAAAATCCTGTCACCTTCCTTAAGTCCTACTTTTTCGGCAGCAGACCCGGTTTCAACCCGGGCTATGATAACTCTTTCAAAGGTGGGTCCGGCGGTGGTTATCTCAATCCCACTCATGTCATGTTCAAATGGCTCCTTAAAAAAGTAATTTGGCTTTAAATACATGACCTCCCGCTGGTAATCAAAAACCACATTAAAACGCCTTAAAATATTGTTTCCCAAATTACCATTTCGACTCACGGAATATACCTTAGCACCGACATTACTATAGTCTGGAAAAGCACATACCAGATTATGCAACTGAAATCTTCCGAGTGTCATTGTAGGTATGCGACTTATATAACCATTTATCTTTCCAGACAGTCCAACTCCCAAATTGGCTGTAATGTGTACTTCGGGAATGGGGTATGGAATACCGTTTGAAGTTTCAAGAGACAAAGGGTGGCCCGCTCCTGTATCGATAATCAATTTAACTTTTTCCTTTTTACCACCAGGAAAAGTCAATGCCGATTCAACGTACGGCTTTCGATCTTCAATAGAAATAGACACTTTCTGGCCCTTTCTGGGAATATAGGCTGTTTCGTGTTTATAAAAGGAAATAACTTTTGATGAATAATTAATGCGCACGATAAAGCTAGTGAAAAGTTCATAGCCAATAAGCCCATGAATAGGCATGCCCACGAAAGAGGATAAATTAAATGGATCTTCCTTTAAAATGGCAATGGGCATGGTCCCCGTTATAGAACTGGCCAGTTCCACTTTTACCGAAGGCTGAATTAACGCTGTCATTTCAATGCCCTCACCTATTCCCTGAATCTTTATAGCTCTGGATTTGACGGTGTCGAATAAGCTAATCAAGCCAGGATCTGAGATAAGAAATATCCCCACACCGGTATCAAGTATGAAATTGTAAGGTCCCTTCGAATTAATATAAACAGGAATAATAACTAGGTTATTAATTAATTTGAAAGATGTTGTCTCACGCTTTCGCTGATTTTGAATCGTAAAATATTGTCCAAATCCTATTTCCGACCAGCAAAGCAATGCTAACACAGCGCAGAGTCTGAAGAGGTAAAAATGCCGGTAGCTGCTGATATTCACCAATATATTTGTACTTCAATATACCTAAGTTTTTTTAAATAATCAATGAATGATTTAGTGGTAATACTTCTTTTCTTTCAAATATAGTATCACTTTCCAGGGTAAGCAGAGTAATTATCCAGTTAAACGGACGAAAGCCGGAATTAAGTTTACTTGCCGTAAATAATCCCCCTCTCAATTCGAGTTTGAGCCTGAGTAAAATAAAAAACATTGGTCATTGACACATAGCCAGGCAATAATGGCCCAATCGCTTCAAATGCTTTGCGTTGCCTCCATTTTACTATCGCAACCGTTAAATGGTAATTATATCCCTTATCTATTCAGTGTTTTAATCTCTGCTCTGAGAACTATCATTCCCATAAGTATCGGCGGATTTGGTTTGAGAGAATAGGTTATCCTGCATAGTTCCAGCTATTTACATATGAATACACAAGTAGCAGTCTTTCTAACGCTTAGTTTTTCTTTGCTGTCAACAATTCTTTCGTTGCCCGGTTTATGGTATGTCTATCGTCTGAAATTGAAGGTCAAATAAGAGCCACCAATGCACAATAATTCATATATAATGGGTGCTAAAAAATCGAAACCTACCTCGCTTGAAATAGGCTTAATGGTGCTCGCATCTGCGGTATTTCTGATTTTGATCGCACAGATCGACAGACCTCCCTTTTATGATGAAGACGAATATCTATTAAACGTCAGAGTATTAGAAAAATATGGACTAGGACGGTCATATTTGCTCAATTTAATCGGATCGGCAGGACCGCTATTTTCTGTTATACATTACCTATTCGAGCCACTCACACATTTAAGAGCCCCCTATGTGCGATTTATAAATCTTGCATTCCTTTTGGGTACGATCTATTTTATAAGTCATATTATTAACTCGTTAAGAACCACCAACTGGTCGTATTCGGTCTATATCATGTCTATTCCCCTCACTTATGTGATTGGAGGGCTTGCCCTGACTGAAATGCCGGCCTTGTTTTTCTATAGCATTGCGATATTCTTTGCCATTAGAGCAGCTGATGATAATACAAACCTCCGAACAGCCTTAATTTATTCAACGGTAGGCGGCCTTTGCTTAAGTTTGGCCATTTTAGGTCGTCAGCCATATTTACTTACTTTAATTGCTTTTCCGTTACTGTTTCTCACGAGCGAGAATATAAAAAAGAATCTCATCGTGTTAATTTCATTCGTAGTATGTGCGATTGTTCTACCCTTGCTCGTTTTTTGGGTTTGGAAAGATTTGGTACCTCCTCAAGATGGCAAATTGTATACTTCTATTGCAGCAAATGGAACCTCATTTAAAGTTGTATTCATCTTCAATTTTCTTTTCTACGCTGCAATAAGCATGTTTTTCATAGCGCCAACCTTTTACAAACCTCTCAATACGAAAACTGTAAAGATCTTGCTAATTGCTTTTTTATTAATTTTCGCTTTTAATTATTCAACAGATTTTCTGTTGTTTCTACCTATTAAAACTATTCTCCGACATATTTTTCCTCATCCTGTAATTATTTTTGGCGAACGATTTTTTGGAGCAAGTGTCATTCTTATTGGTGGATATTGCCTCGTCTTATTGCTCACAAATCTTAAAAGTTTGAAGTATAAAAGGGAAGTAGCATTCTTTGTTACTGCGATCATCTTGCTCGCAATAGCAAGTGGGAAAATAACCTGGGGATTTAGCTCCAGATATACATCTCAATCAATTCCTCTCATGTTAGGTCTGGGAAGCTACTTTTATCGAAATTCACATTGGAATGCCGTTCGAATGCTTATCGGAGTTTCTCTTGGTCTACTCTCCGTCACCTTTCAGTATCTGGACCTCTGAACTACCTCTTTCAGAACTTGTTCAGGCACTCAACAACATACTCTATTTCTTTTTCAGTATGCGAGAAAGATATAGGTAAACTTAAAATCGTGTTATGGATTTCTTCAGTTATTGGGTACGAGGTTTTAAAATAACCTGTTAATGCCTTTTGCTTATGCGGCGCAACAGGATAATGGATTTCTGTTTTCACTCCTTTTTTAAACAAAAACTCTCTTAATTCGTTCCGGCGGACATGGCGTATTGCATAAATATGAAATACATCCTCATATTCCTGATTTTGACACGGCTTTACGAAATCATCCTTTAAGTGCTCATGATAAAACGACGCGATATTTCGCTTGTGATGGTTTATGTCCGCCAGCCTTTTAAGTTTAAGAGAAAGAAAGCCTGCCTGAACTTCGTCTAATCTTGAATTGATCCCTAAATAGTTATTTACATATTTTTCTGTAGATCCATAATTTCGGAGCGCCTTTAATTTCTCCACTTTGTCCGGATCTTTGGTAGTAATTCCACCTGCGTCGCCCAGAGCTCCTAAATTTTTTGTCGGATAAAAACTAAAGGCTCCTAAATCCCCGAATGTACCAGCCATTATCCCTTTATGGCTTGCTCCATGGGCCTGGGCACAATCTTCTATTACCTTTAAGGAATACTTCTTAGCAATCGCTACAATTTGCTCCATATTGCATAATTTGCCATAAAGGTGAACCACAACAATTGCACACGTTTTTGGTGTAATTTGTTCCTCGATTTTCTGATGATCGATGTTGTATGTGCAAATATCTGGTTCTACTAAAACCGGAACTAAACCGCTCTGAATAATGGCTAAAATTGTAGCTATATAGGTATTTGCCGGAACTATAACTTCCGCTTTTTGCGGAAAGCCGAAGCACTTTAAGCTGAGTATCAAAGCATCTAAGCCTGATGCAACACCAATACAATAACTTGTATTGCAATAAGCCGCAAATTCCTGTTCAAATTTAGTAACCTGCTTGCCTAGAATATACCAGCCACTTTTTAAGGTATCGGAAAAACTATCCTTGAAAGAATCGACAAAAGGCGCATTCACTTTGCCCAAACTTTCGTATTCAACTTGCATAGGGTTCATAGATATAATCTTCTGCGGTAAAATATTCAGAGGCCAGAACCATTAAGATTGCATCTGATGAAAAGTTGTACATTCTATGCCAGTCGTTGGTCTCTATTACCAAACATTTGCAAGGGGTATCTAGGGTAAACTCCTGACAAGTGTGGCCATCGTCGTTATAGATTATACAGCGACCCTGAATGCATATAGCTGCTTGTAGAGTACGATGGTGCCGATGCCCGCCTCGGATTGAATTATTGACCCCATAAATGTAAAAAATTCTTTTAATGGGGAACGGCACAACTTTTTCGATTACTGTCAAGCTACCTCGCTCGTCGGTAAATGTTTGTAGATTGATTGTGTATGCCATCTTAATTAAGTAGTTGAGAGTGTTTACTTCTTTAATACTAAGATGCCGCTCTTCGAATCACCGTAAATACAGAACTCCCCCACGGCTTTGACTTTAAAAAAATACTTTCAATTTTGCTGACCTGATAAAACATCCAGTTTAGAGCAGTATTCGGCATTTTAACATCCGATTTAACAGCTTTCGCATCTGTGACTCCTAACCTCTGACTAAGCCGGACCAGATAAATTGGGACCGACAAAAGAAAAGGCCAATAAACCGAAGTTTCTATGTTTGCAATGTTTTCTATAAGATCTTTAATATCTGATTTAGTATACCGCCTGGTAATTCCTACGGCTATGTCATGGGTTCCTCTAAACGCGCTAAACGCGGGTAGATTCATTATCAATATTCCCCCAGGTTTCAACAATTTAATTAACTGATCTATAGCTGCTTTATCTTTTTCCAGAGGCAGTAAACAAAGGATATCGTGACTTATGATAGCATCGAAGCTGCTCGGGGGATAATGCTGTAAGGCAGTTGTTATATCACATAGTTTTAAATGCAGTCCCGTCAGGTTTTTGGCATGGTCCAAGGCATCTTTTGAAAGATCGAATCCATCAAGTTGGTGGTAGCCACGATCGAGCAGCTTTTTCAATAAGCCGCCGGTTCCGCAACCTGCATCCAGAACTCTGCTGTCCGCGTTAATATTATGCAGCTTTAAAGTGCTTAATGTAGAGCTATGTAAGTATTTGTACCACCATAATGAAGTTTCACAAGCGGCCATTGCATTATATTCGTGCGGCTTCCCTATCATTATACGTACTGATAAATCCATCCTTAACTGCTGTACCTGAATACATTTTTTTGATAACGTATTGTGGAGTGTTATTTAAAGACATTAGAATTTTCCCGATATATTCACCAATCAGGCCAATAGCAGAGAAGGTCAATCCTAACATAAATAATAGTAATACAGCCGTAAAGGACCATCCAACCGGTACATTCTGGTTCATCGCTCTTTCGTAAATAACCAGACCCGCCAGCACACAAGCACCCATAGAAACGAAAAATCCAACAACTGTGACAAATCGCAATGGTCTTGTCGAATAATTTAGTATCGTATTTAGATACAGCGCTATTAGCTTTTTTAACGTATAATTCGACTTGCCATATTCCCGAGATTTATGTAGAACCAGTTCTGTTCCTATATTATCAGTACACTTTAAAATCAGGGCATCCAAATAAGGGTACGGTCCTCTATAAGATAGTATTGAGGGAATTATCTCTTTGCTTATCAGTTTGAAGCTGCACAGGTAAAGCCTATCGGGCTTTGCCAAAAGATGGCCAGCCAGGTAATTATGCAATCGGCTTCCAAGATTCCGAAAAAAGCCATGTTGCTTGTTTTCGTACCTCGCATATACAACATCGTAGTTGTTTGAAATTGCTTTATTTAATAGCTTGATAATTTCTGAGGGAGGATTTTGTAAATCGTCATCAATTATTGCCGCATAATCCCCGCTGCAATGAGCAAGTCCACATAGCACAGCATTATGCTCTCCGCTGTTTTTACGTAATGAAATGAACTTCACATTTGGGTAACATGAAAGCTGAATACAAATTTTTTCCGAATGGTCTTTACTCGCGTCATTGACCAGAACTATCTCAAAATCATATTCCGATAGAGAGGATTGAAGTGCATTAAAAAGCAATTGAATACTGCTTTCACTGTTATAAACGGGAATTATAACCGATAAAAGTGGGGTAGAAGATGATTTCATAAGGTTAGGTGATTTAGGGTGAAATTTTCGTTATGGCATGCTCTTTTTTTTTAGTTTAGAATTGTTTTTTTCTAACACCCTCTATTTTGAAATGTTTTCAAATGTTTTCGGCGTTAAACATCTGGTTACTAACCAATCTTTATAAAAAACGATTAAAAAAAAACGGCCCTGATTGTCAGGGCCGTTTTCTCTATCTATTAAAGTTTAATGCTAAACCAGTAACCTCACCGGCTCTTCAAGCAATAATTTTAAGGTTTGCAAAAATGCTGCGACAACAGCTCCGTCAACTACGCGATGGTCGCCGCTTAAAGTAACCTTCATAATGTTTCCAGGAACTATTGCTCCATTTTTCACCACCGGAACTTGCTGAATTCCACTTACAGCTAAAATCGCCGCATTGGGTGGGTTAATTATTGCGGTAAATTCATCCACACCAAACATACCTAAGTTTGAAATGGTGAATGTTGAACCCTGCATATCTGTAGGAAGAAGTTTCTTCGCCTTAGCTTTCTGAGCAAAATCCTTTACTTCGAGAGAAATATGGCTTAACGACTTTCCATCAGCGAAGCGAATAACCGGTACAACTAAACCCTCATCAACGGCAACAGCAACGCCAATATTTACATGTTCATTTGTACGGATCTTATCGCCTAACCAAGAAGAATTGATAGCAGGATGCTGCTTCAATGCAATAGCTGTGGCCTTAACAACTAAATCGTTGAAAGAAATCTTCACCTGAGCATACTCATTCATTTTGGCACGGGCCGCGATAGCGCTGTCCATGTCAATACTCATAGTTACAAAGATGTGCGGAGCAGTAAATAAACTGTCAGACAGAGAGCGGGCGATTGCCTTACGCATTTGTGTAACAGGTCTTTCTGTATATTTCTCTTCACCAATAAATTGAGGAATAGTGATCGTTTTATCAGCTTTCCCGGCAGGAGCGGCTTCGGCCTGAGGAGCTGCAGCTTGCACCGCTGGTTTTGCCGAAGGAGTAAATCCTTCAACATCCTTTTTTATAATACGACCGCCTTCTGCGCTTCCTTTAACTTGAGAAAGATCAATTCCTTTATCCTGAGCAATCTTTTTAGCAAGAGGTGACGCTTTAATTCTTGAATCTGAATCAGATGATTTTCCTGCTGCTTCTGTTTTTGCAGATTCAGCCGAAGCAGTACCTTGCTCAGTTTTTTTCTCGGCAACTGGTGTTGAGGATTTCGATCCGCCTTTCAATAAAGCTTGTACGTCTGTACCTTCTTTACCAACAATGGCGATAATATCGTTCACTTTAGCAGCCTGTCCTTTTTCTACACCAATATATAGTAAAGTACCTTCAGCATAAGCGGTAACTTCCATCGTTGCCTTGTCGGTTTCTACATCAGCAAGCGTATCATCACTTTTTACTGTATCACCAACTTTTTTGTGCCATTCTGCGATAACACCTTCAGTCATGGTATCACTCAACAGAGGCATCCGAATAACGGTTGCGCCAACAGACTCAGGGTCTATCGAAGAACCTTCTTCAGATTTACTTTCATCTTCTTTTTGAGCTGTTCCTTCTGCTTGTTTTTCATTGTTTGCAGATGCGGAAGCAGGAGCACCTTCCCCTTCGAGAGCGGATTTATAATCTTCGCCCTCAGCCCCTAATACTGCAATTACAGAATCCACAGGAGCAGCAGCGCCTTCCTCGGCGCCTATATATAATAAAGTCCCTTCCTGGAAAGATTCAAAGTCCATAGTGGCCTTATCAGTCTCTACTTCAGCAATTAAATCGCCGGTATTTACCTTATCGCCAACTTTTTTGTGCCATTTTGCGATGACCCCTTCGGTCATGGTATCGCTCATTTTAGGCATTCGAACAACTTCAGCCATTATTTATTTTCAGATTATTGTTATCGAACGATTAATTAGCTTGTTATAAAAGGGTAATCTTCCTGTACATAGACATCTTTATACAGTTCATCAGCCTCAGGATATGGAGATTCTTCTGCAAACTTTACAGACTCTTCAACTATCGCCTTTATTTTTGCATCAATTTGATCAAACCATGCATCATCAGCCCACTTATTATCAACAAGTGCTTTCTTTACGGTAATGATCGGATCCTTAGCTTTATAACCTTCTAATTCTTCTTTCGTGCGATATTTAGCAGGATCAGACATTGAATGTCCTTTATAACGATACGTACGCATTTCTAGAAAAGTCGGACCTTCACCGTTACGTGCACGTTGAACAGCCTCATCCATTGCGTTATGCACTGCAACGGGATCCATTCCATCTACAGGGGCACAAGGCATGTCAAAACCAAGACCTATTTTATATATATCAACCATATTGGTTGTTCTGGCAACAGAAGTTCCCATAGCGTAGCCGTTGTTTTCGCATATGAATACTACTGGCAACTTCCAAAGCATGGCCATATTAAATGTTTCGTTCAAAGCGCCCTGACGCACCGCGCCATCGCCCATGTAACAAACATTCACATTTTTAGTTCCCAAATACTGCTCAGCAAATGCAATACCCGCACCTAAAGGAATTTGTGCGCCTACAATACCATGTCCTCCAAAGAACTTTTTCTCTTTGCTGAACATGTGCATAGAACCACCTTTTCCCTTTGAACAGCCCGTGGCTTTACCGTATAACTCCGCCATTATTTCATTGGCTGACATGCCTCTTGCTAACGCATGGGCATGGTCGCGGTAAGTGGTGATCATTGAATCATCCGGGCCCAAAACAGACATTGCACCTGCAAGAACTGCTTCCTGACCAATATATAAATGACAAAATCCCCTGATTTTTTGCTGCCCGTAAAGCTGACCTGCTTTCTCTTCAAACTTACGCATCAGCAGCATGGACTCATACCAATGCAGATAAGTATCTTTAGTAATTTCTACTGAACTCATTCGTGATAATGTGCTTTTTGGATGGCAAATCTAACCATAAATACTAATAAAAAAGAACATCAATTGCTTTTGTTTTTTAGCAAATCAATGATTAAGAAATGTTTTAATTGAAAGCGGAAGAAATAAATAGCCCTTTGGAAGCTATTTAAACGAATATTTTCAATGGACAGATAATTAACAGGATGTTTTCCCTTTTATCCATGTATAATTAATCTTTAGCTATGCTATTTATTGAACAAATTACCTAAACCACCTAACATATCCTGACTCATCACCTGCATTTCTGACTGATGGACATTCTCCGCCTGCTCAAGCGCTTTATTTGTTGCAACAACAAGCAACTCTTCCAGCTCTTCTTTATCTGCAGATGAAATAAGTGTTTCGTCAATTTCGATAGACGTAATTATTTTGTTTCCGTTAGCGCTAACCCTGATTTTTCCGCCTTCGGATTCTCCGGTTACAATTACATTCTCCAACCGCTTTTTTATTTCTTCGGCTTTTTGCTGAACTTGTAATAACTTATCAAACATAGCTTATGGGATTATCTTACCACGATAGAAACATGGCTTGGATGAAAAAGTTTAAAGAGTTTTCTTTATAATTTCGGGATTCAAAGGTTTTGAAATAAAGCCTTTTACAGAAGAGTAAGTTTGAGATCTGGAGATATCTTTTTCATCTACAGAAGAACTTACTATAAAAACTTTTATCTCTTTTATATAATTAGACCTGTTTTTTTCAAACTTTTCTAAAAAATCCCAACCATCCATTACAGGCATATTCAAATCGAGTAAAATTACATCTGGCAAAAAATCCAGGGTGCCATAGTTACTTTCTAAATCAGCTAGCGCCTTACCTGCTTCCGTGTAACTTACAAACTCATCGTATAATTGATGTTTCGCGATCATAATCTGAGCTATACGCTGGTGAATAGGATCATCATCAATAATAAAAACTTTACTCATTCTTTTTTATCAGCTACTAGGCCTAATTCATATACTTAACTAACAAGATATACCACGTATTATATCAGACAAACAAAATACATTTTTTGTTACAAAAGTCGAGATTAATTTTTAACTTAAAATAAAGTTTTTATAAACTTAGCACAAATCTAAAAATACTGTTGATTAAAATCAACAATACGTGAATCTTATTGCACAATTAGACGACTCAATCATCTGCAGTGTCTCCAGTTCCTGTATACGCAGATTTTCTAACCACAGGCATACCCGTTAATTTAAAAAGTTCATCCAGTTGCAAAAGACTTCCGTTACTGAGGTTGCTTAAAAGAACAATGGTTACATCCGCAGTTAAATCGCGTAAATAGATATGCCTAAAACCATGCCACCAGCCTGTATGATAAACTACATGATGATTGTCTCCGTTAAAAATCCGCCATCCATAGCCATAGTTAAAATGACCCCTTACCATCTCATTATGGCCGGTATAAGCTGAATCAAGGAGCGCTTTACTGACAAGCTTACCTTTCTTTAAGGTTCGGTCGAACAGATATAAGTCGCGAACGGTACTATATATTCCCTTGTCGCCAACAGGACCGTCTAGAAAATTCTGAGCAACAGAATACCTCCAGTTACCCCTGTCATGGCCCACTACCTTAACCGGGATTTTTTCATACTCGGCTTTTGAGTAAACAGCCGTATGTTTCATGCCAACTGGATCGAAAATATTCTCTTTCATAAACTGAGAGTACTTTTGGCCTGATACTTTCTCTATGATCGCAGCCAATACCATAAAATTAGAGTTGTTGTAATGAAATTTTCTGTCAGGCGACGTGTATGGCGAAGGCTTCTTCTCGCAAATAATCTTCATTACCTCCTGATTAGTTATTCCTTTTCGCTGATCTTTATGTTCTTTGCGCCAAATATCATCAATAAAATATACATAGTTCATCATGCCGGACCGATGAGTAAGCAACATTTTAATGGTTATCCCCTCATAAGGAAAATTTGGATAAAAATCTTTGACTGTTTGATCAAGTCTGAGCTTACCGCGATCAACAAGCATCAGAATCGCAGTTGCTGTAAATGGTTTTGATACCGAAGCCAGCTCAAACTGATAATCTATTTTCAGGCTATCCCTTCTCAGGTGATCCGCCCATCCAATAGCATTCTGATAAATGATCTTCCCCTCTTTGGCAACCAGGACATTGCCATTGAAGTTTCTTGTACGATGAAGTTTTTTCATAAATTCATCGATTCTTTTATCGGCGTTTTCGGGATTGTAAACCAGGGAAATACTATCGGACTTGTCCTCTTCGACCGTTCTTGCCGGAACTTTTTCGTTGGAGGAACATGATAAAAAAAAGAGCGAAATCGTAAGTAGCTGAATTATACTATAAAAATATCTGACCATAAACATATTTAAACACACTTATAAAAAGGCGGAAATTAGAAATTATTACAAAAGCAAACAGAAAGAGTTTTAAACTTTCTCTACGAGTGATAAATACAGAAACGCACTGTGGGCAGTTAACTGTGTAAAGCCATGCTGATCAAGCTTAAAACCGAACATGTGGTTTAATCTTTCTGCCCTCTCTTTGTGCCTTCGTGGCTATTTTACCGAATAAAAATCTAAATTTGCGCCATTAACAAAAAAAATTAAATCATGACTTATAGAATAGAACGTGATACGATGGGAGATGTTCAGGTTCCCGCAGAAAAATATTGGGGTGCACAAACAGAACGCTCAAGAAACAACTTCAAAATTGGTCCCGAAGCATCTATGCCGAAAGAAATAATTGAAGCATTTGCTTACCTTAAAAAAGCTGCAGCCTTTACCAATACCGATTGCAATGTTCTTGCATCAGAGAAGAGAGATCTGATTGCACAAGTCTGTGATGAGATTTTGGCCGGAACACTTGCATCCGAATTCCCTTTAGTAATTTGGCAAACAGGCTCGGGAACCCAGTCCAATATGAATGTTAATGAGGTTATTGCCAACAGATCTCATGTTCTACAAGGAAATAAACTGGGCGAGGGCAAAACGTTCATCCATCCTAATGATGATGTAAACAAATCCCAGTCCTCTAATGATACTTACCCCACGGCTATGCACATTGCTGCATATAAAATGGTTATGGAAGTAACTATCCCGGGAGTTGAGAAATTACGCGATACTTTAAAAGCGAAATCTGAGGAATTTAAAAGCGTAGTTAAAATTGGCCGTACGCATTTAATGGATGCTACCCCATTAACACTGGGACAAGAATTTTCGGGGTATGTTTCTCAACTGGATCATGGCTTAAAAGCGTTAAGAAATACGTTAGACCATCTTTCAGAATTAGCCCTGGGAGGTACCGCAGTGGGTACCGGCATAAATACTCCCAAAGGGTATGATGTTAAGGTAGCCGACTACATCGCAAAGTTTACAGGCCTGCCTTTCAGAACTGCTGACAATAAATTTGAAGCCCTTGCCGCTCACGATGCTTTGGTAGAGTCGCATGGAGCTTTAAAGCAAATTGCAGTTTCTTTGATGAAAATAGGAAATGACATTCGTTTGCTGGCTTCAGGTCCACGTTCAGGTATCGGCGAAATAAACATTCCGGAGAATGAACCAGGATCATCTATTATGCCCGGAAAGGTAAACCCAACTCAAAACGAAGCAATTACTATGGTAGCTGCGCAAGTAATGGGGAACGACGTTGCCTTATCAATCGGAGCTTCAAATGGTCATTTTGAGCTGAATGTTTTCAAGCCGGTAATTGCAGTAAACTTCCTTCAATCTGCCCGATTAATTGGCGACGCTTGTGTTTCTTTCAACGATCATTGCGCCATTGGAATAGAGCCGAATTATGCTGGGATTAAAAAACATGTAGAAAATTCTTTAATGCTTGTTACGGCGCTTAACCCACATATCGGATACGAAAACGCGGCTAAAATTGCTAAAAAAGCACATAAAGAAGGAACGTCTTTACGTGAAGCAGCTTTGGAACTAGGATTACTTACGAACGAACAATTTGACCAATGGGTACGCCCTGAGGATATGATTGGCGGATTGAAATAAAAAATCCTCACTTAAATCCCTCTCTTAAAAAGAGGGGGACTTTTTTAAATTATGCAAAAATCTGCTTTTTATCTTCTCGTCTCCTGCCTCCTGATTGTAGCTTGTATTTTCTCAGCCTGCAAATTCAATCCCAATTATCAGGGCCGCGGAATAGATTTCATGCAGGGAGTTTGGGAGGAAGTTCCGCCTCCATATAAAGACAGTTTGATGCAGTATACTCTCCATAAATTCAAATTTACCTGCGACTCTGTGTATTTAACTTTAGAAACTCATGCAAAGGCGAATTACTACGCCGACAGTTGTTTCAATAATGGAGTATGGAAAGAGTATGCCAAAGGCAATTATGTAGTGAGGAACGACACACTATATATCCTAAGCACTTTCACCAAAGAAAATTTTAAACAAAAGCTCTCGGGCTGCTACCGAATCGGGCAATATTTACCAATATTTGTTATTACCAAACGGGAAGCAAACTCCCTTGAATTGCAGGGCTTACAACAGCATGTTCCGGTTATCCTGCAATTGAAAGAAAAGATAAAATGCGACCCTCAGCCGCTTTAGTACAAATGAGCAGTCTTGTTAAAAAAGCAGCATTCATTATCTTGATATGTGGAACCGCCTTGCAAAGTATGGCTTGGGGCGTCTTGGGCCACCGTATTGTTGGACAAATTGCAGAAACCCACTTAACTTTAAAAACAAAAGCCGAGATCAAAAAGATTCTGGGCAATGAATCTATTGCCATGTCGTCTAATTGGATGGATTTTGTTAAATCAGACAATTCCTTCCGGTATCTTAGCAAATGGCATTATCTAAACTTACCGCCGGAACTGACGCTTTCCCAGGTGAGCACCCTATTAAAAAAGGACACCGGTACAAACATCAACACCAAAATAAACTTCGTTGTTCAAGAGTTAAAGAAGAAAGAAACGCCTTTCGAAAAGAAGAAGATGTATTTGCGTATTCTCATTCATCTTGTCGGCGATGTCCATCAGCCATTACATTGTGGCCGATCTGAAGATTCCGGAGGAACCGGAATAAAGGTCAAGTGGTTCAATAAAAGAGTATCCTTACACAGCCTTTGGGACTCTGAATTAATAGAGTTTCAGCAGTTAAGCTATACAGAATATGCAAATGCTATTGATTTTCCGACTCCGAAAGAACTGGATGCATGGCAAAAAGATGATTTCCATAAATGGGTTTTTGAATCATACCAATTAAGCAGTGAACTTTATAAAGAGGCCGAAACAGACAACAGTTACGGTTATAAGTATAATTTCAATCATGTAAATACGCTTAACCTGCAGCTCTTGAAAGGCGGTGTCCGCTTGGCGGGATTGTTGAACAAGATATTTGCTGATTAAACACACGGATTAGAAACGATTGCACGCGTATTGGTGCAATTTTATTTTAGTTCTTTAATCATATTGTATATGAAAATTCTAATGGTTTGTTTAGGCAACATCTGCCGTTCGCCTTTGGCACATGGTATAATGGAACATATTGTAGTTGAACAAGGCTTAGACTGGCAGGTAGATTCTGCCGGAACCGGCGACTGGCATATCGGCTCGCCACCTGATAAACGCTCCATCGCGATAGCTAAAAGATACGGACTGGATATTTCTAATCAATGCTGCCGCCAGTTTCAGGTGGAGGATTTTGACAGGTTCGACAAGATCTTCGTGATGGACCACATGAATGAAAGAGATGTATTAAGACTGGCTAGAAGACAACAGGATAGGGAAAAAGTTCAGCTTCTTTTAGACACCGAAAAGGTGCCTGACCCGTATTATGAAGATGACCAGTTTGACCCGGTCTATCAAATGATCGAAAAAGGCTGCAGACGCATTATTGAGCGATTAAGCAGAAAAAACCACAATAGCGGACCTCATTAATAATCCAGATAGTCCTGAAATACTTGCTGCATATACGCTTTACCATAACGCAAGAGTTTCTCATCTGTTGACTTCAGATTTGTATCCGCTTTAAAGAGTATATTTTTACCTGTGTTATCAAATGAGATGGTTTGTTCGGGGGTGACAACTCCAAATCCGTTATCCCAATCAAAAAATGCAAAATCTGAAGTTTTCGGATTTAAAAGGTCGCGGCTCCACTTAAATTCCCCCGAAGGCATTTTCAATTGATTAAATAAGGTTGAAGCAATATCTGTCTGACTGCCAATTTTTGAAATTCTTTTGCCCCTAAACTCCGGTTTAATCACGTCTCCAAAAAATAAAAGAGGAATTCTAAATCGGTTGGGATAGTAAATTTCATACTGATTTTTTGGTAAACGGTGTCCATGATCGGCGACGACAATAAACAAGGTATTTTTATACCAGCTTTCTTTTTTGGCATTATTCAGGAAAGCACCCAAACAGGAGTCGGCATAAAATGCTGTACTTCGGAATTTGTCCTCCACCCCTTCCCCACTAAAGTGAGGTTTTCCTGGAACTTCAAAGGGTTCGTGATTGGTTAAAGTTAACATTGTAGAAAAGAATGGTTGCCGGCTCGCGCCTGATTTACTTAGCAATTTGGAATAAACCAAATCATCAAAAGCGCCCCATTTTGAATTCATATCTTTCTCGTCAAAGAAAGCTTTATCGACTACATCCTGATACTTATGGCTTAACAAATATGATTTCATATTAAAAAACTCGCTCTCTCCGCCGTAAAAGAACGAGGTCGAATAGGCATTTTTAGCAAAGGTTTGCGCAAGCGAAGGAAGTTTTTCTTGTTTACTATTCAGCTTCATAATGCTTCTTATAGCTTGAGATGGAAATGCATTCAGAACTGCGACTATACCTTTATCCGTTCTATCACCCGATGCGTATATATGGTCGAAAAGCACGCCATCCGACGCCAGTCTTTCCATTTCCGGCGTTATGCCGTTTTCACCGCCAAGGCTCTCAACAAGATCTGCTGTAAAGCTCTCCATGATGATCAAAATTACATTTGGCCTGGTACTGCTCAATAATTCAATAGGAGGTCCGCTGGGTTTTACGAGAATTTCGTTTGCCAATTTAGCCGCTTCATCTTTCGAATAATACTGATAAGGATTTTCCGTGGATTTATTATTCAGAATATCCCGTAGAAGCGACCACTCCGTATTCACGGCAGCATGGTTTAAAATGGGTGTATTTGAGTAGTAGGCCATACTTTCATTCATAGGTGAAAGCTGCCAACCTCCCCGGATTGCCAGAAAATTGACTCCAATAAGCAGAACTGACACAACTATTTTTGAAAGAACATTCGCATTTTTAAATGACCGGTATTTAATAATTTTATCGGCAAACCAAAAGCTTAATACAATAAGTACAACAAGGGTGACAAGTGATGCGAAAACAGGAGATGAAGCACCGCTAGCTATGGCCTCATTCGGGGAAGTGAACGCAATATCAAGCGCTTTAAAATTTATTTTTGATCCCCACTCGCGGTAAATATTAAAATTAAAAGCACAAATGATTGAGAATACCACAATCAGAATTCTGGTATACCATCGTAAAACATTCCCTGGAATTTTAATAACGGGAATAAACCATATAATCACTATTCCCAACAAAGGTAAAATTGATATATAACCCACCATCGATACATCCATCCATGGTCCAATCAGAAAACTTTTTACAATTTCTGTGATTGAGGCACCTTTGATTTTTTCAAAAAATACTAGAATGAAAATCAGTCGCTCAAGAAAGAAGAATAACAGCCAGAAAATAAAATAACGAAATACAATGGAAAGGTTCTTTATCATTTAACAATCCCCAATAAACGGATGTAGGATTTTGCAAAAATAGTACAATAATGGATTTGTATAAAGGTTAAAGCCAACCTTGATCCTAACCCTAATTTTATGATATCAAAAGGAGATAAGCATTGGCTAATAGAAGTTAAGATCAAACTATTCACCGAATATGAAAAGGAATTACATTTACTTATCCTTCATTTTCTGATAGGCTGTATTCGCTTCCTCAAGTTCATTATACCAGTTCTCGCCATATTTACGTATCAGGGGATCTTTCAGAAACCTGAAAACAGGCACTTTCAATTCTTTTCCAAAAGAACATGCTGAACTGCAGATGTGCCAGCGGTCGTAATGAAGCACGTCAAACTCAGGATACTCAGTAATCCTGATAGGGTATAAATGACAGGATACGGGCTTTTTCCAACCTATTTTACCGTCGAGATAGGCTCTTTCGATAGCACACTTACTAATCCCATTTTCCCACATTACATAAGCACATTCCTTGTCGCCATCTACGCAGGGCGTTGTAAAATCACCGTCCATGTCTTTTACCCAGGTTCCTGATTCTTCTACAGCCTTTATCCCTTCCTGAGTCATATATGGCTTTACAAGAGGATAGATCTTCTCCAAAACTGCTAATTCATTTCTTGCCAATGGAGCTCCAGCATCCCCTTCAACACAGCATGCGCCCTTGCATTTATCCAAATGGCAAACAAAGCTTTCTGTCAGCAGATCTTCATCCACCAGAGTATTCAATACTTCAATCATTACTTTCTTTTTGATACGCCTAAGGGGTATTTTAATCCTTTGGCAGAGGTAAGTTCCATCGTTACAGTTCCAACCAAGATTTCTACCTGAGCCTTTACAGGAATACGATTGCCATCGTCAGTAATCCATAGATAAAGCCTGCTGTCTTCACGGAAGACTCTTCCTGCCTGAATTGAAGGATTAAATTTAAGACAATCGAAAAAGCCCATAGACGTTTTAACCCGTTCTTTTCCAATGTAGGTTATTTCCAAATCCGCCAGACCGTCATTCAGAAAATAGGTCATCTTAAACTTTTCATTTTTAGTAACGTCCTTCAAATCAAGACTTCGCGCAAAATAATAAGCAGAGACTATATCGAACAACTGACTCTTTTTACCGATGAATGTGCCCTTGTTTGTTACGACTTTTTTATCCTCCTGGTAATACCTTGCCTTGTCATTACGCCTGTAGTTTCCCTCTTTAATGGTTTCAGTATATAAAAAAGGCACGAGGTCTGTTTGATGCACATAGGAGCTATAGCGGTTACGTACTTTATGAAAAAAGTCGAAAGACCCTGAGGTTCTGCCCTGAGCCATTAAATGATAAACTGGTTGATTATCAAACTTTAAATCACAGGAATTCACCGTTAAAGTGGCTTCAGCGGCGGTTACGAAACCATAGCGTAAACGGTAATTTAACTCTTCCCCCACTTTAAAAACTGGTTCTTTACGATTTTCCAGGGATTGGGCCTGTAAACAAGATGACGATAAAAATAATATTACAACCAATAAATGGAATTTTCTCATAAAGCTATGTAAAATGTAAAACCCTGAGCCGATCTTTTAGTATCGTATTGATTTATAAAGATCAAAAATCCGTCTATTTACGTTCTGTATTCCGGTTATCTTGCTTCTCTATACAATCTATCTGCCTTCGCTGAATCCTCGCCCTAATCTTTCCGTTTATAGATTGGTACTGTAGAGCATGGCTCCCCATACATAATACTCTTAGCCACACCGGTAAGTTTGGCCGTCAGATCAACGTAAGCTGAAACTGGTACTGGGATATCGCCGCAGCCTTTTATAACAATACGCTCATCGCGATATTTTTCAACATCCAATTTATTGATAGCCCTGTCGAACAATACGGTTTCCAGTAGTTCAAGGTTACCAAAAACAATAGTATTTGCAAATGGTGCCATCTTATTACCCAAAAGCATATAAGCCCACGTTGGAACTATCGCATCGGAAGAGCAGGTAATGGCCACATGTTTCCCCTGATACTGCGACCAGTCGTGCAGTTTTATAAACTCTCGGAAATCCTTCTCACGCAGCATTAGACCATGAAAAAGGTTCTCTTTGATATCGTAAACAATCCTCTCTCCTGCGGGGTAAAGCTCTGCAGGGTCAAGACTGATTAAACCACTCTGGGCAACCCGATTGACAATATTTTCCTGTATGTCCATTTTAAGATAAAAGCTTGAATGCAAGTTAGAAAGCTTTGGCTAAACCAAAATCATTCTATTGTTATATAACAAAAAAACCGGAAGATTATTTCTCCCGGTTGTAATTTAGCTTAAAATCTCTTAAAAGAAACGAAGCCTGTTATCTTTAATCTCAGCCTTTTCTTTAAGAACTTCAAAGAACTGGCTCTGAGCTCTTTGAGAAACAGACTGCATAATTTGTTCCTTTTGTTTAAAGATATTTGTTAGAGGCGCAGGATTGGTAAACCCGTTTACCGCCACCACATACACTCCAGCTTCACCTTTAATAGGTTTAGATAGCTTATTAGGCTGTAATCCAAATACGGTACCAATAACCTTGTTTTCCTGTCCGCCGCCTGGTATAACAGGGTTAGCAAACACTATATTCTGTACAGGTTGCGCTTGTTTTCCAAGCTTTTGAGCCACCTGGTTAATTGATGAAGCTCCTTTCATGGCATCCTCGAAACGCTCGGTAAGCATACGGGCTTTCACCTGATTACGTACCATTGGTTCAATATCCTTCTTGACTTTTTCAAGAGGTAACACACCCTTTTCCCGGATATTAGTAAGCTTAGCCACCACATACTGGTTGCCTATTTCATATACATTATCGGTTACATCGCCTTCTTCTGCCTGAAAAGCCCATCTAACAAGTTCGCGCGGATTTTCAAGTCCCGGAACATTCGATTGAGAAGGAGCGAGATTATCTGCTACCAATTTTTTCAGATTTGCCGACTTAACTTTTTCATCAAAAGCTTTCGCGTTGTCTGCAGAACCTAAAAAGTCGGATGCCTTTTGGTATACATTCTGCTGAGTTTGGCTACTGCTGGCAACCACTTTATCAATAACCCCAACCTTAGCAACTTTTGAAGAACCAATTTGCTTATCGATACGAACGATATGTACACCGAACTGACTGGTTACTATTTTGATATCACCAGTTGTTCCATTAAATACCGCATCTTCGAAGGCAGGAACCATTGCTCCTCTTCCGAAAGTACCCAAGTCTCCGCCTTTGTTTTTCGAAGGATCTACACTGAACTGAGCAGCCATGGCTTCAAAACTTGTTCCCTTACGGATAAGTCCAAGAATAGAATCTGCTTTTGCTTTCGCCTTATCCATTCCACCTTCGGCAGCAGGATTCAACAAAATATGACTGGCTTTGACTGAATCAGGACTCATTTTCACGTCGATAACTTTAGCAACCCGAAAAGCTCCGTTCGAATACAATGGGCCAATGATTGTTCCTGGCGCTGATTTGAATGCGATAGAATCAATCGAAGGATCTAAAGAGCCCTTCTTCTGATAAGTAAGAGGCGTTTTTGTATCCGAATTTACGGTTACAAATAATGAATCGTTGTTGGTTGCTCTGAAATCAGCGGCTATTTTATTAATAGCAGCCTGAGTTGCTATTGAATCTTCTTTTGAAGGACTAGCATCAAAAATAACATATTCAAAAGAGCGGGTTTCTTCGCGGTTTTTGAATCGGTTTTTATTTTCATTGTAATAATCCTTGAAATCAGCTTCTGTCAAAGTAACTTTATTATCAGGGATTGAAGCATACTCCAAGGCTACATAATTAAAGTTGGCAAGCTTATTCCGCTGAGTATAATCCTCTTTCGCTTCTAAAGAAGTTACATAAATGCTATTTTTAACAAGGTTATTATATTTCTGAAATAACCTGTCGCGACGAATAGAAAGTAAGAAATCGCCCCATTGTTTCCCCATCGGACTGTTTGCACCTTGACTTTTAACGTTATCTACGATAGCTGCGATCTGAGTTTTATTGAACTGGCCGGTTTGCGGATCAGTAAAAGTTTGGACAACCTGAGGGTGAGGATTTTTACCATAAAGCATGTCATTCAATTCATCCTTACCAACTGATAAGCCCAGGCGCTCAACTTCTTTATCAATTAAGATTTCAGAAATAGCCTGGTTCCAGGTATTTTCTAAAACATAGGCGCTCATCTGAGGATTCAGATTTCCACCCATTTGTTGCCTGAAGTTTGCTTCATTTTGATCAACTTTGGCTTTAAACTCTTCGTATGAAATGCTTTTACCCGCTACTTCCGCTACTTCATTACGATCGCCGCCCATAAACGAGCCACCCATTTTGACAGCATCGCCAAGTAAAAACGCAAATAGCGCGAAACCGATTGCTCCAATAAGGATAGCGCCAGCACGGTTCCGCAAAAAACTCATTATTCCCATATATTCTATTATTCTTTCGTTTTAAAAGAGGGCGCAAGATACAATTTTTAGAAAAAAATTATAGCAAAAAAGAACGCCTCAAAAATTCATTATTAATAGGTTAGCTTATCTCCGGTAGCCAGGCTTCCGGTAGCATTATTGATAACCGGATTATTAAAATTCTGATCGCTCACAAACTGCGTTCCGTTGATAGAGGTGCCGTCGGGTTTTGTGATATTCACCAGTTGGTTAGAATAGAATATTTTTTTCTTCTCATCCCAAAACAACTCTTCTGACTTGAAGATATCGCCTTTGTCTGTAACAACGACCACATTTTTTCTCAACTCCACTAATTCCTCTTTCCCCCTCCGTATTCCATGGTCAGCCGTTATGCGGCTACTTTCTCTTTGGTTCTCATCATAAAATATAACCGTTAGACCTGCAGGCATTTCATAATATGGATTGGCCGTTTTATAATCAAGGAGCAAAGGAGTTATTAGCTTGCCCTTTACTACTGCCGAATCGCTCAAAATAATTTCTACCCCTTTAGATGTATCCGCTGAGATTTTAGTCTTCGCTGAGATTTTCTCAATCTCTCTAAGATCATTTTCGCAGGCGATGAGTAATGAACATCCCATGGCAAAAAAAGATGCGATGGTTAATCTAAAGGGAATCATTTTAATCAAACTTGTATTTCCGGAACCATTGATCGTTCATGGTGAAGCTTAAGAACACGTTAACAAAGCGCTCGCGAACCAGGTTGTTATCAAGCTTGCCTCGTTGACCCAACTCTGTTCCAAGGTTAACTTTATAAAAGGTTGACCTGTTCGCAGGAAGGGGTAGTCCTAAACCAAACGTAAGCGCAGCCTGGTTTATATTCTGATTGTTCAGATTTATGTAGGTTTTATCATACTTAAAGCCGAACCGGTAATCCACTAACTTAAAATAACTGCCTACCGAGGTAAAATCAGGTGTAATCTGAGCACCTACAGCCATCCCCATAGAATTTTGTAAACCAGGGTTAGTATTACCTTCGCGGTAATTCTTCCATTGGCCCAGCGAAAGATCTGCCCCTACAAGCCATCTGTTTGGACTTTGAATCACCAATCCAAAGGTATGCATCATTGGCAACTGAATGTTACTTCTCTCGTTCTCGATAAAATTGGTTGTATCTACCGACACAGTATTAAGCCCGGTACTGGCATCCTTATAATACCGCGTAGTTAGCAGATCATTCTTTGATTTTATCTTAGAATTTGAGCTTCCCGAGTATCCCAGTATTAAACTTGTTTTACTGTTTAGCGCCGCTTCATATTGAATTCCGTAATCGAAGCTTAAGCCAGATATTGAAGAATTGGACTCGGTACGTGAATTAAGAAAGGTTACATCTTCATATTCAGCCGCCTTACTTTCCGTAAGTTTTCCAAACAGGTATGAGGCATTTGCGCCAACACTCAAACCTTTGCCAATTATAAAGCCATATCCTAAATAAGCTTTGGCTATTCCTCCTTTTCCGCTATAAACGTAATTTACAGGATTAGATCCGACCATATCGGATACACTACGATTATATCCTTTACTGCTATAAGGTACAATTCCGAAGCTTAAGGCCGAACCTTTAGTTACCGGCATCGCAAAAACAAGGTGATTTAGCGCTGCATTGAAACTATTTTCCGATTTCCCATCTTTAGCCAGGTTAGTATTCCCGCCAAATACTCCAATATCAAAAGTAGTAATACGGATCGAAGAATACGAAGCAGGATTAGCAAGGTTTACATTGCTGTATGGCGAGGGTTTTCTTAAACCTGCTGATATTCCGCCCATCGACCGGCTTTCGGGCAACTGAGAGCCGTTAATAATACCGATACCATACTGCGAATAAGGGGAGCTGGTTGAACCTTGAGAAAAGCCATTATAGCTAGTTAAAACACAAGCAATAATTAATATACTTTTTGAAACTTTAGTCATTATTATAATAGATAACTTCATTTAAACCAATTAGTACCAAGTTAGGCTCGGTTTTTAAAGTGTGGGCAAAGATGCTATTTTTCAACTGGGTATCAAAAAAATTAACATCGCCTCCGCACAGGATCACTTTTAACTGAGGCCATTTCAAAATGAATGAGTTTATAAATCCAATTGCCTCATAAATAATCCCTTTTTGAACACCGCTTAATATGGCAGACTCTGTATCATTCCCATATTCAATATCTCTGTCGGGATTGGCATCGACTAAAGGTAACCTGCCGGTGAAATTGTTCAAGGCTTTAAAACGCATTTTTATACCCGGACTAATACTGCCGCCCCAATATTTCTTTTGAGCGTCTACAAAATCATAGGTAATGCAAGAACCAGCATCAATAACCAAACAATTCTGATCAGGGAAAAGCGCCTCGGCAGCAATTACTGCGGCGTAACGATCCAGACCTAAAGTTTGAGGAGTTTTATATTCATTTTTGATCTTCGACGCGCTCGATCCTGTAAAGCGAAAATAATCCGTTTTTGACCGGAGCAAATCCTCAAATGCATCGATTTCTGTATTAACACTTGAAACAATTGCATGATCAACAGGATTGATTTCGAGGAAATTACGCAGGAAAGAGAGAGAAAAATCTTTAACCTGCACAAAGTTGATTATTTCCCTGTTATTGAATATTGCAAGTTTTGAAAACGTATTACCAATATCAATAACAAGGTTAACCATTAAGCATGAACCGTTTTAAGAATCGATTCAAATATTCCAAGTCCGTCTTCATTCCCTAAAATACAATCGGCGGCTCTTTCCGGATGAGGCATTAAGCCAAACACGTTACGGCCTTCATTACAAACGCCGGCAATATTCTGCACAGATCCATTCGGATTTGACTCCGGAGTAACTTGTCCGCTTTCATCGCAATAGCGGAAAAGCACCTGATCATTATCATTCAGTCTTTTCAACGTATCTTCTGTAGCAAAGTAATTCCCCTCACCGTGGGCTATCGGAATTTTTAAAGCTTTATCTGTATTTAAACCTGATGTAATTAATGAATTTGTAGTTTCAGCTTTCATGTAAATATTGCGACAGATAAATTTTCTGTTGCTATTGTGAAGCAAGGCTCCGGGAACCAGACCTGCCTCTGAAAGAATCTGAAAACCATTGCAGATACCCATTACGTATCCACCTTTGTTTGCGAACTGAATAACTTCCTGCATAATCGGAGAAAAGCGTGCAATAGCTCCTGATCTTAAATAATCACCATAAGAAAACCCACCTGGCAGTATGATAAAATCTGTTCCTTGCAGATCATGATCTTTGTGCCAAAGCTTTACAACCTCTTGTCCTAAAATCTTGTCTAATACGTAAATGCTGTCCTGATCACAATTGGATCCGGGGAAAACTACTACTCCGAATTTCATATTACAAAACTATTTAAATTTTAAGTTTTTAAGGGTTTTTATTTGTTAAAAAAGGTTAAGACAGATTTAGCGATTTGAAGGTTGAAAGTTTTATTAGGATTTGATGCTGGACGTCGGAAGCCTGTCGGTAATGGCAAGTCTTAAAAAAATTGGAAATAAAGAATAAATCCAAGCAACATTAAATAAAGACTTTCATAGAACCATGGTTTGATTGCATTGCTAAAGTAAAAGGCCATAAAAACCGCGGCGGCAGGTACGGCAAGCAAAAAATGAAATATCTGGTATCGTGAAGTGATAAAAAATGATGCTATGCCAAATATGAATATAAAGAAAAGCAAAAGATAGGATTTCCGGATATGAATGTTACTTCTGTAAAGCTTATTCTGTAAACTTATTATGGATAAAAACAAGATAAGCAGGACTGGAACTAATACAAGATATTCATAATAATTGATTGGGAAAAGCTTAAACTCAATGGCAAGAGGTACCTGAAAATTTCGCAACTTTTCTAAAGAGTCGGTCCAATAATAAGCCACTGCAATAAAAAAATAGATGGTAACAAATCCTAAAATACCGGCAATCCACTCGCGCCAGTTAAAAGCTCTGTAAATAATGAGCGAAATCCATAAAAGCAGCATCATTGCCACAAATGGTAAGTATATTAACGTACCAAGGGCGATAATGATCCCCAGATCAAACATGGTTGAAAGAGCAGATTCTTTCCTATGGATACTAAGAAACTTAGAAAGCATCCATATAACCAGAAAATTGCATATCAACGCTGGTGTTAATACTAAAAAATGCATCAATAAACTTGAACCGGTGACATACATCAGGGCTGGGAGGAAGGAAGGTTTGCCAAGCAGATTATATTCGTTAACAATTTTGTTGAGCAACAGTGCCTGCGCGAGAGTCAGTAAAGTAGCAAAAAACAGATTTGCTTCAACACTGAACAAATTGTTACTCTGGATATTAAATAGCACAGAAGCATAGACTTCAAATGCCTTAAAATCAAGTTTATCCGGAGGATTCAAAAATATTCCTATTCTGAGTATTACAGCGATGATGCACAGTAACAATATATTAACCGGATTTAATCTTCTAAACAGACTTATCATGCCCTGCGTATACTTTCTAAAAAGACAATATTAAAACAAAATTACGGGGATGAAAACACCGTTTAACAGAATCTTACGCAGAATATGTTTTTATCAGGTTCTCCACTATTTGGGAGGTAGAATCAGGAAAATTTACAGAGACCTTATTGGATGTACCTAACCAATGTTTCACTTTTGGAATAAAGTCTTCATCCAATTGATAGATTACCGGAACGCCCATTTTCTTTATCGCTTCTGCATTACAAAGTTGCTCATACTGAAATTTCATAGGCATAACCAACACTTTCTTACCTAAATAAAGGGCCTCAGCAGGTCCTTCAAAGCCTCCACCTGTTAATAAACCCGAAGAATTAGCCAGGCTATGATTAAACTTTTGGTTATTTATCGGCTGAACAGAAACATTTTTTTCTGTATAGGTGCGGTTAGAATGCTTAGAAAACACTTCCCACCTGACTTCGGGAATTCTTTTCAGATAGCTTACCAATAAATTGTCATGGTAAGCCGGAAGATAGACAGATATATGGCCGAGATCATTTGTATCGAGATTTCGAATTTCGCTGCGAATAACCGGTGTATTTATAAAGGTATCGTAGCTCTCGAAATGAAAGCCTATTTGATAAGTGGTAGGAGCATAATGTTTAAACACGCCCTCCTGCCAATGGAATTTATTTTTTGGACGTGGGGTGTTTTTGGAAAGGAATGATGCCTGATGACTTAAAGCGACGCTTGGCCTTCCCTGCAATTTGCAAGCCCATGCCGTTACCGGCTCAAAATCATTAATAATTAGATCGTATTCTTTTAAAGGAAGCGAACGAATATCCTTCCAAAGACGATATAAATTCATGCTTTTATAGGTGCTCCAATGATCCACACTTCCTTTCTTTCCAAAAACATAACTAAAACCATGAAATCGGTATGTAAGCGGACAGTTAAGTTGAACATCGGCTTGAGTGCCACTAATCAGTACATCCAGCTCTCCATGTTGCTGTAATAGAGGCACAATTTCTCGGGCCCTGCTTATATGGCCGTTACCTGTCCCTTGTATAGCAAATAAGATACGCATGATTCAATTTGCAATACTAAACAGTTTCTTCTATAAAATGTGCAAATAAAATTTCGACACTTGATTTGGCTTTTTAAATACTGGTGACCCAAGATCGTGTTTCAAACAAAGAATGTTTGCCAGATACTGCTAACCAAAAGAATGACTATATACATGTTGCAGGCTGCAACATGTGATATTACAACAATTTCATTAATTCATCCAGACTACTAATCTGTCGCTTCACATCCTCTGGCTTTTCTTTTCCCATCGGATTGAAATAAATTGCATCCATTCCGAAATTCAGTGCACCACGGATATCGGCTTCAATACTATCGCCTATCATTATACTTTCTTGCTTTTTAGCATTAGCTGCCTTTAGTGCAAAGTCAAAAATGGCTTTATCCGGCTTATTTATACCGATAACTTCAGAGATAACGATATTTTCAAAATATTTACCCAAACCAGTTAGCTGAATTTTTAACTCAGTTGACTCTTTAAACCCATTTGAAATAAGATGAAGCTTATATTTTGTCTGCAGATAGCTCAATGTTTCGTGAGCCTGGGGAAATAAGTGAGTTTTTGTTGGACAAATCCGAACATAATCGTCTTCAAAAGCATCTGGAATCGTTTCGGCTGTTAAGCCTAATTCAATAAACGTGGTTCTAAAACGGGTTGTACGAAGATGCTCTTTTGTTATTCTACCCAGGTGATACTCGGCCCAAAGCAAGTGATTGTTACGCGTGTAGCTCTCTATGAAGGCATGGGGACAAGAAACACCCAAACTATTTAAAGAGTAGGCATGATAAAGCTCATGAAGTGTTTCTTCAGCGTTTTTATCAAAATCCCAAATGGTGTGATCTAAATCAAAAAATATGTGGCGAAGCATTGAAAATTTGCAAATGAGTTGATTTGCAAATGTGCAGATTACCTGCTAATCGTGAATGGAAGAAATGTCAAAATACAGGAATTGTTAAATGTGCAAATGGGTTTGATGTGAAAATGTGCAGATTCCTAACGAAGTGTAAATAGCCACATGCATAAAGCATTTTTCAATTATTTGCACATCGTACATTCTATTTCATTTGCGAATATATAAAGCAACTTGCAATCATTTGCACATCTGCACATTTGACTATTTACACATCCATAAAGCGATTTGCGAATATCCGCATATCTGATCCATTTGCACATCTACATCCTAATTCCATACGCCAGATCTCCGGCGTCGCCAAGACCGGGAACGATGTATGCCTTTGTAGTCATCTCGTCATCAATAGCTCCAAGCCACAGTTTCGCTTTTGGTAAATTTGCTTTGATGTGGGTAATGCCTTCGGCACTGGCAATTACCGAAACAATATGCAGTTGCTTTATACGGTATTGATCCAGAAGTTCTTTACAGCAGGCAACCATGCTTAAGCCGGTTGCGAGCATGGGGTCAGACAGAATAACAATTTTGTCATTCAGATCTGGTGCAGCAACATATTCCTGCTGAATAATAAAATCACCGTTTTTTCCAGGTTTTCTGTATGCTGCAAGGAAAGCTGAATCCGCTTTATCAAAAACATTTAACAAGCCCTGATGCAGCGGCAAACCGGCACGCAAAATAGTTGCTAAAACGGGTTGTTCCTGAAGTATCGAAACGGTTGCAGTTCCGAGAGGGGTTTCAAATTCGGTTTCTATATACTCCATTTTTTTGCTGATCTCGTAGGCAAAAATCTCACCCAATCGCTCAAGGTTTCTGCGAAAACGCATACTGTCTTGCTGGATCTGTGCATCACGCAATTCAGCAACAAAATTATTTCCGATAGAAGGTGTACTGTTTAATAGAAACATCAAAATAAAATTAGGCATTTATAACGGACGAAATAAAACCTTTCTCAAATTAAAAACCAAAACCAAGTGCAGAAGTTTCGCATTAAATCAATTTACAGCAAAAGACATCCCCTTTTGTAATTGTATTACATTCTAAAATACCTTTTTGTACTTTTGATATCGCATGGACTTTAAAATAATTTCAGATTATAAACCGGCAGGCGATCAGCCGGAAGCCATCAGACAATTAGTTGAGGGTGTAAATGGGGGCGAACACTACCAAACTTTATTAGGCGTTACAGGCTCGGGTAAAACCTATTCTATAGCCAATGTTATTGAACAAACACAAAAACCTACACTCATATTAAGTCATAATAAAACCCTGGCGGCGCAACTGTATGGTGAATTCAAACAGTTTTTTCCTGAAAATGCAGTCAATTATTTTGTGTCCTATTATGATTATTATCAACCAGAGGCTTACATCGCGAGCTCCAACACTTACATAGAAAAAGATCTTCAGATAAACGAAGAAATAGAAAAACTTCGTCTTCGTACCACCTCTTCCCTGATGTCCGGAAGGCGGGATATCATTGTGGTTTCCTCAATTTCCTGCATTTATGGAATGGGAAATCCAGAGGATTTTAGCAACTCAGTATTTAAGTTTGCTGTAGGAACGAGGATCAGCCGCAATGCATTTCTTCACAGGCTAGTTGAGATTTTATATTCAAGAACAACCGCAGATTTCAGACGAGGAACATTCAGAGTGAAAGGTGACACGGTAGATATTTATCCGGCTTATATGGACCATGCTTACCGCGTATCTTTTTTTGGTGATGACATCGAAGAGTTATCAGCCATAGATCCGGCAACGGGAAAAACTCTGGAGAAAATGACTCATATGGTTGTTTATCCGGCAAATCTTTTTGTTACTCCAAAAGAACGCTTTAACCAATCGGTTTGGGCAATACAGGAAGAATTGGAAACCCGGAAAAAGCAGTTTGTAGGCGATCAGCGTTTCCTTGAGGCCAAACGCCTTGAAGAGCGGGTAAACTATGATTTAGAGATGATTCGTGAGTTGGGCTACTGCAGCGGCATCGAAAACTACTCCCGATTCTTCGACGGAAGAACTCCCGGCATGCGCCCCTTTTGCCTGTTGGATTATTTTCCGGATGACTACCTGATGGTGATCGATGAGAGCCATGTTACGGTACCCCAGGTGAGAGCAATGTACGGAGGCGACAGATCAAGGAAATTAGCACTTGTAGATTATGGATTCCGCTTGCCGGCGGCATTGGATAATCGGCCTCTGAACTTCGAAGAATTTGAGCGTTTGGCCCCCCAAACTATATACGTAAGCGCAACTCCGGGTGACTATGAACTGGAAAAATCAGGAGGCGTGGTGGTGGAGCAAGTTATCCGCCCGACTGGCTTGTTAGACCCGGTAATTGAAATTCGTCCGGTTATAAACCAGGTAGATGATCTGCTGGATGAGGTAGATAAAACGGTTAAACAAGGGGACCGGATTTTAGTGACTACGCTTACCAAACGAATGGCTGAAGAACTGTCAAAATATATGGACAGGCTGGGAATTAAGGTTCGCTATATTCACTCTGAAGTTAAAACCTTAGAACGTGTGGAGATTTTAAGAGGATTACGTTTAGGAGAATTTGATGTATTAATTGGAATTAACCTGTTACGCGAAGGTCTGGATTTACCCGAGGTTTCTTTCGTGGCGATTTTAGATGCCGATAAGGAAGGATTTCTACGATCAGAGCGCTCTTTAATACAAACTATTGGTCGTGCTGCCCGAAATGATCGGGGAAGAGTGATTATGTACGCAGATAAAATCACTGAGAGTATGCGCATTACAATTGATGAAACGAACCGCCGTCGCGAAAAGCAAATGAAATATAACGAGGAGCATGGCATAACTCCTACTACCATTGGCAAATCCCGTGAGGAAATTATGGAGCAGACATCGGTAGTTGACTTTAAAGGAGGTATTCAGAAAGTGTATGTGGGCCACGAAGGTGCCGCTAACATTGCAGCAGATCCGATTGTTGCTTATATGACCAAGCCTGAACTTCAAAAAGCAATTGATAAAACCAAAAAAGAAATGTTAGCCGCTGCCAAAAGCATGGACTTTTTAGGTGCGGCAAAATTACGTGATGAAATGTATGCGCTTGAGAAGATGATGGAAGAGAAGTTTGGAAAAAAGGGGTGATGGGTTGTGGGTTGGAGGTTTGAGTTCTGGGTTTGCTACTTGATTCTTGCTACTTGATTCTTGATTCTAATAAAGGCTGGCTACTTGCTACTCAAAACCCGATGCTTAGCACTAAAGAAAAATGAACGGACAAAATAGAAACGATATATATCCCGGTTTAGAAGTTGACATCATTCTAAAGAAAGATCAGCGTTCGGGGAAATTAACCAGAGGAATTGTTAAAGATTTATTAACCAGTTCTTCTTTTCACAGCAGAGGAATTAAAGTGCGTTTAGAAGACGGGCAGGTGGGCCGCGTAGCGTTCATAGTAGAAGAATGAAAATAGGTTATTTAAATGTAATCGGTATTTAGTAATCAGTTATCGGAACAAAAAACAGCTCAGAAAATTTATGGAATATGTAAAAAGTTTTAGAGATTTAGAAGTATATAAACTTTCAAGATTATTATCAAAAGAGATATTTGAGCTCTCTAAAAGTTTCCCAAGAGAAGAAATGTATTCACTAACTGATCAGGTTAGAAGATCATCACGTTCAATTGGTGCACAAATTGCTGAATCTTGGGCCAAAAGGAAGTATGAAAAACATTTTGTGAGTAATTTGACTGATGCAGATGGAGAACAGTTAGAAACCCAACATTGGATTGAAACTGCTCTGGATTGTGCGTATATTTCCACCGAAACAGCTCATGATCTATTACTCAAATATGGATCCATTGGAAAAATGCTAAATTCAATGATCTCTAAAGCTACTTCTTTCTGTAATAAATTATAGTTACATTATTAACCGATTACTGACCATACTGATTACCGAATACCGATTACCGATTACCAACCACTCATCATACTGATCTCAGGCTACTAATTACAGATTACTACTTCGACGCCAATAAATGAGCATGGTTTTTCGTTAGTGGGTTGTACGGTTGCTCCGGGATTCGATTTCAATGATTTTGAGTTGGCGGATGGAGAACTGATCAAACAGTTTCCTCAGCATGGTGATTTAATAAACGGGCTGCTTCACAAATTATCATAAAAATGTCAGCTTGAACATCTGATCGAAACATTTAATTTTTTTTATAGTCATATTTGTACCGATTTTATTAAAGATGCTAGTTAAGATTTTATTTATAACAATTCTTGTGATGTGGTTAATCAGATTGATTGCCCGCGCCGTTTTACCCCTATTGTTCAAAAAAATGGTCAGCAAAGCGCAAGAACATGTAAATTCACAATACCGTCAACAAGAGCAGTCACGCAGACCTGTGGGGAAAATCAGTGTAGATTACGTTCCGCCTAAAGACAAAGAAGCTCGTGCTGCAGATAAGGCTGGTGAGTTTATTGATTATGAAGAAGTGAAGCAATAATCCATTTACCCAGTAAGGATTTCCGAGCCAAATTTCTGCATCCATTTTAATTCCTGCTTATATCCTTTTGCTTTTTGCATACCCACTGAATTTCTCAAGCTTTTTCATACTTTTGGTTTCTTTAAAAAACTGAATAATGAATAATTGGTTCAAAAATAATGGCATTCACCTGGCCATAATTGGGATTTTTATCGCGCTGTGTTTTGTTTATTTCAGTCCTGTGATAAAGGGAAAATCCTTATATCAAAACGATGTGAGGCAAGCTCAGGGCGGGCAAAAAGAAATAATGGATTTTAAGGAAAAGGATGGTAAAGCACCCTTATGGACCAATTCAATGTTCAGCGGAATGCCTGCTTATCAGATCTGGGCCCAATACCCCAGCAATGTAACCACGCACATTGTCACCTTTTTCAAGACGGTTTTTCCAACCCCGATAGATACCGTTCTATTTTATCTGCTTGGCGCTTATTTATTATTCTGTGTATTGCGGGTTAACCCATGGCTTGCTGCTGCAGGTGCTATAGCGTTTGCCTTCTCTTCGTATAACTTTATAATTATAGATGCCGGTCATAGCAACAAGGCCTATGCCATCGCGTTTTTTGCTCCAATATTAGCAGGTATTATCCTAACTTTAAGAGGTAAATATCTTTTAGGCTCGGTTTTAACCGCCTTCTTTCTGGCAATGGAAATCAGGTCAAATCACATCCAGATGACCTATTATCTGTTTATTGCCTTATTAATATACATAGGAATTGAAATTTACCATGCTGTTAAAGCACAAAGAACTGCTGAATTTTTTAAAGCTTTTGGATATTTGGCTGTGGCGGTAGTTCTGGCTGTAGGAGTTAATGCTGGTTCGTTGTGGACCACTTATGAATACGGACAAGAGTCTATTCGGGGAAAGTCCAATCTTACTACCGATAAAAGTCAACCCTCAAATGGTTTAGATAAAGAGTATGCGTACGCCTGGAGCCAGGGAGTCGGAGAAAATTTAACGTTTTTAATCCCGAATGCTTATGGTGGTGCGAGCGGCGGACAGCTTGATGAAAAATCGCACGTTGCTAAGCTGTTAATCGATAAAGGTATCCCTGCTGACCAGGCTGCAGGTGCCGCGAAAGAGATGCCCACCTATTGGGGTGAAAAACAATTTACCTCCGGACCCTTTTACTTTGGAGCTATCATTTGTTTTCTCTTTGTACTGGGATTATTCATTGTTAAGAATAGATTAAAATGGTGGATCCTATCGGCTGTAATATTGACAATGCTTTTATCTTTCGGTAAAAACTTCCCGTTTGTTTCCGATATTTTCTTTAACTACTTCCCTCTTTATAATAAATTCAGGGCAGTTGAGTCGATTCTTGCCGTAGCAAGTTTCCTTGTCCCTGTTCTCGCTATCCTTGCAGTAAACGAGGCTGCGTCTGGCAAGCATGATGCGAAAATATTGACAAAGAAAGTCTTTACCTCACTATACATTACTGGCGGTATTATTCTTTTGATTCTCTTACTTCCAACATTATTCCTGAGCTTCAAAACATCTAATCATACTGAGTTTATCGCTATGCTAACTCAGCGTACCGGAGACCAGGGTTTAGCAACCCAAATTGCCAACGCATTAGTAGAAGACAGGGTTAGCCTGGCTCGAGCAGATGCATTTCGATCGCTGATCTTTGTATTGGTGGGTGCTGGATTGATATGGGCGATGATCAATAAAAAAATTACTCATCAGCTAACTTTTATCCTTTTCGCTGCGGCAATTTTAGTTGATATGTGGGGAGTTGATAAACGCTATTTGAATAATGATAAGTTTATTGAAAAATCTGAAATTAAAGCGCCCTTTCAGCCCAGACAAGTAGACGAGTTGATTATGCGCGATCCGACTCTAGGATACCGGGTATTTGATCTAACCACAAATCCTTTCCTGAGTGTTGAAGCTTCCTATTTTCATCATAGTTTAGGCGGTTATCATGCAGCAAAACTAAAACGATATCAGGAGTTACTGGATAAACAATTCAATAACTCTATAAATGAAGATGTATTGGATATGTTAAATACCAAATACATTATAACCAGGAGCGATGACGGACAGTCAGAAAAGATTCAAAACCGTGCTACAGCGGCAGGTCCTGCCTGGTTTGTATCCTCTGTTCGCTGGGCGAAAAACGACGACGAGGAAATGGCTGGACTTAACAGCTTTGACCCTAAGAAAGAGGCGATCATTAATGACGAATTTAAGTCCAAAATAGACGCTAAAAAGCTTGGAATGCCCGGCAATGCAGAGATAAAACTGGTTAACTATCATCCGGACCATTTAACTTATGAATATTCCGCTCCAAACGATGTGATTGCGGTCTTTTCGGAAATCTGGTATGATAAAGGCTGGAAGGCTTATGTAGACGGCGATAAGATTCCTTATTTCAGAGCAGACTATGTTCTAAGGGCGGCTCAGTTACCCGGAGGAAATCATAAAGTGGAATTTAAGTTCGAACCTGCATCATATTATACAGGAGAGACGATCTCTCTGATCTCTTCTATACTTTTAATCGCTGGATTGGCATTTGCGATATTTATGGAGGTAAAAAGAAAGAAGGACGAACGAAAAGCTGCTTAAGCTATTAAATAGGCCGGTAGAAGCAAAGCCCGTAGCTTAATCTACGGGCTTTATTGCGATATAGTACCGTCAGTTAATCATTTGTCCGGCCATGCCTCAAATAATAAAAAGCTAGTTTAACCGCGATATGAAAATGGTTTACAACATTGGGAATAAGACCATAATGTTTGCTAAAGATAAGAAAGCGCTCTTTCAAGCTTTGATAGTGCTTTGCCTTAGACATCCCGCCCACCAGGTATTTCGCCACATAGAGATGAGTATTTACAATCTTACCAGCCTTTTTTACTGCTTTAATAATCCAATCAATATCCGAGCTTAGTTGGTATCTCAGATCATAAGGTTGCGTAAGTGATCTGCGAATATAGATTGCCTGGTGACTCACGCTCATTCCATACTTAAAACTTGTAAAGCTCAGCTGTTGAGGCGATGTATGTCTCCGCTGCCCCAAACTTTTCCAATTCTCATCAAACATTTCTGTCTCTCCGTAATAAATATCTGCGTCATGAGCCGAGGCGAAAACTTTCTCAACGGTATCGCTTGCGTAAATCTCATCACCTGAGTTCATAAATAGAACATACTCGCCGGTCGCAAGCTCCAGTCCCTTATTCATGGCATCGTAAATACCTTTATCTTTCTCGGAAATGAATCTGCTGATACAGCTGGCATAACGATGAATTACATCCAGGGTACCATCTGTTGAGCCACCGTCAATAATTATGAATTCTATATTCGGGCACGTTTGATTTGTAATCGACAGAATAGTACGTTCTATATCTTTAACGTTATTATACACAACGGTGATTACGCTAAGTACAGGAGCTTCTGTTACCATCTGAGATTAATCATTCAATAGTTCTGTATACAGGGAGAGATGCCTTTCGGCGATTACCTCTAAACTGAAATTTGAGATCGCCCAATTACGACCCTGCTCAGAAAGCTTTTCATCTTTTCCTTTGTCTAATATCCACACTATTCCCTCGGCAAGCGAGCTGGTATCTTTCAGTTCCGCCAAATACCCGTTTTTCTTATGCTTGACTACATCGGTAACTCCCGAGGTATTAAATGCTGCCACTGGAGTACCGCATGCGATGCTTTCGAGAGCAGTGTAGCCCATGCTCTCCTCTAAAGAAGTAAATACAAAAACGTTTGCCAGGCTGTACAACTTTACCAAAGTTTCATCATCATTTATTTTACCCATAAATCTATGCGAAACAGGGATATCAAACCTCACGCCAGTACCATCGCTTCCATAAAATAACAACAGTATTTTCTCTTTATCTATCGACGGATGTTTGGCTAAAATTTGCAGTGTTTCCATTAACTCGGGTAAGCCTTTATGCCGATCGAAGTTAGAGGGCATGTATCCCGCTAATATTACGATTGCATCGTCCTTAACACCAAATTCCTTACGATAAGCGGCTTTGTCCAATGGCCTGAATAAATCCGTTTCAAGAGCGTTAGAAATGACATGAACTTTTTTCCCTTTCGCGAGGGAAGCTTCGCGAGCTCTTTCAGCCATCCAAATACTTGGAGCTATAAAATCGAAATTTAAATATTGATAGGCTTCCCGCTTTTTAAGCCAGGTTCGATGTGACAAATCCTCGGGATATGACTTTTCTAAAACAGGGCAGTTGCCGCACTGCACTATAAATTTAGGACAATCGTACCTTACATGACAACCTCCGGTAATGGGATTGCTGTCGTGCAAAGTCCAAACGACTTTCTTATTTAAAGCTGCCAAACCTTTTATTTGATCTGCCGCAAGGAAACCATGATTTATCCAATGAATGTGGATCAAATCAGCTTCTTGTATGACTTTTAAATAATTGGGAGATATTCCGAAGCGTTGTAATGAAAAAGGAACCGAGGAATTCTTTAAGTACAACTTAATTAAAGAACGTTCGGAAACAATGTTAACTAGTGCCCTTATTCTGCCAAGAAACGACTGGGAAACAGCCTTTACTTGTGATGCAGGATTGAATGAATATAAGCACACAATTTGCGAATCAACTCCAAGAAGTTTTAGCGCCTTATTTAAGCGCAATACAGCTCTGCCTGCTCCTCCATTGCCATCATACGTATTAAGGTGAACTACTTTCATCGATACGGCAAATTTTAAAACCGCTCCTGCACAAATCTAATCAAACGTTGGAGCAGATTTCCTTTTCGATGTTTAAGAAAATCTCTAATTGCCATATAAGCTCTTTCATCTTCTTTTATTTCATCGGGAAAATAAGTGACCGGCTGCTCGCTGATCGCTACCGAGTACATATCGTTTTTACCTGAATGTACACCCGTTCCATCATGCCCAATATTATCTATCAGCGATCTGGACGGGTTTAAGGTCAATCCGTTCTGTAAGAACATTGAGGCATACCATCTAATTGCCCATGAATTGTTCTTCTTGTTTTTGAATTCATTCATCTGCTTCCAAAAATTCATTGACCCGTCGATTGAAAAATCATTGATTTTTTTTGAATCAAATTGAGACATCAGAACATTAATATCCGGATCAAAGAATTTCCAGGCACGTTGCCAGGTGGCCCATCCCCAACTGCCGCTTGCACGGTAAAAAAAAGATTGAGGCAGACCTTCTATGTTTTTTAAGGGGTACATATATGCACAAATGTGCATCACTTTTTCTTCTGTTTCATAACGCTGAAGTGCATCATTGAAATACTGCAAGGTGTAAGAAGACGATAACAGATCATCCTCAAACACGATAACCTTACCATATTCGTTTACCAGCCAGCTTACACCATCTATTATTGATTCGGCCAGTCCCAGATTTGTTTTCCGCTCTATAATTTCTACCGACTTGAAGCCTTCAATATTTTTGATAAGTTCACGTACTTGCTGTACTTTTTCTTCATCTCCTTTTTTGGCTGCGTCAGAAAAAACAAATAAACGAGATTCGTCCGCCAGCAAATTATTTTGAAGAAATTTAAGAGTTCTTCTGCTATGCTCTGGTCGGTTGTAAACAAATAATGCAATGGGTGCAAAACTTTGCATGAATTTCAATTTAGATGAACAGTAAACAATGATATCGAAAGAATAGCTTAAAATTATTTTTTAAGTCGAAATACTTCATCTATCTTCTCATTAATATCGGGTGATACCTTACACAGATATATTAAAGAAGCGAATATAGCTGTAACCAGAGAGCTTCTGACTAATATATCCATATACAACCCTGAAACTCTCCAAAAATACGCACCTACGAAATAACATAAAACTGTTATCAGAACGACAATAACATGCTTTTTCGAAAAAGGTTGCATCTTAAATTTTTGTTTGATGTAAAGCCAGTTGAAAAAATTCATACCAGCAACAACAATTAAATAGGAAAGTGCTGCGCCAACCCCTCCCCAAAGGGGTATTAAAAAATAATTTAAAATAATACAAGTGACACTCGAAATTACAGTTACGATAGTTCCAAGCCGGTATTTATTAGAAACAGAGATTATATGGCTGTTTAAACCGCCTGTGATATCAACCATAAAGCTTAATCCGATTAGTATAAACACAGTAAACTGCTCTCCATATTCCGGACCCTTAAGAATCATGAGCAAATTATCGCGGTTGATTATTACACCTATAAACAATAAGCTTCCAATCACCATTTGGATAACTGATGTTTTGTAGTAGATCGATTTTACATTTTCAAGGTCATTTTCCTTCCAGGAATCGGCCACCAGCTGATACGTAGTACGGCTTAATGCCTGCGCCGGAACCGTAATAATCATCGCTATGCTAAAGAATATACTATAAACCCCTTGTATGGATAAACTGGCCATAGAGCTGATCATCAAAATATCTATCTTTTGAAGAAGTACATAAACAATACCCGCAAAGAAGGTATATGCTCCGTAATTTAAAACTTCTTTATGCTTAATCTCTTCGAAATTGTTTGGCGGCAATTTCAATGAGAACTTGCCCGAATACCAAATACTAATAAGAAGCAGCAGGCATATTATCCCGTTAAATGCTACATAAACTATTACGACTTGTTCAAAGCTCAGCCATTTTTGCGCGTAAGCGAGAATTGATAAGGTGGTTAATAAACGCAGCACTACGTCGCGGAGTAAACTGGAGTAAACAGTTTGATAGGCTACTTTCCCGACCGCTTCAAAGAAATTAAAGAATACGGTAAACAAGCCTAAAGGAATCACATAGTAGTAGTAATCGACAAAGAGTGAAGCGTTCTCGGTGTAGACGCTTGTAATAAGCGGCTTAAGCATGAAAAAGAACAGGGTACACAGCACAAACCCTGCTAAAGAAATAAGACCGATCCAATGAATGAATCCATGATGTCGTCTATCCTCGGTTCTGTAGTAGGGAAAGAAACGGACGATAATTCCAGGTGCACCCAATGCAGAAATTAGTGAATAAAAAATCCCCATACTGATCAGGAGCTGAAATAGTCCAATTTGGGCGGTTGATAGATAAACCGGGTAAAGCATAACCATATTGACATACCCTATGATTATCCCCAGGTAAGAAGTAATGGTATTTTTATATACTTGCTTCTTAACTATGCCCATTGTTGCTCTTTACTAACAGCGATTCTAAAAGGCCGACTGTATATCCAAGATTTTTAAGTGTTTCTAAAAAAATTATTCTAGGTTCATACTTCAGCAGGATGGTATTCTTAGCAAATACATACCACGATTTCCCCAATGCCTTTAATACCACCAGCATCTTGTTCCTGCCGCCAAACGTATCAAAATATGATTCGCCTACAGCATAAGCACTCTTATAAAACCAACCCGGATTCAATTTATAAGGAGCTACATAATGCTTAAATTTAATTTCCGGGTTAAACCCGACTTTATATCCATGTTGCTGTATGCGTACCTGAAGTTCCGTTTCCTCACCGTAAGCTATCTTTGAGCCGCTCATACCAAGATGTGTATTAAATCCTCCGAGATCTTCAACAATAGCCTTCTTATAAAATGATCCACAACCCGCGTTAAAGCCCTTAAACTCGGTAATATGCTTAGGCTTACCCACAACATTGCTGAAATAAAATGGTTTTTCAGGCACCCACCATGGCTTTTTTTCAACATACCATGGATAAAAAATACCTCCGAAAGTATCAAAGGGATAATTGTGAATAGTGTGCAATGCGGTTGATACCAACGTGGGAAAACTTACCGCATCATCATCAATATATCCAATCCAGTTGGCCTGAGCCAATTGGTAGCCCGCGTTACGCGCATAACTGGCGCCGACCCGGGTTTCTTTATGATACCGCAACGAAGGGTGTTTAGCCGAAAGCTCCGATACCACCTTTTCTGTTTCGTCAGTGGAATTATTATCTACCACTATCACCTCATAATCCTCGGGCGAAACGTCCTGATTATACAATGATTCTAAACAGCTCTTTAAAAGGGCCGCACGATTATGGGTACATACAATAAGTGATACTTTAAGCATGCTAAAAGTTCTTGATCAGGAAACCAACAAATTTATCATAGATGCTCTGTTTAGGAATTATTGCCTTCGGCACCCGTAAGTGTCTTCTTGCTACATCTTGTTTTCCCCGGCTTTCTATATGATTTATTATGCCGGGGAAGAACTGATACTTATTTAAAATTTTGTTTCGGGCCTCAGCAATCGCATCCAGGTTTTTGGTCCATGCATCCTCAGCAAGAGCCCTATTTATTATCTCTATAGCCTCTTTCGGTTTAAAGGGATCGATAAGAATCATCGCCTCTTTCGGAAAATACTTTGTAATGTTCGAACATCCGTAATATACGGGCATTGTCCATGACAAAAAACAGTCAGACAATTTTTCTGTCCAATAGTCATTGCACGAATAATTTTCAATGGCAATGCTGTATTTATAGTTTTTTAAAGCATCATATTTATCCTCAACAGGATTAAACCCTTTACCATACAAATCAAATTCAAAACCGAGATTTTTCAGCGACTTAAGGAAGTTCAACCGCAAACGATGGCCCGATCTGTTTCTAAGATTGCTTGTAACCGATGATATTTTATCCTGTTTCGGCACGTCGCCAGGTTGCAGCGCTAGAAGTTCGTCATAAGATTTTTTGATATGCCAATGCAGCATTCCCTGATCGTTAATAACCTTTTCACTATATTTTTTGGGCCAGGATGTTATAACAAAATCAAAATAATCGAAATACCTGGTGGTCCATTTATAGTGCGTGATCGGCGGTTCCTGAGAAACAAGATATGCGCTTTTAGCGGGTATCTGAACATCAATCTCCCTGAAAGGGAAATTTGCAACCACCAAATAATCTGGGTCTGAAATAGCCTCTGTCGTAAACGTATAGTCATCCCATTTGCCTAAGCAATCAGGCGTTTGTCGGAATAGATTTGAAGGATCGTAGTGAATATCCAACCTAACAACAGGCATACGGAATTAAATAGTGACGACTTTAAACAAAAATAACCCAAACATAATAAACGTTTGGGTTATCCTAAGCTATTCAGGAAAGTTTATGAAAACTTTTTAGAATTGTTCTTTCTTTCGCTTTCGGTAAGATAAATCTTACGTAAACGCATACTTTGAGGTGTAACCTCAATATACTCATCAGCTTGAATATACTCCATCGACTCTTCCAGAGAGAATTTAATTGCTGGAGCAATACGAGTATTATCATCTGTTCCTGATGCACGCATGTTGGTTAATGCTTTTCCTTTTACAAGGTTTACCACCAGGTCGTTATCACGAATATGCTCACCAACAATTTGTCCTTCATACACTTCAACACCCGGATCAACGAAGAAACGTCCTCTGTCCTGCAGCTTATCTATAGAATAGGCCGTTGTCGAACCTTTTTCCATAGAAACCAACACTCCACTCAAACGACCAGGAATGGTCCCTTTCCAAGGCTCGTATGCTTTGAAACGGTGCGCCATGATTGCTTCTCCCGCAGTAGCGGTAAGAACGTTGTTACGTAAACCGATGATTCCACGTGCCGGAATATCAAATTCTAAATGCTGAAGATCACCTTTTGGTTCCATAATCAATAACTCACCTTTACGTTGAGTAACCAATTCAATTACTTTACCAGAAACTTCTGCAGGAACGTCTACAATTAAAGTTTCAATAGGCTCGCATTTAACACCATCAATTTCTTTGATGATAACCTGCGGCTGACCTACCTGAAGCTCATATCCTTCACGACGCATCGTCTCGATCAGAACTGATAAGTGAAGAATACCTCTACCATATACTAAATATGCATCCGGAGAATCGGTTTCAACAACTTTCAAAGCCAGGTTTTTCTCCATCTCTTTGTATAGACGCTCGCGTAAGCGCTGAGAGGTTACAAACTTTCCTTCTTTACCAAAGAACGGTGAGTTGTTAATAGTAAACAACATGTTCATGGTAGGTTCATCGATGTGAATAACCTCAAGTTGTTCTGGCTTTTCAAAATCAGCAATTGTATCTCCAATATCAAAACCTTCGATACCAACTACAGCGCAAATATCACCTGAGCTAACTTCCTGTACACGTACTTTACCTAAACCTTCAAACGTATAAAGCTCTTTAATACGTGATTTAACAATCTTTCCGTCACGTTTAACTAAAGATACCGGTTGATTTTCTTTGATTGTACCACGTGCTACCCTTCCAATTGCAATACGGCCAACAAAAGATGAATAATCTAATGAAGTGATCTGCATTTGTAAAGTTCCTTCAGAAATAGGAGCCGGCGGGATAGTTTCCAGGATGGCATCCATTAAAGGGAAAATATTATCAATAGGATTTTTCCAGTCTGTATTCATCCATCCTTGTTTTGATGAACCATAAATTACCGGGAAATCTAACTGATCCTCTGTTGCGTCAAGGTTAAAGAACAATTCAAATATTTGCTCATAAACCTCTTCTGGACGACAGTTTTCTTTATCAACCTTATTTACAACAACGATTGGCTTTAAACCTAATGCCAATGCTTTCTGCGTAACGAACCGCGTTTGAGGCATAGCGCCTTCAAAGGCATCGCAAAGCAATAAAACGCCGTCGGCCATTTTCAATACTCGCTCAACCTCGCCACCGAAGTCGGCGTGACCGGGAGTATCAATAATATTGATTTTTACATCTTTATATTGAACAGAAACGTTTTTAGAAACAATGGTAATACCACGCTCACGTTCCAGGTCATTATTATCAAGAATTAAGTCGCCCGTTTCCTGATTATCACGAAATATGGCGCAACTGTGTAAAATTTTGTCAACCAAAGTAGTTTTACCGTGGTCAACGTGTGCAATGATTGCAATGTTTCTAATTTTCTGCATGAAGAATGCCTCTCAAAATTTTTTGCAAAGGTAGGGTTTTAAATTGGAATTCACGAGCTTTTAAAAGCTTGAAATTTAATGACAATCAGGGGATAACATAAGATTAACTTTGTAATATGGGAGTACAGGAAATTCTGGTGATCTTATTATTTGCGGTCGCATTGCTCTATATAGCCCGGATAATTTATAAAAATCTCCAGTCAAAAAAAGGATGCAGTTCAGGCTGCGGTAAATGTGGCGTGGATTTTTCTGATGTGAAAGTCAAGGATAGGATCACCACTAAAAGTCCCTGAGATTTGACAAATTTTAGAAGTTGTCAAATCTTTGTGGCTTTAGCGAACCTGATATGAGATTTTTTTGGCATTAGCTACCAATCAATTGGAAAGAGTTAGGATGAGGCCCTAACTAGCGATACTTTTAGTAGTTCTGACTACCGCCATCTTTTCAACAGCTTTAATTATCGCGTTAGCGTCATATCCGCATTCGGCCCAAAGTTCTGGTTGTTCGCCGTGTTCAACAATCTCATCAGGAATACCTAATCGAACTACGGTGCAATTGTATTGATTATCGGCCATAAACTCGAGTACTGCACTTCCTAAGCCTCCCTGAAGACAACCATCCTCAACCGTAAGCACTTTGGTAAAATTCGAAAACACTTCATGCAAAAGTTCTTCATCAAGCGGCTTTATAAATCTCATATCGTAATGAGCGGGATTGACACCTTGCGTATTCAATTCCGTACACGCTTTTACTGCTTCGTTTCCAATATGTCCGATGGTTAAAATAGCGACATCCTCGCCATCGCAGATTTTTCTTCCTTTACCTACCGGGATGGCTTTTAGAGGTCGGCGCCAGTCGGGCATAACCCCCGTTCCGCGAGGATAACGAATTGAAAAAGGTCCCATATCCTCCTGCTGCGCAGTAAACATCAGATTTCTCAATTCTTCTTCGTTCATTGGAGCAGAGACAATCATATTGGGAATACACCGCATAAAAGCTAAATCATATGCTCCATGATGCGTTGCACCGTCGGCACCAGCTAAACCAGCCCTGTCCAAACAAAAAACCACATTAAGTTTTTGAATAGCTACATCATGAATCACCTGGTCATATGCTCTTTGCATAAAGCTCGAGTATATATTACAAAAAGGAACCATCCCCTGGGTAGCCAGACCAGCAGAAAAGGTTACTGCATGTTGTTCTGCAATGCCCACATCGAATGCTCTTTTAGGCATGGCTTTCATCATAATATTCATTGAACTGCCGCTTGGCATAGCAGGTGTAATACCCATAATTTTGGGATTCTTTTCAGCCAATTCAACTAAAGTATGCCCGAAAACATCCTGATATTTGGGTGCCTGCGGTTTATCATTGATCGTCTTTTTTATTTCACCTGTAATTTTGTCGAACAGTCCGGGAGCATGCCATTTCGTTTGATCCTTTTCCGCTAATGCGAATCCTTTGCCTTTAACCGTTATGCAATGCAATAACTTCGGACCGGGTATCTCACGCAAATCCTTAATTACTTTTGCAAGATGCTTTACATCATGGCCATCGATCGGACCGAAATACCTAAATTTTAACGCCTCAAAGAAATTGCTTCGTTTTAGCAAAGTGCCTTTGATACTCTTTTCGATCATTTTCACGATATGATGCGCATTGGGCCCCAGCTCAGAAAGCTTACCCAAAACATGCGAAATATCGTCTCTGAACTTATTGTAAGGTTTTGACGTGGTAATATCCGTAAGATATTCTTTCAAAGCTCCAACGTTCGGATCAATCGACATACAGTTATCATTTAAGATAACAAGAAGGTTTGTGTTTTCGATACCAGCGTGATTTAAGGCTTCAAAAGCCATTCCGGCAGTCATTGCCCCATCGCCGATTACAGCAACATGCTGGCGGTCGTTCTCGCCTTTATAATGAGAAGCAACAGCCATCCCGAGAGCAGCAGAAATTGAAGTTGAAGAGTGGCCTACTCCAAAAGTATCATATTCGCTTTCCGACCGTTTTGGAAAACCGCTGATTCCGTTATGAATTCTATTGGTATGGAAAACAGCACGTCTGCCGGTCAATATTTTATGACCGTAGGCCTGATGACCCACATCCCAAACCAATTGATCATATGGCGTATTAAGAACATAATGCAGTGCTACTGTTAATTCTACCACACCTAAACTAGCCCCAAAATGACCTCCATTAACCGAAACCACATCAATAATATACTGACGAAGCTCCTGGCAGATCCGTTCCAGATCGTTTTCCGAAAATTTCTTTAAATCAGAGGGGTAATTTATTTGTTCCAGTAGTTCTCCCGCCTTAACTTCCATACTAGTTGGGCTAAAAAATTGAACCACAAAGTAACTCAATATTATTTAAAAATAATAACGCCTGTTCTTTTCTTTACTATTTCCATACCAAATTAAATCTTTATTTTTGAGGCGATTGTGATACAGCAGGATACTTTTGAAATTAAGCTGCCTCAATTTGCAGGCCCTTTTGATTTACTTTTGTTCTTTATTGAGCGTGATGAGCTGGATATACGCGATATTCAAATTGCAAAAATAACGGACGATTTTCTTGCTTACATCCACGAAATGAATGCTTTAAACATTGAACTGGCAAGCGAGTTTATATTTATTGCTGCCACTTTAATGCGCATTAAAGCAAAAATGCTTTTACCGCTACCTGATTTAGATGAAGAAGGAAACGAAATAGATCTGAAAAAAGATCTGGTACAAAAGCTGATTGAATATAAAAAGTTTAAGCTGCTTACAGAGAGCTTTAAAGTTTTAGAGAGCGAACGTTTTCTGCAAGAGAAAAGAGGAAATATTGCTATCGATCTTCAAAAAGTAGCAGAAAATGCTGAGCCCGGAGATGAGCTTCCTTCGGTAGGATTATACCGGTTATTAATGGTATACGACAAAGCCATGTCCAGGTACCACAATAAACAGCAAGATGTAAAACATACGGTGATTCAATATCCGTACACTATTGAACAACAAAAGAAAGTAATCGCAGAATTGATACAACTTAATCAGAAAATTGATTTCTCTAAGCTGATGAAAAATTCAGAAAATAAGGTTCAATTTGTATACAATTTCCTGGCAATGCTCGAAATGCTGCAACAGCAGCTAATTTCCATTCAGATAGGATTAGGCTTTAATAATTTTTCAGTTGCAGTAAAAACTGCTTCAACAACATAAACAACAAATAAACAGGAATGAAAAAAGATAAAATCATCTTTAAGCTCATCGAAGAAGAACAAGATCGTCAGGAAAACGGACTTGAACTGATTGCATCAGAAAACTTTGTTAGTAAACAAGTTATGGAAGCTGCCGGCTCTGTGCTTACTAATAAATACGCTGAAGGCCTACCGGGAAAACGTTATTACGGCGGCTGCGAGGTTGTTGATGAAATTGAAACCATTGCAATTGAAAGAGCAAAAGAATTATTTAATGCTGAATGGGTAAACGTTCAGCCGCATTCTGGAGCACAAGCAAACTCAGCTGTTTTTCTTGGTATATTAAAGCCGGGCGATAAAATTTTAGGGTTCGACCTTGCACATGGCGGTCACCTTACACATGGTTCTCCGGTAAACTCTTCTGGTAAGCTATACCAACCGTTCTTTTACGGAGTAGAAAAAGAAACCGGTCGAATTGATTATAAAAAGCTTGAAGAAACTGCTTTAGCTGAAAAGCCGAAGTTAATTATCTGCGGTGCATCTGCTTATTCGAGAGAATGGGATTATAAATTTATCCGCCGGGTTGCCGACGAGATTGGAGCATTGGTTCTTGCTGATATTTCTCATCCCGCAGGTTTAATAGCAAAGGGATTATTAGACGATCCACTTCCTCATTGCCATATCGTAACTACAACAACGCATAAGACTCTTCGCGGTCCACGCGGTGGTATGATCATGCTGGGTAAAGATTTTGAAAATCCTTTCGGATTAAAAACTCCTAAGGGAGAAACCCGAATGATGTCGTCTATCTTAGATATGGCAGTATTTCCTGGAACCCAAGGCGGACCATTGGAGCACATTATCGCTGCTAAAGCAATTGCCTTTGGTGAAGCTTTAAGTGATGATTACATGAAATACATTCTTCAGGTTAAGAAAAATGCTTCGGCCATGGCGGATGCATTTATGGCTCGTGATTATGGAATTATTTCCGGTGGAACCGACAATCATTTAATGCTGATTGACCTTCGCAATAAGAACATAACAGGAAAAGTGGCTGAAGCAGCTTTAGGTAATGCTGATATCACAGTAAATAAAAACATGGTTCCTTTCGATGATAAATCACCGTTTGTCACTTCAGGAATCAGGGTTGGAACCGCTGCAATTTCATCACGTGGATTGAAAGAAAAACATATGGAAAAGATTGTTGATTATATCGACACAGTACTTTCTAATCCAGAGGATGAAGCTGTTGTGAAAAAAGTTCGCAAGAAGATTCACGAAATGATGGAAGAACATCCATTATATAAATAAAAAAAATCATCGGATGGCTTGGAATGTGTAGCCGTCCGATGATTTCTATGGATGAGCTTTAAATTAAGAAAAAGCCGGTTGCCTTGCGGCGTCCAGCTCTTTCTATCTAAATTAACGCTCTCGAATACTTATACCTCATTGTTCCCTGTAAGGTTACCATATTTTTGAAAAAATTTACAAAATTTCGTAACTTCCTAAATCTGAGGGGAATAATCTTATCTTATCATTCAAATCCTTATTTAACCAGGAAGAAAAATAACGTTCATTGGTTAAGTCTTTTCCTTTATTTATTGCCGGACTGGCCGGATTCAAAAGATAATTATTTTGCCGGGCGTTTTTAAACAGCGGATCAGTATTCAGAATATTTCCAAAACTTTCCAGGCCTCTATCACGCGATTTAATAAGATTTTTAAGGATTGACTGGGTAAATGCGAGGGCCCCCTTTTTTTCCACTACAAGTTCATCCTGTAAAGACCCCCAAATAATGTTATTAACCAGAGTTAAACTGAATGGAGATGTATTTGCCTGGCTTGCCTGATCAGTAAAAAACAAAGAAGGGGTTGTTCGGGGAAATTGAAAACTAATATTTGCTAGAGTATTTTGTTTGAAATCGTACCGGCCACCGTTTATACCGTATACAAGATATTTTCCGCAGTTGGCGATCACATTATTGAAAGCTGCGATATCTGCATTATTACCATACAATCCTACAAGTTCCATATTGTAAATCATCGTATTAACAAGCAGCAATTTAGGGTCGGCATTTTCTGACAAGGAGTCTACCTGTATGCCTACTGTCCCATTTTCAATTAAAGCATAATTTATCAGGTTATCCTTACTGCCTTCTAAGAAGTGAAGGCCTTTCCATTGTCCCGGCTCATCGGCATAAATCCGTTCAAACCTGTCGCTCGAAAAAATAACAGAATCATGCGGGGCACCATTAACTTTTAATGTCCCGGCAATTATAAGTTCAGCATCCTTATGGAAATAAACTTTAGCGCCTCGCTGTATCGTCAGCACTTTTTCAGGATTTATGGTTACCTTATTATATATCACATAAGGCAGTCTGTTATCCCAAACAGTATTGGTGTTTATCGACGCGTCTTTCAGAAAAACGGCGTTTTGGCCATACGCGGAAAGTATCACTTTCTGATAATTACCATTGGTGACAAACCCGATAGAATCTTTAACGATAAAAGGAAGAAGCTGAGAATCCGGGTTTATGGTTACCTTAACAAAAATGTTTAAGGAGTCGTTTCCTCGTATCTCGACACCTTCTAAATATGGAGTAGCTAGTCCGTTTATATTTATCTGATAATTAGAAGAAGCACCGCCACCCAACTTTATCTCCTGAATTTTAACAGCCCGTCTTCCGCGATTAAAAACTTTGATCCTTTGCGTTGTTGAACCGGTTGAGGTAAATACAGTGTCGAACGATAGTGTATCTGTCGAAAATTCAAGCTTTGCAGAAGAATCCGTGTTTAGACTGTCTTCTTTTCGGCAGGCCAAAAAGCATACAACGGTAAAAAATAAGAGCGTAAAGTGGCTAAGTTTCATCAATTGGTAAATGCGATAGTAGCAATGCTTAATTCTAAACCTTTAATTTTTAGCAATTCAAGGGCGCACGCTTCCAGGGTTGCACCGGTAGTTACCACATCATCTACCAACAGCACGTGTTTGTTTTGCAAGCCTTCTGGTTCCGACACGACAAATACATCTTTCATATTTTCCGAGCGCACAAAACGAGATTTGCGGGTCTGAGTTTCTGTGAAGACCTTTCGGTGAAGGCTTTGATTAACCGTCACCTTTAAACTATTCGACAAGCCATCTGCCAAATACTCACTTTGGTTATATCCTCGCTTTTTCTGCTTTGCAGGGTGCAGCGGGACCGGCATAATAACATCAAAATTTCTAAAAGAATCCGAAGCTGTCATTTGATTTCCATACATTTCGCCAAGCTTAAAAGCAACCTCAGGCTTATTGTTATACTTAAGCTGATGCATCAGGTTTTGAACCCTTGATCCTTTAACAAAGTGAAGATAAGCTCCCGCAGAATTGAATGGCACCCGTCCCCAAAACTGCTTTGCAACTTGGTTTTCGGCATCCAGATGATAGTTTGTATAAGGAAGGTTATAAATACAATCTGTACAAATAACCGATTCGTTTTTAAAGAGATTCTTTCCGCATCCCGAGCATATCTGGGGAAAAAACAATGAAAAAAAATCCTCCGCATACCTTAAAACTGCATTCATGGTACAATTTAATCTAAAATGAGGACGGGATCAAATTATTTCTCTTTAACAGCAAGTTGCCCGCAAGCTGCGTCAATATCCTTACCCCTGCTTCTGCGGATATTGGTGATAATACCCTGTTTTTTAAGATAGTTTGCAAATGCTTCCGTTTTATCCTCTTCCGCATTCAGGTAAGATGCAAAAGAGATGGGATTATATTCGATGATATTAACCTTACACGGTAAATGCCTGCAAAATTTAGCGAGTTCTGCAGCATCTTCCAACTCATCATTAAAATCATTAAAAATGATGTATTCGTACGTTACGGGGTTCTTCGTTTTCAGATAGTAATATTTTAGAGCTTCCGCCAATGCTTTTAAAGAGTTTTGCTCATTGATAGGCATAATCTCATTACGTTTCTTGTCGTTGGCAGCATGTAAAGAAAGAGCAAGATTAAACTTAACCTGATCATCTCCCAACTTCTTAATCATTTTTGCAATTCCGGCAGTGGAAACAGTTATGCGCTTGGCCGCCATGTTCAAGCCCTCTTCTGAGGTTAAATATTCGATTGACTTTAGAACATTGGAATAATTTAACAGCGGCTCGCCCATTCCCATGTAAACAATGTTACTGAGAGGGATTCCATAATTTTCTTTCGCCTGCTTATCGATCAATACAACCTGATCATAGATTTCACCCGCGTCAAGATTACGTTTACGCTCCATGTATCCGGTAGCACAAAACTTGCAAGTTAAACTACAGCCCACTTGAGAACTAACGCAAGCAGTGATCCGCTCAGGTGTCGGAATCAATACCCCTTCTATAATATTTCCATCGTAAAGCTTAAAGGTATTCTTTATAGTTTTGTCAGAGCTATATTGCGTTTGATCAATAGCTATGGTGTTTAAAGAAAAGTTGGCCTGCAGCTTTTCCCTTAACACTTTTGAAAGATTACTCATCTGATCAAAACTGCTCGCCGACTTTGCCCACAGCCATTCGGAAATCTGTTTGGCCCTGAACGCAGGCTCGGAATTTTCCAGCAAAAAGTTCTTTATTTCAAGTACAGAAAGATTCCTTATATCTTTTTTTACAACAACCTCATTCACAATGCCAAATTTACTCCTAATTGTCAAATAAATTGTTTTTAAAATGTTAAAACAAAAAAATCATACTTTTGTTGTTGTAACAGCAATCGCTTTGCTGATTTTTTTATTTAAGGGGCATAAGGGTAAAATCCCTATATATGGTAAATTTTTACAGCGCTGATTTTATTCTACCTGCTACATCCGAGCCAATCCCAAACGGTATTATCGGTGTTGGCCCTGATGGTATAATAACCGGCGTATACCCAGAAAACAGCATTGAAGTTTCGGGAGTAACGGTCGAGCGATATAAAGGAATAATAGTTCCTGGCTTCATCAATTCGCATTGCCATCTTGAATTGTCCCATCTCTACCAGCAAATTCCAGAGAAACAAGGCTTAATTCCCTTCGTTAGAAAGGTAATTAACCTTAGGAAATCTATAAGCCAAAGCAATAAAAAAGCGATGGAGGAGGCAGACAGCCAAATGTGGAAGAATGGCATTGTGGCTGTAGCTGATGTTTCAAATTCGATCGATTCTAAAGAGATAAAAGAAAGCAGCTCTATATATTATTATACGTTCATTGAATTACTTTCTTTTGAACCCGATAAGGCAAAAGATGCATTCAGAGATGGCGCAGAGTTACTAGAGAAGTTTTCGCCTCTTCCTGCCTCCATTGTACCTCATGCACCTTATTCTACAAGTAAAGAGCTATTCAGATTTATTGGTAAATTCTGCGGAGAGTCAGGCAGCCCCTTAACGATCCATAATCAGGAGAGTGAAGATGAGAATAAATTTTACCGGTATAAAACCGGGGATTTTCTTAAATTCTACAAGGATCTTGGCATAAATATCGACTTTTTCAAGCCTCAGGCCCGCAATTCTATTCAAAGTATTATTCCGTTGATCCCTGTTCAGCAAAGAACAATGCTGGTGCATAATACTTATACCAGTTTAAAAGACATATATTTTATATTGAGATCTGGCCGTGCAGTAACATGGTGTTTTTGCCCAAATGCCAATCTATATATCGAGAACCGCCTGCCGAAGGTGGAAATGTTTTTGTATCATGATTTCAATATTACGCTGGGAACTGATAGTCTGGCTTCAAATAAAGAGCTGTGTATACTATCCGAACTCAAAACACTGCACAAAAATTTTCCAACACTTTCTCTGACCGAAACCATTGGCTGGGCGACTATCAACGGAGCGAAGTTTTTGGGCATCGACAACAAGATGGGAAGTATAGAAAAGGGGAAAACTCCCGGTCTTAATCTCATTACACAAACCAATGGCTTGAAAATTTCCGCTGAATCGAAAGTTCAAAAACTTGTATAATTTCCGATTACAATAAAAATCATCAATTTCGCGTCATAACGAATACCTCTTATTTCTTTATGAAACATTTAAATATTACGGTTAACGGAAACGTTCAGGGAGTTTCTTTCAGAATATCGACCAAAGCTGTGGCTGATCAGTTACAGATAAAGGGTGTGGTAAAGAATATGCCGAATGGCTCTGTATATATTGAAGCAGAAGGAGATGATTTTTCTTTAGACACCTTCTTAGAATGGTGTAACGAGGGTCCGCTTCAGGCCAGCGTTCAAAAAATAGAAGTTGTTGAGGCCGAACTAAAAAACTATCGTAATTTTGAAATATTAAAAAAATAGTTTTTCCAGCCCTGATTTGTCGACTCTAAAAAAATTTGCAGGACAAACTGCTATCTATGGTGTAAGTACGGTTTTATCCCGGGTACTTAATTTTTTACTTACAAGGCTGTATGTGTCTGCTTACCCCGCTAAAATATACGGGATTTTTACTTACATGTATGGCTGGGCATCCATGCTCAATGCGGTTCTGGCCTTCGGAATGGAAACTACTTTTTTTAGATATTTAAATAAAACTGAACAGAATAAACAAAAAGTTTACAGCAATACTTTTATTGTAATTGCCTCAATTTCTATTGTATTTCTCGCAATAGCCTTCTTGTTTTCAGATAATATTGCCCGGTGGATGCAAGATGGAGATGATACTAAAGTTGAAGATTATGCTTCCTACATCCAATATTTCATTTTTATTCTCGTAATTGATGGCATATCAGTAATTCCCTTTGCAATAGTTAGAGCGGACCAAAAACCTTTAAAATATGGTTTTATCAAATTATTAAATATCTTAACCTTTATCGGTCTTAACCTATTCTTTATCCTCCTTATCCCTAAAATAATTACAAACGGAGGCACCTTCGCCACGTATTTTTCCGGATGGTACCGAGAAGGATGGATTGGATATGTGTTTATTTCTAATCTTATTGCAAGTGTTGTTACATTAATTTTATTACTTCCTGAATTAAGTAGAATAAAGCTCCAGGCAGACTGGCCATTGATTAAGGACATGCTTAGCTACAGCTTCCCGGTATTGGTAGCGAATATCTCTTTTATCATAAATGAAAATCTTGATAAAATCTTTTTAAAAGAGCTTTTACCTGGAGAGCTAGGTGAACAGGAAGTTGGAATTTACGGCGCCTGCGCCAAAATAGCTATATTCTTAAGCATTTTTATTCAGGCTTTTCGCCTCGGAGCAGAACCCTTCTTTTTCAGTCATGAGAAAAGTAAAAATTCGGGGGAAACTTATGCGCGTATCATGAATTACTTTGTGATCGCAATTTCTCTGATTTTTGTTGCTTTGGTGGCCAATATTGAAATCCTGAAGCACTTTATAAAATCTGATGACCTTGTTCAAAGAGATTTATACTGGTCGGGTTTAAAAGTAGTTCCTATTTTGCTTTTTGGCTACGTTAGCCTGGGTATCTACATGAACTTATCGATCTGGTACAAACTCTCAGATCAAACACGTTTTGGCCTATATATTTCCGGAATCGGTGCGATCGTCACTATTGTAATGAATTTACTATTTATACCAACATATGGTTATATAGCTTCGGCCTGGATTTCTCTTGCCGCCTATAGTACGATGATGGTTCTTTCATACATTTTAGGTCAGAAAAATTATCCGATCCCGTATAACTTGAAAAAGAACTTGGGCTACCTTTCAATATCCATTATTCTTGTAATCCTCTCCTTTCAAGTATTTGATAGAAATCTGATAATTGGCAATAGCTTACTATTATTGTTTCTTATCGGGGCATTTTTAGTAGAAAGAAAGGAATTAACTGCCATATTTAATGAGAATCCGAGTAATAAATAAATCAACCAACCCTTTACCAGCGTACGAGACCGAGCTTTCGGCAGGCATGGATCTCAGAGCATTTATTTCTGAAGAAATAACTATTAAACCTTTGCAAAGAATTGTCATTCCAACAGGACTTTACATGGAATTGGAAAAAGGATTCGAGGCACAAATACGACCCCGCAGTGGTTTAGCGTTAAAGCATGGGATTACAGTTCTAAATTCACCGGGAACTATAGACGCCGATTATCGTGGGGAGATAAAAATATTACTTATTAACCTCTCTGATACGGCCTTTACTATAAAAAACGGGGATCGCATTGCACAAATGATCATTTCTAAACATGAGCAAATCGGTTGGGAAGATGCAGTTTCTTTAAATGAAACTAGCAGAGGAGCCGGAGGCTATGGACACACGGGCGTCTAATTATGATAAGAGGACTTTTTTTTCTTTTGGTTTTGTTTAGCAGCGGTGCCTTTGCACAAAAGAAGAATGCTCCTGTTTTTGTTGTTGGCCGCATACTTTCTTCTGAAGATAGCATAAGAATAAAAGAACTCTTTTATGAAGGCTTGCGAGAGAAAACCAAGCAGAACACCGCAGAATCTGGCTCGTACTTTCAAAAGATCCTTGAGATTGATCCTTCTAACCACGCTGCGTTATACGAACTTTCGAACGTTTATCATTTAAAAAACCAGGAAAAGGAAGCCGAAAAATATGCCCGAAATGCCGTAACTGTTAATAGTGACAATAAATGGTACTGGCTGCTATTAGGCGATATTTATAAAAAATCTCGGAATATTGACCAGCTCTTATTAGTTTTTGATGAATTGATTCGGATTGATCCTGCTGAAGAGGATTATTATTTTGATAAAGCAAATGCTTTTTTCATTCAAAACAAAAACGACGAAGCTGAAAAGGTCTATAAGGAAATAGAAACCCGCTTTGGTATCTCGGAAAGTTTAATTATTGCGCGACAAAGATTATATCAAAAACAAGGAAATACCGGCAAAGCCACCTCAGAATTGGAGAGCCTGATAGCCAAAAACCCTGGGGATATGCGCAATTACTTAAACCTCAGTGAAGTTTATTTAAAACAAGGTGATTTCAACAAAACCGTCGAGACCTTAACAAAGGCAAAAAACATAAATTCAAGCGACCCGTACATTAGTCTCGCTTTAGCAGATGTATACAAAACCCAAGGCAAAAATAGCGAAGCTTTTGTCGAGTTAAAAAAAGCATTCTCTGATCCGACTTTAAACATTGATGCCAAGGTTCAAATCCTTCTTTCCTTCTTTCCAGAACTAAAGAAGGACCCAAAAACCAGAACAGAAACCATTGAACTGGGTTTGATTACTACTCAAACTCATCCTGCAGATCCAAAGGCATTTTCGGTGTATGGTGATATATTGTTTCAGGATAATCAGCTCGAAAAAGCGAAAAATGCATATAAAGACGCACTAAAACTAAACAATCAGGTATACCAAATCTGGGAGCAGTTATTAACTATTCAAACCAACCAGCGAGATTATGCTGCTGTTATTACAGATGGTGAGGAGGCTTTATCTTTATTCCCTAATCAGGCTCCACTTTATTTTTATACCGCAATAGCATACGCTCAAACCAACAAGCACGAAAAAGCCCTGAGCCATTTAAAAAATGCAGCCAGTCTAGAGGTTGATAACAAGGTCTTTCTATCTCAAATTTATTCGGCTATGGGCGATTCTTACAATAAACTGAAAAAGTTTAAAGAATCGGATCAGTCGTACGAAAAGGCTTTAGAATTATATCCTGATAATACGTATGTATTAAACAACTATGCTTATTACCTGTCCTTAAGAAAAGAAAACCTTGACAGGGCTGCTTCTATGTCAAAACGTTCAAATGAAGTCGAACCAGGCAATGCATCATTTGAAGACACCTATGCATGGGTTTTATTTAAACAAAAGAAATACAAGGAAGCAAAAATCTGGATTGAAAAAGCGATTAAAAGCAATAAAGAGAATTCAACACAGTTAGAGCACTACGGTGATATCCTATTTAATCTCGGCGAAAAAGAACGTGCTCTTGAGCAATGGAAATTAGCGAAAGAAAAAGGCGAAAAATCTGAGATCCTTGAAAAGAAAATATATGAAAAGAAATATTTTGAATAAAGCAGTTTTGCTGCTGGCTTTATTTTTGGCGTTTGGCTGCAAAACAAGAAAGCAAGCAGCCCCGGTTATTACAAAAGGCCCGCAAAGCATCGGGACAAGTTCGGCTTTATCGAAATCAGATGTGTTAAGACAAATATCCGATAAACAGATTAATTTCAACACCTTACTTATAAAAGCCAAGGCCGATCTGACTATCAATAATAACAGCAATGACGTGAGCATGAACATCCGAATGCAAAACGAAAAAGCCATTTGGATTTCCCTGACAGCGATCGCTGGCATCGAAGTAGCTCGTGCTTTAATTACACCAGATAGCATTAAGATTTTAAACAGGATTGAAAGTTCGTATACCAGGAAACCATTCAGTTACGTATATCAATTTGCAAACAAGCAGGTAAATTTTAAAACTTTACAGGATCTTTTTGTTGGAAACGCTATCAGCGGCAGTCTCAATCAGTCTTCAATTTTAGATATTAATGGTGGTCAGGCTCATCTTACAGGAGATATGTCTGGCTTAGCTTATCTGCTTATTTTCAATGAAAATTATAATCTTATCCAAAGCAATTTAAATGATAAAGCCGCTTCACAAACTTTAACTGTAAATTATAGTGACCCAAAAAGTATAAGCGGCCACGAATTCCCTCATACGGTATCTATAAAGTCAAACGCCTCGAGCAAAATGATCAATATCGATTTAAAATATAATCATGTTGGATTAAACGAGCCAGTTGAATTCCCATTTAGTGTACCCAAAAGATTTACTGTAAAGGATTAATTAGATAGATTTGCATCTATGACTTTTAAAAAGCTTTTTATTTTACTGATATTTTTCTGTGTTGCAGGTTCATCTTTTGGTCAGAGTAGTGCCGAGTTAAAGCGCCGGAAAGACGCTTTAACCCGTGAAATTGAAGCTTTAAAACGATCTCAAACCAAAGTCAGCAGCAATAAAAAGTTATCGCTAAAACAGATAAATGTTTTAAATACACAGATCCGTTTAAGAGAAGAGAAGATCAACACGATCAATTCGGAAGTTAAACTTCTTAATAATCAGATATCAGAAAGCACCAATACGGTTCGCTCGCTACAGGCACAATTAACCAAATTGAAGAAAGAATATGCAGGTATGATTTTATTTGCATTCAGAAATCAAAGTGCATATGGCAAGCTTATGTTCATTTTTGCATCCGATAATTTTAATCAGGCATATAAGCGATTGAAATATCTGCAACAATTTGGCGATTACAGGAAAAAACAAGCCGGCTACATTCAAGACACCCAGAAGGAGTTGGGAATGAAAATTGTTGAGCTGGATCAGAATAAACGATCTAAAAACAATTTGTTGCACGATCAGGAAAAGGAAAAAGTAACCCTTGGTAAAGAAAAGAATAACAAATCAGTACAACTGACTAAATTAACCAAACAGGAAAAGCTATTAAAGCAAGAGGTATCTAAAAAGCAAAAAGAAGTTGCCAAATTAAACAGATCTATTAGTGCTGCAATTAACCGGGAAATTGCGGAGGCAAAAAGGCGTGCCGAGGCCGCTGCCAAAGCCGAAGCTGCTCGGTCAGGTACAGCTGCAAAGCCAGTTGCATCAGGATCAAGAGTATTAGCCTCGACGCCTGAAGCCGCTAAATTATCTTCAGACTTTTTAAGTAATCGCGGAAGATTACCGTGGCCTGTTGCTGCAGGTAATAGTGTGGCACGCTTTGGAACAAACCGGTATGGAAATGTTACAGTTGAAAACAACGGAATAGATATTCAAACCGAGCCGGGTTCGGGTGTAAGAGCGGTATTTTCTGGCGAAGTATCAACCGTTTTAAACATGGGCGGTTCGTATGTGGTTTTGATCAAGCACGGTGAATATTTCACAGTTTACTCAAATTTGCGTTCTGCAAGTGTTTCTAAGGGCGAAAAGGTATCTCTGAAACAAAATATCGGCACTGTAATAACCGATCCTGTTGACGGAACTACGCAATTACATTTTGAAGTTAGAAAAGGGGGAGTAGCGATGAATCCGGAAACCTGGCTAGCAAACTAAAATAGAATTTACATCGTATATATAGTTATATTTGCAAACTTAATTGATTGATAATGTTGAGCTCGATTTTTTTATTCCTTAATATGGGAACCCCGGAGATAATGTTAATCATGCTGGCCATACTATTGCTTTTCGGGGGCAAAAAGCTTCCTGAACTGGCCCGCGGATTAGGAAAAGGCATTCGCGAATTCAAAGACGCGTCGGATGGAGTAAAGAGAGAAATCCATCGTAATATAAATTCCGTACATGATGACATGAATATTGATGTCACTGGTTCATCAAGTCAGGAAACCAACACAGATCAGACACAGTCAAAATTATAAAAATGGTAAGTAGTATTTTTTTAGCAGGCTTAGGTGCACCGGAAATTATTTTAATTGTTGTGGCACTTCTTTTATTATTCGGTGGTAAAAAAATCCCGGAATTAATGCGTGGATTAGGCCGCGGAGTAAAAGAGTTTAAAGAAGGAAAAGATGGTGAGCCTGCAGCAACGAAAGACGCTGACCGCCGCGATCTATAATTCTCGAAAACAGATATTCTAACCTCATTCATAACTGGATGAGGTTTTTCAATTTAAAAAATTTCAATGAATGAAGCATTATTGCTTTCATTTCACAGAAATGCGTAATTTCACGGCATGCATCAGTACTCATCTCTAAAATCTGTCCAAACAGAGATAAAAGAAGGTAAAATTCAGTTAGTCGAACTTGTTCAGGATTATTTACAACGAATAGAGGAAAAAAAGCATTTAAATGCTTTTGTGGAGGTTTATGCTGATGAAGCCAAAGCCAAAGCAGCTGAGATTCAGGCTAAAATATTGAATGGCACAGCAGGGAAACTTGGAGGGATGATTCTTGGGATCAAAGATTTGATCTGCTATAAAGATCATAATGTCTCTGCAGGCTCCAAAATTCTGCAAAATTATAATTCAATCTTTTCATCCACAGTCGTAGAACGCATTTTGGCTGAGGATGCTATTATAATCGGTAGGCAAAACTGTGACGAGTTTGCGATGGGTGGCTCGAATGAAAACTCTTACTTCGGGCCCGTTAAAAACGATGCTGATAATACCAAAGTCCCTGGAGGTTCTTCTGGCGGTTCTGCAGTTGCCGTTCAGGCTGGCTTATGTATGGCATCTTTAGGCACAGACACAGGAGGCTCGGTAAGGCAACCCGCCGCTTTTTGTGGGGTTGTCGGACTAAAACCCACCTATGGCAGAGTTTCACGCCATGGAATTATTGCCTACGCCTCATCTTTCGATCAGGTAGGCCCTATAACAAATTCAGTAGAAGATGCAGCTTTACTTTTAGAAGTAATTGCAGGACATGATGAGTATGACAGCACCTGCTCTACTCTTCCAGTCCCGGCATATTCGCAAAACCTGAATTCGTCAGGGAAAAAACGCATAGCCTATTTACCCGAAACCTTGCATAGCGAAGGTTTAGATCCGGAAATTAAAGCACTGACAGAAAGTACTATCAAGCGCCTGCTCGAAGAGGGGCATGAAGTTGAGCCTATTTCTTTTCCATACCTCGACTATGTTGTGCCAACTTATTATATCCTTACAATGGCCGAGTCGTCATCAAATTTGGCTCGTTATGACGGAGTGCATTATGGCTATAGGAGTCCGAATGCTGTTGACCTGGAAAGCACCTATAAGAAATCCCGCTCAGAGGGATTTGGTGAAGAGGTAAAACGACGCATTCTGCTCGGAACCTTTGTATTAAGTGCGGGACATTACGATGCATTTTATGGGAAAGCACAAAAAGTAAGGCGACTTATTCGCGAGAAAACTGAGGAGATCCTCAGGAATCATGATTTTATTTTGTTGCCCACAACACCCGGACCGGCATTTGGAATTGGGGAAAAAATAGATGATCCGGTGGTAATGTATCTGGCTGATATCTTCACTGTTCAAGCCTCATTGGCCGGAATTCCGGCAATATCATTGCCTGTTGGAACAAGCAAAACGAATTTACCGATAGGTATACAATTTATTGGGAAACGTTTTGGAGAGTCAGAACTACTTTCCTTTTCTAAATACGTTTTGAATGTAACAAAAAAACAGGTAATTTAGTAAAAGGCACTGATATTTAACGGCATTGGTGCCAAACTAGTAAAATTGATGAAAAGAGCATTAACCTATACTTTGGTTTTGTTCAGCGGAGTGGGATTATTGGGATTTTCGCTGGAAACCAAAGCATCAGAAAAAAAGATTACAATTAACAGTACGACCTCCGTCGACCCTGCTTACCGCCTGACCCTCGAAAACTTACAAAAAACTGTTCCTCTTACATACAACGAACCGGTACAAAGGCTAATTGAAACGTATGCATCTCAAAAAGCGCGTTTCTCAAAAGTACTGGGTCTTTCAAAATATTATTTCCCCATATATGAACGTGTATTTAAAGAAAAAGGCCTTCCCTCCGAACTTAAATACCTATCTGTTGTAGAATCTTCGTTAAACGCAAATGCCCAGTCGTGGGTTGGTGCAACTGGCTTATGGCAGTTTATTGAACCCGTTGGCAAAATTTACGGCCTAACTATTAACGACACTCTTGACGAAAGAAAAGATCCGGTTTTAGCTTCTGAAGCAGCTGCTGATTACCTTCTTAAATCCTACCAAATGTATAACGACTGGTTATTGGCTATTGCTTCATATAATTGCGGTCATAACAGAATAAAATGGGCCAGGGAAGATGCCGGGGGCGGAAACCTGGATTACTGGGCCATACGGAAATACTTGCCTGCAGAAACGCAAAACTATGTGCCGTCTTTTATAGCCACTGTTTATATCATGAACAACTATAAGAAACACGGTATTTACCCTTCAGAAACAAATCTCAACATTTTTACGAATACCCTTACTGTAAATAGAAAAGTGTCTCTTTGGAGCATTTCAAAAGCAGCGAACATAGACATTGATATGCTTGCGCTTTTAAATCCATCCTACAAAAATCTGATTATCGGCGGATCAGCAAACGATCCTAAAAAATTGATTATTCCTGAGATTAAATCATATATATACACAGCGTTACGCGAGGAAATGCTGAAGACTTCACCTGTAGAGGGCGACCTAATGCTTTCTTACCAGGTACCTGCAAGCGACCTTCCAAAGTCGTCAAAGTATGTGCACCGCGATGTATCTTTTTCATACAGAGTACAAGAAGGCGATACGCTGGATTCAATTGCTGAAAAGTTTAACAGCACCGAAGAAGAAATTAAAATTATAAACAAGTTAAAGCATTACTCAGTACAAACCGGAATGGTTTTAAAGATCATTCAGGGGTGATTTAGCCCAAGAGAGAAATCTTTTATTATTTCGCTCAAACCGTTGCCCCGCAAAATTAGATTCGTAATTTTACAGGTGCCTCACCAAGCGATAAATCTAATGAGTAAAATTAATCGTAAACAGGATGCTCTTGACTACCATTCTCAAGGGCGACCTGGAAAAATAGAAGTTGTTCCTACCAAGCCTACCAATTCACAACGCGATCTTACTTTAGCTTATTCGCCCGGAGTAGCAGAACCTTGTCTCCGTATAGCCGATAATGTTGATGACGTTTATAAATATACCGCAAAAGGAAATCTTGTTGCCGTGATCAGCAATGGAACTGCGGTGCTTGGGTTGGGGGATATCGGACCCGAAGCCGGTAAGCCGGTGATGGAAGGAAAAGGCTTATTATTTAAAATTTTCGCAGATATTGATGTGTTCGACCTTGAGCTTAACACAAAAGATGTTGATGAATTTGTAAAGATCGTGAAAGCGCTCGAGCCAACCTTTGGGGGCATCAACCTTGAAGATATAAAAGCACCAGAATGTTTTGAAATAGAACGTCGCTTAAAAGCCGAAATGAACATTCCGGTGATGCATGACGATCAGCACGGTACTGCAATAATTTCCGCAGCCGCCCTTCTCAATGCTTGCGAAATTCAAAGAAAAAAACTGGATAAAGTTAAAATAGTAATCAACGGTGCCGGTGCCGCAGCTATTTCTTGCTCACGACTGTATGTAAGCCTTGGGGCTTTGAAAGAAAACATGGTAATGGTTGACCGGTCGGGAGTTATTCGTAAAGACCGTGAAAAACTAGAGCCAATAAAAGCGGAATTCGCGACTAGCAGGGATATAAATACACTTGCCGAGGCGATGAAAGATTCGGATGTATTTATTGGTCTTTCTACTTCCGATGTATTGAGCCCCGAAATGCTTAAAACGATGGCAAAAAACCCTATCGTTTTCGCCATGGCAAATCCAAACCCCGAAATTGCATACGAACTTGCCGTTAATGCCAGAAAAGATGTAATTATGGCCACGGGACGTTCGGATTATCCAAACCAGGTTAATAACGTTTTAGGATTCCCCTACATTTTTCGTGGTGCAATGGATGTAAGAGCTACTGGCATCAACGAAGAAATGAAAATTGCCGCGGTTAAAGCAATTGCAGAACTGGCTAAAAAAACCGTTCCCGAGTCGGTAAACCTGGCGTACAATAACAAAAAAAATATAAGCTTCGGCAAGGATTATATCATTCCTAAACCGATGGATCCGAGGCTAATTACATCGGTCTCCGTAGCAGTGGCTAAAGCAGCTATTGACTCAGGAATTGCCCGCAAAACCATCAGCAATTGGGAAGCTTACGCCGATGAATTAAACCGGAGACTTGGAACCGAGGATGCGCTTTTACGCGGATTAAGCAGCAAAGCGAAGTCGGATCCAAAATGTATCGTCTTCGCAGAAGCCGATCATTATAAAATTTTAAAGGCCGCTCAGATTGTAAAAGATGAAGGTATTGCCCGGCCTATTTTATTAGGAAACAAAGCCAAAATCAAGGCCATTCTAAAAGAAACGGGGCTTGATCTTGACGGAGTACAGATCATTGAACCTGCTGAGGAGCTGGCAAAGGTTGAGCAGTTCGCACAACTGCTTTACAAAAAGCGTCAGCGCAAAGGAATCACCTTATTCGAAGCCAGAAAACTTTTACTCGACAGAAATTATTACGGCGCTTGCATGGTTGAATTCGGCGAAGCCGATGCCCTGATTTCAGGATTAACAAAAGACTATGGAGTAACGGTTAGACCCGCTCTGCAGGTGATAGGAACTGAAGAAGGTGTTAACCGGGTGGCAGGAATGTATATGATGTTAACCAAAAAGGGACCTGTATTTTTTGGTGATACAACTATAAATAAAAATCCTACTATCGAAGAATTAGTAGATCTTACGATTTTATTAGATAACTCAGTACGTAAATTCAATATTAATCCGCGTATCGCAATACTATCCTATTCCAACTTTGGTTCAAATGAAGGTGAAGTGCCTGATAAAACAAGAGAAGCTGTACGCATTTTGCATGAACATCATCCCGAAATTACAGTTGACGGCGAGATGCAGGCAAATTTTGCAATAAACAATTCCCTGCTAAAAGATATCTTCCCTTTTTGTACGCTTTCAGACGCGCCGGCCAATACGCTGGTATTTCCAAATCTGGAATCAGGGAACATTGCATATAAGCTATTACAAGAGCTTGGTGAAGCTGAAGCCGTTGGCCCTATTTTATTGGGATTGAATAAAGCCGTTCATGTTTTGCAAATGGGAAGTTCTGTTCGCGAAATTGTTAACATGGTTACCATTGCAGTGGTAGATGCTCAATCAAAACAAGAACAACTGCTTAACAGAAAGAAAACAGGAATTTTTAGTCGCAGAAAAAAAATATAATGTACGCTTATATCGATGGAAAACTAGTTTTTAAGTGTGCCACTTATGTGGTAATTGATACTAATGGGATTGGATATCACATTAACATCTCACTTAATACGTACTCCAAACTTGCAAATCAGGAAAAATGTAAGCTTTATACCTGGCTGCATGTAAAGGAAGATGCGCATACGCTGTATGGCTTTGCAGAAGAAGGTGAAAGACGCCTGTTTCTTCACTTGATTTCCGTGTCCGGCATTGGGCCGGGAACAGGTCGAATGATCTTGTCATCCGTCACTCCCGATGAGATTCAAACTGCCATTGTAAAAGGCGATGTGTCTCAGATGCAGCGAATTAAAGGAATTGGACCGAAATCGGCTCAACGCTTAATCCTGGAGCTGCAGGACAAACTGAAAAAAGAGGGGCTAGAAACCCTAACATCTGCACCACAGTACTATACAGCTAAAGACGAAGCCTTGTCGGCACTTATAATGTTAGGCTTTGCGAAAAATACAGCTGAAAAAGCATTAGACAGCGCAATAAAATTGTCATCTGAAAGTTTATCAGTTGAACAGTTGATAAAGATTGCCCTGAAAACCATATAATTACCTAAATTCTAACAGGCGTTGAAGAGTATACCTGCCTTTTCCTTACGAAGGATTTACTGTTTTTTTCTCATTCTCGTTTCAGGCGGAGGATATGCACAAGTGAGCAATTCTTTATCTGATAGTCTGAAAGTAAAATACCCGTTTAAAGATTCCAGAATTCTTGATCTTAAGCCTCAGCCTGGCTTATATCTGCCCAACCCGGCAAACGTTAAGCGCTCAGTTGATTTTGACCCTGTAACAAAACGATATATCATTCAGGAAAAGATCGGCGACAGACCTTACCGTGCTCCGAGATATCTAACCATCGCAGAATATCAACGATATGAAAACGAACAGGTAAAACGGGATTACTGGCGAAAACTGTCAGACGCACCAATTAATGAGGCGCATGAACCCGGATTTATACCCTCTGTTTCAATTAACAACAAATCGTTCGAGCGGATATTTGGCGGATCGCTGATTGATATCAGACCGCAAGGAAGTGCAGAATTAACCTTGGCAGGAAGGCTCAACAAAAATGAGAATCCTCTTTTTAACGAGCGTCAAAGAAGACAGGGAAATTTCGACTTTGATCAGCGGATCCAGATGAACGTGGTTGGTAACATCGGAGAAAAATTGCGGATAACAACAAATTATAACACCGAGGCTCAATTTGATTTTGAAAATCAAATGAAACTCGATTATACCGGAAGGCCCGACGAGATAATCCAAAAAATTGAAGCAGGGAACGTAAGCCTTCCTTTAAACTCAACCTTAATAACAGGGAGTCAGGCACTTTTCGGCTTGAAAACTCAGCTGCAGTTCGGGCGTCTAAATGTTACGAGTATCTTTTCTCAACAAAAATCACAGCCCCGAGAAATTAACATAAGCAACGGCTCGCAACAAAACGAGTTCAGAATTACCGCTGATAACTATGAAGCAAATAAGCATTATTTTCTGTCGCAATATTTCAGAAACAACTACAATAAGGCATTACAAAATATCCCAATTATTACTTCTCCTGCAACAGTAACAAAAATAGAAGTATGGGTAACAAACCGCAGCAACAGTACCACAGATTCGAGAGACGTATTAGCATTCATGGATTTGGGGGAAAACAGCCCGTACAATACCACTTTATTCCAGGGCGGAGGGTCTGCGTTGCCCGCTGGATTTCAGGGTCCTGGCTTCCCGCAACAATCCAATAACCTTTTGCAAAATCTTCCCGCGGATGCTCGTTTAACAAATTCTAATTCGATAAACTCGTACTTCCAGGGAACCGGAGGTACAGATAATTACTCGAAACTTACTTATGCCAGAAAGCTTACGGAAAGGGAGTTTACTTTAAACGCAAGGCTCGGTTACATCTCTTTAAATTCATCGCTGAATGCCGACGAAGTACTGGCTGTCGCATTTCGATATAATGTAAATGGGGTTGAATATCAGGTGGGTGAATTCTCGACAGATGTCCCGGTAGATCCGAATAACCCGCAGCTTCTGTTTACCAAATTACTTAAAAATGAGATTCTAAAAACCAATCTCCCAACCTGGGATCTCATGATGAAAAACATTTATCCATTAGGAGCTTACCAGATCAGCAAAAATGCTTTTAATCTGAATATTTTCAGACTTGACGAGGAAACGGGCGTTGAAATGCCTCTGATCAATGAAGGCACCCGAACAAACCGTAAACTTTGGATACAGGTAACCAATTTAGACAACCTGAATCAGGTAGGCGATAATCGGCCCGATGGATATTTCGACTTTGTTGAAGGCGTTACAATCGATCCGCTCAACGGCAGAATCACATTTCCACTTGTAGAACCCTTTGGCTCCGACCTGGCAAAACAGTTTGTCGCAGTTAGCGAACAAAATCTCATAGACAAATATGTGTACCAACAATTATATGATTCTACGAGGGTAGTGGCGCAACAGTTATTCCCCAGGCTAAACCGCTACATTCTAAAAGGAACCTATCAATCAGAGGTAAGTTCGGAATTTCAGCTAAATGCGATTAATGTTCCTCCTGGCTCTGTACAAGTAACTGCAGGAACGCTTCCATTAGTTGAAGGAGCTGATTTTACTGTAGACTATAATAGCGGAAGGGTGAGAATTCTGAACCAGGCGCTTTTAAGTTCCGGACAGCAGATAAAAATAAAAATGGAGAATAATGAGCTGTTTGGCTTACAGCAACGCTCCTTATTTGGATCCCGGTTTGACTATCATGCAAGCGACAAACTAAATTTAGGTGGAACTATTATGAACCTTTCAGAAAGGCCGCTTACTCCTAAAATAAACATTGGTGAAGAAGCCATTTCGAATACTATTTTAGGCATGGATGCAAATTATAGTTCCGACTCCAGATGGCTGACGAAATTGGTTGATAAGCTGCCTTTTTTAAGTACTAAAGAAACTTCCTCGGTGACTTTTACGGGAGAATTTGCTAAGCTGATCCCCGGACATCCAAGTGCTTTAGACTTTGCCGGCAGTAAAAATGGCGCCAGTTACCTGGATGATTTTGAGGGCAGCCGCTCAATTATCGATATAAAAAGCCCGGCAGGATGGCAAATTTCTGGAACACCACAGCTTTTTCCAGAGGCTCAGGATCTAAGTCTGGCCTATGGTTTCAACCGTGCCCGATTGGCATTTTACAATATTGACCCCTTGTTCTTCAACCGAAATAACTCATTAACTCCGGCGAACATTAAAAACGACAAGAATGAGCAGTCCAACCATTTCGTCAGAGAGGTAATTGAACAGGAAGTATTTCCGTTCAAGCAATCGACCACAGGTCAGCCATTAACCCTTCCGACCTTCGATCTTGCGTATTATCCGATGCTTCGCGGTCCGTATAATTATACTACTTCGGGCGTCAATCCAAACGGAACATTGAATAATCCGAGAAGCCGTTGGGGAGGAATTTTCAGAAGACTTGAAAGTACAGATTTTGAGGCTCTGAATATTGAATTTATTGAAATGTGGGTAATGGATCCTTTTATCTATAAACCCGGCGCTACTGGCGGAGATTTATATTTTAACCTTGGTAGTATCTCTGAAGATATATTAAAAGATGGCAGAAAGTCTTTGGAAAACGGACTTCCTGGAGACGGCGACCCAACTAAGACTGATCAAACAGTATGGGGCCGGATTCCAAAACTACAACCGGTAATTCAGGCGTTCGATAATGATCCTTCGGCGAGAAAATTTCAGGATGTAGGTTTAGACGGGTTAAACAGCACGGATGAACGTCAATTCTTTTCTCCTTTTTTAAGTCAGTTGAATCCCCAGGCTGCAACGCAACTGCAAACGGATCCTTCTTCAGATGATTTTCAATATTATCGTGGAAACGATTTAGACAATGCCAATGCAGGTATTTTAAAGCGGTATGAACGATACAATGGCCCGGAAGGAAACTCTAAGACCAACGAACAATCACAAGCCGAATTAGGCATTGATAATTCTGCGTCCACTTCTCTGCCAGACGGAGAAGATATAAACCGCGACAACAACTCATCCCTGGCAGATGAATATTTTCAGTACAAAGTATCCATTCGTCCGCAAGATATGGTCGTTGGCCAAAATTACATCACCGATAAAGTAACTTCAACTGTAAAACTTCCCAATGGGTTAAGTCAGCAGGTATCATGGTATCAGTTTAAAATTCCTATTGCTCAATACCAGCAGAAAGTAGGCAATATTCAGGATTTTAAATCGATCCGTTTTGCCCGGATGTTTATGACCGATTTTGCAGATACTACCATTTTAAGAATGGCCAAATTGCAATTGGTTCGAGGAGAATGGCGCAGGTATAATTCAGAAAACACCTCTTCAAAAGTTATTGCAGACCCAGATTTGGGCTTAAACCCACCTCTGGACAATTCAAAGCTGGACGTAAGTACTGTGAATATTGAAGAGAACGGCCGTCGTACACCAATACCTTACGTTGTTCCGCCAGGCATTGAGCGCGAACGCGATTTCAGTAATTTCAGAGGTGACACCAGGCAGAATGAGCAATCGCTGGCGCTAAATGTAAAAAATCTTCGTGACGGCTATGGACGAGCAGCTTTTCGTACAACTTATAATGATTTCCGCTCTTATAAAAGAATTGAAATGTTTGTTCATGCCGAAGGCGAGCAATTAAATGACAACGATGTTAGCGGATTCTTGCGCATTGGAACAGATAATCAGGACAACTATTATGAATATCAAATTCCATTAAAAGTAACCGTTCCGGGTTCGAGGGATGCAAATGCTATTTGGCCTGAGGTTAATAAACTGGATATCGAATTGAAATTATTCCAGGCGGCAAAAGCTGCCAGAAATAATGCAGTAGATCGCGGCACCCATCCTGGAAGTAATATACCGTTTGTTTTTAAGGATGGTAAAAATACGATCATTATTGTTGGGCAACCCGACTTAAGTAAGGTTCGGATATACATGGTAGGGGTTCGCAATCCACTAAGAAGCTCATCGAATCCGGGTGTGGATGATGGCATGGATAAAAGCGCCCAGGTATGGTTTAACGAATTACGCTTAACCGACTTTGATGAGCGTGGTGGCTGGGCTGCCACTGCCAGATTAAATACAAAACTCGCCGACTTCGGAGATGTTACAATTTCCGGAAGTACAAGTACCGTTGGTTTCGGGTCAATCGACAAAAAAGTAAGCGAACGAAATCGAAATGAGGATATGTTTTTCGATCTGTCCTCAAGTTTAGAACTAGGAAAATTCTTTCCTGCACGTTCGGGCTTGAAAGTTCCGATGTTTTTCAATTTTTCAAGACAATTAAGCACTCCTCAATATGATTCACGCTTTCAGGATATGGAGCTGAATACCACACTTGAAGGATTGTCGAAAAATGAAAGAAAGACGATAAACGGCATTGTAAATGACTTTACCAGGCGACAAAGCATTAATTTCACCAATGTCAGAAAAATAAAAACGGACCCAAATAGCAAATCCCGACTGTGGGACATCGAAAACTGGAGTGCAAACTATGCATTTACAGCATACAATCACAGAGATTTTATTACTGAATCCGCCCTCCAAAAAACCTATAGAGCGGGTTTGGCCTATAACTATTCAGGACAATCAAAAAACTATGCTCCGTTCGAGAAAATCATAAAATCGAATATGCTAAGTCTTTTAAAGGACTTTAATTTCTCGCTGTTACCATCCATGTTAAACTTCAGAATAGATGTCGACCGATTATATTCTGAAAACACATTAAGAGACAACGACCCTAACAACTTTATCCCGATTAGCACCAATTTCAATAAGAATTTCCAGATGTCGCGGTTATACGGAATAGGCTGGGATTTAACAAAATCGTTAAAGTTAGATTTTAATGCCACCAATTATTCGGTTATTGATGAACCGGAGGGTCGCCTTGATGGATTAAAACGTGATACTGTGTGGAATAATCTCAAGAAATTAGGCAGAAATACCGATTACAACCATACGCTGAATTTAAACTATACCGTTCCGATCAATAAAATACCAGGATTAGGATGGACCAGTCTGGTAGCACGTTACGGCACAAACTTTAACTGGAGAACCGAGCCTTTATCGACTCTAAGAATCGATTCAATAAATCTGGGTAACACCATTCAGAACGCACGGACCATTCAACTCAATCCATCCTTAAATTTCATCACCCTGTATAATAAGTTTGGATTTATACGTAAAGCGAACGATCCGAACAATAAAGGTGCAGGTAAACTTCTGCTTGGCGTATTAACCAGTCTAAAAAACATAACGGGAGCATACACCAAAACACAAGGCACATTTTTACCGGGTTATTTGCCAAAATCAAAGATTTTGGGTTATGATCTTGATGCCAATGCACCTGGCTGGGACTTCATATTTGGTGGTCAACAAGATATCAGAGGACGAGCTGTCCAAAACGGCTGGATCACCCGTGATAGTTTGATGAATCAGCTTTATATTACAACCCGGAAAGAAGATTTGAATATCCGGGGAACGATAGAACCTATCGCTGATTTAAGAATCGAATTAACAGCTTCAAAAAGCCAAAGTTTCAATTATTCAACCAATTTCAGGTTCAGCCCGACGAACAATAGTTTCGAAAATCAGAGCCCGATTACCACCGGAGATTTTAGCATATCCTATCTCCTATTCCGCACAGCCTTTGCTAAAGATGACAAAGACAGTGGGTCGAAATTATTCAGGCAGTTCGAAGCAAATCGTGAAGTTATTTCAAGAAGATTGGGTTCTTTAAATCCAAACTCTACCGGTGTAAACGGCGGTTATTCCGATGGTTATGGCAAAAACTCGCAGGATGTGGTAATCGCATCGTTCCTATCCGCATACAGTGGCAAAGATCCTGATAAAACCAGGCTAAGCGGGTTTCCAAAAATCCCAATTCCTAACTGGCGCCTGACGTATAACGGTTTAACTAAATACCCGTTCTTTAATAATATTTTTGCTTCCTTTGATGTTAATCATACTTATCGATCAAGCTATAATATTAACAGTTTCAATTCTTTGGCCAGATACCAGGAATTGAATGGGTTTTCAAACCTTAAAGACGTAAACGATAATTTCCTTCCGGCATATCAATTCTCGCAAATAACACTTGCAGAGCAATTTCTGCCGTTACTGGGAATTGATTTCAGACTGAAAAACAATCTGACCGCAAATTTCGAATACCGCAAATCCAGGCTGTTAAGTTTAAGCCTTGCGAATAGTCAGCTAGCACAACAACGTGATAATGGAATCACTTTTGGACTTGGTTACCGTACCGCAAACTTCCGTTTCCCATTAGGACTATTCAGCGGCAAAAAGCTGAACAACGACCTGAACTTTAAAATGGATTTCGCTTTGAATGATCGAAAAACAGTAATCTACAGGGCAGATGTTGAAGATCCCGAAATATCATCAGGCGCAAAAAATATTACCGTACGCCCATCGATAGATTATGTACTGAATCAGCGTTTTAATTTGAGATTGTTTTACGACGGAAATATCACCAAACCGTATACTTCTCAAACCTTCAATACATCGTTCAGCAATTTTGGTATGAGTTTACGTTTTACTTTACAATAGCGTTTATAAACTTTGTTTATACCATCATATACTCCTATTTTTGGCGAAAATATAAAAGCATGAATTTCCCATCAGAATTAAAATACACCAAGGATCACGAATGGATCAAAATTGAAGGTAAGGACGCTATTGTTGGAATTACAGAATTTGCTCAACGCGAACTTGGAGACATTGTTTACATAGACATCAATACCGTTGGTCAGGAAGTTACAGAAAACGAAGTTTTTGGTACAGTTGAAGCAGTAAAAACTGTTTCAGATTTATTTATGCCAGTTACTGGAACCGTTCTTGAGATCAATAAAAAACTAGACTCTGCTCCAGAGTTGGTTAATCAGGATCCATATGGCGAAGGATGGATGGTTAAGATTGCAGTAAAATCTATTGTAGAAGCGGGCGATTTGCTTTCCGCAGATCAATATAAAGAATTGATTGGAGTTTAATGTTTGCCACCCTAAAGCACCAATACCTTTCTATTATTTGGGCAACGATTGTGCTCATTCTTTGCGACATGCCCTTAGATAATGTAGCTGAAGGCCTCCCCCTATTCGAAGGTTTTGATAAGCTGGTTCATACTGGCTTTTTCTTTGTACTTACCGTGTTGTTATTTTATGGCAAAATCAGGCAACAAGGAAGTTATACATTCCGTATAATGACTATTGTTAAAATACTTTTGATTACAGCTTTTTTAGGTGCTGGAATTGAAATTTTACAATGGAAAGTATTTACCTACCGATCCGCTGATTTATGGGACTTTGTAACAGATATGGCAGGCGTTAGTATGGGAATCTTTAGTTACATTTTTTTGCATAGAACGGGATATGAAAAACTTATTTAAGGCAATTGTGGTGGTTGGAATTCTTTCATTATCATCGTGCAGCCTCTTTAAAAAGGACTGCAACTGTCCGAAGGTAAAATTCCGGTCTTATCCGGAGACTTCGATAAGCCATTAAAATTAAAGCCTATTGTTTCTCTTAAGCTTATTTGGATTTATTAAAAATAAGATCTATTTTTGCTTGAGTTTAAAACATACATGAAGCTTTCACAATTGCAACCAGGCGATACTGGCGTTATAAAAGAGTTCACTGACCTTGAGATGTCAATAAAACTTATGGAAATGGGTTGCCTGCCAGGTGAGCCAATTATTGTTGAACGTTTTGCACCGCTTGGCGATCCAATGGCTATAACCGTTTCAGGTTACCAGCTAAGCCTTCGCATGCTAGAGGCTTCAACTATCATATTGCAATAAAAATTATCAGTGAAGGATGAGTTAAGAGTTGCGCTGGTTGGAAATCCCAATACTGGAAAATCTACCTTATTTAATCTTTTAACCGGCTTACATCAAAAAGTCGGCAATTTTGCCGGTGTGACGGTTGACAAAAAGACCGGTACCTGCAAACTACCCGATGGCAGAAATGCCGAAATAATCGATTTACCAGGCACCTATAGCCTGTATCCGAAAAGCAAAGACGAAACCATTGTATTTGAGGTTCTCGCTGATAAAAATAATCCCTCACATCCAAACATCATTGTTATTGTTGCCGATGCTTCCAATCTAAAGCGTAATCTGCTATTGTATACCCAGGTTGCGGATTTGAAGATCCCTGTTATTATTGCTTTGAACATGATAGACTTATCAAACAAGGCAGGCACAGACATTAACATCAATGAGCTGGCATTACGTTTGGGGGTGCAAATTGTACCCATTTGCGCAAGACAGGGTCAAAATATAGATAAACTTAAGGAAGCTATTGCCTATACATCCCCGGAAGCTCTTCAAGCTGACACAATCGAAGTTGAAGTTTTAGCTCCCGGCTTAATAAACAAAATACGAGAAGAACTTCAAGTTGATTTACCCTACACAGCTTTACAACTGGCCCACCAACACGAAAATCTTCACTTCCTTTCAGCATCGCAAAGCGACCGCATAGAAGAGATTGAACAGGAATTCTTTTTCCATTCGCAGAAAACTCAAGCGGCCGAAACCATCGCCCGTTACAATTTCATTAACGACGTACTTTTTGACACAGTAAAGTTTCGTGCCGGCGCTGCAGAAGAAGAAACAATCAGCAATAAAATCGATCGGGTTTTGACCCATAAAATCTGGGGTTTTATTATATTTTTTGCCATCCTTTTTTTAATCTTTCAATCAATTTTTGCCTGGTCGGAGTACCCGATGAGCCTGATTGAAAATATTTTTGTATGGCTAACACAGACTGCACATTCGCTATTGCCGGCAGGCGTTTTAACCGACTTATTTGTTGATGGAATATTGGCGGGATTAAGTGGTGTATTGGTATTTATACCGCAGATCGCCATCCTGTTTGCATTTATTTCCATCCTTGAAGATACCGGCTATATGGCGCGGGTTACTTTTATGATGGATAAAATAATGCGCAAAGTAGGGCTTAACGGCAAATCTGTAGTGCCATTAATTGGTGGATTTGCCTGCGCCGTTCCGTCTATAATGAGCACCCGCAACATCGAAAATTGGAAAGACCGCATTATTACAATTATGGTCACCCCGCTTGTTAGCTGCTCCGCACGTCTACCAATATATACCGTTCTAATCTCGTTGGTTGTTCCTGCGCAAAAAGCCTTTGGCTTATTCAGCCTACAAGCATTGGCTTTAATGGGGATGTACGTTTTAAGCATTGTTTCCGCAATTCTGGTTGCCTGGATAATGAAATTTCTTATCAAGTCGAGAGAACGCGGATATTTCATCATGGAACTTCCGGTATACCGCATGCCACGTTGGGATAATGTGCTTTATACCATGTATGAAAAAGTAAAGGCATTTGTATTTGAAGCCGGAAAAGTAATTGTGGCCATATCGATCATATTATGGGTACTGGCTTCTTATGGCCCGGCTAATAAACTGCACGAGATTGAGCTTAAATATCAATCTAAAGCCTATACAGAGAAATATCCTCCGGATGAGCTAGAACGCTCTAAAGCTGCGGATAAGCTGGAACACTCGTATGCCGGAGTTATAGGAAAAGCCATCGAACCATCAATCAAGCCATTAGGATTTGACTGGAAAATCGGAATCGCCCTTATCACTTCCTTTGCTGCCCGTGAGGTTTTTGTCGGAACAATGGCAACCATTTATAGTGTAAGCAGTGACGATTCGCAGATAGAATCTGTAAGAGATAAAATGCACCAGGCAAGAAATCCCGAAACGGGACAACCTGTTTTCACCTTTGCTGTGGCATTTTCTTTAATGATTTTTTATGCTTTCGCGATGCAATGCATGAGCACACTGGCTGTTGTATACCGGGAAACTAAAAGCTGGAAATGGCCAATTATTCAGCTGGGATATATGACTGCTCTTGCTTATCTTGCAAGTTTACTGGTGTATAATATTTTAAAGTAAACAGGTTGGATAAGGCACAAGTTCTGGCAAAATACATACCTGCTGAAGCAGCTCCCATTATTGCCCGCTGGATTGATTATTACAAATGCGACTTTAAGGTATCCCGCGGAAGGAACACTAAATTCGGCGATTACCGGCCGCCTTATAATGGTGATAATCACCGCATATCGGTCAATTTCAATCTAAACCCTTACGCATTTCTGGTAACTACGGTTCATGAATTTGCACATCTCCAAACCTGGAACGAATACCAGGGAAAAGCAAAACCACACGGCCTTGAGTGGAAATCTAACTTTAAAAAAATGATGAAACCCTTCTTTGAAAAAGAGGTCTTCCCAACTGATTTAAAAGGAGCCATTAACCTTTACTTAGACAACCCAGCCGCATCCAGCTGCAGCGATTTAAACCTGTTCAGAGCATTACGCAAATACGACACGGCATCGAATGGAGTACCCGTGGAATTACTTGCGATGAAGAGTATTTTTAAATTAAAAGATGGCAGAACCTTCCGGAAAGATGAATTATTGAGAAAACGGATTAAATGCCTCGAACTAAACACCAGAAGAATCTATCTATTCAGTCCGCTGGCCGAGGTTTTTCCGGTTAAAGAAGATTAATCCCGGGTTTTGAGTTTCCCATATGAATAGACTGCCTCGTTATTAGCATTCATTCTCCAGGTTATATCAAGTTTCTCACCACGGTAACGTAGCGGATTAGAGTAGAGTTCGTGTATAAATTCATCCTCGACTTCAACTTTTATAGGAGCTCGGTATGAATTAATTTCCTTTCGGGATAAGATAAGGTATTTAGCTTTAGGGCATTCGGCAATTTCCTCAAAAACGAGGTCAAATTTCCGCCGTTGATTTATGGCATCTTCGTACGTTTCTAAAGTCCGGTAATACACCGTTGCAGGTTCAGCGCCTTTATAACTCGCGTCCCGGATCTCCATCTCATTCATACCAAGCCTTTCTCTGGTGGTAAACGCCCTACCTTCTCTAAAATACGTTTTAGAGAACTTTATTGCCTTGGTATTATCTGTCGACCTCTCCATCAATAAAACGGGAGCTCTGTTTTCAATATAAAAGCGTTTTTCTACACTGCCGTACTCACCACTGTTGCCATGCTCCACATACAAAACAGTTTCCCCATGCTGCAGGAATTTACTTACCTGAAAAGAATAGTCGCCAAGCGAATACACCATACTTTTTACCTCTTTGCAAAGCGGTAATACGGTATTTATCGAATCGGCATATAAGGCTACCTCCTGCTCGGTTGAAAAACCGGCGGACATTAAAAGATAATCCTCACGGGAAAGATCATTTGAGTAAAGCCTGCCACATGAACTTATTACAGAACAAAAGCATATAAATAAGCTCGACAACAAAATGGTATTTTTAAGAAAAGAGTGCATTGCGCGTACACAAGGAAATTTTGTGCCGAAATCTCAAAAAAACCTATTTTAACTGCAATAAAACATCAGTTTTCCTAAAAAGATAAAAAATACCGCCAACCTAACAAAAGAATCAGAGGGTGTATTACATTAAGATCAGTAGTGTAGTATCCTGTAAACACTAATCAATGTTTTTTTCCTGCCACTGCTGACTAAAAGATTTCTTGTTAACCACGGGAAGTTTTCGACGTGTACCCCAGGTTTTTCTAAAAAATGTTTTTAAAAAAATATTTTTCCACCGGCCGCTTACAAAATCCATAAATTTTCGCTTTAACATCCCGGTCTGCCAGGCTTTCCATCCGAGTTTTTCAGCTTTAGTGCTAAAGCCTTCATTAACTGCGTCGCGCCGGTTCAACAGCAACATCTTATGAATATCAATTTTAACGGGACAAACTTCTGAGCACTTTCCGCAAAGGCTGGAAGCGTAACTTAGATGTTTAAAATCTTCCATCCCACGTAAGTGAGGTGTTATTACCGATCCGATCGGGCCGCTATAGGTTGTTTCGTAGGTATGGCCACCGATATTTTTATAGATTGGACAGGCATTTAAGCACGCTCCGCATCGTATACAATACAATCCCTGGCGTTGCTCTTTTTGTGCAAGTAAGTTTGTCCGCCCATTATCAAGAAGAACGACATACATTTCCTCAGGACCGTCGGTTTCATTTTCCTGACGCGGACCGCTTAATATGCTGTTGTAAACTGTAAGATTTTGCCCGGTACCGTGCGTTGAAAGCAAGGGCCAAAAAAGGTCGAGGTCGTTTATTGAAGGTATTATTTTTTCGATTCCAACAATTGCGATATGAATTTTAGGAAAAGTTGTTGTTAAGCGTGCATTCCCCTCATTTTCGGTGAGACAAACACTGCCAGAGTCGGCTATCAGGAAGTTGCCTCCAGTGATACCAACATCTGCAGAAGTATACTTTTCGCGAAGTAGTTCTCTTGCTTTTTGAGTGAGAACTTCCGGACTTGCATCTGCAGGGGTACCAAACCTTTCATGAAACAGCTTAGCAATATCCTCCTTACTTAAATGCATTGCAGGAGTTACAATATGATACGGTTTTTGACCAAGAAGCTGAACTATGTATTCTCCCAAATCGCTTTCCAAAGATTCGATTTGATTGTGTTCAAGAAACTCATTCAAGTGAATTTCCTCTGTGGTCATCGATTTTGCCTTTATGACCGTTTTTGCTTTCGCCTTACGGATGATACTTAAGATCTCGCGATTCGCTTCGTCGGCGTCATTCGCCCAAATAACTTTGCCCCCACGTTTCTGAAAATTGGCTTCAAACTCTGGTAATAACTTATCCAGGTTTTCCATCACCTTCCATTTTATCACATGGGCTTTGCGCTTTGAGTTTTCAAGATTAGCTAACCGCGATAAACCACGCTTAACAGCTGTATCATAGCGGCCAATGTTAAAATTTATTATGCGTCGGTGGTCTAAATTAAATGCTTTATTTTCAGAAGCTTCCAGAAAATCATCAGCAAATTTTGTCATAATGCGAAGGTATTGATTTTAGATGTATGAACCCTTAATTATGTAAAAACTGTACAACAATAGGCTGCACACTTCTTTTTAACACCAAATAACACTTTCTGGTATGACCCTTTTTCAAATATTTAGCGATAGTTGACAAAAATACATCAAGTCGCTCTCATCGACTTTCAGTTCGTAATTTCCGGGGTAGAGTAAATCCAGGCGGCGCCGAACGTTATTCAATCCTATGCCGCTGCTCACATCTTTATTAAACAAGCTTTTTTTATTCGAAATTTCAAATAACAAACGATGATGAGATATACAAATTGTGACATTTATTGGATTTTTAGGCTCGGATGCTACACCATGCTTGAAGGCATTTTCAACGAAAGAAATCAGTATTAAAGGCGCAATCTCCTGCTCCGCATAATCGCCGGTGATAGTTAGATCTATATAAGCTTCTCCTTTAAACCGCAATTTCTGCAACTCTATATAATTTTCCAGATATCGAATTTCCCTGGACAATTTAACCAGCGGTTCGTTACTCTCCTGAAGCATATAGCGCATAATCTCGGCTAGCTTCATGATCGCTTCTGGTGCTCTATCGGACTTTTGATAAGCCAGAGAATAAATATTATTCAGAGAATTGAACAAGAAATGCGGATTTATCTGGGATCTTAGAAAAGCAAGTTCTGCAACCAGCTTTTCATTTTCAAGATTCTTGTTAACCTTTTCATTCAAAAACCAGTCGACCGAAAACTTAAAAGCTGTGCTGAGGAAAATAAAAAAAATACCGGTAAAAACTGCGCCCACATAATACTGGCTAAAAGGTATTTCGCTTTCTCCCCTTAATAAGATCGTTTCTTTAAAGAGATATGCAAAACCGTATTTAAATAACCCCGAAATCAGTATTAACAAAATAATATGAAGGCTACAGATCCAGTATCTGCGTTCGCTTAAATATTTAGGCAGTATGTATAAATAGTTCGTATAAAATATAGTGATGTTGAAAAAGCCGAAATACACGAAAATAACGATGGACTGGTGGAAATCACCGTTCCTGCTGCTTAACAACACAAAGAAGACCATTATAGCCAGCCATACAATGGCGTGCAGAAAAATTTGTTGTGCCTTGTTCAAGTTCTAAAAATAACACAACGGAACTGAAGTTTACAAGTCAAGCTACTAATGATCGCTATATTCACTAAAAGGGGCTTGTTTAACCCTTTCATTCATCAGAGGTTAAATACCCATACAAATTTAATTGAACTAACGGCCGATTCAGATCATCATTTGCCTAATAAAGCCCAAGTGATTACCTTTATGGTGAAAATAAATTCATTTGAAGAATAATAATACGATAAGAGTGGAGTTGAATCTGATGCAGGAAATTTCCATCATACGTAAGTATTCACCCAAACCGCACAATGGAGAAATATTTCAGTAAAAAGATCAAGACGGTCAGATTAAAACTTGGATACAGCCAATTTGATTTCGCAAAGCTGCTTCAAATGAGCCAGATTGAGCTGCACCAAATAGAATCGGGCCAAATAAACCCGAGAATTGAGATCTTGAGTAAGTTTGCGGAAGTAGCATTTTATGAAATAATTTCGCCTTTTAAAAAGAAAGGAAAAGCGAAAGAAGAGGAGGATGATGACCCTAAATCCTTACTTTCAATCATCCCCCAGGACGAAGAATAAAAAGAAAGCCGGACCTTTCGATCCGGCTTCTACTTATGAAAACATCCATTCTAAGATGAACAATCTATTTATTAACTGCATACAGGCTGAAAAAGTATCTTACTTTAACAATTCCTTAAAAAAAACTTAATTTTTGAGATCCCGACTAGATTTATCCCGCCCAACTATCCCTATCCAGACTCCTGTAATGAATTGCCTCGGCCAGATGTTCAATCTTTATATCTTCGCTGGCATCTAAATCGGCAATCGTTCTTGAAACTTTCAGAATCCTGTCATAAGCCCGTGCTGAAAGACCAAGTTTTTCCATGGCTTTTTTTAGCAGCATCTGACCAGCCTCGGTGATTTTACAAATATCTCTCACCGTTTTCGGACTCATTTGAGCATTGGAATACACATCCGCTTTTTCCGCAAATCGTTGCGTTTGGATTTCTCTGGCCTTAATTACCCGTTCACGAATTAAATCGCTCGCTTCAGCTTTCCGGTCTGATGACAACTCGCTAAAATCGACCGGCGTAACCTCTACATGCAAGTCAATTCTGTCTAACAATGGCCCCGAAACCTTACTCAAATATCTCTGTACAACACCTGGACCGCATACGCATTCCTTTTCGGGATGATTGTAAAATCCGCAGGGACATGGGTTCATCGAAGCGACTAACATAAAACTTGCAGGGTAGTCAACACTAAATTTTGCCCTGGAAATTGTTACTCTTCTTTCTTCAAGCGGCTGTCGCATCACTTCCAGAACTGTGCGTTTAAATTCTGGCAATTCATCCAAAAATAGTACGCCGTTATGCGCCAGTGATATCTCTCCCGGCTGGGGATGTGCGCCCCCACCGACCAATGCGACATCGCTAATAGTGTGATGTGGAGAACGAAATGGCCGAATCGTCATTAAAGAATCTGAAGCCGCAAGCTTACCCGCTACAGAATGTATTTTAGTAGTTTCGAGCGCTTCATGTAAATTTAAGGGCGGCAAAACCGTCGGTAATCTTTTGGCCAACATCGTTTTTCCGGCTCCGGGCGGACCAATTAAAATAACATTATGACCACCGGCTGCTGCGATTTCGAGTGCACGCTTTATATTCTCCTGCCCTTTTACATCCGAGAAATCGCTGTCGTAGGTATTTATTTTATTGAAAAACTCATCCCGGGCATCAACTACAGTGGTTTTTAGCGAGGTATCGCCATTGAAAAATTCCACAACTTCTTTTAAGGTGCTGACTCCGTAAACCTTTAAATCTTTTACAATCGCAGCTTCCCGCGCATTTGCTTTTGGAATAACTAAACCTTCATAGCCATCCTTTCTCGTCTGAATAGAGATTGGCAAAGCGCCCTTTACCGTTTGTATATCACCATCGAGGGAAAGTTCGCCGAGGATAAGATATTTATCCAGCAAAGCGGTTTCGACCTGGCCAGATTCCGCCAAAATACCGATCGCAATAGCTAAATCATACGAAGAACCCTCTTTTCGGATATCTGCGGGAGCAAGGTTGACCACAATTTTTTGTCTGGGCATTCGATAACCTGAATTTGTTATCGCACTTTCAACCCTCAGCATACTTTCACGCACTGCATTATCAGGCAAGCCAACAATGAAATACTTCATACCACTGCTAATATTAACTTCTACAGTAATTGTGGTTGCTTCAACTCCATAAACAGAGCTACCAAAGGTTTTTACGGGCATACTAAGGCAGATTTAAGTCCGAATATACACTTAAATATAAAATGATGAAAAAGTGAAAATCAAGCTATTCTCTTAATTTATCCAGGGAATATCTTTTATTTCAAACAAAGCTCTCTCTTGTTTGCTGCTTTTGTTGTTAATTTGAAAACATGATACAGGTTAAATCTTTTGTTTGCAACCCTTACCAGGAAAACACCTATATATTATTTGACGAAAGCAAACAATGTGTAATTATTGATCCTGGGATGTACACCGGACAAGAGCAAAATGCAGTTTTGAACTTTATTAAAAATGAGCAATTAAAACCCGTATTGCTTTTAAACACCCACTGCCACATCGACCATGTGTTAGGTAATAAGTTTATCTCTGATACTTATGGTTTAATACCGCAGTTCCACAAAGGCGAGTTGCCGGTATTAACAGCTGTTCCCGCGTACGCACCTCAAATGGGCATTCGCTATGAGATTTCACCCATTCCAGAAACATTCCTTGAAGAAAAAGGCTCAATTTCATTTGGAAACAGTCGTTTAGAATTGATATTTGCTCCGGGTCATTCTCCTGCGCATCTATGTTTTTACAGTGAAGCAGACAAGATTTTAATCGGTGGTGACGTACTTTTTTATGGCTCCATCGGGCGGACCGATTTGCCCGGAGGAAACCACACGATGCTTATAAAAAATATAAAGGAGAAGATTTTAATTCTCCCCGACGATGTTACGGTCTATCCGGGACATGGCGGCGAAACCACTATCGGATTTGAAAGATCTCATAACTACTATTTAAAATAGATATTGAATACCTCCTTCTACATAGCCAAACGATACTTATTTTCAAAGAAATCGCTTAACGCGATCAACTTTATTTCGGGCATTTCTATGCTTGGCGTATTTGTTGGCAGTGCAGCTCTGGTGATTATTTTATCCGTTTTCAATGGTTTTGAAAATGTTGTACTTTCAATGTATAACAATTTCACACCGGAAATCCGTATTGAACCGGCTTTAGGTAAAACGTTTAATCCCGATACTGAAGCTTTTAAAACACTAAAAAAGGATCCGAGAATTGCAAATTATACGGAAGTGTTGCAAGAAAAAGCTTTATTAAAGTATGGTGATGCACAGTTCATAGGGATGGTAAAAGGTGTAAGCAACGACTTTTTTAAACGCAAAAAGCTCGACAGTACTTTAGTTGAAGGTGATTTCAAATTAAAAGCGAATAATACCTCTTACGCCGCAATAGGCTCTGCCGTTAAACTTTATTTATCGGTAAACATAAATGATGAATTCAGAGATCTCCAGGTGTTTTCTCCAAGAAAGAATGTGGGCATTTCTATCAATCCTGCTGATGAATTTATGGCGAGAACAATTCATCCGGTAGGGGTTTTCCAGATCCAGCAAGAATTTGACGAATCTGTAATTGTTCCCCTCGATTTCAGCAGAGAATTGCTTGAAGAAGAAAAAGAAATTTCGGCCATTGAGATCTATTTAAAACCCAAAGAGAACATAGATGATTTACAAAAAGATATCGAGAACAAACTTGGAAAAAACTTTGTAGTTAAAAATCGCATTCAGCAAGACCAGCAACTGTATAAAACCTTAAATATTGAACGCTGGTCGATTTTTTTCATCCTCACTTTTGTGATGATCATTGCCATTTTTAATATCGTGGGCACTTTAACAATGCTGGTAATTGACAAAAAGAAAGACATTGCAATTCTAAGCAGCATTGGCGCCGGAACTGCGCTTATCCGTAAAATATTTTTTATCGAAGGAATGATGATCGCCCTTACGGGATGTTTTGCAGGAATGCTCTCGGGCTTAATATTCTGCCTAATTCAGCAAAAATTTGGAATAATAAGTATGGGTCAGGAATCATTTATAACCGATGCCTATCCGGTAGCGCTAAAAGCAAGCGATTTCGTGCTGGTATTTTTAACTGTTACCTTAATATCAGTTATCGCGTCAGGAATTTCATCGCGATTAAGCGTGAATAAAATCTACGATTTAAAAGAAGACCTATAGAAGACGATTGAGTTAGGATTAATCTTTTTCTATTAAACAAACGGCATAAGCTACAATTCCTTCTTTTCTCCCTACAAAACCCATCGTTTCGTTCGTTGTTGCCTTTATCGATATATCGTCAACCGGTAAACCCATAGCGTTAGAAATATTTACTTTCATCTCAGGAACGTGCGGATTAATTTTTGGCGCTTCAAGACAGATCATTGCATCAATATTGCCAACTCTCCAGCCTTTTTCTTCAAGCAACTTTACGCATTCAGTCAACAGAATTAAACTACTGATTCCCTTCCATCTATTGTCGGTGTTCGAGAAATGAAAACCGATATCCCTTAAATTCGCTGCACCCAAAAGCGCATCGCATATAGCGTGCACTAAAACATCTGCATCCGAATGGCCGAAAGCACCAGAGTGATGTTCAAGATTAACCCCACCTAAAATAAAAGGATGCTGCTCTTTTAACTGGTGTACGTCAAAACCAAAGCCTACCTTAATTCGCATCCTTGCCGGCAAAATTAAATACCAGGGAAAAACGCAAGGTGTTAGCCAAGGGGCTCTTCTGCTGATTTGCCAGGAGATAAGCAAAATCGAGATTAAAAACATTGTAGCGCAAACCTGCACCCAAAGTCACATACTGGCGGTCTCCTTTATCGGGATGTTCGTAGAAATATCCTGTACGTAAAGCAAATTGTTTGTTGTACCAATACTCCATGCCCAATGAGTAACTAATTTCATGAAGTTCTTCAGAAAACCCGCCGGGTGCATCAGAGAATGAACCGAATATACCGGCAGGAACAGATCTGTCGGGATCTTTACCGGCAATGATTTTACCTTCACTATCAGTAATCGGAGGAGTTGGGACCAGTAATTTATTGATATCCAGCGCGAGGGTAAATTCACTTAACCCATTCAGAAAAGTGGTTGCGCCGCCAAGTTTCATATTTGTAGGAAGAAAGATTTTTTGTCCGCCATCTGTGTAACTTATTTTATTCCCAATGTTAGAAATATTAAGGCCGAGGGCAACACGTGCGTCAGAACCAAGCAGTAAGGTTTCCTTTTTAAAATAGGCGGAAACATCTGCTGCTAAAGCAGTTCCAGGTTTAGTTTGCTGACCTGAAGAAAATTGTCCGTTCGCTAGGTTTGAATAAATAAAGCGAAGAGCAGTTCCTAATGAAAAATTCTCTCCGAATTGTCTGGCAAGTGTTCCATCCAGAGCAAACTCATTTGGATTGTATTCTCCTGTGGGAGTGCTATTGATATCAGTTAATTGAATCTGACCCAAGGAGAAATATCGCAGAGAAGCTCCGACAGTATTTCTATCGTCTATTTTGTGATAGGCAGCAAGATACGCGAGATTTATATCGGGTACCAGGCGCTGCAACCAGGGACTATACGACAATGATATTCCATTTTTGTTTTCAACAAAAGCAAGTTTAGCAGGATTCCAGTGTATGGAGTTGGCATCTGGAGAAAGAGCTACTCCTGCATCGCCCATGGCACCCGAACGGGCATCAGGAGCGATCAATAAAAAAGGAACCCCTGTAACTATTAGGCCAGAACCAGTCCTTCCGTCCGTTGCCGGATCATTTGTGCCACCAACTTGCGCAAAACAGCTAAAAGAAACAATTAGTAGCGAGAAAGCAAATAAAGGTTTCACATCAGGAATAATCATACATTAAAAGTATTAAATTTATATTTAGCACCCAAACTTAAGCATCTGCAACGAAAAATATCGGCTTTATTAAAAGATCGGTTTAATTGAGATAATTGTAACTCTCAAACGCTTAAAACGTAGAAGTTATTCTATTAAACTGTAATATCAATAGTTTTTTCAATTTTTGGTAGCTCAGTGATTAATAGTATTTTTAAAAAATTAATGCTCATTTATTAAAGATGAAAAGGATATCTATAATTTTTACAACGGGATTGCTGGTGTTGGGGATTTTGGGAACGGCTTGTAAAAGCAAAAAAACTAGTGAAAACTCTTCAAAAACCGGCTGGAAATACAACAATAAGTATAACGGCGGATTCTCTGTTGCCAAAAAAGTAAAACCAGGACCGGGCCCGGGATTAATTGCGATTGAAGGGGGTACGTTTGTAATGGGTGGAAGCTTAAATCAAGATTTGGCTTACGAATATGATAACTTAAGACGTCGTGTAACTGTTGCTTCTTTTTATATGGATGAAACCGAGGTAGCGAATGTAGACTGGCTGGAATATTTATATTGGATTAGAAGAACCTTTCCTGACGATCAAGAATATTATTATAATGCCTTACCAGATAGTTTAGTTTGGCGCAGACCTCTTTCCTACAATGAGCCTTATGTAAATAATTATTTGCGCCATCCGGCTTTCCAGGATTATCCGGTAGTTGGTATCAGCTGGGAACAAGCCAACGCTTACAGTGAATGGCGTACAGACCGTGTTAACGAAAATATTTTACGTGAGAGAGGTATACTTGTAGATTACAAAACACTGGCTGGCGGCGGAAAAGGTAAGTCCGCGACTACTGCCTCAGCCTCCAGCGAGCCGTTTAACTCGGACATATATCTGAATGGGCAATATCGAGGAGAGGGCATAGATGGTAAAAAAATGCCAAAAGATCTTAATCCGAATGCAGCGGCAGAAGGTAAAGGCGGAGCCCGCAGGCCTGTCAGATTGGAAGATGGTATTTTAAAGCAACCTTATCGCCTGCCAACTGAAGCTGAGTGGGAATATGCAGCTTTATCACTTGCCGGAAATACAGAATTTGAAAACATTGAAGACGGAAAAATTTATCCATGGAATGGCTTAGGCGTTCGTTCTAATAAAAAGAAAACGCAGGGTTTAATTATGGCCAACTTTAAGCGTGGAAATGGTGATAACATGGGTACAGGTGGTTATTTGAACGATAAGTACGAAATCACTGGTCCTGTGACTGCGTTTTTACCAAACGATTTTGGTTTATACAATATGGCTGGAAACGTTGCCGAGTGGACGGGCGATACATACCGTAAATTATCATTCGAAGACGTTGAAGACTTCAATCCGTTTAGAGGAAACCAATATGTTGACAAACGTTTAGAAGATAAGTCGAAAGGGATTTACGCAAAAGATAAATATGGTCGTCCGATTAAGGATCCTGCTCCATCAAGAAAGAAACAAACGTGGGCAGAATTGAATGGGACCGTGGATAGCACTTCTCTTAATTCATCCATTGCAGGAAAAGCCTACAATCCTGATTTTAGAGGGCATGTTGATACAGTAAATCAGGCTCTGTATGGTGTTACAACGCTTGTCAATGATCGTTCTAAAGTTTATAAAGGCGGTTCTTGGAACGACCGGGCTTATTGGTTAAACCCAGGTACCCGCCGCTTTTTACAACAAGACGAAACCAGCGCAGAAATAGGTTTCCGTTGCGCAATGAGTATGGTTGGTTCTGCTGAGATTAGCTCTAAAGGAAAGCCACAATTCTCAAAGCCTGCTTCAAAAGCACCGAAAAAAATCAAATAAAAAATTATTCGCTTAAAAGAAAAGGGGAAAATGAATTATCATTTTCCCCTTTTCTTTTAAATCAGCTTAGCTGCAAAAGAGATATCTCACTAAAAATACTCCCCCTTACTCAGATAATTCTGCACATAATCTTCTACTCCTTCTTCTAAACTCGAAAACGGCTTATGATAACCAATCGAGGCTAGTTTATCCATTTTCGCTTCAGTAAAATATTGGTATTTATCACGAATATCCTCTGGCGTGGGAATAAACTTGATATTGGGTTCTTTGCCCAATGCTTTAAACGTATTTTTTGCCAGATCTAAAAAGGTTCTTGCCTTACCGGAACCGAGGTTATAGATTCCCGAATCTTTACGATGATGCATTAAAAAATACATTACGTCGATTACGTCTTTTACATACACAAAATCACGCATTTGCTCCCCGTCTTTAAAATCAGGATTGTGAGATTGAAACAACTTCATCTCCCCCGATTTCATAATCTGGTTATAAGTGTGAAATATCACCGAAGCCATCCGGCCTTTATGATATTCATTCGGGCCATAAACATTAAAAAATTTCAAACCCGCCCAAAAGAAGGGCTTGCGAGGCTGCTTTACAGCCCAAATGTCAAAATCATTTTTTGAATCGCCATAAGGGTTAAGTGGTTTTAACTTTTCGAGTGTCGACTCATCATCATCATACCCATGTTCACCCAGGCCATAGGTAGCTGCAGAAGAAGCATAAACCAGGGGCAATCCAAATTCAACGCAGGTATTCCAAACATCTTTGGTATACTCCAGATTCAACTTGTTTAATAAATCATAGTCGAATTCTGTTGTGTCGGTTCGGGCCCCTAAATGGAATACGAACTGCACATGGAGATGGTTCTCTTTCAGCCACCCAACAAAATCGTCACGCTCAACCCGCGTCGAAAATCGCTTACCTTCAAAATTTTTATTTTGCTCCTCATCCGAGAAATCGTCAACCAAAACCAAGTCATAATAACCCTCACTGTTTAGTTTCTGAACCAAACAACTTCCTATAAAACCGGCGGCACCTGTAATAATTATCATAAGTTCAATAGTCCTTTGAAAGGAGAATGATTTAAAAATAAGTCTTTTTTAACCTGGGGAATAACGCCTAAGCTCTGCGCTTTTTCAAAAAGAAGCTCAATCGCTTTGCGTCCTTCCTGGCCCAAATCTATGGAATATTTATTCACGTATAGTCCGATATGTTTGTACATTACATCTTCATCCATCTCCTGTGCGTGAGACCGAATGAATTCTTTGGCCGACTTCGGATTCGCAAAAGCAAACTCTACACTACGCTGCAAGGCACGATTCACTTTTAATTTAATCTCTTCCGGCAGTTCACGTTTTATAACGATTCCTCCCAAAGGGATTGCTCCTCCCGTTTCCTTTTCCCAGTACTCTCCCAAATCTATCACCTTATGCAAACCTCTATCCTGGTAAGTAAACCGATTTTCATGTATGATTAAACCCAGATCAATTTCATCACTAAGCAAAGCATTTTCAATGTCGGAGAAAAGCATTTCAACTTTATTGGTAAGTGTTGGATAGGCAAGGCTTAAAAGGAAATTAGCAGTTGTATACTTTCCCGGAATCCCAATCCGGGCATTTGCTGGAACTTGCGAGGTATCAACCTCCGATTTAGAAATTAATAGTGGTCCTACTCCGAAGCCCAGAGCGCTCCCAGCATCTAACAAGGCATAATTCTCTGCAACATAGGCGAATGCGTGAAAGCTAAGCTTTGAAATATCAAGTTCGTTCTTTAAGGCTTTTTGATTAAGCGTTTCTACATCATCGTAGAAAACTTCGAACTCCAGTCCTTCGGTATCAACCTTTTTATGTATTAATGCATCAAAAATAAACGTGTCGTTTGGACAGGGGGAAAACCCTAAGGTTAATTTCATTTGAGATTGTTTAATAGATCAATTAATTTCTCATTCAAACTTTTCACTGCAAGAGCAATGTTCCAGCTATCACGATTGCGGCGCTCAATATAGTTAGAAATGGCTCTCAGCTGCAGGCAGGATAGGTTTGTTTCATTGCAGGCATAGAAAAACGCAGCCCCTTCCATGCTCTCCGTTTGAGGATTTAAGCGCTCAACGGTTTTGTAGATACTTTCATCATTTCCATGAACTTTATTTACGGTTATTGATCTAACCTGTTTAAAAGACACGAAGCTACTTCGATACAATTGCATTGGTTTTATACTTGATTTTCCAAAACCCAACTCATCTATTGTTAAAAAGTCTTCCCCATCTTCGGCCCCAAGCTCTGAAAAACAATCCAGCGAAACCGACACAACCTCTCCAATTTTTAAAGAGCGATCAAACGCACCTGCTATTCCGCAATTAATAGCCAAATCATATTCGGTTAAAGCCAAAGCAGTTCCTAAAGCAAAAGCAGTCGCCGTTATGCCCACGCCCGTGATAAGCACATTTATGACATTTCCATTCAGAGATCCAGCGTTTTCTAAACTATTTATACAGGTTAAAGTTGGCTCAATTTCTGATTCGGTAGCTGCAACAAGCAGTATTTTCATGTCGCAATTTACAAAATGCAGATATTTGAATTGCCATGCTTGGGTACACTTTGAGTATATTTGTCTCTTTAACCATAAAAAATGATATACATTACACGCAGAGAACGATTTAATGCTGCGCATAAATTATTCAGAGAGGAATGGAGCAACGAAGAAAACATGGAGGTTTTCGGCAAATGCTCAAATCCAAATTGGCATGGCCATAATTATGAACTTTACGTAACTGTAAAGGGAACAGTGGACCCCACGACAGGATTTGTAATAGACCTAAAATTGCTCAAGCATATTATCCTTACCTATGTTACAGACAAGCTTGATCATAAAAACGTTAACCTGGATGTGGATTTCATGAAAGGTAAAATGGCTTCAACGGAGGTTCTAGCGATAGAAATTTTCAAGCAATTAAAACCACATATTGAAGCCTTAGGAGCACAAATGCATAAAATTAAACTCTGCGAAACAGAAAACAACTTTGTGGAATATTTTGGCGAATAGCATTTCTAAAAAATGAAAGAAGACCAGATAAATCAAACTGCTGAAGGCAACGAACTCGATGGTTATCATAAAATCGATCGTTATAATCAGGATAAACTTGACCGCATCGGCAGCCACTACAGCGAAATATTAAGCGATATAGGTGAGGATCCATCCCGTGAAGGCCTTATAAAAACTCCGGAACGTGTTGCAAAAGCATTGCAATTTTTAACTCATGGCTATGATCTGAAACCAGAGCAGATTCTGAAAAGTGCTATGTTTAAAGAAGAATACAGCCAGATGGTGGTTGTAAAAGACATTGAAGTTTACTCAATGTGCGAGCACCATATGCTGCCTTTCTTCGGGAAAGCCCATGTTGCATACATACCAAATGGTCATATTGTAGGCTTAAGTAAAATCCCAAGAGTTGTTGATGCATATTCAAGAAGACTTCAGGTGCAAGAGCGTTTAACCAATGAAATCAGAGATTGTATACAAAGCACCTTAGAACCAATGGGAGTTGCAGTTGTAATTGAGTGTAAACATCTTTGTATGTCTATGCGTGGGATACAAAAGCAAAACTCTGTAACTACCACTTCTGCTTTTACCGGCGCTTTTGAGAATGAAAAAACCAGGGCAGAGTTTTTACGACTAATAACGGCTAGCTTAGATTAATTATTCACTAAGTGTTATGGATATAACACAAAATTTAATAAACCACACGCTGCGGCTATAAACTAATACCCAGCATTTTATTGCAACAAACCTTAGCTTAAAAAATGAAAGCATACATATTTCCGGGACAAGGCGCACAATTCCCAGGCATGGGCAAAGATCTTTACGAACACTCTGACAGAGCGAAAGAACTTTTCGAAAAGGCGAATGAGATATTAGGTTTCCGAATTACTGATATTATGTTTAATGGCACGGAAGAAGACCTTAAACAAACCAATGTAACCCAACCAGCGATTTTTCTTCATTCGGTAATTTTAGCTGATTCTCTTGGCAAAGACTTTAAGCCTGATATGGTTGCAGGGCACTCGTTGGGAGAATTTTCAGCTTTGGTCGCTGCGGGCGCTTTATCATTTGAAGATGGGTTAAAATTGGTTGCTGCGCGTGCGAATGCGATGCAAAAAGCATGCGAAATACAGCCTTCAACAATGGCCGCGATTTTGGGTCTGGATGATTTCACAGTGGAAGATGTTTGCCAAATGGTAAGTGAAATTGTAGTTCCGGCAAACTATAATTGTCCCGGGCAATTGGTTATTTCGGGAAGCATTGAAGGCGTCGATAAAGCCTGTGCATTGTTAACTGAACGTGGCGCAAAAAGAGCACTAAAGCTAAATGTAGGTGGCGCTTTTCATTCACCTTTAATGGAAGCGGCCAGAGCTGCATTGGAATCTGCTATTGATTCGACAGATATTAAAACACCAGTTTGCCCCGTTTATCAAAATATAGACGCAAAGCCTTATACTGATCCTGCAAGTATTAAACACAATTTAAGTGCGCAATTAACAGGGGCCGTTCGTTGGACACAAACAGTACAAAAGATGCTTGAAGACGGAGCAACCTCGTTTACAGAGGTGGGTCCGGGCAATGTATTACAAGGTTTAGTTAAAAAAGTTGACAGAACCGTTGAAACTAAAAGTGCAACCCTCGGTTAGCTGTAGTATTCGAACTGGGTTGTTCATCTTGCTATTTTAAAAACGCTTTTCATTTGTGAGTGCTACCTTCAAAATAAGGCTTTTACTTTTTATGCTTACGGTGAGTTTTGCCGTAACAGCTATTACTGTAAACTTCACCTTTGATAAAGATGAAGTTTTAGAATTCGACGGTAAAACACTTGAAGAAAATCTTCACCGAAAGGAAAAGTTTATTAAACAGCTCTTTAATGGCCCGGATTTCGACTCGTTACGAACCATTCACAACTATCCCAGTAAGGCGATAAGCTTACTTACAGACTTCAGCGACGACCGTCAGGTTTTTCTTTATACCTATTTTAATCATCAACTTAACCTTTGGGGCTCTATACGAATAGCCCCCGTAACGGATGCGGGATTAAAAGAAGGCAGCAATTTGCTTATCACGGAAAATGGCTATTACGAAGCTATTAAACGGACTTCGGGAAACTTCTCAGCCTTAGCTATTATTCCACTAAAAGGTGAGTATAGCTATCAAAACCGACTGTTAAAAAACGACTTCGCGTCTGATTTAATTAAAGAAAATAATATTGAAATAGCTTCTATCAACGATAAGGACACCTACAATATCCGCAATATTGATGGCAAATACCTATTTTCGGTGAAGCTAAAGTCAGCTATTACTAATTCCTTTTACTCAGAATTAGAATTATGGCTGTGGATTATTTCTGTTGTATTAGGTACTGTTTTCATCAATTATCTATGTATATCTATAGCTAACCAAGGCTTTGTTAAGTCTGCTGTGCTCATATTCTTTCTGTATTTTTTGGGCATTCGACTGCTTACTCTTGAATATTCCTGGATAGACACCTATTTCAACCTTCCCCTTTTTGATACCAGGCATTTTAGCGCAGGATATTTTTTCCCTTCTCTGGGAGATTTTTTATTGAATGCCATCATGGTAAGCTGGTTTTTGGCATTTATCTATAGCTATCGTTACGAAATTCAGCTTGCCGAAAAACCCGTATCAAAATTAGGTGGGGCCTTGATTTTCATTTTGCTGGGTATAATCATTTACTTAATTGCATATCAGCAGAATGAGATTTTTTATCAGCTGGTTACCTTATCGGATATAAATTTTGACGTAACCAATATCCTTAATCTTAACCCATATAGCTGGCTCGGTATTCTTTTAATGTGTATTGCAATTTTTAACATTTATTTGCTATTAGAAATTGTATTAGTACTTGGCGAGCAACTGCCTCTAAGCAATAAAGAACGCTTCAGAATTTTTACATTAGGAATATTAGCGATTTTTATAATTACTGCATTTTTCAGCGGATTTAATGTTTTTCTGATACTTTTTGCGGTAATCATTTATGTAAGGGGCTGGTCGTTTTATTATCGAAATCATAATTATAAGCTTGCCATTTTCCTGTTCAGCTTATTGCTCTATTCTATTATCGCATCAATAAAACTCTCCACGTTTCAGTTTATTAAAGAAAGAGAGGATAGAAAAGCTCTGGCAGAAAAAATTCAGACAGCTGATGACCCGAATGCGGTGCTGTTATTTTTTTCCGTTGAACAATCCTTGTTAAAAGATGAATTCCTCGTTCAGTTTTTTAAGGCCCAACCTAACAAAAAATCTATTCTACAGCACAAACTACGTGAGTCATATTTTGATGGCTATTTATCCAGGTACGAGATTGAGCCTTTACCTTTTACCACAGAGCAAAAATCATTTTTTGGAGATAGCACCAGTTTAAATAGCTTTAAAAATCTGGTTTTAAAAGGATCTATTAAGGTTTCTGAATATTTTTATAGAGTAAATAACACTTTTGGATATCAAAATTATTTTGCGCTCTTGCCTGTACATGATGGCGACAGACAACTTGGAACCCTGGTTATACAGCTTAAAGCGAAAACTTTTGAAGATCCCGCGTCTTTTCCTGAAATACTTGTCGATGGTAAAATAAGTGTAAATCCTAAATTAAACGATTATTCGTTTGCGTTTTACCGAAACGGGAGGCTTCTTAGTCAAAAAGGAGATTATAATTATGCCCTGGTGAATAAAGACTTCAAAGGCAAAGAAAAGGATTACCTATTTGTTGACCGCCAGGGATATAACCATTTGATTTATCAGCCAAATAAAAACAAGTTAGTTGTGGTTAGCCGACCGATAACTACACCTGTTATGCAATTGTCGTCAGTTTCCTTTCTTTTCCTCGTACTCATTACTTTTTCGGTACTTCTGGTGATAATACATCAGTTATGGATTGTCTTTCACGACGATAATTTCCGACTCAATAATTACAGCTGGGATTATTTGTTATCAAGAAACAGAATATTATATAAAACCAGGATTCAGGCTTCGATGGTGCTTGCCATCATTTTCACTTTACTAGTTGTAGGCGGCATAACTTATTTCAGCATTGGCAACCAATTCAGGAAGCAGCAAAAAGAAGATTTACTTTCACATGCAACCCGAATTGACGAAGCACTTGAAAACAATGATAATTATAATTCCACACAGCTAGCCACTAATAAATCTCTCCTAACGTCGTTTGCAAATTTAAATGCAACAGATTTGAACTTATATGATTTAAGTGGAAGGCTGATATTTTCAACTCAGCCTAAAATTTACGATCTGGGCTTAATCGAGCCAAGAATGAATAAAGTTGCATTCATCTATCTAAACAAGTATTTGCGCTCTGAAATTTTAATTGATGAACAAATAGGTAAGATGAAATATATCGCTGCCTATAAACCATTAAGAAACAAAAACAACGAAACTGTTGCTTATCTAAGCCTCCCTCACTTTTCGAATGAAAAGGAATACCAACAAAGAATCGGTTCGTTCTTAAATGCCTTAATTAACGTTTACGCGTTGGTTTTAGTAGTGGTAGCCTTATTTGGAATTTTCCTGGCAAATCAAATTACGCATCCTCTATCGCTTGTTGCAAAAAATTTGAGTGAAATTTCTATCGGGCATAAACATGAGCCTATTCATTGGAAGAGTAATGATGAAATTGGGTCTTTGATCAAGGAATACAATAAGATGATTGGAGCATTGGAGGAAAGCGCCCAGAAACTGGCCAGATCTGAAAGAGAAAGCGCATGGAGAGAGATGGCTAAACAGGTGGCCCACGAGATTAAAAACCCGCTTACGCCTTTAAAATTGGGTGTGCAGCTTCTTGATAAATCTTGGCGAGAAAAAGATCCGAACTTCGAGAAGAAGTTTGAAAAATTTAGTAAATCATTTATCGAACAGATAGATAGCTTAAGCCTTATTGCTTCTGAATTTTCGAATTTTGCTAAAATGCCAGACACGCCCTTCGAAAATGTCGATCTTGTCAAACTGATTGAAAAAACAATCAACGTTTTCGACCAGACCGAGGACCTCGAAATAATCTATACTGTAAACACTACTAAAGATGTGATTGTACGAGGTGGAAAAGATCATTTATTAAGAATATTTAACAATCTCGTTAAAAATGCAATTGAAGCTATACCAGATTTCCGAAAAGGCCGGATTCAAATTACGCTGGAGGAAAAAGGTAAGAATGTATTAATAAAAATTGCCGACAACGGAAAAGGTATACCCGATAAACTGCAGGAAAGTATTTTCAATCACAACTTTACTACCAAAAGTTCGGGGACGGGACTTGGATTAGCCTTTGTAAAACAAGCTGTGGAAAACATGTATGGTTCAATAAGATTTGAGACAGAGCCAAACAGAGGAACTACGTTTTATATCACACTGCCATTAGCTACTTAAATCCGAACTCCCACAAAAAATTCGGAGAATAAAACAGCTCAGTCTACCGGTATTTTAATCAATAAGCCTTAAAAGAATTTAGGCCGGCCTTATTTTAAGGTGATAGAACTCTGGCCCATTGTATACCCGTCGGAATAAAGAACAACGGTGTAATTTCCTTTCTGGAAACTAGAAGGATTCGTCCAGTCGATATTATAAACCTTGCCGTCGTTAGCAAATTCAATTGCCGTTTTGTAAGTATACTGTAACTCTTCTCCATCCGAAACAAAGAGACTGCTATTATCAGAAACGATTAAATTTCCGCTGGGATCAATGATTCTCATATAAATATCATGCATTCCTTTTGAAGCGATTGGATTATTAGCAGCTGTAAAGCTTACACGTAACTTTTTCGCAGAACTGGCTCGGTTTACATCCGTTTCCTTGCCGCTATTTTTTACTTTAAGTGGTTTCACAGCAATGTTTGCAACTTTCAAGGCGGAAGCCACCTGAACTTTAGAACTTAACTCGGTATTTTTTTCCTCGAGTTCTGTTGCCTTTGCTGTTACAGTACCCACGGTGGTTTTCAAGCTATCACGCTCGACAGATAGAGCCTTATTCTCTTTTTTTAAAACCTCTATATCGGTTGAATATTTATTCACAAAAAACTTCAACTGTTTTACTTCTTCCTGGGCTTTGGCTAACTGCCCTTGAGTTAATTGACCTTTTTGAAGTTGTTCTCTTAATTCAGAGATCTTCTGCCTGGCTAAATCCTGCTCTTCCTGCATGTTTGCAGTAAGCTGTACATTGGCATTGGTAGCCTTATCAAGTTCGGCTTCAATTTTATCAATTTCAACCTCCATTCTGGATTTCTCATCCGTGATTGTAACTATGCGCTCATTCGCTTTTTTATCCCTGAAAAAAAGATACGCGTTGGTTCCAAGCAGTGCGACAATAACAACAATCAGAAAATAAATTTTATTAGAATCTCTTTTAGGGGCCTGTTCAGGATAAGTATTTTCCATGTTGAAGGAATGAATTAATAAAAGGTTGGTAAAAACACGTTTAAATGCTCTTTGCTTTGTATAACTTTTAAAAGTGCAGATTATTGCATTTCAATTACAAACAATCGTCACATTTAAAGCAAATATAATATTTTATACATAAGCTAAATGTTCATTTAAGCATCCAGGGGTTCGAAAAAAATAATTTAACATAATAAAACTGGTGCCAAGTTGTTACTTAAGTATCTTTGCACTCATAAAGCATATGTCTAAAATTATATTTTCAATCCTTCTACTTAATCTTTTATTTTCAATTACAACAAGCGCTGCTGCGGAAGAAATTCCAAGAAAAAGAGAATTTAGAGGTGTTTGGGTAGCAACTGTAACGAATATAGACTGGCCCAGTAAACCTGGCCTGAACTCGGAAATTCAACGACAAGAGTTGTTGCGGATTTTAGACGAACATGAACGGTCGGGAATAAACGCAGTCATGCTTCAAATACGACCTACGACAGATGCTTTTTATGGCAAAGGACGAGAGCTATGGAGCAAGTGGCTTACCGGAGAACAAGGCCTGGCACCCTTTCCATTTTACGATCCGCTTGAATTTGCAATTAGAGAGGCCCATAAAAGAGGTATGGAATTACACGCCTGGTTTAATCCTTATCGTGCCGCCTTCAGCTTAGCAGACAAAGATGTAAATCCCCAGCACATCACAAGGCAAAAACCGAACTGGTTTTTTAATTACGATGGAAAAAAGCTTTTTAACCCGGGTCTTCCCGAAGTCCGTTCATACATTATACAAGTCATTATGGATGTAGTGCGAAACTATGACATAGACGGAGTACATTTTGACGACTATTTTTATCCTTATCCGGTAAGCGGAAGACCAATACCCGACACTGAGGCTTATATAAAGTATGGGAGGGACTTTAAGAACATTACCGAGTGGAGACGCAGCAATGTTGATTCTCTTATCTATAGATTAAACGACAGCATTCACGCAGCAAAAAAATATGTAAAGTTCGGAATAAGTCCGTTTGGAATTTGGAAAAATAAAAGCCAGGATCCGGAAGGATCGCTCACGAACGGTGGGTCGTCATACGTCGAGCTATATGCCGACACAAGAAAGTGGTTACAGCAAGGATGGATTGACTACATCAACCCTCAAATTTACTGGCCAAACCAACACCGCTTGGCGCCATTTGAAAACTTACTTGAATGGTGGAGCAATAATACTTATGGAAGACATCTATATATCGGCCAGGCGGCTTACCGGGCTGCAGAAAAAGTACAGGGTTTTAATAATAAATCCGAGCTTCCGAACCAAGTAAGAGAACTTAGAAGCAATAACCGGGTTCAGGGAAGCGTCTATTTCAGCTCGAAATCTTTGAGAAGTAACCTTGCGGGATTTCGCGACTCGCTGCGAAATGATTTATATAAATATCCGGCCCTGCAACCTGCGATGTTATGGATAGATGCGATTGCTCCACAATCGCCTTTACTACTTACAGCTTATGTTCTTTATCCAAATACCGTCCAGTTAAAATGGGACGAACCATTAAGGGCTCGTGATGGAGATACAGCCTATGGCTATGTTATTTATCGTTTTAAGGCCGGGGAAGACCTCAACTTCCAGGATGCCTCTAAAATCATGAAAATTAGCTTCGATAATAGTACACGAACTTACATCGACAAAACCGCTCAAAAGGGAATTCAGTACAATTATTTTGTTACCGCAATCGACAGATTGAAAAATGAAAGCCTTCCATCGAACACGGCACACGCTTATATTCCGTAGAAATATTTCATTATACGAATATTTTGATGCGTAGCGATTTCGATTTTTTTAATCAGAGTTAAATATATTGAAATTATAATTTATTTTGATTCAATTAACCTGATAACCAAAACGTTTTCATGCGATTCGTGTTAAATATGGTACAAAAACAGATGAATCAATGAAACGTGTACCTGAAAATTTACTTGTGTTTTCCCATTTAAGATGGGATTTTGTATTTCAACGCCCTCAACACCTATTAACCCGATTCTCGAAAGAGTTTAATGTATATTTTCTTGAAGAGCCCATACATGATATTCCTGAAAACCAAGATAGTTACCTTTCCATCAGCAAGCGCGCTGATAAACTGTGGGTTTTAGTTCCGCATTTACCACAGGGAATCAATAAAAAAGAAAGTTTAAAAATTCAAAAAGAAACCCTTAAATCGTTTCTTGCCAATAAATCGTTATCTGACTTCATTTTTTGGTACTATACGCCCATGGCTCTGGAATTCTCTGGAGATTACAACCCTGATGTAACTATTTATGACTGCATGGACGAACTTTCAGCGTTTAAATATGCGCCATCCGAGTTGATACATCTTGAAAAAGAACTGTTAACCAGAGCTGACGTAGTATTTACGGGCGGACATTCTCTATACGAGGCAAAAAAACATCAACATCAAAATATCTACCCCTTTCCTAGCAGTATTGATAAATCGCATTTCGGAAAAGCACGTAGGAATATTAAACAACCCATAGACCAAAAAAACATAAGCGGGACTAAATTTGGTTTTTATGGAGTAATTGATGAGCGCTTTGATTATGAATTAATTGGCAACGCGGCAACAATGCGCCCCGACTGGCAATTTATATTAATTGGACCAACCGTAAAAATTGACCCTGCAATACTACCTACAAACAAAAACATCCACTACCTGGGAGGAAAATCATATGACGAACTTCCGGCATATTTATCTGGTTGGGATATCGCCATGATTCCTTTCTTACTAAATGAATCTACCCGCTTTATAAGCCCTACAAAAACACCTGAATATCTATCGGCCGGTATACCCGTTATTTCGACGCCAATACGCGATGTTGTAAACCCCTATGCCAAAAAAAACCTCGTAAGCATAGTAACAAATGCAGAAGAATTTGTGCTAGCTGCTGAAACTGCATTGTCAGCGCCAAGAAAAGAATGGCTTGCTGATGTTGATATGTTCCTTGCAAAAAAATCATGGGACCAAACAGCACTTGACATGATGGATCTGATACGTAAAGCGATGGGCAGAAAAGTTTCTGTGCCGCTTAGTGCATAAAAAAACAATATATGAGTACGATTACAGATGTGGAGATCTGGGCGGGTATTGAGTGTACTATCAACCGTGTTAAAGACTCCTATTTTGATCAACTTAATTTTGCGGGCCATTATAACCGCATAGCTGATATTGATCTTTTTGCTGATTTAGGAATAAAGAAAATAAGGTATCCGGTGCTTTGGGAAAAGCACCAACCCAAAGCTGATACAGAAATTGACTGGGCGGGGACGGAAACTTCATTTAAACGACTACAGGAACTCGGCATCGAACCTATTGCCGGTTTAGTGCACCATGGCAGCGGACCTGTCTATGCTCCGATCGAGAGTGAAAGGTTCGCACCGGAGTTAGCTGAATACGCGTCAAAAGTTGCTACGAAGTTCCCCTGGCTGAAATATTACACTCCAATAAACGAACCCTTAACGACTGCACGGTTTTGCGGTTTATATGGCTTGTGGTACCCGCATTTAAAGTCTGATCAAACGTTTATACGTTTGTTGCTTAACGAGACGAAAGCCACAATCCTCTCAATGCAGGCTATCCGCAAAGTAAATCCGGATGCGAAGCTAATTCAAACTGAGGATCTTGGAAAAACCTACAGCACACCACTGTTAAAATACCAGGCAAACTTTGAAAATAAACGTCGCTGGCTGAGCTTTGATTTATTATTAGGTCGGGTTAACAAAAAACATCCTTTATGGAACTACCTTACAGCATACGGCAATGTAAACGAGGGAGAACTTCAGTTTTTCTTAGACAATCCCTGCCCACCTGACTTACTGGGGTTTAATTACTATATAACTTCAGAAAGATTTATTGACGAAAATGTATCCAAATATCCACTTCATACCCGCGGTGGAAATGGCAAACATAGATATGCCGATGTTGAGGCAGTTAGAGTAGATTTAGACGCTAAGACCGGACCTCATAAACTTCTAAAAGAAGCCTGGGACTATTTTAAAATCCCGATAGCAGTAACCGAAGTACATTTAGGTTGCACCCGGGATGAGCAATTACGCTGGATTAAGGAAATCTGGGAAACAAGCCTTAAACTTAAATCCGAAGGTGTCGACATAAAGGCCATTACAGCCTGGGCTGTTCTGGGTTCGTATGGATGGAACAAATTGCTTACCAAGCCTAATGGAAAATATGAAACCGGAATATTCGATCTAAGCAATGGTCGACCCCGTCCTACGGCTCTGGCTAAAATGATCAAATCTCTTGCAACAGGCGAAGAGTTTAAACATCCGGTGTTGGAAAGCAAAGGCTGGTGGAAAAAAGATATTCGTGTTTTATATTTCAGAAACAATATTCGCAAGATAAGCTCCGAATTAAAAACATCGCAACCCCTGTTAATTCTCGGCAAGACCGGAACTTTAGGAAAAGCTTTCGCTAAGTTATGTGAACACCGGGGAATCTATTATCAATTATTGGACAGGAATGATCTGAACCTTGCCGATCCGGATCATATTGAACGGGTAATAGCCGAAAAACGCCCTTGGGCTATCGTAAATGCGGCGGGATATGTTCGCGTTGATGATGCCGAAATTGAATGCGCTAATTGTTATGTAGCCAATACGCACGGACCTGCAAATCTTGCCAATTTTTCATCAAAATATAATTTCAAGCTTTTAACATTTTCATCAGATCTGGTATTTGATGGTTCTAAAGGCAGATCATATTTTGAAAGCGACCCTAAATCGCCGCTGAATATTTACGGTAAGAGCAAAGCCAGAGCGGAAGAGCATGTTTTAGAACAGGACCCTTCAGCTTTAATTATAAGAACAAGCGCCTTTTTTGGTCCCTGGGACAGTTATAACTTTGTAACGAATGTATTATCATCTTTAAAAAATCAGCAATTTGTAAAAGCCGCCAGCGACGTTTTCATTTCTCCGACCTATGTACCCGACCTTGTAAATACCAGTCTGGATTTATTATTAGATGATGAATACGGAATCTGGCACCTTGCTAACAAAGGTGAAATAACATGGGCGTCTTTGGCAATGCAAGTTGCCAAGCGTGGTAATTTCGATGTTAATCTGATTAGCCCAACCCCGCTTGCAGATTTTAAATATGCTGCAAAAAGACCGCTTTATAGTGTATTGGGAAGTGAAAAAGGGCTTCTAATGCCCGAAATAAAAGATGCGCTGGATAGGTATTTTTTTGAACGAAATTTAATAAATGAGGTCACCGATGTTGTAATAAGCACAAAAGCAGGATAGTTTCTGTAAGGCTAAGCGATTTAAAATTGTCGACTCCCAGTTGGACAAAAATAATTCTACATTAGCCAGGTAGCGGCAAATAACAGTAAAGGTTAACAATGAATCTTGGCGGGAAACAAAGCAAAACCATTAAATTACCGACCTTACAACTGATCTTTCTAACAACTGCATCAACTCATTTAGATTCACGGGTTTTGAAATATAATCGTCCATACCCACCTCTAAACAGGCCAGTCTATCTTCTTCCATTGCATTAGCTGTCATTGCAATAATTAGGGGCTGCACCGCATATGTTTCGCGAATAATCTTCGTGGCCTCAAACCCATCCATCTCGGGCATTTGAATATCCATAAAAATTAACTCAAAGTATCTCTTATCAAGCATTTGAAGCACCTCTTGGCCGTTATTAGCGAGCAAAGGATTATAACCTAGCTTATTCAACACTTTCACTATGAGTTTTTGATTTATCAAATTATCCTCTGCCACCAGAATAGAAAAAGGGTACTTTGAGGCAAAGTCGTCAGACAGGGTTTTAGATTGCAAGTAATCGACTTTTGCTACCACTTCTTTTTTAAGAACCTGCTGAACTACTGAAAAAAAGTTACTCTGTTTTACAGGCTTTGTTAAGATCGCAGAAAATATATGTCCATATTTTTTCTTTGTTTCGTCGCCAATCGAGCTTAACAATATAATAGGTAATGAAGGCTTCAACTCTTTTATCCTCGTACTTAGCTGTACTCCATCCATCTCCGGCATTTGCATGTCAGATATAACCAGATCAAATTCTGTTTCGCTTAGAACATCCAAGGCTTCTTTAGCTGATAAAACCGTTTGAGGCATCAATTTCCATTGTTCCAGCTGAGTTTTAATAATCTTTAGATTCGTTTGATTATCATCTACCACCAGTACCTTCTTACCTTCACAACCGCTTAATCTTAGTTGTGTATATTTCCGGGAGGAGCTTTCGCTTATTTTACATTTAATGTTAAAACTAAAAGAAGAACCTGAACCTAATTCACTTTTGACGTTAATTTTTCCGCCTAGAAGATCTACGAGCCGTTCGGTTATTACCAGACCTAATCCGGTGCCTCCATATTTGCGCGTTGTGGAAGAGTCGACCTGTGAAAAGGCCTTGAATAATCTCGACAATTTATCTTCAGGAATACCGATTCCTGTATCTCTCACCTCAAAACCTAGCTCTATTTCATTTTCCGATAGCTTATTTAGAAATTGGACTGCTATAAAGATCTCCCCGCTTTTAGTAAACTTAATCGCATTTCCAACCAGATTAAGTAATATTTGCCGCAATCTTAAGCTGTCAGAAATTATTTGTACAGGTATTCTATGGTCTATTTGATATATCAGATCAAGTCCGATCTCTGAAGCTTTAGTAGTGAAAATATCTAAAACCTCTTCAATACATTTCCTCAAGTCAAAATCATGCGAGTCCAGTTCCATGCTGCCCGACTCGATTTTGGAAAAGTCCAGAATATCATTTATTACATTCAACAAAGCTTCGCCGCTTGTGGAAATTATCTCCGCATATTCACGTTGTTCAGGGTTAAGATCCGTTTCACATAATAAAGACGACATTCCAAGTACACCATTCATCGGTGTTCTTATCTCATGGCTCATGGTAGCCAGAAAAGTACTCTTTGCCTGATTGGCCCTGTCTGCTTCTTCACGGGCTTTTCGTTCCTGTTCTTTTTGAAATTGAAGTTCTTTTGATTGATTTAGCAGCTCTTCAGCCTGCGTCTGAAGTTCTTCTGACTGCGCTTGAAGTTCCTCTGATTTCTCCTGAAGCTCTTCGTTCAACACCTGAAGGCTTTTTGCTTGCTCTCGTATTTCTTCGGTCCGTTCTACAACCTGTTTTTCAAGTTCAATCTTTTGAGCATTAATAGACCTTACCCTATAAAGATAAATGATGTATATCAGGCTAAAAAACAATAAAACCGAGAGTGTTTTAAACCACCATGTCATATAAAAAGGCGGCATTACAATTATTATAAGCCCGGTTGTCTCCTCACTCCAAACCCCATCATTATTGCTTGCTTTAACTCTCAAAACATATTTACCCGGGTTTAAATTAGTATAGGTAGCTTTTCTTTCGGTACCTATATAATTCCAGTCTTTATCGAAACCTTCAAGTTTGTAAGCATACTGGTTTTGAGAACTAATGGTAAAATCCAGAGCAGTTAATTCAAATGTAATAACAGATTGATCATAAGACAATACAAGCTCCTGAGTCTCTGCGATGTCCTGTTTTAGAGGCGAATCTTTTCCCCCAATTGTCACCGGCTTATTAAATAGCTGAAAACCAGTTATTTTTACACTTGGAGGATTATAATTTTCATGTAAAAACGCAGGGTTGAAACGATTAAAACCATTTATACCTCCCAGCAAAATCTCACCGCTCCTTGTAACAAATCCTGCTCTCGGAGAAAACTCCATACTCTGAAGTTCATTGGAACGTGTATAGTTCTTACATTTCCTGGTCTTTAAATTAAACCGGCAAACGCCGATATTGGTACCTAACCATAAGTTTCCAAGTTTGTCGGGTACAATACTGTTAACGTTATTATCCGGCAACCCATCTTTCTGTGTGTAACAAGTAAGCGTCTCGGTTTCTACATTAAGTACATTAAGGCCACCACCTATGGTTCCTATCCAAATATTATTTTTATCGTCGGCATACAAAGAGCTTATATTTCCACTTTCAAGCTTTTCAAACTTTTCATCATAACGGCTAATTACCTTTGTATGAGCATTAAAGACCGACAACCCGAATGTAGTACCGATCCATATATTTCCATTTTTATCCTCACAAAAAGCCCGTACATAGTTTGACGAAATTGTAGCGTTGTTGTCATAGCTTGAGGTATACTTGGTAATGACGCCCGTTTCGGGATTCAAAACGTTTACACCGCCCCCGTTTGTAGCTATCCATAAGTCTCCCCTACTGTCTTCCAACAGAGCATAAACCGCATCGTTATTAAGCTGATTGAACGAATCGCCTTTAAGGTAATGTTTAAACGTATTGGTTTTCGGATTGTACCTATCCAGGCCAGCTCCATACGTTCCTATCCAAAGAGCGTCGTCCACCTTACTCGGATACAGGCACAAAATACTATAGGAAGCCAGAGAATTCTTATTATTCCGGTTGGGCTCGAAGCGCACAAACCGGTTTTCGGCCTGTTTCCATAAATTGAGTGCCCCACCGCTTGTGCCCACCCAAATATCGCCATGTTTATTTTCGGAAAATGACGTTACCGTATTGAAACTTAGAGAATTAAGATCGAAAGGATTGTTTTTATATTTGTCGAATACCGATAAATTTTGATCATATTTATTAATGCCACCGTCATCTGTACCAACCCAGAGAATTCCTGATTTGTCATAAAAAAGAGAAGAGACAGAGCTGTTTCTGTTTAAGCTTCTCTCGTCAAACGGCCTGGTAGTAAAGTGGATAAAAGATTTCGATTTTAAATCAAACAGCTCCAAAGCAGTTGGAGTGCCTATCCAAAGATTGCCCCTGCCGGCATCGGCAATGCCGGTTATGTCATTACTGCAAATGCTTGTTGAAATTGCGGGATCCTGTTTAAAGGAAGTGAATGTTTTGCTATTATAATTGAAGAGATTAAGTCCTGCACTACGAGTACCAATCCATAAATTCCCGCCAGCGTCCTGGAAGATTTTCGAAATAAAGTTGCCGCTTACACTTCCGGGGTCATTCTCTTTATGCAAGTAGCGTTTAAATTGCTTGGTTCTATTATCAAATAGATTCAAACCATTTTGAGTTCCTACCCACAGGTTGCTTTTATTGTCTTCAAAAATGGCAGTTATACCATTATTACTCAACGTTTTTTGATCTCCGTCAATAGATATGAACCGCTTTACTTTCCCAGTCTTCCTATCCAAAAGATTTAAGTTCCAATAGGTGCCCACCCAAAAGTTACCCTTGCTATCTTCATAAATCGAAGTAATTACTGCATGACTTAATTTCTCTGGATTTTCGGGCTCTTCTATATAATTAATAAAAGAATCGTTTTTCCTGTCGTACAGACTTATGCCACCATTTAAGGTTCCAACCCATAAATTTCCTTGCCTGTCTTCATATAATGACATAATATGATTTTTACGCAAGCTGTTAGGGTTATTCGGCTCGTGCCGGTATACCGTAAATTTATACCCGTCAAATTTATTTAAGCCATCCTGGGTTCCAAACCACATAAAGCCATACTTGTCTTTAACGATAGCTTGAACTGTACTTTGAGAGAGTCCGTCGAGGTTGGTTAAATGAGAAAAGTGAATATCTCTTTGCTGAGAAAAAGCCACCGAAGAAAGCAGAATGTAAGATGTGATTAATACCCTCTTACATAAATAGTAAAAACTAATTCTATTTTGAATGAACATACTCTAGCTTAAATTCAAATTCCTACATGGAATTGGAATACTCGGAATAATAATTGTTTATACTTCTTTTACTGGAAAGCTTGAAAGAAGTTACAATACTTTTCCGCAAAAACAAACAGAAAAGGGGCCGAATCAGCCCCTTAAAACTTTGATGTAAAAAAGCTCTCAACCTGCTTTCTTAAATTATTTCTTCTCTGGCAAGAGCACAAACTTTATCAGGTTATCGCCGCTTAAAAATTTATTGGCGATATCTTTCAAGCCTGCCGGTGTAATTTTCTTTAAAGAATCGAGATAGGTTAGCACTTTGGTTGGCGACTCATTATTTTGATATTGGTTTGATAAATATCCCAACCAGAAGCCATTTTGTTTCAACTGAGTTTCCGTACTCCTCCGTTCTTCTGCTAAAAACTTTTCAATATCCGCGGCTTGCGCTCCATTCGTTTTTACTTTATTAATCTCATCAAGAGTGGCTGCTACCAATTTGTCTACATTCTCGGGCGAAGATCCAAAGGAAACCGTAAAGGAATACCTGTTGCGAGGAGACTTCATATAACTCATGCGGGCACCCGGACTGTAAACTCCGCTTTCTTCTTCTCTTAGCCTCTCAATTAACTTTATCTGCAACACCTCACCCAGAGCATCTAACTGGTTATTTGTTTCGTCATTATAGATGTAATCACCGCTGAACACCAGTCGTACGGTTGCTTTAGGCTCCTGGCCTTTGTAGACAGTTTTAGAGATTTTTCCGGATGGTGGAACAATACCTAAATCTTTAGCTGCCTCAGTTCTATTTTTAGACGGTAAAGCACCCAGATATTGCTCTAGTAAAGGCTTAATTTCCTCCACTTTAAAGCTTCCGACAAATGTGAAAGTAAAATCACTTGCATCGCTAAAGCGATCTTTATAAATCTCGAAAGCCCGGTCGAGATTTATTTGTTCCAACTTTTGCAAAGTGGGACCGGTTCGGCGGATATTATAATTTCCCAGAACAGCAGAAACTGTATCAGCAAACACACTATTCGGGTCAGAACTTCTATTCGCTAAAACACCTTTTTGCTGCGCAATCAGAGCCTGAAACATCTCTTGATCCTTTCTCGGAGCAGTGAAATATAAATAGGTCAGTTGAAGAGCTGTTTCTAAGTCTTTAGGTGCCGCAAAGCCATTAATTCCTTCGGTTCTTTCGCCTATATAGGGGTTCACTGAGGCCCGCTTCCCGGACAATAATTTTGGTAGCTGGATTGAATTAAACTCGCCAACGCCCCCGCGTGTAACGATTGTTGAGGCGTATGATGCAGATTGAAAATCGGAATCAGGATATAATGAGGTACCACCCGGACTAAACCCGCTGAAATTAATCTCATCGTTTTTGAAATCAGTAGGTTTTAATATCACTTTAACCCCATTGCTTAAGGTTAATTCGGTAACGTCAATTTCTGTCACCTTTTTTTCTGCAACTACTTTACCGGGAACGGGCTTAACCGCAAGCAAGGGCTTATCAGATACCTGATCAACGTAAGCTGTGAGCTTTTCATTTTTTGCATCAGTTAACCATTTATTTATTGTGGTTTCTGATGGTAAGGTTGCAGCCTCTTTTTCCGGAGCCATAATTAAAACATCGCGATTTTTATCAACCAGATATTTTTTGGCCATTCCATTTACTTCAGCCAGAGTTATACCCGGCATTACCTTTTTAGCGAAATTGTATTCATAGTTAATGCCCGGACTTGCCTCTCCATCAAGAAAAAGACGCACATATTCTTGCACGTAGGATTCGGAAGAGGTTTTATCTCTTTCCTTAAAAGAAGCTTCCATAGACGTCAGGTACGATTGTTTGGCCCGATCTAATTCTGTTTGAGTAAAGCCAAATAATTTAACCCGTTCCATTTCTGCAAGTACTGCTTTTAACCCATTCTCTAACTCGCCAGGCTTTGCATAAACTACGGCAGATGCAACGTCCAAGCCTGCAAGAAAACCTCCTATACTGCTCCCAGCCTGTAAAAACGGAGGATTAGCCTGTTTCATCAACTCCGAAAAACGAGCGCCCATCATCTGATTATACAATGAGCGAATATTTGCATTTCTAAGATCTGTTGTAGTTTTAAGTTTCGTTTCCGGATGCTTGATTAAAATCTGAACTACTGTGTAGGGAAATTCTTTATCTGTAACCGCAATAAACTGGTTTTTATTTAACAAGGGAATAGTGTATTCTGTACGCGGCCGTGACTTTGAAGACGTTTTAAGATTAGAAAACTTTTCTTTAATCATCTGCTCAACTTCCTTAACATTTATATCGCCCACAACTATCAAAGCCTGCAAATCAGGACGATACCAATCTTTATAAAATTGTCTTAAAGTCTCAGGTTTAAAATTTTTCAAAACCTCTTCTGTCCCGATAGGTAATCTGTTTGAGTACCGCGAATTATTTAGCAACATTGGCAGATACTTATTTTGCATGCGTTCTCCGGCTCCTTTACCTAAACGCTTTTCTTCTAAAACAACTCCTCGTTCTTTTTCAATTTCAGTGGGATCTAAACTTGCATCCTGAGCCCAGTCGCGCATAATTTGCATCCCGTTTTTGAATAGTTCCGGGTCATCAGTCGGAATCGGCAACTGGTACACGGTTTCGTCGAAACTGGTATAGGCGTTTAAGTCGGCACCAAAACGAACACCAGATTTTTGAAGGTAGTTAACAAGCTCATTCTTGGGAAAATTTTTCGTACCGTTGAAGCTCATATGCTCCATAAAATGGGCGAGCCCACGTTGATCATCATTTTCAAGAATTGAACCCACCTTTACGGCCAGGTACAACTGCGCCCTGTTTTTGGGTTCAGTATTCCTTCGGATGTAATATGTAAACCCGTTTGCGAGTTTACCGGTTTTTATGGCGGTGTCCAGCGGAAGAACCCCGGCTTTTGCCGATTTGGATACCGCCGTTGGTTTTACCTGGGCATGGCTATACTCACCAAAATATAAAGTGCAAGTGGTTAGAAATAAAAGAATAATTTTTTTCATATTAAATAAAGATAATGCGGTTAGGTATTAGGTTTAAGTTGTGCTATTCTCAATGTTAAACTTTTATGATGATTTTTCGACTATACATCCACCATAAAATTACCAGCCAAAACAAAACAAAACAAATTGCCCAGGCGAGAGAGGCATTTAGCGGAGAAAAAGCCGGAGTGAAATAGGAGTCAAACAACCATATTTTTAAACTTACATCGGTTCCATCCGGCTTGGTAACTTTTATAAAATTAAATAGTTTCGCCATTATGGTCGACATAAAATAGACTGTGATGGCATTTACACCATACACGACAAAGGGCCTTGTAAAGCCTCTATAATTTTTCACATCAATCATCCAATAGAATGCGGCGAGAAGGATGATGGCTAATCCACTCGTAAAAAGCACATATGAACTTGTCCATAATGCTTTATTCATTGGAAAAAAAAAGTTCCAGATGATGCCGGCTATCACCGAAAGGGAACCCACTCCAATCATCCATAAGATCCTTCTTTCGGGCATAATATCGGTCCGTCTCAACCAAATTCCGGCAAGAGTTCCTGACAGGCCGCTGGCAATAGCAGGTAGGGTACTTAGCAAACCTTCCGGATCCCAGGTTTTTGATAATTTCCATAAATGGTTCTCCGTAAATACCGCTCTATCAAGCCAGGCACCCAAATTTGTTTCTTTTTCAAGATTCGGGGCAATTCCGCCGGGAACCTGAACAAGATTGAGCAGCGCCCAATAAATAATTAGAATGGCGAAAAAGAGGAATAACTGAACTTTTGCGTCAGTTTTGTAAAATAAAATGGCACAAAATAGAAAGACAATACCGATTCGTTGTAAAACCCCGGGTATTCTAACGGTTTCAAAAGTTTTGATAGGATCAAAAAACACATCGGGGAAAAGTGCGAGAATAATTCCTAAAAAGAACAGAATCAGCGAACGCCTGAACACAGCAATAAGCACATCCTGATCCGGCAGGTTTTTCGTCTTCTTTACTCCTAAAGCAAAGGATATCGACACTCCTACAATAAATAAAAAAAAAGGGAAAATGAGATCCGTTGGTGTACATCCATGCCATTCGGCATGTTCCAGGGGAGCATAAATATGGCCCCAATCGCCGGGATTGTTTACCAGAATCATTGCGGCCACAGTTAATCCTCTGAATACATCCAGGGATAGTAATCTTGAACTTTGTATGGCAATATTTTCTTTCATGAGATAAATGAATTATAAATGTAAGATATTAGCAACCATTCAATATGTTTATCGTTTCAATTTACGAAAATGAACGAATCCTTAACCCGACTGGCTAATTTATTTCGGCAGAAATCCCGATTAATTATTGGCCTAATGTCGGGAACGTCGCTAGACGGACTAGACATCGCCTTATGTAAAATCAGCGAAAGCGGGATTTCCACTAAAGTCGACGTTCTCCAATTTGAAACGTTTGCCTATTCAGACTCCTTTAAAAATGATTTGAAAAACATTTTTTCAAAAAAGCAGGCCGATCTTCAAAAGGTGACCTTACTCAATGCTAAAATCGGCTCCCTTCACGCCGAACTGATAAACGAATTTTTAAGGAAGCATAATATCCGAGCAAATGAGATTGATTGCATTGCAAGCCACGGCCAAACCATTTATCATGCTCCAAAACGCCTACACCATTTAGAGGATTATCCAAATGCCACTTTACAAATTGGTGATGCCGATCATATTGCGGTTAAAACCGGAATTGCAGTAATCAGCGATTTTCGGCAGAAACATGTAGCCGCTGGCGGAGAAGGCGCTCCTTTAGCGCTTTATGGCGATTTCATTCTGTTTTCTTCGCATACAGAGCGCCGGGTGCTATTGAATATAGGTGGAATTTCAAACTTCACTTATTTACCGATGCTTGGGACAGAGAATCATGCGATTTGTACAGATTGCGGGCCGGGAAATACCTTGATTGATGCATTATGCAAAAAATATTTTAACCTTTCTTATGATAACAATGGAACTATTGCAAGAAAGGGAACCGTAAATCAGACTTTGTTAAAAAACCTGCTTGACCATCCGTTTTTCAGCGAAAGTGTTCCAAAAACCACCGGCCCCGAATTATTCAATTTTGACTTTCTGGAGCGAGGTTTGAATGCTACTAACACTAAAGATATAAGTCCGGAAGATTTAATAAGTACACTAACGCAGCTGACGGTGGAAACTATTGCTATGGCAATTAAAGATGCAACACAAGATGTTGAGTTTACTTTATATGTAAGTGGCGGAGGAGCAAACAATACCTATTTGATGCAAAGGTTAGCAGAGAAATTCCCCGATAAAAAAACGCTTAAAACAGAACAATTAGGCATTTCGGCAGATGCAAAAGAAGCTGTTCTATTTGCGTTGCTGGCTAATGAAACTTTATGCGGATCGGCCGTTGAGACGCATGCAGGCCCCACTATTGCAATGGGAAAAATATCCTTACCGGGATAAAAGCAACTGGAAATCTGCTTACGCGAGAAGTATTTCCAAAATTATTTCCAATTTGTCCAGTTACCCAACGTCCAGTTCTGAGTTCCAATGGCACCTCTAAATGCAACATTGGTAAAAAAAGAAGAATATTCAGGATCCGTAAAGTTGGCTCCGCTCATCGCTGGCGACTCTGATTTAAGTGTTACGTTAAGCGCGGAAGAGCTTACGCTTTGCAATTGTAATTGACTGATACTTTCAACAATCTGATTAAAGTTTATGGCTACCTTTTGGATGGCAGTAGTTTCAACTGCGTATCCTGCCACTTCTGGGTCAGGGACGATATTAAGACCCGCACCACCTGTATCATAGGTAAAAGTACGTCCAGGAACATCTGCATTAACTATGTTATATTTAAACTGAGACTCGGTAGTATTTAACAATAATACTTTAGTTCGTGGGCATAACATTAGGCCACCATTTGAGTAACCTGCAATTATTGAGTTTCTAACAAGAAACCTTGTGTTCTTCCGAATATAAATTCCCTGGCTTTGATTGACAATATCCGTACTAACAACCTCGGGGCCCAGAATTGTTATGTTAGAAATTACCGGTCTTGTAAAGGGTTGTGCATCCGAAGCGATGTTGTCGTTTAAGCTTTCTATACCGTTGCCCCGGATAACCAGATTGGAGAGTTCTTTTTTGCAAGCCACCAAAAACTGCAATTTACCTGCATACCCCCGATCGAAATCAAAGTCGTCATCTCCGTTGTTAAAAGAGATCAGGTATTTAGCATTTGCGGTACCACCTACAAACTGAAATCCATCATCTCTGCTATTGCTTACCATTATGTGGTCAAGCTGTGTTCCTGACCCTACACCCATCAAACTTAGTCCGCTGGCCATATCTATCTCCCACTCATCTTCTTGAGCAGGGTTTAAACCGCCTGCATACTCTAGCCGTAAATAGTTAATCGAACCAGAATTATCGTCGGCAATGGTAGATCCAAATTCAGTGTCCGAAGATGATGGTAAACCTTTAATGTGCGCCGCATTTAAATTAGTAGGCGCTTTTCCTAAAATGATAATTCCAATCCAATCGCCAGGTGATTTACTGGCAGCGGCAGATGTAAATACTACCGGCATTTCTGCAGTTCCATTTATTATTAGCTTTGAGCCTTTTGTAATGATCAAAGCACTTTTGTCTGCCGGATTTTCAGCCTTTTCCACTTGAATTGTTACACCCGACGGAATGGTTAGAACCGCATTATTTTTGACGAACACCTGGCCCTTTAACTGGTAAGTAACATTCGCTTTTAGAGTGATACTTTGAGAAATAATACCACTTATTATCTCAGTATTGAACGAAGTATCTTCAACAGGACGATCTTTTTTACAGGAAAATAACAGAAGAAGACAAGCGAGAGTGGGGCAAAATAAACTTTTCATATCGGGCAGGTTAGACAATTTAACATGTAGAAAACCGGCGATGAAATTCTTTCATTAGAAGCAAGAATTTACACCGTATGCTAATATAGAGAAAAACCGAAGCCGGGAACAATGATTTAAACGTCTTAAGAGAAAACTGTAAACAGTGGAATCTCCAAGCTTTACATATTTTGCACAACTATTCACATCCTAGGGGCAAAAACCACGAAAAAGTGTATAAAAACAGTAAAAATATGTTACCCTAATCATGAGATTTTTGACCAACTCGTTGGTTATGGTCAAATTTTGAAAAATAAAAAAGCCACCGATTATCAGTAGCTTTTTTGCGTTTATTTAGCGAGTGACTAGAATATCTTATAACCTAAACTCAAATGCCATAAATTCTGCTTTTGATCATACTGACCGCTTTTATCAATATTTGACAACCCTTTTTCGTATCGCAAGTCGAAGGATAAATTACCCAGATCTACGCCTGCCCCAGTTTGCAATCCAATAGTTTGGTTTTTGTAATTATCGAAATTCGTGGCCACAGCATAATTCTCTTTAGCGTCCTTATTCAAAACAAATGAAATAACCGGACCAGCCATAATTCTGAAGTTCAATTTATCGAAGCCGAATTTATTACCAAGCAATACCGGAACATCAAGGGTGGTGAAGTTTACTTTAGCGTCGCCTTCATAGGTTGTGCCATTTTGTTGGATAGAGCCAAATTCTCCACCTTTACTTCCCAGGTAAACCTCAGGCTGAACATAAAAACCTGCGCCACCTACCCTGGCCCATACCCCGGCCTGATAACCTAAACGGTTGCTTTCTTCCCCAACATTACCTTTAAGGCTCGCTAAGTTTATCCCGGTTTTTAATCCCAGATTAAAAGAAGGTAATTGGGCAAAAGTTGTTACTGCTATCAGCAGCAAGAAACTTGTTAAAGTGATTCTTTTCATATTATTTAATTTTAATGTGTGTTTAAGAATTAACAGCGAAGTTTTTAAAATGTTGCTGCTTAATCCTGTTTAGAGAAGACGTATAAATTCATACTTTTGTAACAAAGAAAATTATGGCAGAACTAACTATCAGTAAAGAAGATTGGGAAAGGCTTAAACTGAAGGTAAAACGTAAATACAGAGACTTAAGTGACGAAGATTTAGCTTACGAACCTGGCGAAGAAGATCAACTAATTGAAAGACTAATGACCCGCTTAAAGCGAAATAGAGAATATGTGGTATTTACCCTGAAAAAGGGCTTGGTTAACATTGATAATAATAGACTGTAACAAACAAACTGATATACTCTTCATAAATATCTAAGTGTAGATTTATTCCGCAATAACTTTTGGATAGTTTTTCTGTTCTTTAAAAATTTATCCATTTCACACTGCGTATATTTTTTTTACAAGATATTGCGTTATATACTAAAAAATTAAGGCATATGCATCGGTTGAAAAACGGACTAAAAAAACTTACACTACCAGCTTTAATTTTTATAGGTATCTTTTCTTTCTCTTTTCGCGAAGATCTTTTTCAAGCCTCTAAAAATTTAGATATTTTTTCTGCTCTTTACAAAGAGATAAATATCAACTATGTAGATGAGATAAATTCATCTCAGTTAATGAAAACTGGTATTGTCGCAATGCTAGCCAGCCTGGATCCGTACACAGAATTCGTGCCCGAATCGGAAATCGAAGACTATAAGATGAAATACGTGAGCACTCAGTACGGCGGTATCGGGACTCTTACTTTTTCACGCGGTGGGAAATTTATTATTTCAGAAACACTACAAGGCTTTCCGGCAGAAAAGACGGATATCAGGGCAGGAGATGAAATTCTTGAAATAAATGGAATATCATTAAAAGGTAAAGATTACGAGCAGGTTAGTCAGTTGCTTAAAGGGCCTAAAAGCACCGCATTAAAACTGCTGATTAAACGATACGGAGAAAACATCACCAAAAGCTTAAACAGAGAAGAGATAACCCAACCGAATGTTAGTTATTATGCTATGATGGATAACAACATCGGTTATATAAAACTGGATAAATTTTTGGAAGGCTCTGCCAAGGAAGTTCAGGATGCTCTGGTTGCATTGCAAAAAAATAATCCTTCCGGTATTATTCTGGATCTACGATCTAACGGAGGCGGAATATTACAGGAGGCTGTAAAAATTGTGAATCTGTTTATTGATCCGAACGTAACCGTAGTAACGCAAAAAGGCAAAAATGTCGACAAAACGATTCCATATAAAACCTTTTCTCAGCCATTAGCTCCAACAACACCTTTGGCTGTGTTAATCAATAACAGGGCAGCGTCTGCCTCAGAAATAGTTGCAGGTTCTTTACAGGATCTTGACCGTGCAGTTATTATCGGACAACGCAGCTACGGAAAAGGACTTGTTCAGCAAACATTCGAATTACCCTATAGCACTCTTGTTAAAGTTACAGTGGCTAAATATTATACTCCTTCCGGAAGATGCATACAGGCTTTAGATTATACCCATAGAAATGCTGACGGCACCGTAGAAAAAGTTTCGGACAGCCTAATAACTGAGTATAAAACAAAGGGGAATCGTTCTGTTTATGATGGCAGCGGAATTTATCCGGACGTATTAGTTCCTGCTGCGAAACTTAGTCCAATCAGTCAGACACTATTAAGCAGGTTTTACATATTTGATTATGCCACTCTTTACAGGAAGCAAAAAGCCAGCATCCCCGATCCTAAAATATTTAAATTGAGCGATGCAGAATACGCCGATTTCGTGAACTATTTATCTGATAAAGATTATAACTATAATACACGGACCGAACGCTTACTGAAGGATTTCGAGGCAGAAGCAGAAAAAGAGCAAAAGATGAGTGAGATTAAATCCGAGTATGAGGCTCTTAAAAACAAAGTATCTGTAAGCAAGAAAAACGACCTTATACAATTTAAGGAAGAGATTCGCCGACTGCTAGAAAATGAAATTGCGAGCCGCTACTATTTTCAAAAAGGCAGGCTTGAAAATGCTTTTAGTTATGATGAAGATTTAAAAAAAGCCTTTAACATATTAGGAAATACAAGTCTTCTATCATCCATTCTACAAGGCAGCGGGTCATATAAATCAATTGGAAAACCAGGAATGGGCTTTTCTGCAAATAGCGGAAAATAAATTGTGCAACTGAACGCAGGTATAACTTTTTGAATCCTGCTTGCGTATGAAGAGCAAAAATTGGTCTTTGTGAAAAAGAAAAAAGTATCAAACACTAAGTTTTATGGCATAGTAGCGCTTTTTATACTCTTAGTGTTTGTTGTTGAGATAATAAAAAATGTGGGACACTCGCATGTATTAGACAGCAGTCAGGATTTGATGATACTTCCGATATTCTCAATTGCTCTTGTTCTTGTGCTCGCTATTCCGAGAAAAAACCTATAGCAGGTAATTCCAGATTTTTTATTATATTGAATTCCAGATCAAACTGATTTTTTAATAATCAGTTTAAAATACTTAGAGATCCGGCGTAATAAGGCTTTAAAAATGCACATTGATGCCCGATCATAAATAGGACGCTGATACTTCATGTTATCTTTTTTCAAATCGAAACCTACCATACCAGAAATTGACTTTTCTAAACTTGGGACAGATATTCATTCACATGTCATTCCCGGTATTGATGATGGAGCTCAGAACCTCGCGCAATCTCTGGACTTGGTGCGAAACTTTTTAGAACTAGGGTTCCGTAAAATCATCACCACACCCCACATCATGGTAGATTATTTTCGTAATACCCAGGAAACAATTCATACCGGCCTTGACCTTTTAAAACAAGAACTTGAAGTTCAAAAACTTGATATTGCTATCGAAGCAGCTGCTGAGTATTACTTTGATGAAGATTTTGAAAACAAGGTAGAGCGGGGCGACATTCTTACAATCGGTGCTAATTATCTTCTATTCGAAATTCCTTTTTCCACCTATCCGCTTAACCTGTTTGAAACGATTGAAAAAATAATAGCCAAAGGCTATGTACCTTTACTTGCCCATCCAGAACGATATTCCTATTTACATGGTTCGATTAACAATTATCGCCGGCTAAAAGATGCCGGTTGTTTTTTCCAGTTAAACACCATTTCACTATCTGGTTATTATGGCAAACCGGTTCAAAAAGTTGCTGAAGATCTTATAGATAACATGCTTATAAATTTCATCGGCAGCGATATGCATCATACCAAACATGCTGCAGCTTTGAAGCAATCGTTGCAATTACCCTACGTGTATAAATTACTTACAGACTATCCGCTTTTAAACGAAACGCTGTAATTTTAGACTTTCCAAAAAAGATTCTGATCCACCAGCCCCGAACAATTTGGCACTATGATGGTTGTTTAAATAAGGTATCCATTGATTACGATCGTGGCCGCTGATGAAACCAATTATTTATCCTGTTGTAAAAGAAACAAAGTTTTTCTGACTCCGTTTCCTTGGAAATTGATACTGCCTATGACTAAAAATTTACACACTGAAACGAGAAGAAGACGTTTTAAATTTGTATTACTAATTGCTCTTGGAATCTTTCTGCTAAGCAGTTTGGTTCTGGCGATGTACATCCGCAGCCAGCTGAGCAATATCGCCCCGGTAAATATTATTCAAACTCCTAAAGCTTTAGGTATCTCACCATTCGTGGCCGCAAGGGAAGATTCTTTAATTGACCCTCCGGTGAATATAGCGTTGTTCGGCCTGGATAAACGCCCTCATGATAAATATGGGAACTCTGATGCGATTATGATTATAAGCATCAGCAAGGCAACCGATAAAATCAAACTCTCCTCTATCATGAGAGACACCTATGTGAAAGTTGACACCTTTGGAATGGATAAGATCAATGCTGCATACCGAATCGGCGGTCCCCAGTTAGCCTTAAAAACCTTAAACGAAAATTTTAATCTGCATTTAGAAAACTTTGTCAGCGTTGATTTTAATGGCATGGCCCAGGTAATTGACGCCTTAGATGGGATTACAATTAATGTAAAAAAAGAAGAAGTGGGCTGGGTAAATGCCTACCTGGACGAAAACAATAAAGATTCAAAGGTGAAACCTCCCTATGTGACCAAAGCCGGAACACAAACATTAAACGGCAAACAGGCCGTGGCATACACACGGATAAGATATATAGGAAACGACTACGAAAGAACACAAAGACAGAGAACAGTTTTAAGCCTTATTCTAAATAAACTTAAGGACGCCGGAATATCCGAATATCCAAAGGTTGTTTCAAAAATACTTCCTTACGTTGAAACAAGTATCCCGCGCTTTCAACTTTTAACATTGGGTAGCAGTGTTTTTATCAACAACATCAGAACGATCGAAGAGAGACGATTTCCTCAACATTTCGAGAGCAATGGAAAAATTATTAATGGAATCTGGTATTTGGTTACTGATCTAAAATCCACTTCAAAATCTCTATTCGACTTTATGTACGAAGGTACTCGCAGGAAATAAAGGCGGTTTTAAAGAAAATGCTGGATTGGGATTCTCGGTGTATTCACCTAAAACAGTTTCTTCAAAACCTCGCATCACGTTATCAATAGAGAGATATTTCTCGGCGTATAAACGTGCGTTCTTAGTTATCTCATCGGTGTTATTCATAACAGCTTCTAATAAGCCCTGATTTAAGGCTTGTTGATTTTCTGCATCAACCACTATCGCTAAGTTATTTTTCTTTACCAATGAATGCAAACTCGATCCCTCATTTGCTGTGACCAAAGCCAACCCGCCTACCGCCAGGATAGTTGTTAGTTTTGATGGCATAACCAAATCACTTGCTGTGGCTTTCTGAATAACCAAATGCACATCGGCCATATTTAAAAACTGATTGAATTTCTCGATCGGCTGCAGGGGATAGAAAATAACATTGTCAAGATGTAAATTTTGAGCCATTCCCTGTAAGATCGATTTGTATGGACCCGAACCGCAAATCACAAACTTTAAATCCTTATGGTTTCTAAGATCGCGGGCAGCGAAGAGAATAGACTCTAAGCCTTGCTTCTCGCCTATTCCCCCGGAATATAGAATGACTTTATTTGATTCTGAAAATCCAAACTGTTTTTTTAATCGCTGCTTTTGATCAATGGGATGAAATAAGGCTGTGTCTGACCAGTTTGGAAAAAAAAGCACTTCTTTTTCAGCTTTCGCTTGAATTTTGTTAACCATTCCTTCAGAAATGCTACTTATAAAATCCGCCTTCTTAAAAATGTATTTCTCGATCCTGAAAAGAGTATTAACCACAGCTTTGGATTGTATCATTTTCAGATCTCTTGCAGCCTCAATCTGAAGATCCTGAATATGGTAGATAAACTTTGCCCCTGTAATTTTTTTAGTGAACACACCTAACAATCCCAGCAAAAAAGAAGGCGCAACTGTAATAATTAAATCATATTTCTTACCAAAAAGAAGAGGAACCATTCTTACCGATGCTGAAAAGAAAAACGAAATCTCCTGTAAAATCCTTTTCAGTCCCGAGGGCACTGAAGGCACAAATTGTGGGCACCGGTATATCGTAATTTCGGAATTTAAGTTTTTTGAAGCAAGCCTTTCAGCTTTAAAAAAGAATCTATTACTTCGATAAGGCTCCTGAACCTTCCAGTAAGGATAATATGGGTAGGTAGTAACAACCGAACAATCATAGCCCTTTTTAGCCAGCCACTCAATCATTTCACCGTTGTATTTACCGATTCCTGTAGGCTCCGGCTTAAAATTGTAACTTATTAATAAAACTTTCTTATTCATTCTCGCTCAAATAATTCAAATTGAATTATATGTTCACAATGCCGAGTTTATGCATTTGTTAAACATACGGGCTCCGCTAAAAAATATCTGGAAGGCCACCAACTACTTAAACCAAACGCATACAAAAGGATAAGGTTTGGTGAGAACAGAATATTGCAGTCCAAAATAAAAACAAATCCCACATAACCTTTTAAGGAATGATCCCGTAAAAACCCGAAATCCACATTGGAAATACATTGTCTACCAACGGTAAAAGGTTTTGAAAATTAGGTTTTCGAGCCGTATTCAAGGGATGGGAATTGAAAAAGAAATATAGATACGGTGATTAAACAAATTTACTCTACAAAAACGCTTCAGATTTTCTTATTTGTAACAGGCCTTACAGTTTTTACTACAACAAACACTTTAAACGCCCAAAATCTTCCAAAATATTCGAATTATTCGGCGCCGTCGCCTTTACCGGCAGCTCCGGGGGAATCTTTTAGTGTACCTATGTCGGGCACCGCAGCTACAGGCACACCCGTTTGCGCCGAATGGACACGGACCGCGGGTCCCGACGAGTCTTTGGTAATAACCGGTCTGGATTTCACAAAATTCAGCGGTGCAGATGAAGGAAAAGACTCTCGGTTTGCGGTTTATGGCTCTAATGGCCGTTTAAAAGATGCGAGCATACAACGTTTAGAAAAAGATAAAGTAATAATTACCCTTGATAAGGCGATACCTGCTTGGGCAATGTATTTGATCTGGCCAGGAAATAAAGCAGGCTATGGCCAGCCTATAGCGGTAAATAAAACGGATGCCTGGTGGGTTGGACCAGAAAAAGCAACGCGAGGAAGCACTGTATCCGTTTACGGACGCAACCTCTCGCAGTATAATGATTCTACCACTTCAAATGTATACCTAAAATCGGCAAGTGGTGCTGGTCAGTGGCTCACCGTTACAAAAGTAAATCCTTACAAGGTCGATTTCACCTTGCCAGCTACATTAGCAAGTGGAGATTATGAAATTTGGACACATAATGGACATGGCGGAGAATACGGCTGGAGCGGGCCTTTAAAACTAACGGTTAACGATGGTGCCCAATGGACTCAGACCATTTTTAATGTTAAAAACTATGGCGCTTTAGGTAACGGAACAACAGATGATACCGATGCTATATATCGCGCCTTAGCGGCAGCAAAAAACTCCTATGGCTCTACAGTTTATTTCCCACAAGGTACTTATATGATAAGCAGAATGCTTAATCCTACGAATAATACCCAGTGGAAAGGTGATGGCCAGGATAAAACCTTCATTAAATGTAATTCTAGCTTCACTTCACAATCTGATGCAATGGTTTATGGAATTGTGAGCACTTTCGAAGTAAGCGACTTAACTTTTGATACCAACAATAACTACCGGGCCATTCATTCAGGGCCGTTCTTCTTACGCGGAAGCTCTAACGTAAAAGTGAATAACGTTACCCTTTCGTTTCAAAATTACGATGTATTGCAACTTGATAATACACGCGGTGTATTTTTAACGAATTGTAAACTTATCGGGAAGATTTCTTTCTTGGGAAAAGCCTCGCAATTATTTATTGACAGGTGCAATTTCTATTTAACTAATGATACTGAAAACGCACTTCATTCATGGGGTGGTTCTAACATCAGCATCACTAATTCTACTTGCCGCGATTTTAATAACACTGATCCTACTAACGGTGCAGGATGGGGAAAAGGGCGCTTCTTTTGCGCAACCGGAAACTTTGGAAGCGGCGGTACCACTTACATCGGGAATACCAGCACGTATGATTTAACTGTGCGCGAAAGCAGTGATGTGGACCAGAATTCAGGAGAACAATTCTTGTGGGAGGGTTTTTCGGCAAGCTGGTCAGGTTCTGTAACTTCTTCATCAGCAACCTCAACTTCCCTAAATGGATTTTCCTTATCGCTTGACCAGCCAAAAATTGCGGTTATTATTAAAGGACGAGGTTTAGGGCAATCCAGGGCAGTAGTTTCTGCGAGTGGTTCGACGATTAACCTGGATAAGCCATGGAATTTACAACCTGATGCAAGCAGTATTGTTGCAGTTGGACATTTTGCAGACAAAATTGTAATGTACAACAACTTTATTGACGGAAAGGCATATGCGGCAACAAGTCCAAATCCAAGCGCATCAGCCGGAATAGAGCCCTATGGTGGTGTATTTAACTTTATAGCAGATAGAAATACCATTTCGGAAGTACGATCGGCAATAGCTAACTGGTCAACACAACACTCAACCGGAGTTGATCCAAATTACTTCAGTCTATACACCAACAATAAAATCATTGATTGCAGATGGGCCGTTCAAAACGGGTTAGACATGTACCGACCTGCTGAAACTGCTTTATTAGCCACCACTTTTAGAAAAAACAACATCGGCACAACTCTTCAATCTGGTATTATAAATACGATAATGCCAACTGCTACACCTGTACTGGAAAATTTCATTTATGAACATAATGAATTTTTAAATGTTAGAAGTGCATTTTCTACCGGAGGCGACTTAGGTTTACCGAATGGATTTTCCTGGAGCGGAGATGGCATTGCCAACCAGCTATTTTACAAAAATAACTTTGGATCAACGGCTAATCTTTCAGGAATTACAACCACACAGAAGATAGCCTTGAGAGAAAACACCTTTTCAGGATTTGCAGTCCCTTATTCAGGAACTTTACAAGGGCCGGCAATCTGCGGACCATTGCATGTGATTGAGCTATCAGGAACTGCCGGAAACGTATCTCAAGCACCTTTTACAGTATGGAACTCGGGAACAACTGCAATGAGCTGGAAGGCATCAAGCGATGTTTCATGGCTAAAGCTTTCGGACACAGTCGGCGTGATAAGTGATGAGCGCGGAAGTGGCACTATTTCTTTAAAGGCAGATGCATCTGCTCTAGCGATAGGAAATCACACTGCAACCATTTCTATACTGGCCGACAGTTTAATTCAAAAATATACCATACTATTCGCAGTTGCTGCTTCGGAAGCACCTAAAGTGGCTCTGACGTCACCAGCTCCTACCAGCAAATTTTTAACATCCTCTGCCATAGTTATCACGGCTGATGCAAGTGATTCGGACGGCACAATTAGTAAAGTTGAGTTTTTTAACGGAACCACGAAATTAGGCGAAACAGTGTCAAGTCCTTTTACATTTAGCTGGGCCAATGCTTCCGCAGGGACATTTTCTTTAACGGCGAAGGCTACAGATAATTCTGGGCTTAGTACCACTTCGGCACCAGTTGAAATTACAATCTCCAGCCCGGTTATTGCAGTTGCCGCTCCCCTGGTTTCACTAACTTCTCCTGTCTCGAACAGCATTCTTACTGCGCCGGCGACAACTACGATAACAGCAAATGCTAACGACCAGGACGGAACAATTGCTAAAGTTGAGTTCTTTACAGGAAAAACTAAATTAGGCGAAGCCCTTACAAGTCCTTATTCTTTCAACTGGAGCAATATTTCAGCCGGAACGTATCCCATAACAGCAAAGGCAACCGACAATTCAGGACTTAGTACAACTTCGGATACCGTATCAATAGTAATTAATAACCCTACGCTGGCATGCTCTGGCACCGGAAGCATCATATGGGAATACTGGAGCAATATTGCGGGCACTAACAACATTAGCGCTATCCCTTTAAACTCTGCGCCCTCAGGAACCAGAACCTTAACAAGCTTCGCTTCTCCTGTAGATTTTGGCGACGATTATGGTTCTCGCATCAGAGGTTATATCTGTCCGCCTGTAAGTGGAAATTATGTTTTCTATATCGCCAGTGATGATAATGGTGAATTGTGGTTAAGTACAAACGGTGATCCTGCCAATAAAAGAAAAATCGCTTCTGTTGACGACTGGACAACTCCGGGCTGGTATGATCGTTACCCTTCGCAGCAATCTGTTGAAATCAGCTTACTAGCCGGGCAACGTTATTACATCGAAGCCTTGCACAAAGAAGGAGGTGGCGCCCAGGATCACGTGTCGGTTGGCTGGAAACTTCCTGACGGAACTTTGCAAAGACCAATTCAGGGATCTAATTTAATTCCGTTCGAGCTACCTGTCGCAACAATAATTGCTTCTGTTGCTCCGCAAATCTCAATTACCTCTCCGGCAATCAACAATTTTACTGCACCGGCTACAACCACTATAACAGCCAATGCAACTGATCAGGACGGAACAATTGCTAAAGTTGAGTTCTTTAACGGTTTAACCAAATTGGGCGAAGATCTTACAAGCCCGTATTCATTTGCATGGAATAATATTTCGGCCGGAACATATTCAGTTACGGCAAAAGCAACCGATAACTCCGGACTAAGCACAACTTCAGCTCCTGTATCAATTGTAATTAACAACCCTACTCTTGCATGTTCTGGCACCGGAAGCATCGTATGGGAATACTGGAGCAATATTGCGGGCACTAACAACATCAGTGCTATCCCTGTAAACTCTGCGCCCTCAGGAACCAGAACCTTAACAAGCTTCGCTTCTCCTGTAGATTTTGGCGACGATTATGGTTCTCGCATCAGAGGTTATATCTGTCCGCCTGTAAGCGGAAATTATGTTTTCTATATTGCCAGTGATGATAACGGCGAATTGTGGTTAAGTACAAACGGCGATCCTGCAAATAAAAGAAAAATCGCTTCTGTTGACGACTGGACAACACCGGGCTGGTATGACCGATATCCTTCGCAGCAATCTGTTGAAATTACCTTACAAGCCGGGCAACGTTATTACATCGAAGCCTTGCACAAAGAAGGAGGTGGCGCACAGGATCACGTGTCGGTTGGCTGGAAACTTCCTGACGGCACTTTGCAAAGACCAATTCAGGGATCTAATTTAATTCCGTTCGAGCTACCTGTTGCAACAATATTGGCAGCTGTTGCTCCGCAAATCACTGTAACCTCTCCGGCAAACAACAGCAGTTTCATTGCACCGGCATCAATTACTCTTACAGCCAATGCAACAGATCAGGATGGAACAGTTACCAAAGTTGAGTTCTTTAACGGGTCGATCAAATTAGGAGAAGACTTAACAAGTCCGTATACTTTTTCATGGAGCGATGTTGCAGCCGGCAGTTATACCATCACCGCAAAAGCAACCGATAATTCCGGCTTGACCACTACAACTCAAGCCATAAATGTACTTGTAACGGCGCCTGTTATAACTAGCGCACCACAAGTTAGTATTACTTCTCCACTTGTAAACAGTACATTTACAGCACTGGCCTCGACTACTATAACTGCAAACGCAAGCGATCAAAACGGAACCATTACTAAAGTGGAATTCTACGCGGGCAGCACAAAACTTGGCGAGGATTTAACCAGTCCTTATTCATTTGCATGGAAAGATATTTCAGCTGGCACGTATGTTCTTACAGCCAAAGCAACAAATAGCTTTGGAATTTCAGCAAGCTCAGGCAGCGTTGAGATTTCGGTTAACAACCCCGTTTTGGCTGCTGTGAATTATAACGTAAAGGCCTATCCAAATCCTTTTCAACAATATGTCACCATCGAGTTTACCGGGGTTGAAAAAGAAAATGCCTTTCTTCAGATCTACAATCTTCAAGGAATTTTACTTGAAACACTTTATAGAGGTAAAACAGAAGTTGGACAAACTTACAGCTTTCAATTTGATGGTAGCAGATATCCAAGCGGCACCTACATCTCTAAATTAGTTTGTGGTAAAAATGCATTTACGAATACTCTGATCCTGGCTAAATAAGACTTAATTATTCACATGTCTCTTGATATTCAGGTGCGAAAATTTTCGTACCTGAAAAGGAGACTAATTTTTCTCATCCTTACAACAATACTGGAGGTTGTAATCCAAAAACATCTTTTAACGCCCGGCGGGCAGCATGATATCCGCACATGCCATGAACACCCCCACCCGGCGGAGTAGAAGACGAGCAGATGTAAATTCCTTTTGCAGATGTTCGGTACGGAGAGAACCGCAAAGCGGGCCGGGTAAATAACTGCGAAAGATTAATCACACCACCATTAATATCGCCACCAATATAGTTTGGATTATAAGCCTGCATTTGCATGGAATTCATGCTATGTCTAGCCAGGATCGAGTCCTTAAATCCGGGTGCAAACCTTTCCACTTGATTTTCTATAGCCGCGGTCATGTCTTTTTCCGAACCATGCGGAACATGACAATAAGCCCAGGCTGATTGTTTTCCTTCCGGAACTCTGCCTCGGTCGAAGACACTCTGCTGAGCCATTAACACAAACGGACGTTCGGCATGCTTTCCTTTCCAGGTCATTTGCTCGGAAGCAACTATTTCTTCCATGGTATTACCCAAATGCAAGGTGCCAGCCTGTTTGCATACAGAAGCGGTAAAGGGAGCGGGATTGCTAAGGGCCCAGTCGATTTTAAAAACTCCCATTCCATATTTAAACCGTTTCAGTTGCCACTTGTAAAAATCAGAAAATTTATGCCCTGCAATATGCAAGAGTTGCTGCGGGCCTATATCAAATAACACCGCATGCGATGATGGAAGCTGATCCAATGAACCTACATGAAAGTTCGTCTGTATCTGGCCGCCCAAAGAAATAAAATGAGCAGCTAAAGCATTCGAAATTTGCCGGGAGCCTCCCTGCGGAAAGGGCCATCCGTTTATATGTCCCATTGACATTAAAACCAACCCTATTGCCGATGTAACAGCATGCGATAATGGAAGTATTGAGTGGGCGGCCATACCTGCCCATAAGCCACGGGCCTCTTTAGTTTTGAAGTGCTTGTGGGCAAGGTTAATTGCCGGCATAAGCGCTTTGAGGCCAAAATAAGCCATCTTAAATGGATGTGCGGGAATCCGCAGCGGCGCCAAAACATCGCTTATTATTTCAGGCCAATCATCAAGTAAAGGTTTAATCAGATTTAAATAAGATTGTTCATCGTTTCCTAACAGCCTGGCAGTATCGCCTGGCGACTTAGCTAAGATTGCGGCATTTCCTGAATCAAAGGGATGTGCAGCGGCGATTGGCGGGTATATATAATTTAATTCTTTAAGCGGCAGGGTTTTAAAAAAAGGCGATTCAACAGCTAAGGGATGAATGGCCGAACAAACGTCGTGTAAAAAGCCTGGTAAGGTTAATTCGGCGGTTCTTAAACCTCCCCCGATGGTTTCTTTTCCTTCTATCAATAAAACTGACAAACCGGATTGCTGTAAAGTAATTGCCGCAGCTAAACCGTTAGGCCCTGACCCTACAACTACCGCATCGAAATCTCGTTTTGTCAATTTATTCTACTTAAGCACTCTAAATATAAGAAGCTTAGAAAACCTTGGATTAAGGTCCTGTGAAGCCGTCCGAATATATTCAATGTTTCCGGATCATACCAAATGCAGCAAGTTGCAACGTTCAAGATTATCCATTTAAGGATTTAAAGTTTTCAACGCTCCGATTCGAACAGTTAAAAACTGCCTGACAAAAGCAGTTAAAGAGTTATATTTTAAAATACTTAGCGTGTCCTTAATCACAAACAGAAGCATAAAGCACTCTGATAACAACATGGCTATTAATATTCCGTTCATTCCAAATATCTTACTTAAAACAATAACCGAAATGATTAAGATTGAAATGCTTACCAGATTATAAAATGCGTATTTCTTTGCTTTGTTAGTTGCTCCCTGAACAATACCAAACAAATTCCATACAGCGCTTATGGATGTAATTATCGCGAAAGAATAAAAAAAAGTGTCGCTTACCACAATTCTGTTCTTGGTCCAAAAAAGAAATAATGGCTTGCCAAAAATCAGCACAAAAACATTAAAAGAAATGAGGGTTACGGCCAAAACCTGCACAGAAGTTATAAATATCTTTCTAAACTTTTCATAGTTCTCTTGTCCGTAGGCCGTTGTCAGTTCTGGCCAGATGGATGCATTTATGGTAGAAACCACTTGCTTTATTACGTTCATAAACGTCCTCGTGGTTGAAAAGATAACCACCGCTCCGGGTCCCAATATAGACCCGACGATAATTACTGCCCCCTGAATAGAAAAGGCCTGGGTAATGGGAAATGAAAGGAATGAAAAAGCCAGTGGTAACTGTTCCTTTATCATGGATGATGAAAAATGAGTGACACCGTAATGTATCCACCTGCTACGCTTAAACAACACTGATCGATAAACGACAGAAGCTGTAATTGACACAGATAATGTTATAAAAACGACGTGTATGGGGCTTGCATGAAAAAATGCCAGCGCCAGAATAATGAGTGATAATTCTGCTATTCTGCCGAAATTTCCAATCGTCATTCCGATTACATAATTACCCTCCGATCGCAGAGCGCCTAATAAAAGCCCGTTCTGCTGAATAACAAGGATATTTACGATGAATAGTAAAAGAATAACCTTCGAGTCGTATTCTGGAATATCTCTAATATTCAAATAGTCGCTTATTGGTAAAAAGCTTACCAGTCCGAATACAATTGCAAAAAACAAAATCGAAAAAGACGTAATCACTATCCAGGTATTTTGAAAAGCCTTTAAAGCACCGAGCCGGTTATTTTTTGCTACGCATAAGTTCATTTCATTGGCGGCAACAGTACCGAATCCCAAATCGCCGGCCATTGCAATTACGGAGGGGGCTGCACTTAAAATCAGCCATTCGCCGTATAATCCGGGGCCCCAAAACTTCAAATAAACGGGTACGAGAATTAACTGATTAACAATATTAATTATCTGACCAAAGGCAGAAGCACCTGATGCCTTAAAAATCTTCTTAAATGTATTATCCAAGAGAATAGATGATAAAGGGTTAAACTGAAATTATTTGTTTAAGAAATTAGATTATTAGGGAAACATAAAATAGATAAAAGTGTTTTCATGTAATTCCAAACTGTTATTGAAATTTATTTTATTTTATTAAAGTCGCAAATGAAAAGTAGATCCTTTGAAAATTCCATAGATTATTGCCTATGTTCAATTTCATAATTGATAGCACAGACAGATCACTCGAAGAATATATAAGAATTGGCATCCAGGATCCGGTGAAGGTTTTTACAAGAGGCGATTTAAACTGGTGTCTTCAAACATATTTAATTCTGGCAAAAAGAAACGAGTTGCCAGTTAAATGTTCTGATAAACTGTGCTCTGATTCTATAAATATCATCCATTCAGATCAATTGCTAAAAATGAAAGGTGATTCATCTCAATTTATAGTTTGCATCAGAGCAGATTATCCAAAGAGAAGATGGGCGCATTTTCATATTGTGCAAAATAAAAAACAGCTGGAAGAAAATACGTCCTATGTTCCGCATTGGGTACAACCAGGCCTAATTAAACGAGATGAAAGCAGGGAAGGTGTTACAAGGGTGGCTTATGCCGGAGAAATTTTTAATGGTAACCTTGCCGGCTCTGTGGAGCAATGGAAAAAGCTATTTGGCCCTCATAACATTGAGTTTGTAACCCTGGAAGGCGGTTCATGGCACAACCTTAAAGATATTGACGTACTTATTGGAATCAGAGGTTTTAACTCGCAAACGTACGACACAAAGCCCCCTACAAAACTATTTAGCGCATGGCATGCCAACATCCCTTTTGTGGGTGGTAAAGACTCCGCATTTTCGCAGGTTGGCACGCCTGGCGAAGACTACATATTAGCTAAAACGCCCGAAGAAGCTCTGGCTGCGGTGTTACAACTTAGAGATAATCCGGCTCTTTATTCAAAGCTTGTGCAGAAAGGAAGACAGAAAGTTTCGGAATATAACGAAAGCTCTATTGCAGATCAGTGGGTAAAAATCCTGACCGGGCCTGTTATGAGCCGATACGATTTATGGAAATCCCGACAGGGGTATGAACAAAACAGGTTTAATATAAAACAACGTATTGGCTTAACGGAGCATGAACTTAAACATGCTATAAAAAGCCTTATTAAAAAATAAATACTATAAACAGAAAAATTAATTCAGCCCGAGGCTTACACCTCATTGCTAATTATTTTGAAAATATTCTATGTTTAACTTTATAATAGATTATACGGACTCTGAAATTTCTAATTATACCCAATTAGGATCATTGGCAGAGGTAGTAGAAAATAACAAAGAGCTTGCGGCTAAAATTTTCGCACAGGGCGAGTTAACCTGGTGCCTTCAAACTTATTTAAACCTCTCCAAGTCCGGAAGCTTAGACATCATTTGTTCCAATAAATTATTAACCGATCGTATTAATATAATCCATTCGGATACCTTACTGAATTTAAAAGGTAAAGACACGCACTTCATTGTTTGTGTACAGGCAGATTATCCTCGCAGACACTGGTCACAATATCACATTGTGCAAAATAAAAACCAATTGCAGCTTAACACCTCTTATGTTCCGCACTGGGTGCAACCAGGTTTGATACAGAGGGATCCGCGCAGAACTAAAGTCAAAACTGTTGCTTACGCAGGACAAACCTTTAATAAAAACCTGGCAGGAACTGTAGAGAACTGGAAAAGAATATTAGAACCGTATGAAATTGAATTTATAACCTTATCGAACGATTCGTGGCACAACCTGAGTTCGATAGATGTTTTGATAGGTATAAGAAGTTTTGATTCTAACCCTTATAATAATAAACCGCCCAGCAAGCTTTTTAATGCCTGGCACGCGGGTATTCCTTTTATAGGGGGCTTTGATTCTGCTTACAGGCAGGTTGGCACTCCCGGTAAAGATTATATCCGGGTTAAAACACAACAGGAGGCATTAAACGCGATCCTTCGATTACAGAAAGATTCCGATTATTACACACAATTTGTTGAAAACGGAAAGAACAAGGCCCGTGAATTTACTGAAGAAACCATCACAAAGGCCTGGGAAGACATGTTGATGAATCAGGTTTTTCCACGTTATAATTTATGGAAAAGCCGTTCGTCTTATGAACGCTGGCGTTTCCATATTATAAGAAATTACGGCTTATTTGAGCACAGGTCTAAACAAGTTATTAAAAAACTGATGCCTTAAATATTCTCCTGAACAAAGGATTCTTTTTTAAGGCTGATCTTTGCCAATTCAATCTTTTGTCTGATTTTTCGATCGTTCAATAATTCGTTTGTCCGTAAAACGATGAAATATTCATAAATTGACTGAAGGGTTGAATAGGTAAGGCCCGCAGAGCCGTCAAGAAATGCCATTCTGACGAAAACCATGTATAGCCATTTGATGACTGGTCTTCCCGGTAATTTATAAAAAAGGCCTTTTTGATGAAAGCGGCGGGTACTAAAGTCTTTATCAAACAGGGCTTTCCGGATAGAAAATGATTTTCCGCTCTCAATATCCTTTAAGCGGGTGGATGCCTCCATGTCGGCATAACCCAAATGCCTTTGGATCCAGAATTTAAACCCTTTGTTAAATGGATAATGGTCTAAGTATCCCTCAAGTCGCCCGGTAGGTCCATCCGGTAAGGAAACGGGATTAACCAAACGTTCATAACGCATTTTTTCGGGTCTGAAAAGACGCAGGTAATAAGGAGAAATTTGCGCATGCTTTAGCCAAACACCATTCCAGGCAAAGTCTCTCCTCAAAATATTGTAGGCCACAGCAGGGCTGGTATCTGGATTAAATGCTTTCAATGCTTTGCACAAGCTTTCCGAAACGCGTTCATCGGCATCGATATAAAGCACCCAGGGATATCTGAAATTTATATTATTCAAACCCCAGTTTTGATGCGCAGACCAGTTGTCGAACTTTCTTTGGATAACCTTAGCACCTGCGTTTATGGCAATCTCTGTAGTCCGGTCATCGCTAAACGAATCAAATACATGCACATCATCGCACCAGGCTACCGAAGCAAGGCACGAAGGCAGGTCCTGCTCTTCGTTCTTTGTTAAAATTAAAACTGAAATCATAAGGTTGGTTGAATTAATCTTTCTGAAATACCATTATCATCGATTTCCATAAATATGGTGCTCTTCCTACACCTTCAAAATGCACCTCTTTGAAACCTCTCTCACTAAAAAGCTTTGAAAGTGACTCGCGTGACCAAAATTTTATGTGGCCTCCGGTTCTGATAGGATCATGATGAAAATCCCATAGATTAACCAGCGATAAAGCCATATTTTTTAAATAACCATGGTAAGGAGTCGAGATAATTACTACCCCGCCATGTTTGAGAGCCTGATGGCAAGTTTGCACCATGTCGGACGGATTGAATAAATGCTCAATTACCTCCAAACTAACTATTCCATCAAAATTTCTCTTCCATTCCTCGGGCAATTCCTGCCCTACGCCGAGCTGTCTCACATCTGCCCCTTCGTTTTGCCTGGCATAATTGAAGCCTTCCTGGTCTGGCTCCATAGCGGCTACATGTTTAACCTGCGATTTCCACGCAGGAAGGCTTGACCCGTTTCCGGTTCCGATATCAAGCATAGATGTTACTTCAAACCTTTTAAGTAAGCTAAGGGCGGCAGGTAATAAATAAGAATGGCTTGGTTCAGCCTTGCCCGATGTCCATCCATATTTATGTGTCATTGTCAACATAATCAATTTAGTTTTTAAGTAAAGACTAAATGCAAGTCTTTAGTTCACGTTCTTCTACTTTACTTCTGTTTACTATTTAAGATTTCGCCTGTCTTGATAACAATTAAATACTCGTAAATCGCCTGCAGCGATGCATATTTTATACCCGCTGCACCATCCAGTATCCCTTTTCGCCATAATAAAATGTAAAACCATTTAAGGGCTGGTCTAAATGGCAGTTTATAAAATAATCCCTTCTGGTGATACCGTTTTTCACTAAAGTCAGAACTGAACAGCGCCTTTTTAAAAGAAAACTTCATGTTGGTTTTGTGTTCTTCAATCCACCGTACAGCTTCCATTGACGAGTACTGATTGTGCTTGGTAATCCAGTGAATGATACCTTTAGAAAAAGGATAATGTTCGAAGTAGCCGTCAATTTCCTGCACTCTACCATCTACCTCGAGTACTTCGTTAATCTCCCGATGATACCTCGCCTTTCCGGCTCGCACGAGTCGGATATAGAGGGGCGAGATCTGCGAATACTTTAACCAGGTTTTTCCCATATAGTCATTTCTTCTGAATCGAAATCCATTAACAGACTCGGGAGCAGTGGCTATATGTTGCTGAAGTTTTTTTACCAGCTTAGCGGGAACTCTTTCGTCGGCGTCTAATATCAGTATCCAGGGATATTTGTATGGCAAGCCTTCCAGAGCTGCGTTTCGCTGAGTTGAATATCCGTCAAATTTCCGCCGGGTAACTTTGGCTCCTGCTTTTTCTGCGATATCTACAGTACTATCAACACTAAATGAGTCAAAAACATGTACGTCATCACACCACGAGACTGAATTTAAGCAGCCCGGCAGATCTTGTTCTTCATTCTTTGTAATTATAAGTACTGAAATCATTTACTTATTGCTAATGCGTCTAACTGAATTTTGCCTTCGTTAATTATTCTTTCTTTAAGGGGTTTGCAAGGATGACCGGCGCAAACCATCCATGCAGGCATATCTTTGGTTACCACAGAGCGGGCCCCAACAACACATCCTTCTCCAATAGTTACACCTGGATGAATAAAAGATTCTGCGGCAACCCATGCATGATCAGAAATAAAAATTGGCCGGGTAATTAACGGAAATCCCGGCAGGGTATAGTCATGTGTACCCGCACAAAGATGTGAGCCCTGCGAAACAACAGCACGTTTTCCGATGGTAATTTTACCCTGGCTATAAAGTATCGCTCCATTAGCGATGCCACATTCATCGTCGAGCTCCAGATTCCAGGGCGCCCATATTTTCACCCCCGGGTATACATGCACTCCGTTGCCAACTTTTGCCCCAAAACATCGCAGCAGAAAAGACCGCCAGGAATGCAGGGGTTTAGGTGAATACCTGAATAACAACAGTGCAGTGATGCCCCAAATAACCCTGGCAATACGGTTACGCAAGGTAAATGAGGGGCCAGTGTAGGTGTCCTGATTATGCATGGCGTTTAATTATCATTACAGTTTAATTCTTGCAGCTTGTGCGGAAGCTGAGCTTTTTTCGCCCCTCTTCAAACCTCTTTTAAAGCTTATGTTTAACTATATCTTACTAAAGTTGTTTCCAACGAATTGTTTTAAGCTATACTTTATTAACTAGTTAACACGCATTCGGGTTTACTCCCCGCCCCGGTCAACCACTTATATAGCTGCAAAGTTGATTCCGCCACACTTTCCCACGTAAACTTATCTTTCACCAGTGTGTAACCGTTTAAGCCTATTTGTTTACGTTCAGAACCAGGCAGCATAATAAGCTCCTGAATACCTGAGGCAATACTCTCGGGATGTGGTTCAATGTGTATCGCCGCTTGTTTTTCGAAGCCTTCTGGTATATTGCAAAAGGATGTCATTATCACAGGCAACTTATAAGCCCAGGCCTCAAGAATAGCCATGGGCAAACCCTCACTAAATGAAGGAAGGATAAATGCATCCGCATCAATAAAACAAGTTTCTTTATTGGCCCCGAACTGTCCTCCAATAAACTGAACACTTCCGGTTATCCCAAGCTTTTTTGTTGCCTCCAACAGAGACTGCATGTATTCCGAGTCTTTTGTTTCTCCCGCAATTACCAATTGCCAGTTATGGGTCTCTGGCTTTGTTAAAGCCCAGCCCTGTAATAAATTGTCTAATCCTTTTTTATGATGAATTCTACTGAGGAACAACAAGGTTTTTCGATTACCAGACTGTTTCCAGCGACAAGGTATCGGATATTCGCTGTCTCTTTCAGTTATCTTAGGCAGCTCTGTACCGTTTGGTATTATGGCAACCGGATTTTTTAAACCGAAAGCTCTGATAGATTCATACTCCGACCGGCATAAAGCCTGGATACAATTTGCCTGTTTCAGATGCTTTGATTCGTATAAGCTTAATACTATTTTCTTTTTGATGTCTTTAGAAAAAGATTGCTTCAGCTGCCATGGATCCAGCATTCCGTGCGGTGTAATAACGTAGGGGGTTTTTGTTAAAGAATGGTACCTTTTGTTTACATACGAGAAATACATCCAGATACCCTGGGTATGAATTATATCGGGTTTAATCTGTTGAAGTTTGCTGAAGATATCTGTTGAAAACGCGAGATTCCGCGGACCTTTTATAGTATAATCGTGCAAAGGCATTGGCGCATAAAATTTCCTGTCTTCTTCCGAATATTCATCACTGTGCATTAAATACTGCACGTCCGGTGATTTCAGAGCGCGAAGACTATGCCCTAACATTCTTATGCTGTTGAATACGCCTCCGGCATTTCGTGAATTGGAACTTCCCAGAATTAATACTTTCATTCTTATTTAAATTAACGCTGCAATTCCTTTACGCAGGATTTATCTCCCCGGCCGAAACCTCGCTAAGGTTTAAAATGCCCTGATTGTCCTCTTCTTCAACAAACTTAGTTTGCGAGCTTTCTCTGTTACATATATATCTATAAACATAATCGGCCCATTTTTCGGTAGTCCAAAGCAAGCCGAGGGTTTTGCTGTTAGCAGACATTTCAGCGTATTTCTCCGAGCTTAAAGTTGAAACCTGTATCATCGCCCTGCAAAGAGATTCCTCATCGGGATTTATTATAAAACCATTTTGGCCATCTCTCACAAAAAAAGTAGAAGCGCCTGCGGCATACGATGAAATGATTGGCAAGCCAGCCAACGCGGCCTCGTGTATCACCAGTCCCCAGGGCTCAAATAAACTCGGAAGAACTAAGCATCTGGCCGAGGCAAGTTTGTTTGGAAGCTCGGAAGGTTGCGAAAAGCCATGAAGCTCTATTCCCTCTACGTTTTCACAGAGATGCTGCAATTCACCTTTTCCGCAAATCATCAGGTTCCATGGGTTTTCCACCGACTCCCGGTACTTTTTGTAGGCATCGACAAGGTTGCTAATGCCTTTTACAGAAACTAAGCGCCCAACGAAAACGAATTTCTTTTCTCCGGAATTTACAGGAAGGTTTGCAAACCGCTTGTCGTTTGCACTATAATATCCCATCAGAGGATTCGGGTATCCCAACTTCCTGGCGAAATTTGCCTGCCGGTCTCCGGGCACGAAAAAGTTGTCAATACTCGGCTTTAAAAAGAAAGGCGAAACTATAATGCCGAGGCGCTGCTTAAGTGTTGCTCTCCACTGTCCGTCGAATGTTGAAACCACATACGTTCCACGCTTTCTACAGGCCTTAGATACTTTCATGTAAAAACTATAAGACCATGAAGACATTATTATAACATCAGGTTGCAGGTTCTGGCAGAACTCAGCTAAGTGCTGTTCCTGTTGCTTTGAATAAGCGAAAGACCTTTTAAAAAAAGACAAATCAAATTCCTCATATGGAGCATTCACATCTCCAGCCTGATAAATAATATACAATTCCATATCTTCTCTGCTTGCTAATTGCCTCATGCTGGCAACTGTATAATCGGCAAGTGGAGCCCATAAGAGTAGTACTTTTTTCATACTTAAATTTTGAATTAAACTATTACAACACGTTTTCTCTAATAATTCCGGCAGAATCTTTACGCCGTTTCGCATCCGACAATTGTGAAACCAGATTCGCAACTGCAGCATCCCAGCTACCTAGTGTTTGCGCGGTTTCTAAGGCAGCTGCGGACATCTCTTCCAGCAAAAACTTATTGTCTGCCATTTCCTGCAACCGCTCGGTTAATGCTTTAACATCTGCCGGCGGAACTATAAATCCCTCCTTACCATCGCTAATAATGTCATCGCCACCGGTATTGCTGGTTATTAATAAGGGTACACCAAACGACAAAGCCTCTCCCTGCACTAATGCAAGTCCTTCCTCCAGACTTGGCAACACAAAAACACTGGCCCGTCGATACTGATTTTTAAGCTCTTTACCCTTCAGTGGGCCGGTAAAAATAACGCCATCGGGAATACTGACCTTCTCCAACCCTGTAACCGGTGTTTCGGGACCTACAATTACAAATTCCTTTTTGGGATGCTTAAGCGCTTTAAAAGCTTCAATAGCATAGCGCAGGCCTTTCCGGTAATGAATCTGTCCGACATACACTATCCGAAAAGTATCATCCTGGTTTTCTCCGCCTTTGTTTGATCCGATCTCGATTGCCGGAAAACCAAAATTCACCTTTAGCAGCTTATCCTTCGAAAAGCCCTTCGTTAAAAATGATCTTCTTACAAACTCTGAGGGACAGAGAATAAAATCCGACTCTTCATAGGTTTCCAGCCGTAAATCGAAATCCGGCTCCTTTTCAAATGTTCCTTTTAGTCCCAGACTTTGATATTCGGCACGCAAAATTTCATCTGCAAATTCAACATGGCTATTTACTTCTTCCATTACACAGAGCACGCCGGATTTCTCTGCATGAAGTTTCCTTGTAGTCCGTAATCCCTGACTACGGTAGTAGATAAAAGCATCCGATTCTTTTGCCCATTTGTACGAAGCAGCATCTAATCTCCGGAAGGAAGCATGCCGGAAATACTCCCTGATCAGGGCCGGCGCTTTAAACTTAAGCGTAGCCAGAAATAAGGTTTGATTGACATCATGACGCTTTAATAAATCACCGAGCTCGGGCAAGGGCGAGCGGGGACTTAAGCGACTAAACCCACTAATAAAGGCATGTAAATATCCTGCGCGATGCATTGCCTGTGCGTATGGATAATGATGTGACCGATTTGGTGAGCTATAAGTAATCTTCATTTTATCATTAATTAACCAGATTGTAAAAGCGAAAGCTTATCTCATGGTTTATATTTTCTTTAAAAAACCTATTATGTTCATAATAATGATCAGGAATATGATAGGATATATAAAGGATACCAGCGCAAAAAGCGACCGGAAGCCCCAAAAAGCCAAAAAGACTCCAATACCCAGCATTGCAGCGGGCAGAGGTTCTTTATTTCTGCCGTAAAATGATACGCCGTCGAAAAAGATCAGGAACAGTGCATAAAGAATACCATAAACCAATAAACCAATAATTCCCTTCGACATATAAGCTTCGCCGACTACAGAAAATGTCAGACTGGTAGTTCCCATAAAGAGCGGGCCATCGAGAATAAACTGATCCTGTTCTGATAAATCCTTAGCGCCTCCTAAAACGGGCTTATTCGGCCATATAGCTCTTGGAACCGGGTTAACAAGTGTGGCGAACAAGCCGTTAAATCCCTTAAATTCATACTTATCCGGAAAGCCTTTCAATATCAGGCAGAATAGATAGGTGTTATTATCCCGATGAGATTTTGACGGATCGAACGTAGTTGCAGATTTTAAATCGTTCTCTTTAGCTGCCTTTTCGGGATTTGCGATTACTTCGAGCAGATTTCCTCTAAACCGAACCTGAAACTCCATCACCCCGATTAATAATATAAAGCCCATTATAGCGGGGATCCAAAATTTGAGACCACGGTGCCAGTTATAATAGCACAGGAAGAATAACACGGGAGCAGCAACAAAAATCATAATCCCGCGCGAGCCACTTAAAAAGAACACAAACATTACCAGCGCCGAAAATATTACCGACAGCAAAGGCAATAAACCTTTTCTGTTTTTAGCCGACACATATGCAATAGCACCAAACATTGGGGTTAATTGAAATATCCATTTCAAGGGATTCACCAAAACTCCCATTCCACCGGTGGTGCCTTCCAATAGTTCAAGCCCTTGTTCCGAACGTCCGGCGGTAAGATAGATCCATAATTTATCGGCGCTGCCATAGTAATAATAAAAGCCTATCAGCGGAACGACAAAAACAAAGATTGTAAGCCATGCATAAACCGCCGGCTTAATTTTAATGGTTCGTAAAAAGGAAAACGTTTTAATAGAAAACCTACTGGTGCTTTTCCAGAGGATTATATAAAACAGGTTTACAAACGTCAGGAACACCGCCACCCAGAAAAAGGCTTCCATCCGGTATACAGGTTTACTATACACATAGGCATCGTAACCAGGCAAAACTGCTTCTAAATACAGAAACCAAATGCCCGCCAAATTAAAAATACTAATGCAGCTGAACAGCAAATGGAATTTCTTCCTGGACCACACATAAAAAAGTGGAGTTAAGGCTGCTATGATTGCGATCACACCGCAGCTTACTGCAAGAGTGTGCGACTCGGGAAATAGCAGAGAGGAAAAAAAATAGATAAATGTGGAGCCAAATTGAGTTAATAAGCAGGCTTTAGCCAGCTTTTTCAGCTCTGCTAAATTATCTAAAGAGCTAGATTTTACATAGTTAATCTGCCTCTTTACCTCCATAGGGCTTATCAATAAAGAGTTATTATACATAGTGCATAAACATTTTTAAACAATTCTATATTCCATCCGCTCTCCATCAATTCTTATTTTAATGCTCTTCTTAAAGCTTGAATTATAATGATACTGACTATCAATAATCCGATAGGGTATACAAATGACATCAGTGCAAAGAAAGACCTGAATCCCCAAAAAGAGAGAAACACACCAGCACCCAAGATACCTGCGGCCAAAGGCTGTTTAGACCTGGTATAAAATATTGTTCCATCAAAAAAGAGCACAAACAGGCCATAAATAGCCCCGTACACCAATAATCCCCAAACACCTTGTTGCATGTACGCCTCGCCTACAACAGAATAGGTTAAACTTGTTGTACCCATAAACAGAGGACCGTCAAGAATGAACTGAGATTGCTCCGAAAGATCTTTCGCCCCTCCCAACACCGGTTTATTAGGCCAGATAGCTCGGGGTATTGGGTTTACCAAAATCGCAAACAGATCGCTGAAGCCCTGAAACTTATACTTGTCGGGATACCCCTTTATAGCCAGGCAAAGCAAATAGGTATTATTATCGCGATGTGAGTGTGAAGGATCAAATGTTGTGACTGATTTTAAATCATTTTCTTTAGCCGCCTTCTCCGGATTTGACATTACTTCCAGCAGATTACCTCTAAACCGGACTTGAAACTCCATCACTCCGATCAGTAAAAAGACAGAAAGCAGCGCAGGAATCCAGAATTTCAGTCCATGATGCCAGTTATAATAAAAAATAAAAAACAGCACCGGTGCTGCCACGAACATCATTGTTCCGCGGGAACCGCCTAAAAAGAATACAAAAATTACAGCAAATGAAAGCAGGATGCAGAGTACCGGCATAATCCCTGTCCATCGTTTATATGAAACGATAGCAATTGCCCCAAACATGGGGGTTAACATAAAAAGATAGTTAAGTGGATTCATCAAGCCTCCGTAGCGCCCAACAGATGCTTCAACTAATTCCTTTCCGGCATCAGAACGCCCGGCCGTTAACCAAATCCAGAGTTTATCTACAGATCCGTAATAAAAGTAAAATCCCGTTAAAGGTATTACAAAGGCAAGAATGGTTAAAAAGGCATAGGTGCCTGGTTTGATCCTTACACTTCTTAGAAAAGAAAACACATTTATTGAAAATTCGGTTCCCGTTTTCCAGAGAAGCAGATAGAACATGTTCGCAAATACCAGGAAGATGGCGATCCAGAAAAAAGCTTCCATGCGGTATACAGGCGGACTGTAAACAAACGCATCATAACCCGGCAAAACTGCTTCAAGATATAAAAACCAGATAGGCGCTATATTGAAAATGCTGATGCAGCTGAAAAGTGTTTCAAAACGTTTGTTTGAAATTGCATAATACAGCGGTGTCAAGGAAATCAGAATTGCTAATACTCCGCAGCTTACCGCAAGGGTATGCGAATCGGGGACAAGTAAAAAAGAAACGAAATAGATAAATGAAGCACCAAAATTGGCGTACAGACAAGACTTAGCAACTTTTTTAAGCTCAATAAGGTTACTTAAATCACCATACTTGGGATAATTTACGGTCCGCCCGACACGGCTTGGCATTGGTATCGATGGATTTGAGTACTGCATTTATTAACGATTGTCTTTCTGTAATTAAAGAATCAGATATCATTTATAAGCTTCAATGTCATGACGCAGAATCACAACATTGAAGCATAATAGAATTCTGTAAAAAAAAGAACCTGGTAAAGTTCCTGTGTCGATCCGCTTATCAAACCCCCGGCGGCTCAAAAGCACTATCCCTCAGATAAGAGATAATGCTTTTGTTCTGCGCCAATATTCAGGGGATCTTTAAAGTCTCTTAGAGAAATCTTTAAAGAAGGAATTCCGGCTTTTAATATCCTCCTGATAGTAATTATTGCCATAGTTTTTACCGTAACCGTAGCGGCCTTTTTCAATACCGTTAAAAACAATCTTCATTTTCGGGAAGTGCTGGTCGACAAATAGCTTCTTGATAAATGGTAACAGCGACTTGTAGGTATACCCTTGCTGGATGATATACAGTGTTACATCTGCAACGCCTGTCAAAATCATCGCATCCGTTACCAGGTTAATGGGCGGAGTGTCGATGATTACATCGTCGTAATTTGCGCGAAGCCATGCAAACAAAACATCCACTTCAGGCAATTCCAAAAGCTCGGATGGATTAGAAGGGAATGGTCCGCTTCCGATAATATCCAGATTAGGATGAACCCCCGAAGGCTGAATAATGTCCTCGATAGAAGAACCACCGTTGAGGTAATTACTAATACCGGGGTGGGCATGCGGAAGTTTAAACATTTGAGAAACCTTTGGCTTTCTCAAATCCAGCTCTAATAGAATTGTTTTGCGCGATGAAGCCGCAAGAGTAAGCGCGAGATTACTGCTCACAAAACTTTTTCCTTCGCCGGCGATACTCGAAGTAAGTAAAGTTACCCTACCGCTCTGTTTTTTCTCATGCAGGAAATTCAGGTTGGTACGTAAGGTTCTAAACTCTTCGCCAATTACAAAATTACTTTTATCGAGAGCAACGATCGGAGATTTAGTCTTTTCATACGACAGCTCGCCTAAAATCGGATTGCCGATGATATCTTCAATTTCCTTGCGGTTAGTTATGCGGTTATGAATTTTATCGCGGCCATACATAAAACTTACCGGCAGCACCAAACCCAGCAAAAATGCCATGCTATATACCAAAGGTGTTTTAGGGTTTTTTACAAAGCCTACATAAGCATTATCCACAATCCGGGCATCTGCAATAGTAGAGGCATAGCTCAACGAAATTTCTTCACGTTTTTGCAGTAAATAAACATAAAGCCCTTCTTTAACACCCTGCTGTCTTTTCATGCCTACATATTGTCTCTCTTGTCCGGGTATACTCCGGATAGACGATTCAAATTGTGAGTTGAACGACTGCAACTGATTTTTGGTAGCCAGTAAAGATGATTTGATATTCCGCACACTTTCTCTGATAGAAGCTTTAGTTGTTTGAATCTGCCTGTTTACAGGCTCAAACAATGGACTTCCTTCCGGAGTAGTTGCCAGCAACTTCTCTCTTTCAAGCTGTAGCTGTGCTAACTGTCCGATGGAGCTATTCAGAGCCGGATCTTCTATTCCTAATGTTGAAGGAACACGATTGTTAGCGCCCGAATTGATATACCGTTCGATACCTTGAATAACGCTTAACTGCACATTTACCTGATTCAGCTGGTTATCACTGTTCTGAACATTTTCAAGATAAACCTGCGATTGCGAAGAAATATCAGTTAAACCTCTGCTGCTTCTAAAGCCTTCAACTTCTTTCTCGGCGGTGTTTAATTCTTTCGCAAGCGAATCAAGCCGCTGATCAATGAAATTAAGAGTGCTTTGTGTTATTCTGTTCTTTTCGGAAATTGTAGCCTGATTGTAATGAGTGATAAGCTGGTTCAGAATATCTTTACCGCGCTTTGCAACAGGATCAACAATCGACAAACCAATTGCCGGAGCCTGTTTATTTAAAAGTGTAGCACTCAGATCAGCCTGAACTTGAGTAGCAACAGCTTCAGGGTCGTTCACAGTAATTTTAATTTCACTGTCTTTATAATCTCCCAAAAAGTCTGTTGGCTCCAGCTTCCATGTTCCAATGCTGTTTTTGTACGCTTTGTTAAAACGCAGAGTTTTCATTTCTCCATCAGCATCTTTCAGGTAAAAATAATTCTTGTCTTTAATTATCACTTTAAGAGCCTGTCCGTGCAAATCGCCGGAAGACCTCAATAAGGTAAGTTTTACCGGACTCTTTCCATATAAATCTTCCTCCGTCACTCGCCGTTTTTTAGAATACACCGTTCCCAATTGCAAGTCTCTAACAACCAGGTTAATTAATTGCCGCGACTTTAAAACCTCCACCTCATTTTCTGCCAGTTTAGAGCCAGCGGTGAGGTCGATTTCCTGAAGGGCAGGGTCTTCCTTGGTTGTTTTCTTTTCATCTTGTATCAGCAACGTTGCCTTAGCTTCATAAACAGGATCAGTAGTTCTCAGGTAAATGAATGCACAAGCCAGCGTAAAAAGTAAACCTATTACAAACAGGGGCCAGTGATACAAATACTTGTCAAGAGTCTCCCGGAAACTGGACGAAGATTCAGTTTCAAATACCGGGTAAATCTCTGTTTGAGGTGCAGTCATTGTTGTCATTATCTTATAAGGGCTTGGGTGGCAGCAAATGCGAGAATTGAAAGAACAGTCAGTCCTACACTAAATTTGTTGTTTTCAGCAATTTGTAATTTAGTTTTATGAGGATCTACGTAAATCATATCATTATTTTTCAGGTAATAATATTCCGAGTTAAAAAGCGCCTTAGATTTTAAATCAATCGGAACATATTCTCGTTTACCATTAATCTCGCGGATTAGTAAAATATTACGCAAGCCGGTAATGTTTAAGTCTCCGGCCAGGCTCAGCGCCTCCGGAATAGTAATTCTTTCTCCAGGCACAGTATACACATCCGGACGCATTACATCTCCCAGCACAGAAACCTTGAAGTTTAAAACGCGAACGTTAACCGTAGGCTCCTTGAGATAGGTAAGCAAAGATTTTTGCAGTTGAGTGCGTACCTGTTCGGTACTTAATCCTGCCACTTTAACCACACCTACCAATGGCAATTTAATTTCGCCGTTTTGGTTTACCACATATCCGGTATTCGGGTTGTTTTCAGGATTGTAATTAAAAGCCGCAGACGCATCAGCATTTAAGCTCATTACATTCACGCCAATAATGTCATTCGGCTGTATAATCAGCGGAGAATAATTGTTGATTTGCTCCTGCGTTACTGATTTTCTGGTTAGATCTTGAAAATATGGGATCTCCTGGTAAGATCTGCAGGATGATAAGCTCAGAAATAAGCCAAGTACTAATACGCAATTTAGCGTAAAAGCACTTCTTCTGGTCAAAAATTGTCTTTTCGTAAGAGTACCTTTCATATGAGTTGTTTTTAGTTTTAAGTGGTTAATAGTTAATATGATAAATGAACACTATCATTTAAAAGTTGTTTGTTTTAAGCAAAACCGTTAACTGTAGCCTAAGAAAAAATCCCTGTTAGTAGGCATTTTCTTCACCCCGGAAAATGTTGATCACCGTCATGAAAATGATTCTGATATCAAGCATTGCCGACCAGTTTTCCATGTACCAGATATCATGCTCCACCCGCTTTTCCATCAGCCACTGCTCCCTGGTTTCTCCACGATATCCGTTCACCTGAGCCCATCCGCTTATTCCTGGTTTCAAGAACTGGCGAACCATATATTTATCAATAAGGGCACGATATTCTTCGGTGTGGCTCAGCATATGCGGTCTTGGGCCGATAACGCTCATGTGCCCGAACAATACATTGAAAAATTGTGGAAGTTCGTCAAGACTGGTGCGGCGCATAAATTTGCCGATCGGTGTTATCCTGTCGTCGTTTTTACTGGCCTGGCGTTTATTACTATCGTCATTCATTCGCATGCTCCTGAACTTGTAGCACCAGAAAGGCTGATTATCTCTGCCGCTCCTTAACTGTTTAAACAGTACCGGACCGGGACTTTGCATTTTGATCAGCAGGGCCAGGATCGGGTATAGCCAGCTAAAAATAAATACGATTACAAATAAGCTGAAAGTCACATCGAGAAAGCGTTTTTTCACCCTGTTTTCAATATCCTCCAAAGGCTCCTTACGCACACATAATACCGGAAAACCGCCCATGTGATCAATTCTGAAAGAGGCCTGCCCCGAGGTAAAGTCGGGTACGAACTTCAATCGCACGCATTGCCTCTCGCCCTCTTTCAACAAATGAGGAATATCTTCCATCCTATCCGGCGTAAGCGATACAAAGACCTCTTTCACACCGGCAGTTGCTGCTTTTTTCAATTGCTCTGAAGCAGCTGGCAGCAATTGACCGTTCGGATCAACGTAAAATCCTTCTTCACCTAAAAAGCCCACAAAATTTACACTGCTTTGCTGCTCAAGAAAAGCCGCTAATTTTAATCCGCCCGGATTCATACCCAATACAGCTACTGCTTTCCTGAGGTCGAAGTTGCGAAGGAGCATTTCCTGGAAAGCCGTCCCGGTAAACCGGCTTAAAAGAAATCCTAAAACTACAAGCGAGTAAAACGCAGCTAGAAATTCTCGTGGAAAGGTTATGTGGTTGGTAAAAAACAGGTATATCAAAAATAAAAAAGCATGTAAAGCTATACTTCGCCAGGTAGCCCGGTAAATCAGCTCCAACTTATAGATGGTGTGTTCTCCATATAACCTGAACATGCTCGTGCACAAAAACCAGATCAGGTTACAGGTTAATATATTCTGGCGGTAAATGTCATTGTCTATATTGCCACCAAACCTGTTGGCCAGGTGAAAGCCAACAAAAAAACAGATGTTAATGAGTATAAGGTCACTTAAGCCTAAAATGAACCTTAACAGGTAGAGGTATCTCGTTTGCATGATTTCAATAAGTACAGTTACTACCTATTTTTAGCAAACATTGTTTACATTTTTTGAGAAAATATTAAGAATTATTTGAGTTTTTAATGAAATGTGTAATTTAGTAATCACTTTCCCCAAATAACTACACTGTTTTGTCCTGTAATGGGAACAGATTTTGGTTTTAATTATTTTTTTATTTATTAAATCGATAATATTCGGCTGCTAAATTCTGTTTGTCAACTCTTTAAGCCGATTCTTCCATACCCAAATCTTCCAGCAGATCTTCGGTTTTGCTAAAATTGCTTCGCACAAATGCACACCAGTTACAATCCTCTTTCCCACAACCTGTGAACTCGTGATTCAAGATCTTTTGATACGATTCTTTAATCTGCGTCCGCACCAAAGTCAGATCTTCCGGTTTAATCAGAACAGGCTGTTTATGATAATCATTCTTTTCCGGCTCAATAAAATCAAACTCTGTACTCAGCACTTCCCAGTTCTTCCGCCTGTCGTTTTCAACCAAAATTTTATAGAACACCGCCTGTCTCCAGTAATCGCCCCCGTTCGGGTTTTTCTCATCCGGACCTTTAAACTTCGACTTCGCACGCTCAAAGCTTCCGGTTTTATAATCCACCACATTTACCTGGCTTCCTTTAAACTCCAGCTTATCCAGCACCCCTTTAATCGGCACACCATCAACCTCCACATTTTTAATGGCGTATTCGGTTACGGTAACTTTCTCCCAGGTATCTAAATACTTATTGTAAAAGTCGGGAAGAATCTTTTCCCCATATTCAATTCTGCGCTTATACTGCTCATCCGTAAATGCTTCGCGGTTGCGTTTCATGTACCAGTAAAAATCATCCAGAAACTTATTCAAACCATGAAACTCGTTATCGTTCTCCTGCAAAGAGCGGAACAGCTTGTTCAGCGCCCAATGCACCGCCGATCCAAAGGTCATGGTTTCGTTCTTGCCGCTCGGCACCTGTATCAGGTTCTGGAAATAGAATTTAAGCGGACAATCCAGGTAATTGTTCAAATGCGTAACGCTCAAAGAGTAGTTCTGCAATAGTTTGGTGATGTACTCTTTATCGATCAAACCGACAGATGGCTTATCATCTTCAGTAAACTGCAGTACGAAGAAATCCGTCAGAATATCCTCAGCAACTTCCCTCCGCTGAATAACATGATCAGTTTTCGAAAGAATCTCTCCGATAAATACCGTCGGCTCCAAATCCTTTCCTTTCGCATCCAGCTCGGGGAAAGAAATCGTTAAATGCTTCTTCGCCCGGGTAATTGCTACATAAAACAAGCGCCGCAACTCTTCTTCGTTGCTGGATGATGGCAGCGAAGAAAATACCGTATCCGGTAATTTATAGCCCGAACTCATTTTGCGTTTCTTCTCCCACACATTTTTCGTGCTGCCAATCAGGTACACATGCTCAAACTCCAAACCTTTAGAGCCATGGCAGGTAAGGAAATTCACCCCTTGCTGGTGGAAAATAGTTTGATGCAGCTCGAGCGACAAATCGTTTTCTTCCAATAAATCCAATAAAGTAATAAAATCCTTCAGCGCCAGATCCGGCTTTTTTCGAGTTTCCTCTTTCAGGAAATTAAACAGAGAGGAGATCACCTGCATCAGCCAGGTTTTATCAGGCGATTTCAGAATGTAGGCCAAAATTCCCCCACGCACCATAATCTTTTCGAACAGGTTCTGAATCGTCAGGTTATTCGATTCCTTTATCCAGAACTCCAGATCCTCGCTTAAGCGTTTAATCTGTTTATGGCTCTCGGTATCAAACAAGGTCAGTCCGGTTTTTTGCGCTATCTGCTGAATCTTTGAACGGATCGATGTTTTGTCTTTATGATTTTTGTTGTGCTCGCTAACCTCCACACTAATCTTGGCAGCATCTATGGGCGCAATCTCGTAAAAATCATAATGCATGATCTTAAACAGCAACTCATCCCCCTTAAACGGAAACTCATTCTCAATCGCCAGATAGCGCAGAATGTTCACTATTTTTTGTCCGAAAGGCTCAGTCAGAATATTAACCTTCCGCTTAGTATTAATCGGGATGCCTTTCAGATGGAAATACCTGGCCAGCTCCAAACCCGAGCGATGCTCCTTATAAATCACCGCAATTTCTTCCGGCGCAGTTCCCTTTTCAATCAGTTGCGAAATCTCAGCAGTTATCGCCGCAAACTCATGAAACTGGCTCGAATAAGCTTTTATCTCCGGAATCACCTTGCTGTCTAAATGCACTTCATTCTTCGCATTCAAAAACTTGCTCAGTCCCGGCAGGTTCACCCGTTCGGTATTGTGTTCAATAAGCACCCGGGCCGTGTCCAATATATGCTGACTCGAACGGTAATTATCTGTCAGCATTACACGGTACAGATCCTTCGCATACCTGCTGTTATAATCCTCTATGTTCTGAACGTTGGCCCCCTGGAAACGAAAAATCGACTGATCATCATCGCCCACAACAAAAATATTCGGCGTTTCCCAGTAACTAATCAATAAACTAATCAGCTCATTCTGCGCACCGCTCGTATCCTGGTATTCATCCACCAAAATATACTGGTAGCGCTCCTGGTAATTCAGCAGAAAATTTTCATCCGCCTTAAAGGCATCCAGCACCCAAATAATCATGTCATCATAATCATAACGGTGGGCGTCTTGCATCATTTTCTGGTAACGCGGATACTCATTTACCGCCGCACGCAGCAGCTCGAGCTTTTCGCACAGCTCAGTAAAGGCCGGCTTTAGCGAACCCGCCTCCTTATTTAAGTACTTCTTAGCGTATTTATAAGTTTTATAATAGGCCGAGTCGGGTTCACAGCATTCTACCAGATCCTTAAACTCGTCAATCTTCTCAGAAATATAGGTCGCCGACCAATCCTCCCGCTTCATAATAGAAAACAGTTCCTGCAAACGGCCAATCTCGTAATACACATCCCCGCGGAAACGCTTTAAAGGATGATCCTTCCCGAAACTGTCTACCAGCCTTCTGAATAAATCAATGCGCTCCAGGTCAGAGATCGGATCCAGTTCCAGCTTTCCGAAATAATCCAGGTTCTCCTGTATAATATCATTACAAAAAGCATGGAAAGTATAAATATTCACCCGGTAGGCCTCCGGACCAATAAAGTCAAACAGCCGCTTGCGCATAGCCACGGCCCCGGCATCGGTATAGGTAAGGCAAAGTATATTATGAGGCTGCGTATCAGTATCTAAAAGTATCTTCCCGATACGGGCAGCAAGTATTTGTGTTTTCCCTGTCCCCGGACCAGCAATTACCAGTACCGGCCCCTCTATGCGGTTTACCGCCTTAAGCTGGTTTTCATTTAATCGTTGAAGGGCTTTTTGAAAGGTCTCGTTGTATTTTGAGAGAATTTGCATACGTGTATGAAGGTAGGGAAATGTTTGGGGATTTGGGGAGGGGAATTGAAAAAGGGGGTGGGTGCAGTGGGTGTCACCCTGAGCCCGTCGAAGGGTGGTGCTGAGGATCCACGACAGCTAGGGATTTCCAGTTGACTAATTAACCACGCCTTTTCACGCATTAAAGTAGCCTAGGATACGCCTGGAACACGGCTAGGATATGCGGAGGATATGTCGCTAAATGATGAAGTGACAATGGTTGTAAAAGTAGAAAATAAAGAGGAATTAAAGAACGTGGAAAGGTGCTGCTATGGAAGTGTAGCCCCGTCCTCTGTTCATACCTGCGCGAGGCATTGGGCGCATAGCCGGTATCCACTACGGCCGGGTTTAGGGTGGAAGGACAGAGCTTTGACCACCACTTCCGCAACACGCTTGGAGGGTTGATACAAAAGTTGATGTAGATTGTTTGAGTTGTTGAAATTTTTTCTTAATATCACATTCTAAACCCTTGTGAAACAATTATAATGAAACGAAATATAAAAAAGTTGTCTTTAAGGGCTGCATGCCATATCCCTAGAAGATATTCTACATGAAGATAAGCGTAATAGACAAAAAAGATGTTAGAGATTTGTCTTCTTCATGTGACTGTGAAATTAACTGTATACATATAAAGATTTCTGATTTTAAACCGATTGTTCAAGAATTCGAACAACATATTTCAAACACTAGCTGGATAAATAATTTAGACGCGATATCCAAGATTACCTTTAGGAATAATGCCGAAAAGACTATAAACAAAATAGTAACCGATATTATCTCTAAAGTAACAACTAACATTACTGTTGATATTGGAGAATACATCGTTTCATATTCAGCACTTCACGCTTTAGAAACAGAATTCTCTCATGTCAAAATACCCTTGGCAGAGTTATTAAAAGAAAAGATTTCCGGTAATCCTGGTTTTGATTTTCACTCGGTAAGCTCGAATAAATACTTAATCTTCGGAGAAGCAAAATTTAGTTTAGAAGGAACACCTAGAGCCAAAGCCTTAGATCAAATTGGTGATTTTATTAATAATAAAGACGATGGCGAATTACTATGGCTACAGCCATTCCTAGAGGATGATACCATTAAACATATAGTAAACGGACATAAAGGTTATACGGCCGCATTTTCTTTTAACGGAGATAACATTTTAACGATTTTTAATAATGCTTTGGACTCCGATATAATATGTGAAATTGTTAAGCATAAAGAGCTTTATTTAGTGGCAGTTGAAATATGCTAAACGAAAGTTTGTTCACTTCTGATTTTACCAGTGATTTGATTGAAGGGATTCTATATGACTTTCATAAAGAAGGACCCATTAATCAGAATCATCTAGAAACTTTATCATTCCTTAAAAAGTATCAAGCAAAGATATTTACGAATTATGAATCCAAGCTTATGTTTCTTATGGGTTTGTTTTATAAGATTGGTGAGCCAAATTCTTTCATCGAAGCGATTTATAACTCATATGCCGAAGCAATTGTAGCAGACACAGGGCACACTTTTACGCCTGTGCAAGCAGATGCTTATAACTCTATAAAAAGATATACAAACTTTTCATTTTCAGCTCCAACAAGTGCTGGCAAATCATACCTGTTTCAAGAATTAATAAAAGAAACAGCAGGTGACATAATTATTGTAATACCCTCAAGAGCTCTGCTATCTGAATATCTAATTAAAATAAAAAATCTAGTATCGAACGAAACATTAGTCCTACCATTCATAGAGATCGTAAACACAAAAAGAACAAAGAATCGAATATTTGTAATTACACCTGAAAGAGGCGAAGAGCTTTTTAAGAATATTCATAAATTAAATATTGAATTGATCTTACTCGATGAAGCTCAATTGTCTGAAGAAGGGATAAGAGGAATGAAGTTTGATTCTTTCGTCAGGAGAATAGATAAAAAATTGAATAATATTAAAAAGGTATTTACTCACCCATTCATAATTAATCCTGAAGCTCAATTTTTAAAACATAATATCACTAATAACATAGACTCTGAGATATATAATCAAAAAACAGTTGGAAAGATTTACATAGAACACTACAAAAATTCTTTTAAGTATTTTTCTCCTTTTCAAGATGACCTTCATGGAAAAGCTTTAACTGGTAATATAATAAAAGAGGTAATTGAGAGCGGTGGAACAGCCTTGGTCTTTATTTCGAAGTCTAAAATTTATGATGGTAGTTTTATTGAAGCCTATTCATCTTATATCGAACTCTGCAGAGATATAACTGACCCACATGCTTTAGAGTACATAAATAGGCTTGAGGATTTTTTTGGGACTAAAAACGATAATGAAAAAAAATCCCTTTTGATCTTTTTAATGAAAAAAGGCATTGTAATTCATCATGGTTCGATTCCTTTAAAAGCGAGGCTAATTATTGAGGAATTTGTAAATAGCAAACATGCAAAAATTTGCTTTTCTACATCAACTCTTATTCAAGGAATCAACATGCCTTTTGATGTGGTTTGGATAAATAATTTCTTATTCAATGGCAATGAAGATCAAAAAACGTTAAATCTTAAAAATTTAATTGGAAGGGCAGGAAGAACAACTTTAGAAAATAATTCTTTTGATTACGGTTATGTTATTATAGAAAGAAAAAATAAAGGATTATTCATTGACCGGCTAAATAAAGAATCTGCATTATCCGAGGTATCAAATTTGGACATCCAAACAGACGCTAATAATGAAGATTTTTCAGATATAATAGATGCTATTAGAAATGATACATTTAATACAGAATTGCAGTTAACAGACACTCAGATTCAGCGAATAACAACTTCTGATATAGACGAGGATATAAAGTTCGTATTAGATCATTTTCTAAATCAGCAGATGTTACCTTTAACTGTCAGACAATATTATACTTTAAAGAATTCCGAAAGAAAACGATTAAAAAAGGCATTTGAAAATATCTATAGAGTGCATTTAAGAAGGCAAGATCTTTCAAACGGCGAAAAAAGTGTTTTAAGTGCCTCCATTCCAATCCTTCTTTGGCAGATTCAAGGAAAGTCGTTCGCCGAGATAATCTCATTGCGACATGCCTTTCTGTCTGAAAAAGACTTCCGAAGACAACTCCGAAGGCAACTTTTAAATAAGGAAATAACATTAAAAGAGTATAATCTCAGATTACGAGAAAAGAAAGTACGGTATTCGTGTATCGCAAATACACTCCCTGATATAAGTTTCAAAAGTGGTGTCTCCTTATTTTCTCGTAGTACAAGTATTGTAGACATTGACTTTGACAAAGTCATTTATGATACATATGATTATATCGATAAGGTGATCTCCCTTTCTATCAAAGATCCTGTCTCAAGTACATTTATATTATATTTTCAGAAAACTCAAGATACAAGAGCCTTAATATTAAGTAATTATATAAAATATGGGACGAATAATGAAACTGAAATTTGGTTAATTAAGTATGGGTTCAGTTTCGATGAAATCGAACAATTGAGTGAGTACATTAAGACTGTTGATGAAACGGAAATTCAATTCAAAGAATCAATAAAAGACTTCATAAAAAATCCAGAGAATTTCAAATTAATTGAAAGATATTTATAACGCTAGCCACTCCCACGTATCTGAAAAATATATTAACAAGTTCGGCTCGTTTAACTAATGACATACACTAAACATACATACTCAAACCTATGGCAAAAAACGACAAAGTATTAATTGACGGGATATTGGATGACAGAATTGGTTTGAAGCTACCTTCTGAAAAGAGGGATGAAGCATTTGAATATTTCGCCTTTGAACAGGTTTTAAAAGATTACGATTTGTCGTCAGAAGAGATACTTCATGGGAGTGTTGATGGGCGTAACGATGGGGGGATAGACGGATTCTTTATAATTATTAATGGACATTTTCTTTTAGATCCAGAAACCTTTAGTTGGCCAAAGTCGGGTGCAGTTCTAGAAGTTTGGATACTGACCTGTAAACATCATGACACTTTCAAACAATCACCTTTAGACAATATCGCAGCTAGTATCGTCGAATTACTTGACTTTAGTATAGATAGCAAAGATTTGGCAGGAGATTACTCCAACGAAATAATCAAATCAAGGGAAAACCTAAAGTTCGCATACAGAAAAGTTTCGCCACGATTAAGTCAATTCACCATAAATTATTGTTACGCATCTAGGGGTGATACAAGTGAATTAGGGGAGTCAATTGTTTCTAGAGCAACCCAAATTACACAACTCACGAAGGATTCATTTGGAAGTTGTATCTCAGAGTTTTCATTCTTCGGTTCGACAGAATTAATTGAGCTCTATAGAAAGGCTCCTAACTTTTCTCTAGAAATTCCTTTTATTGAAGATTTATCGAGCGGGCAGACTTATATATTACTCGTAAGATTGAAGGATTATTACAACTTCATTCAAGACGAGGGAAAGCTAAGAAGGTATCTTTTCGACTCGAATGTAAGAGACTTTATGGGCTTAAATCGGGTAAATGAGGATATACAAGAGACGTTACTTAATTCAGATTCCCCAGACTTCTGGTGGTTGAATAATGGAGTTACCATATTAGCAACTGGAGCAAGTGTTATCGGTAAATCTATCCAAATCCAGGATATACAAATAGTAAATGGCTTACAAACTTCTGAATCCATATACCGTTACTTTGACTCTGGAGGTATCGACGATAAGCATCGGTCTGTTTTAGTAAAAGTAATAGTTTCACAAAACAATGAAGTACGTGATGCAATAATCCGGGCTACAAATAATCAAACAACTGTCGAACTAGCTTCTCTACATGCTACCGACAAAATACAGCGTGATATCGAAGACATTTTAAAATTAAACGACTTTTACTACGAACGGCGAACTAATTATTACAAAAACCAAGGTCTTCCTGCTGATAAAATAATTCGCCCTTTGTATTTGGCAACAGGTTACGTTAACTTGATATTAAAATCACCCTCCCAAGCTACAAGGTTAAGGTCCAAGTTTATGAGATCAGAAACGTCTTATGAAAAAGTCTTCTCAGTCACTACTGATTTAAAACTATGGCCTAAAATTGCTTACCTTCTTAAAATAACTGATTCGTTTTTGGAGTCTGTTAGACCTAGTGGCAATGTTGGAAGTGAGCATTTTCTAAAAAGCAGACGACAGATTCTGAGCTTTCTGACGGTGTCCAGAATTTTTGGAAACTTTAATTTTTCAGTTAATGATCTTATTTCCTTAGATATCATCAAATATAGTGACGAAGAGTTAAGGAAAACCTGGCAATTAATATCTGAAACAGGATCATTCAATGTTATTACGAAAAAAATCAAGGAGAGTGCTCTTTTAGGAATTTATGAAATAGCGGCGAAGATGTGGAAGATCAAAGGCATTGGTCGCTTCAAGAAAGAGAGTACAATCGATTTTAATGAAGTTCAACCAAGGGGAAATAGGGCAAAACCTATCAAAGCTAAAATTCACATGGACTTCGCTCTAAAGGTCAATGAACTGTTGCCTAGTCAACCTTGGAAACCAGGAATAGATAAGGAGGTAATTACACAACTTAATTGTTCAAGGCAGGACTATTTCGAAGCTGTTAAACTCCTTATTGAAGAAGGGCTACGTCACAAACAAATAAATGGAGTAGTGTATGATGAAGATGGCAATGTTCTTTTTTTCGATGAAGAACGAGTTCATTCAGAAACCTTGCAATTAAAAGAAGAATAATGAGCCTCCCATTTGGCGCAAAAATGCAGCCCAAGCCTTTTTGAGCCCTCGCCTGGCTTAAGTTTGAGTATGGAATTGAGCAGAGTCTAGAGAGGATTACAAATCCTGCTGTTCGACATGGTTACCTGTAATTGGTGTTTTCTCATGCTGGCGCACCTCTCTGGTTTAAGTCTTCCGCAGGGCGACTTAAATCTTTATTATGAAAACCAGGACTCCGTCCGGCTTGCCACATGCAACATTCGCTGCCGAACATGTGTGGCGTGTGGTTTAATTAGTTTTTCTTAGATTTATGCGTACAACGTTTGTCAAACAACTTGCATGTCTTATGGAGATAACTACCGAAATAACAGGAAAAGATTACTTGGATTTCAATAAGTATTACTTCAAAAAAAAGCGGCTGGCTAAAGTATTAGTCTTTGGCCTCCTACTGTCGATAGCGATACCTTTTTTAGAGGAAGAGGTTATCGATGTAAGTTTGCTTGATATTTTAATGTCAATTGTCCTATTCAATACTATTTTCTTAGGCTTTCTATACTGGAGCTTAGTGCGAGCAAGCAATCTGCCAAGTAAAAAGGGAGTTTTCTTGGGAAACAAAAAGTACATTATAGGAGATAACGAAGTTATCGAAGAAGGAGAAAATTCAACATCTACTATTAAATGGAGTGGAGTGAAAAGCTTGGAGAGCGGTCCTAACGCAATCTATCTTTTTGTTGATAATATTGCCGCTTTGATAATACCTAATCGGGTTTTCATAAATGACGAGGCGAGAGATGAATTTATTCTCAATATCCAGTCCAAAATTGGAAAATCGAGTTAGATCCTCTCTGGTTTAAGTCTTCCGCAGGGCGACTTAAATCTTTTCCATGAAAACAAGGACTCCGTCCGGCTTGCTACCTACAAAAGCTCAACCTTCAGCAAGCCCGCTCGCTCTTCATAGTAATCCAACGCAAGCTATATTTATAATGACTTTCAAAACGAACAATACCAGCTCTCACCGGATTCTCATGCAGATAGCTTAGCCGTTGGTCCATCATCTCATTTGTGCTTAATTCTATCGGATGGTTGTCCTGCTGCCAAAATTGATAAACTTTATTATTGCTGTTGGCAGCACCTGCCCCTTAAACATCCACGCCTTGGTTCGTGTCCCCACGAACTAATTAAAGTTCTTCTGTTTCGTGAGGACACGAACCAGGGCGACAGAATTAAGCCTTTCTCCTTTATGCAGAATCTAAGCTTTCTACTAAAATCTATTTATAGCATTCACGATTAAAAACGCCAATCCAGTTTACAACAGAGAATGTGATAAAATGAGGTTTCGTATTATCTCCGAAACGGTATCTGGTGGCCATAGGTAAAGAATAGTTCTCCCTAAAGTATTCATTATTCTTAATTTCCGGACGGAGTCCTGATTTTTAATGCGATAATTTAAGACGCTGCGCTGAACTCTTAAACCAGTGAAAGAGTATTAAAGAAATACTGGAAGAAAAAGCGGTACCGGGTAAATGAAGAAAAAGAGAATGTCAGTCAAAATCAGTAATTACCTTTTAAGAATAATGAAAAACAGAAATAAGAACACCAAAGACAAGTTAAATCAGGAATAACAGAGGCTCCACCAAACTTCAGGAAGACTCGACCAAACTTCAGGAAAGCTCCACCAAACT
>CAMLLO010000004.1 GCA_946480915.1 uncultured Sphingobacteriaceae bacterium | reverse complement strand
AAGAGTACACATCTAAGCAAAGATTAAAGCAATTGACTCGAATCTCCAAGAATCAAGAAGAGAGTGGATGCTATGGATGTTCGCTCGGGCGGGACAAAAAAGTAGTAATGTTAAGTCTAACCAGTTTTGGCATAATAATAAGCCAATTGAGCTTTGGAGTCCGGATTAATTGAACAAAAGGCCGAATACACCCATACAAATCTGGTAATCGCTGGTTTTGTAACTGAAGCCTGGCACTGGCAGTATTCAAGTGCTATTGATTACACGGGAGGCAAAGGATTGATCGAAATCGAATATTTGTAAAAACACACGCGACACGCGTGCGCCAGCAGCGGAAGACTCTGCGGGAGAAGAAAATTTCTATATTTATAACATAATATTATACCATGAAACAACCCATCCTTCTCATCTTTCTTCTTGTCTTGGCATCGTTTGCATTCGCACAGCTCAATATCGAAACAAAGCAACCACAGGTTCAAACGCCCAACGGGATCCTTGAGGGTGTAAATTCTTCAGGGATAAAAATATTTAAAGGCATACCGTTTGCCAAACCGCCGGTGGGCAGCTTGCGGTGGAGAGAGCCACAACCTGTTGAGAGTTGGAAGGGAATAAAAAAGGCAGATAAATTTGGTCCGCGGGCCATGCAGCTCCCCTTATTTAGCGATATGGTGTTTAGGTCAGATGGGCTAAGTGAAGACTGTCTTTACCTAAATATCTGGACACCTGCTAAATCATCAAATGAGCGCCTGCCCGTATTGGTTTACTTTTTCGGCGGCGGTTTCGTTGCAGGAGATGGGTCGGAATTCAGGTATGAAGGCGAGAGTATGGCACGCAACGGGATCGTCGCCATCACTGTAAATCAGCGTTTGGGTGTATTTGGCTTTATGGCCCATCCTGATCTCTCGAAGGAGTCTTCTTATCATGGGTCGGGTAATTATGGATTGATGGATCAGGCCGCCGCCCTTAAGTGGATTCAGAAAAATATAGCTTCCTTTGGCGGCGATCCTAAAAAGGTTACAATAGCTGGCGAGTCTGCCGGCTCGTATTCTGTAAGCGCCCAAATGGCATCGCCCTTATCAAAGAACCTAATCGCGGGAGCAATTGCTGAAAGCGGATCTTTGCTTAGTCTTAACCCAACAACCTCACTTGCTGATGCTGAGAAGATAGGTGCTGCGTTTGCCAAGCGGGTAGGAGCAAAGTCGCTGGCTGAGCTAAGAGCCATGCCTGCCCAACAACTTTTAGATGAAACGACTAAGCCGGAGAGCTCGCGTTTTCCGGTTAATGTTGACGGTTACTTCTTTCCTAAATCGCCGGAAAAGATCTTTTCTTTGGGAGAACAGGCCCATGTGCCCTTACTTGTTGGATGGAACTCAGAGGAAGGAAATTACAGATCGGTTATAGGACAGGAGAAGGCAACAGTCGAAAATTATATAAAAGGCGTACAGCGGATGGTTGGAAACCAAGCTTCTGAAATCCTTCAGATTTATAAAGCTTCTACAGATGCGGAGGTGGAACAGGCTGGAACAGATCTTGCTTCCGACATGTTTATCGGTTTTAGCACATGGAAATTATCTGATCTGCAAAGCAGAACGGGTGGCAGACCAGTGTATCGTTACCTGTATTCGCGTCCAAGACCTTTAACGAAGGAACAAAGTGCCAGGCTTTTACTTGGACAGACAGATGGTTCTCTACCGAAAGACACACTCGCTTCCGCCACTAGAAAACAGGCAACTTTGGGTGCTGGTCATTCTATAGAAATAGAATATGCTATGGGTAATCTTCCCACAAATCGTGTTTACGACTGGCAGCCAGAAGATTTTAAAATTTCAGAAATCATGCAGGGATTCTTTATCAACTTTATAAAGACAGGAAATCCTAATGGTACGGGATTGCCCCAGTGGCCTTCTCTGCAACAGGGTAAACCGGCATCTGTCATGCAGATTAACGTAAACACCATGGCAGAAACTGAGAAAAACAGGGAACGGTATCTATATCTTGACTCGAAAGTTGAGCGATAAGGTTGTGCCCCCCCGCTGTTCGACATGTTCCGCAGAACATGAAGAGCGAGATTAACCTTAGAGCAAGGTGTGGAAATCACTAAACTCTTGCATCCCTTAACTATTGGAAGTATACGTGGGCCTAAAATGATATCCTTATATTCGTTATAATGAAGTTGAATATACCTGAGCCATGTTCTGAGGATTACCTTAAAATGTCTGCCACTGAAAGAGGTAGATTTTGTAGATCCTGTAAGAAGGAAGTAATAGATTTTACTTCGCTATCAGAATATCAAATCTTGGAGGTATTCCGAAATAGCAATTCAAAGGTATGCGGAAGATTTCAGCCGGATCAATTATTAAAGGAATATAAGAATACCGACAAGTCTGGCGGAACGCAAAGCAGTTGGATTGCTGCCGTGTTTTCAACTTTAATGGTACTATCTTCATCCACTTCAAAAGGCGAAATCAAAAACCCTGTTTCACCGACCATGCAATTGGACCACAGGGCTACGAAGGTTTTTGATGGACGCACACCGGCTCAACCAGATAGTGTAAAACTCCTAAAAGGAAGGGTGGTTGACGAAAAAGGTGAAGGATTACCCGGTGCGAGTATACAACTAAAGGGAACAAGCATAAAGGCTGTTTCAGCTACAGACGGCGGATTTGAAATCAAGATTCCCCTAAACACCAAGTTATCTGAAGCGGAATTGCAAGTTAACTTTATTGGATTTGTTACTCTGCTCAAAAGCTTAAAAGAATATAAAGAAGATGAACAATTGTTGATGTCTTTAGAGCCTGCTGCTCTTTTAGGTGAAGTGGTTCTTGTCGGAGGTGTTGTCTGCAAAAAACCTACTTTATGGAGTCGATTCATCGGCTTGTTCAAATAAAAGGCTCTTTGAACATTCACTAAGCAGACATATCATTCATCTAAACTCTCTGGTTTAAGTCTTCCGACATTAAAAAATTCTGTTTCATCATTCCGTTTTCCCGGACCAGTTATACATTGCAATTTGTTATTCCTTTAGGAACTATACAAGTGGTGTTGATATTGATTTTTGTTCTTCCATCGTTTCCTTAAAGTTCCAGATCGCATGTGAGCCTTTTCTGGGGTGAGCCTATCACAAATGTCGTGTGGCCGTATCTGGTTGTAAGCGGCAATGGAACGGGCAATACGCTGCTGTGTTTCTGCCTTTCTGGTTTAAGGTCTTCCGCAGGGCGCCTTAAATCCTCATGCTGACGCCGCATGTCGCCTGTGCATTTTAGTTCCTAATCACGCGAAATAAAACTCAAACATTTGGTCCACTAAACCCAAATTAGTACTTTCATTAAACCTTAACAAATAACCTATCATGAACAAATTTGAGCAGTTGATGAAATCTAAGTCTGATGAAGACTTAGAGAAATACAGTGCTGATATCGTTAAATACACACCTGAAGCAATTAAAGCTGCTATTGCAGAAATGCAACAAAGAGGTAGAAGCTTTACGGAAAATGAAATCAAAAACTATTCAGACATAATTGCTGAAAAGGAAGCTGAGGAAAAAAAGGAACCCGAAACGCAGTCTGCGAACTGGAAGAAAAATCAAGTAACAGACCCTGATGCTCCTTTATATTATTCGAAACAAGCTATTTATGGCTTTTCAATTTTCTTTGGTGTTATCTTCGGTGCCGTATTACTATCATTGAACCTGAAAGGGAACAGCAAAGCCAAATGGTTAGTTATAGGATTTGCCATATTATTTACCGCTTTTGAGCTTTCGATATTGAGTAATTTTGAGAGAACTTCATCTCTTACACTAGTATTTAACCTAACCGGTGGCTGGGCACTCTATGCATTCTTTTGGGACAGATTTGTAGGGAAGGAAACATTGTATCGAGTGAAACCAGTATGGAAACCTTTGATTATCTCTGCGTTGATAATGATTCCAATTATAGCAGCAACCTTGCATGAAATATAATCGTTCCTCCTGCTGTTCGACATGTTCCGCAGGCAATGTCGAACCCTCTCTGGTTTAAGGTCTTCAGGCGAATAAATCTTTACCATGAAAACCAGGACTTTGTCCGCAGCATGTTCCGAAGGCATGTCTAACTCCAGATAAAAGGGACAAAACTGTTGAATCAATTTTTTATTTTTATTATAAAAAACACAAAAGACCTCATGAAACTTGATATGTATGTCAACTACAAAGGCAATTGCCGGCAGGCATTTCGCTTTTATGAGCAATACCTTGGAGGTAAGATCATTTCTGTTGCGACGTTTGGGCAATTGCCTGAAGAAGCTAATATTCCTGAAGAAAGAAAAGACCAGATCATGCATGCACGGATCGAGATAGGCGGCACAGTACTCATGGGAGCAGACATACCAAACGCTGAACCCATGCGAAGCGCCTATCTTACTCTGTCACTCGATAGTGCCGAAGAAGCAGAAAAAATTTATGACTTGTTGTCTGAAGGAGGTGAGATCTTTATGAGGATGGAGGAGACTTCCTTTGCATCTCGCTTTGCTATGCTGCGGGACAGGTTCGGAGCTTCATGGATGTTACTTTACCAAAAATAATCTCATGCTACACGTTTACATTTGTTAAAGCATTCTGTCTAACCACCCCCTACCCCCGCCAGCGGGGGACAGTATAATGCCCAGGCATTGTAGTGGTATAACAATGGTCGGTTAAAAGATAATTGTTCTACTACCCAGACGCTTAAAGCACCCAGTGTCCCCCGCTGGAAGCGGAATAAAAGGGGCTGATTAACGCTTTTATATCGTCCAAAAAAAGTCATAGGTTTCAGAATAATCCTGCTACATGTTTACAGTTATAACATTATGCCTACCCTACCCCCGCCAGCGGCGGACAGTATAACGCCCAGGCATTGTAGTGGCATAACAATGGTCGGTTAAAAGATAATTGTTCTACTACCCGGATGCCTAAAGCACCCAGTGTCCCCCGCTGGCGGGGGAATTAAAGGGGGTGGTTAACCCATTAAACATTCCTGAATTTGTTTACTTTAGCCGCCACCTATGTCCAACGCCACAAAATTCAACCTCTGGCATTACAACGCCAACCTCCGCGAATTTGCCAACCAAAACCGCAAATCCATGACCAAATCCGAAGCTTGCATCTGGAAACTCGCTCTCAGTAAAAGACAAATGAAAGGCTACCAGTTCAGACGGCAGCGTCCCGTCCTTAATTACATCGCCGATTTCATGTGCAAAGAACTTATGCTGATTATCGAAGTAGACGGACTAACCCATCAATGGGCCGAGGTTGCGGAAAAAGATATCCGGCGTCAGCAAGAATTGGAGAAGATCGGGTTTAAGTACTACGCTTTACTGATGACGAAGTACTGGAACAGATTAACCGGGTGATTGATAACATTGAGGAGTACATTAGTAGATTTAACCGGGAAGCCATAAACAAGGCTTTATAACGAGGACGTGCGAGAACAGCGATTGCATTGCCATTTTTAAATCTTTACATGTTATACCAATCCTTTCATGCCGGCGCAGAAGCTGTTGTACTTTGTAAATCTTTGTTGTACTTTTAGTAAGCTATCCAAGAATCTATGTACCGACCTATCGCTTTATTGCTGGCTAATTTTTTATTTGTTTCCTGCCATGTCTCCGTAAAAACAGAATCATCCCGAGAAAAAGAAAACATCAGTATCGCTAGAACGACCAGCCCAGCGGTCCCGGGTCGGGATTTTAACTTAACAATTGAAGACAGCCAGCCTGCTTCTGGCGACCGCGTTAAGAGCGAGTCTATCTACGGATCTCATTCAGACACCATCGGATTCAAAAATGTTCGGCTTAGAATTGTTCTGGCAGCACTGCTCGATCAGGATACAACTGAGATCGAGTCGACTAATATGGCATCCCTAAATAGAACTATTGACCTCGCTTTTAAAAGTAAACGTTCCGATAATTCTGAAAACCCATCCATCATTCTCGGGGCTTTGTGTAAACGGTTTAACTTTACGGTAGAGAAATCGAGCAGACAACCCCATACCTGGAATTTGCAAGTGGAAGATATGGGAAAACTAAGCAAGTGCTTTACCGGCGCCTCAAACACAAAAAAAATAGTGACCGGAACAATGGGAGAAGGCAAAGTGATCACTATTGAACACAGCGATCTAACGGGTCTTGCAGATGGGCTCTCACGGTTATGTGATTTGAAGATAGTGAATAAAGCGCTGATACACCATCCTCTTAGTATGACCCTAAACTTTAAGGATATCAATGACCTTCAGGGTGTTTTGGACGAGTACGGCATTTCGATAAAAAAGTCGGACGATACAAACCCGTATCGTTTTATACGATTTAATTAGCTAACTGCAAAGTAAAGCCTAAACTTCATTTCACAAACCCATCGCTGGCGCTCTCAATGTCGCGTGTGTATTTTGTTAATCATGGCGCCAGCCTTCCATAATTCCTGATTTCCCTGTTAGCACATACATATCTGAGCACTAAATACAAACTCTGCGAGGATTATACATTGTCACCCCGTAAACGGACATTATTGCGTTGCAAATGGGCATTACGATGATGTAAATGGTCAGAATGACAATGTAAATCTTTTAGAATATAGAAATGAGCCACTGCACGTGCATGAACCTGGCATCTGCATCTCATGCGGGGCCCGGCGACCCTGGTCCTTTTGTATTACAACTATTTTATTCTACTTTGTATCGCGGCTCCTTGCTGCCTTTATAAGTTTTAAAATTGTTATGAAGAGACTTACCACCACTTTCACCTGCCTGCTGCTGTTATGCGTATATCTGGTTCAATCTCAACCCCGAAATTTAATTAAGACAAATGTTCCGCTGGATTCTATCAGGTTAAGTGATCCCTTCATATTAGCGGATAAGAAAACACAGATGTATTACATGACAGGAACTGGCGGAAGGCTTTGGAAGAGTAAAAATCTGCGCTTATGGGACGGTCCTTACCAGGTAGCCAAAACCGACCCGAACTCCTGGATGGGTCCAGCGCCAATGATCTGGGCGGCTGAGCTTCATGAGTACAATGGCAAATACTACTACTTCGGTACATTTACTAACCGGGCTGTAAAAATTGATTCCGTTCGCGGAAATGCAGTCGAACGGCGTGCATGCCATCTCTTGGTTAGCGATAAGCCCGATGGGCCCTATGTACCAATGAAAGATTCAACTTATCTTCCGGCAAACATGGCAACGCTTGATGCTACTCTGTGGATAGACAAAGACAAGCAGCCCTACATGATTTATTGCTATGAGTGGCTTCAAACCTGGAACGGAACGGTTGAGAAAATCAAACTAAAGCCAGATTTTAGCGGCACTATCGGAAAAGGAAAAGTATTGTTTCGCGCCAGCGATTCGCCATGGAGCCGCGAAAAAGATGAAAAGGGTAAAGACATTCCCAACAAAGTTACAGACGGACCCTTTGTTTTTCGTACTGGCTCCGGCCGTTTGGGGATCATCTGGACCAGCTGGGTGTACAATATCTATACCCAGGGAGTAGCTTATTCAACCAGCGGTACACTAGATGGCCCCTGGGTGCATGAAAAAGATCCGATAACACCGCCCAACTACGGTCACGGCATGCTGTTCAGAACTTTGAACGGTAAGCTGCTGATGGCAATTCATAGTCATAGAGAAGATGCGAATGGGAAGTATATCCGCATTCCCCAATTTTTTGAATGTAACCTCGACGGAGACAGACTAAATGTTGGAAAACTGTATAAGCCCTAAGCTTCGCCTCGATTTGTGCAGCCGTAAATGATGGGCTTAAGATCGAGGCTTGCTCATAATAACCAGCATAACGTATTAGCCCTTTCTCTTTAATGCAGAAGTCAGGCTTCCACCAGGATCTGCTTATAGAGATTTTCAACGTCGCCGGAGGGAGTCCTGGGAGAGTTGCGCAGAACTTTAAACCAGCCCAGGGCCAGTCACGTTAAAGATTGGTTTTATGTAAAGAAAATTATGGATTAAACCAATTCAACACATCTTAGTTAAATAGACAAATACTACGATTATGAAAACAACACATGCAGTTTTAGTGATCTTACTCTATTTGAATCTGATGCAGGTTTCTGCCCAGACAGATAAGATGGTCATCGAAAAATTAGTAGCCTCCAAAAGCTTCGTTTTCAATGCAACGAGAGCACATCCAATGTCTGAATCTTCGCTTAACCAAATATTGGGACCGAATGCAGTGAATACTGTGCTGGATCTTTCAAATGGGAGGTATTATTTACGGATTACAAAAGATAGTATTGTAGCTGACTTGCCTTTTTTTGGCAGAGCCTTCAGCGCTCCTATGAATACGGATAATACCGGTACAAGATTTACTTCAAAAGATTTTAAGTATTCAACTTCGAGAAAGAAAAAGAACTGGATTATTACTATCGAACCAAAAGATGTACAGGATAGCCAGAAGCTCATTCTTAGAATCTCTGATTCCGGCTCTGCTATATTGAGTGTTAATAATTATAACCGACAAACTATTTCTTTTGATGGCTACATCAGTAAAATTCAGGCGGCTGATAAAAATTAAAGGGTCTTTGATAAAGCTAGAAACAATATCGTAATCCTTTTATATTGTTGCATTTACTGATTACAAACAAGCATCTACAAAAGAAGCCACATTTTACGGGTGTTGTTATAACATGCCAAGAAACGTCGTCTCACCAACGCATGCCAGTCCTTACTACATGGTTAAACTAAAGCTTCAGGGCTTCGGTCGGGTTTTTCTCAACTCCAAGGTTGGGTGTCGCAATTATAGGTGCCTTTCCAAAACTTGCCCAACGCCAAATGCCCTCTAAGGGCCCTTGTTTGTGCGTACTTAGCCACCAGCGACAAAAATAATACTGGAAGAAAAACAACATCAGACCTATTAGCAGGCAGTATGTTGCGCCGGTATATTGATACATCCCCAGACCATACCCGTAATATATAAATGTGCCCAGGATGGATTGCATAATATAGTTTGTAAGGCTCATACGGCCGAAGGTGGCCAGCGTGGGCACAATTTTTTGTAGCGCACCTTTAAAGTACAGCGTGGCAAAACCTGAAACCATTACTACCATAAATGCAAAGTTCCACCATGTTCTGATAACCATTTTTAATGTTTTCGATAATGCCTTTTCCGAAACCCACTGACCGATATTGTCATTAATAAAAAACAAAGGAATGCAGAGAACAACTGAGACAATAAACACCCTGAACCAGAACTTCTTATTCGGGCTGCTCGTGTAAAAGAGCCCTTGTCGCCCCAGTAACATTCCAATCATAAAATAGGCGGGAGTTTGAAAAATCCGGCCATTTTCCCAGGTCCAGTGTAAAACAGCGAGCCGTCCGTTTATTAAATTCCCTCTAACGAGCTCAAAAAACGAATCGCCGGCCAAATACGCACCTGTTTTTTCGAAGTATGCATTGGATAGGTTCGGTTGAGCAATATAGTCTGGATGACCGAAATAAAAGATTGCCTTAGCAAGCTCCAGAGGTTGGATGAACAAGAAGAGAGCAATGAGGAATACTGTTTTATTACTTAAGCTGCTTACAGGCAACAGCGCTACCCCAAGTATGGCGTAGAAGGTAAGAATATCGCCCTCATAAAACATCGAGTTGATAATCCCGAACAGGAGCAGAATAAACAGACGCCATAAAAACCTCAGTTTAAAGTTGCCGGCTTTATTCTGTGCACTACTAAGTTGCAGATAGAATGTAAATCCAAACAGTAAAGCAAATATGCCATAAGCCTTGCCTCCAAACAGGAAAAAGAGCGAATCCCATATCCATTTATCCAACACTACCATCCATGCCGGCAGATCGCCGGGCACGTAGTAGAAATCAAAATGTTCAATATTATGGAGTAAAAGAATAGCAAGGATTGCGAAACCACGAAGAGCGTCTACAAGTTGAATACGTGAAGGGATAGTGCCAGATGTCATAATTTGAAGTTATAGAAAAATTTTCAACATGCTGGAGTTTGAAATCCTGAGCCTTTTGTAAAATGTCAATTTATGCTTTAACCTAGGGTTGGAATGGCTGGACATGAGAATAAAATTTAAATTAAAAGGGGCCGAACGGGCGTTCGGCCTTCCTTTCTTATAACCAATTTATATTTGAGGAGAATCTTAGTAAATGGACTCATAATTCACCGTTATTGATTCGGCCAAACTCATTTATTCTAACGATTTGTTATCATAAACTACTGATATTGAGATATTCTCTCTAATCAATACCCGAATAATTAAATAGCTCCTAATAAACAGGCGAATATTTCTTAAACATCGCAATTTCGGTACAATCACATGAATTAAAGGGGGACAAAATCGCCAGATAGGAGGAAGAGATTGATATATTCGTTGTTTATAAACACGAATAAAGAGAAATTGTCTATTTGCAATGCACAAGCGATATGGGTGCGCAGCATCCACATTGTCTTGTTCTTTGTTAAAAATGGATTTTTAATCTATTAAAACTCCTATATAAATCCTCATCTATCCAAAATGAGACCTGCATCTGCCATCAAATATGAGATGCAATTTCTTTCATTTTTCGCCCGCTGGTTTAAGTCTTTTTCCGAAAGGCGAATAAATCCTTATCCTGAAAACCGGCACTCCGCCCGGCTTTCTCTCTACAAAAATCCACCCTCCGCAAGTTCTGCTGTTACCCATAATAATCTTTAGAAGATCAATACGCCTATCTTTAAACCCGATTTGCTGATCGCCGAATATCATCGGAATCGAATACGAATCTTTTAAACCGTTCTCAACGCTCTCTTTCTATTTCGCTCTGGCACCAGCGCATAAGGCTGAACATTTGTATCCTGAAAATAACAATTCGACGCAAGCCTGCATACCCCGTTTATCTATAATTGACTAACTAACAAATAATTAACTGAATTATGACCATGAAATCATTAACCCGTATACCCTTAGAGGGTATTTTTGCAGTGGCGCTATTTGCCATGCTAAGCTGTAGCAAACAGAACGGTAACTTAACAGAGGAACCTCGAACAGGTGAACCACAATTAAAAGCAGCACAGTCACCTTATGAAATAGCCCGATGGTCGGGTTTCCGAACAGCTGCCGTGAGCTATACCTTTGACGATAATTGTTCAAACCAGGTAGCTATCGCAATACCCGCTTTAAATACTTATGGTTTCAAAGGGACTTTTTTCTTGGTTACTAACTGGGGGCCCAATTGGACGGGATACAAGAGCGCCGCTCAAAACGGGCACGAAATAGGGAGCCATACAGCATCACATCCTAGCATGGGTGGTTTAACTACTACTGAGCAAACCAGCCAGATCACCAGTTCGATTAATGCGATTACCAGTAATATCGGCATTAAACCTGTTACACTAGCCTGGCCAAACTGCAGTGTGGGAAGTACTTCTTTGGCTCAACAGTATTTTATTGCGTCAAGAGGCTGCTCCGGACAAATTGAACCAAGCACCCCAGCTAATTTTATGAACATAAGTTCGTTTGTTTGTGGCAGCGCCGGTAGTATCAAAACAAGCGCGGATTTTCAGAATAAAGCAAACAGTGCGGCCACTTCAAACGGCTGGGTAGTTTACCTGATTCATGGAATTGATAATGACGGAGGCTATTCTTCACTCTCGTCGACAGAATTGAAAAACAGTTTGTCATTTTTTAACGCAAACCCTTACAAGTTCTGGGTAGCAGGTTTCGCTACGGTGGCTAAATATATAAAGGAAAGAAATGCGGCAAATCTAACCCAAACCGGAAGTACATCTACCACTCTTACTTTGACACTTTCCGACAATCTGGACAACAGCGTTTACAATGTTCCGATAAGCATCCGCAGACCCCTTCCTTCAGGATGGACCAATGCAAGTGCAACACAAAATGGCCAGGGCATTACCTGCTATATATCGCCGTCTGGTTACATCGTATTTAGCGCTATCGCTGATAAGGGCACAATTGTAATCACCAAAAAGTAATATAACAGGAGCAAGAAAATAAAAAAAGCGATGCGCCGAACTCTCAGAGCAGATCAATGAACATTTGTATCCTGAAAATAACAATTCGACGCAATGCCACATATCCTGCCTCCATATAATTGCCTAACTACAAACAATTAACCAAATTATAGCCATGAAAAAGAACTGTTTAAGTTTATTTGCTGCAATCCTCCTGATTGCAGGCTGCTCTAAAAACGATTCCAGAGAAGCGGATTCCGAATTAATAACAAAGGGCACCGCCGCTATTGATGCCAGTGCGGTGTATCAATTTGTGGATGGGATTGGCGGCGCTTCCGTTTGGAGCGGAACATTTTCTGATGCCGACGCAAACGCCTGTTTTAGTAACGGTAACAGTAACCAATTAGGTATGACGATTTGCCGTGTCCGGGCAGATCCAAATGGAAACAATACTGCTGAAATCTCAAATTCTCAAAAAGCTAAAGCTCGCGGTGCAAAAATATTAATGACGACCTGGAGCCCTCCTGCCAGCATGAAAACAAACAACAGCACTGTAAGCGGATCTCTTAAAACCGATCAATACGCTGCTTATGCTACATGGTTAAAAAATGCAAAAGCTAGCCTGGGAGCAGATATTGTGTCCATCCAAAACGAACCAAATATCCGTGTAACCTATGAATCATGCGATTGGACTCCCACACAGCTTCTTAACTTTAGCAAAAACAACGCACAAAATATTGGCGGTTCGGTAATGATGCCCGAAGCATACAATTTCGATGATGCGTACTCAGACCCGACTCTAAACGATGCCACTGCTGCAAGTCACATTTCTCATATTGGCGGGCATCTTTATGGCGGCGGACTTTACTATCACTCAAACGCCCGCGAGAAAGGAAAGAAAATATGGATGACAGAGCATTATTATGACGATGGCGATATCAATACGTTTCTTACTATGTCACAGGAAATAGGTGATTGCTTTAGAAACTGGATGAATGCTTACGTTTGGTGGTATGTATTGAAAGGCACTGGCAATTGCCTGCTTGTGAGCAATGGAGTGCCTAATAAAAAGGGCTATATGTTTGGCCAGTGGTCAAAATTTGTTCGCCCCGGCGATCGCAGAATTGGTACAACCTACAATCCAAGCCCGGGAGTATATCTTTATGCATTTAGCAGGGGCTCAAAAATTATTATCGTTGCTGTTAACAAGAACACAAGTGCAACGTATCAGCCGTTTACTCTTTCAGGAGTTACAGTTCCAGGTTTTGACAGATGGGTTACCTCTCCCACTAAAAACATCGCTCAGGGAACAAGGTTTGCCATTTCTGGCGGAAGTTGGGGCAATTTGCTGGATGCACAAAGTACCACAACATTCGTTTCCTATTAGAGATTATTAAGCCAGGTAAAAACCTGGTCATTATAAATGCCCCAAAATTTAGACAATATTTGGGGCATTTTTATGTGTTAAAAAATCATTATGATACAGATTTCCGAGAGTCTGTAGTGAAGAAAATTCTCATTCCTGTTCCAAATAAGAATCCGTATGGATACCTCTGTAAACAGTTGTGTATCAGACTTTACAATAACATAAATGTATAAACTTTCAACTTGTTTTCAGTGTAATAATGAATGATTTCTCATGATGAGATTTCCACTAAAACAAACATTTTATGAAAAGAACATTTATTAAGAGCTTCATTGCAATGTCTGCAATGGTGACAGTATTCTATGCCTGCAATAAGAAGGCTGACGAACCGAACTCAGAAGCGGAAAAATTGCTAGCCCAGCAATGTTTACAACAATCGAAAGTAGCCTCGACCTCCAGTACATCACCCTACAATGTATACTTGTTTAGTATAACCGATAATAACAACGGTACTTACACATGGGAATGGAGAGTGCGAAACTTAACTCCGGGTAATGGTAACCCTGGAACCGGGACAGTTCAAGATCTGAGTCATTGGGGTATAACCCTGGGTGCTTGTATAAAACCTGAGAACATTGTAAGTGGTGCAACCAGTACAAACGGCACCACATGGAATGCCTTTACTCCAGAATTTAAGGTTGACCCAAGTCAGGATTGTTACACCCAATCTGTAATTAAATTTAATTTAGGTACCAGTGGTACTAATATTTCTTATTACAGATTAACAATCAACAAAAATGTCTCTCACACAAGCACGGTCGGCTTTTACAAATCAGGTAATAACACGGGCTGCGGAACTTTAGAAACCTGCGGCTTTGGATGCGAGTAAAATGGACGTTAATTCCCGGGAAGGCCTTTGATTCCCGGGAATTGCAACTGGCACAATATAAAATGAGTCGCAGGGATCAGTGACTGCGGCGGGCTTGTCACCTATAAAAGCCCAACTTTCAACAAGGCTTCTTTTCAAAATCATCAATAGAAAGTCTGATTTCTCCAGTTCTTGGCCCTCCTGGCCAAGTCATGATTTCCACGCTGACGCTGTCGGGATAAGCCTTTAATCTGTCGCTTTCCACCAGCTTGTTATTACAATATCTCGTGTAACTTGCAGAAGAATCAATTAAAATTAACATGAGAAAAATAATTCTATCATTACACACCAGTCTCGACGGCTTTGCTGCAGGCCCGAATGGCGAGATGGATTGGATCAAATTCGACGATGAAATGTTTCGCTTGGTTGGTAAATTCACTGCCGAAGCGGATACTGCATTGTATGGCCGGGTTACCTATCAAATGATGGACAGCTACTGGCCCTCCGCTGCAAAGCAACCCAATGCCAGCGAACACGATGTGGAACATTCAAACTGGTATAATAGTGTCGACAAAATTGTACTGTCTAAAACAATGAAAGGCTCCCCTGCCAATAAAACTACTTTTCTTGACGGCAACATTAAGGCTGAAATTGAACGAATAAAAGCCTTGCCTGGTAAAAATATTATGATCTTCGGAAGCCCGACAGCATCTCACACATTAATGGAGCATAATCTTATTGATGAGTACTGGCTATTTGTGAATCCGATTATTTTGGGGAAAGGGATTCCGGTATTTTCAAAAATAAAGGATAAAATAGAATTAAAACCTATTGCAACAAAAGAATTTTCTTGTGGTGTTACAGGATTAAACTACGCCTTGATGGAATAGGGAAAGATTTTGGTAATTCAGAGTCCGGGTTTTTTACAATGTATGTAGTTACCTTATTGGCAACAGAAAATCTTGTTTTATCGATATCCGACATTTCACCTATCAATGCAAGGTTAAGCTTTCCGGTTCCTCCGGATAAACGGTCTCTTTAATTCTCAAACATCATTGTTACAGATGAAGAAGCGAAGTCGAAAATTAAATTTCCTAGCTTAGAACATGAGAAAACCGATACTTTACTTCCTCTTAATACTTCTTTCGTCATCGCTTTATGGCCAGCGTGTTATGGAAAACCTCGACCGCGGTGTAATAGCCGTTCGTCATAAGCCTGATTCTGTTTTTATTAGCTGGCGTCTTTTGGGTACCGAACCTCAGAACTTGCCCTTCAATATTTATCGCACATCAGGCATCGGAAAACCAGTAAAGCTAAATTCGCAGCCAATAAGCGCCGGCACTAATTTCACAGACACCAAAGCAGATCTGACACAGATTACATCTTATACCGTAAAAGCTATTGTAAGAGGTAAAGAAACCGCCGCGAGCAAGCCTTTTATTATCCCTGCTAATGCGCCTGTACGCCAATATCTTTCTATCCCGCTTCAAACACCAACGGGCTACAGGCCTCACGATGCTTCTGCCGGCGATCTGGATGGCGACGGCCAATACGAACTGGTGTTGCATCAGGTAGGTAAAGGCCTCGATAACTCTTTCAATGGCCTAACAGACAAGCCTGTTTTACAGGCATATAAGCTAGATGGAACCTTATTGTGGACCATTAATCTCGGCAGGAATATCCGCGAAGGCGAACACTATACGCAGTTTATTGTCATTGATATGGATGGCGATGGCAAAGCCGAGGTAGCCATGAAAACTGCCGATGGAACTATTGACGGTCAAGGAAAAGTGATTGGAGATTCAACTAAAGATTACAGAAGTAAAGACGCCAAAACGCTGGGCAAGGTACTCGACGGACCGGAGTTCTTCACCATTTTCAATGGTGAAACAGGTGCGGCTCTTGCCACGACAGCTTATATCCCATCCCGTTATCCTACCGATGGCTGGGGCGGCCCCGGAGGCAATGGCGGAAACGATAACACCGGAAACCGTGTAGACCGGTTCCTGGCCTGCGCAGCCTATCTGGACGGCAAATTACCGAGTGTGGTAATGTGTCGCGGCTATTATGGAAGAACCGTGCTGGCAGCCTGGGACTACCGGAATGGCAAATTGACCTCGCGTTGGGTTTTTGATACTAAAGATGGCAAGAATCCATTTTCCGGACAGGGCAATCACAACCTGACAGTTGCTGATGTAGATGACGACGGAAAGGATGAAATTGTTTATGGCGCCATGGTGGTTGACGATAATGGAAAGGGATTATTTTCTACCGGCTTTCGGCATGGTGATGCCTTGCATGTAAGCGACCTGGATCCGACAAAACCCGGACTCGAAGTGTTTGGCCCCCATGAAATAGAAGATCATTCAAAAGGCGACTCTGGCTTTGTTAAAGATGCCGGTCCGGGAGTGGCAGTTTACAGTGCCCGTACCGGAAAGGTATATTTCAAAGGTTCGATTGACACGGATGTTGGAGGTGGGGTGGCAGAAAATATAGACCCTGATAATCAAGGCGCCGAAATGTGGTGGTCAGGCTCTGGCGGTTTACACTCGATGACAGGAGAAAAAATTGGTCCTACCCCCACAGGTTCCTGGCCGATCTGGTGGGATGGCGATTTCACCCGTGAGCTGATGGGTGGTGGCAACATCAATAAATACAAAGTCGGTACTATTTGGAGCGCGGCAAGCGGTGAAAGGGGCAACGGAAGGAGGAATGCAAATTTAACCGCCGACCTGTTTGGCGACTGGAGGGAAGAGATCATTCTGAGTGCTGGGCCCAACGAGCTCCGCGTTTATACCACGGTCATTCCAACAACTCATCGCCTGTATACATTGATGCACGATCCTCAATACAGACTTAGCGTTGCCTGGCAAAACGTTTCTTACAATCAGCCGCCACACTTAAGTTTTTACCTTGGTGAAGATATGAAGAATGCTCCAAAACCTAATATAGTACTTACAAAACCAGGGAAGCCTCGGAAGGGGAATTGAGAAAACCATGTTTAATGGATTAAATATACTCAACTTTAGGACGTGTTCTTCGGAACATGTCTTAAAGCTGATGTGCCCCCCTCATTGAAACTCCTTCTTTCTAGCTGCGAACACTTGCCTTAATTAAAGCATAGAAAACCCTGCTATGATTTAAGATTAAGGCATTTTCAATTTAAATTAAAAAAAATTAGGCATTTTGTCCAATCTGAAAAATTAGATTGTAATTAGGTTTTAACAATCAAATTAAAACAAGATGGAACAACGAATCAACATCCATGCAACAGGACAAAATGCATTGAAACCACTTTTTGGTATCACAGCTTATCTAAAAAAATCACCTCTTGAAGATTCCCTTTTAGAACTGGTTTATTTTAGAGTATCACAAATTAACCATTGCGCTTATTGCCTCGATATGCATTCTAAAGATGCCCGGCACAAAGGTGAAACTGAGCAACGCATATACGGCCTGAGTGCCTGGCGGGAAGCACCTTATTACAGTGAGCGTGAAAGAGCGGCATTCACCTGGGCAGAAGCCATTACCAATTGCTCTGTGCCGGATACTATTTATAATGAAGTTAAAGATCAGTTTACTGAAGAGGAATTAATTGACTTAACGCTTGCAATAACAACCGTTAACACATGGAATCGCATTAACCTTGCATTCCCTCACGAAATTGGAACTTACAGAGTTGGACAATTTGGTTAGCCGAGCATTTAATAACGTTTAAATCAAATAAAAATGAACGATTTTCTTTTAATATTCCGAAGAGATTTTACCAGTAAAGAAGCACAGCCTTCGCCAGAAAAATTACAAAACTCTGTTAACGACTGGAAAAACTGGTTTGGAGGAATTGCTGCTCAAAACAAACTGTCCCGCCCATTACAGCGCTGGGATTTGGATGGAAAGGTGGTAAAACCCAACAAGCAGATAATTAACGGACCTTTCGTCGAAATTAAAGAGTCAATTGGAGGACTCGTTATAATCAAAGCGAAAGATTATAATGAGGCTGTAGAAATTGCAGAAGGTTGTCCGATATTAAATTTGGGTGGAACTGTAGAAGTGCGTATGGAAACTTCGTCAGAAGAACCTTAAATTGAATAAAATAATGCCTTTGCAAATGCAAGGGCATTATTATTAAATCTATGGAAGAGCTTATACCACATTTATTCCGAACTGAGTATCAGAAAATAGTTTCTGTTCTATCTTATTTATTCGGCATCGAACATATTGAAATTGCCGAAGACATTGTTAGCGATACCTTTCTTGCAGCGACCGAATTGTGGAGTATTAAAGGCCTGCCCGACAACCCTACAGCATGGCTGTATACGGTTGCAAAAAACAAGACAAAGAATTACTTAAAGAGGAATTCGCTATTTGAACAAAAAATTTCGACAGATATAAAATATAGCGCCATTAATACAGAAGAAATTGAAATTGACCTATCGGATAAAAACATTGCCGACAGTCAGTTAGCAATGATTTTCACTGTTTGCAATCCGGTTATTTCAAGCGAATCGCAGGTTGCCCTTGCGCTGAATTTACTTTGTGGATTTGGAGTTCAGGAAATCGCAGATGCCTATCTAACCAACAAAGAAGTTGTTTACAAACGGATAAAGCGGGCGAAAGAAAAATTGAAAGAAGCCAATATAAAGATCGAACATCCTAACATCACCGAGATCAATAACCGGCTGGAAACTGTGTTGACTACTCTCTATTTATTGTTCTCCGAAGGATATTATTCCACTTCCCAAAACACCACCCTTCGCAAAGATCTTTGTGCAGAAGCCATGCGATTAAATTACATGCTTGCCGAAAACCCGGCAACTAACATTCCCCAGGTAAATGCTTTATTGGCTTTAATGTGTTTTCACTCCTCGCGCTTTGAAGCCAGAACAAATGAAGATGGTGAAAACATTTTATATGAAGATCAGGACGAAACTCTGTGGAACAAAGAGTTGATTGAAAAAGGAGAGTATTATTTGAGCAGGGCCTCTACAGGAGACCGTCTAACCAAATTTCATCTGGAGGCAGGGATTGCCTATTGGCATACCCGCAAGGCAGATACTGCGGAGAAGTGGGAAAGCATTTTACAGCTCTATAACAACCTGTTGATTTTAGAGTATTCACCAATCGCAGCCTTGAACCGGACTTTTGCTCTCGCAAAGGCTCATGGAAAAGAAGAGGCAATTATTGAAGCCGAAAAATTGAACTTAAGCGGCAACCATTTTTATTACTCATTGCTCGGCAATCTTTACACCGATTTAGATAATAAAAAAGCCCTGCATCATTATCAGACCGCTTTAACGCTTGCTAATTCTCTCGCCGACAAGGCAAGTTTGAAAAAAAACATTCAAAGACTGAAAAAGTATGGCTGAGACCTGGTTTAAGCCTGTAATGAAAATGGCAAAACTTAAGAAGGACTGAACTATCCGGAGAATCTCCCCTAAAGGCCGGCGTGACATTCTGCTAGGAATTCAGGATACACCTCTATCCAATTGCAGCTCGATAACCGTAATTCTTAGAGTTTCGTAATGTCCATCCCACCGGCAACGTAATGTGCCATACCCACCAAAAAGGCACTTTGTCTATCAAACAACGCCTCAAAAAACCCTTTAACATCTGAGCCCCTATTTATTTACACACCTCATTATCAGTTTATTTATCATTGCTTACGATTGCGATTTGTTCCTCAAAACAAAACATCGACTAACTAAGATCATAACGCATTATGAAAAAGAATCACTTTTATCTGTCGTTTCGTTCCTATCGAATCAATGCATTAACGGTGGTTTCTTTAAATAAAAGCGAGCCGTTTCCTAAAATTTATTAGGAGCACCATTAAGCTATTAAATTTTAAACCCAATTTTTAAACTAACCCAATTATGATGAAAACTTTAAAGTACATTTTAGGCGTCCTGGCGATAGTAGTTTTGACCCGATGCGGTAAAGAAGAGCTTGCTAGTCCTGAATTGCAAACCGGCAATTCAAGTAAAACCGAGAATACAATCTCCGGCAAACGAGTAACATATCCCAGTTACAATACGTCCCCACTTCCACCTGACCAGAGTGGCGTAACAAGCACGGCCGTTCAACTGGCTGCAAATATCCGGCTGGGATGGAATGTCGGCAACTCGCTGGAAGCGATAGGTGGCGAAACAGCCTGGGGCAATCCAGAGGTTACAAAAGCCCTTATTGATCTTGCCAAACTGAATGGATTTAATGCCGTGCGTATTCCTTGTTCATGGAATCAGTATATGGCGAACAGCAGTACCGCACAGCTTAAACTGGAGTGGCTTAACCGGGTAAAAACGGTGGTGCAATATTGTGTTGACAATGGGATGTATGCCATACTAAATATTCATTGGGATGGCGGATGGCTGCAAAATAACTGTACCACCACCCGTCAGAGCGCAGTGAATGCAATGCAAAAAGCATTTTGGGAGCAAATTGCTACCCATATGCGTGATTTTGATGAGCATGTACTCTTCGCAAGTGCCAACGAGCCCAATGTAGAGACTGCCACTCAAATGAGCGTGTTATTGTCTTATCATCAAACTTTTATTGACGCTGTACGATCAACGGGCGGACGCAACAGCTACAGGGTATTGATCGTTCAGGGTCCTTCAACAGATATTGTAAAAACCAATAATCTGATGAATACCCTTCCAACCGATCAAGTACCTAATCGCATGATGGTTGAAGTACATTATTATACACCATGGAACTTTTGCGGTATGACCGCGGATGCGTCATGGGGTAATATGTTCTATTACTGGGGCTCAGGATATCACTCAACCACTGATCCTACCCGAAATGCGACCTATGGTGAAGAAGCAGATCTGCTGCAATATTTTCAGATGATGAAAACCAAATTTGTTGACAAGGGAATCCCGGTAGTGCTGGGTGAATATGGAGCGATTAGACGCTCTTCACTTACCGGAGATGCATTAACTCTTCACCTGGCCTCACGAGCATATTATCTGAAGTATGTTACGCAGCAGGCAAGAGCACACGGAATGCTTCCTTTCTATTGGGACAATGGTTCACTCGCCGATAACACCTTTGCAATCTTTGACAGACAGTCGAACACTGTGTACGATCAGCAGGCATTAGATGCGCTTGTGCAGGGGGCACAATAAGATACTATTTGATTTATACCATTCGCATGAGCCACATCAACTTTACAGATGTGGCTCATACTTGCTTTAATTCTATCGAAGAATCAAACGCAATTACTTTCTAATCAGACCAACAAAAAATAAATTTCATAAACCAATTAATTAACAGTTATGCATCACAACTACAAATCACAAATCCCCCGGCAACGGCATTCAAATTTGAATAAGAATTTTCTGAGGAAGTTTCTTTTGTTTACCTGCCTTAGTTTGATTTTACATGCTACCTCATGGGCACAATTGCCCACTGCGCAACAGGTAGCGAGCCAGATAAAAGCTGGCTGGAACATTGGCAATACGCTTGAGGCCCCTTGCGGGGAAACCTGTTGGGGCAATCCAATGGTTTCGCAACAACTTATCAATTCAGTCAAGGCTGCAGGCTTTAATGCAGTTCGAATACCATGCGCATGGGACAGTCATCAAACCAATGGTGTCATCGACGCCAATTGGCTTGCACGCGTAAAACAAGTTGTTGATTATTGTGTCAACAACAACATGTATGCTATCCTGAATATTCATTGGGATGGTGGATGGCTTGAAGAACATCCGCTATACGCCTATCAATCTTCCGTTAACGCAAAACAGAGAAATTATTGGACCCAAATTGCCAACTATTTCAAAAATTACAACGAGCGTTTATTGTTTGCCGGAGTCAATGAAGTTCATGCAGACTACGGCACTCCTACAACGGAACATATCAACGTACAGCAATCATACCTTCAAACATTCGTGGATGCGGTACGTGCTACCGGAGGTAACAATTCAACAAGAACGCTGGTTGTTCAAACCTATAACACAAATGTGTGGCATGGAATAAATTATTTTTGGTTGCCAAGCGATCCAGCCGCCGGCCGGTTAATTGTTGAAATCCACGACTACGATCCGTTTGATTTCACCCAAAATGTAAATGGATCTTGCATATATTGGGGATCTCCATATCCATCTCAAAGTGCATGCTCGTGGGCTCAGGAAGCATATTTTGACGATCTATTTTCACAAGTAAAAACTGAGTGGGTGGATAAAGGAATACCAGTATTCATGGGAGAGTATGGTGTAATAATGAGATCGGCGCTTTCGGGTACACAGCGAACCAACCATATCGCTTCAAGAGAGTATTATATCAATTATGTAACAAAGGCTGCATACCAGAGAGGAATCAAATCATTTTACTGGGACATCGGAACATTAAACAACGGAACAGGACTATTTGATAGAAGTACTGGAGCCGTTACTGACCAGGGTACGATAAACGCGATTATGACAGCCGTTAGCGGCGGAGGAACTACTAACTATACCATGTTTAAAAACCGCGGGACCGGGCTCCAGATCGATGGAATGTACCGAACAGCTAACGGATCAAATGCAGGGCAGTACGCTACTAGCGGTAGTGATGGTCAGCAATGGTTGGTTGAAAGTGCAGGAAGTTATGTTAAGCTTAAGAATAAAGCCACCGGTCTCTATTTAGATGGAATGGGACGGACAGCTAACGGATCGGCCTGTGGCCAGTATAGTAGCAGTGGTAGTTACAATCAACAATGGACTATTGAAACAGCTGGCAGTTATGTAAGGCTGAGAAATCGGGGTACAGGGCTTTACGCTGATGGGATGGGTAGGACAGCGAACGGCTCTGACCTTGGCCAGTATGCATCTAGTGGCAGTTATAATCAGCAGTGGACTACATCTACAGTTTCTGGTTCTATAGCAAGCACTTCAACCACAGAAATGTTGGCACTGGATGCTGAAACAGCCGTTAAAGTTTACCCTAACCCGACCGCAGATCAGGTCACAATAACACTTCCGGATTCATATAAAGATGGTGAGAAGACAGTGCACCTTCTGGATGTAAACGGTAACAGTGTAATAACAACAACGTTCCGTGGCACAACGCATACCCTGAACATCGGGGGACTGCCTCAGGGAATGTATTTATTGAGAGTCGGCAGCGACCAACAGCTGATTATCAAAAAAGTAATCAAGAAATAACCTTTAGGTCTGATATCTTAAGGCAATCCTCATCATTAATTTTGAAGAGGATTGCCTTTGGATTGAAAATGAAACAACATTGGATAATGAAGATCCTTTTCTCAGACTATTCCAGACAAGCCACTCTATAAGCAAGGAAATTTTGATTATAGATTCTCCTAATTTCAGCATTTCGAAGAAAAAGATTCCGCTTTTCCATCTGCTCATTTTTTGGTTTTGAGACCGGACCATCAAGGATCACAGGCTTTGATTGCTCCTTCGCCTTGGTTAAAATAATCCCCATCTTTCCGTCTATTGCCAACCAGAGCAATAAATCGTTTCCCCGCAAACTATTTCAATCAACACTGTTTTTATTAGTCTATCCATAAACGGCCCTTTTAAGCGTTAAGATTTATTCGGATGAAGAACATTTTTTTTAATACTCCGGTAAAAGGAAAAGTAATAATAGCATTTGTTACTGCTTGTGTCGCGCTCGCTTTGGCCTGGAATATAAGCAAGTACACGTTTACGGAGATGCTTCATACCGTACAAGATCTATCTGCTCCAAATGATAAGCTAACCGTCGTTAGTCACCTTTCCGGAAGAATAACGCGCATTGATCAGCTGCAAAGAACAATGGCCATTGATAGCGAAAACTATCAGGGTACTTTTATAAAAGAGTTTAAAACACTTGGTCTTACGCTCGACACCCTGGATAGACTTTATAAAGATAATCCCATCCAGATAAAGCGTATTAATTTTATGAGGCAGCTTTTATCCGAGCGTAACAAACTGTTTTTTAATTACCTGCATACAAGGGAGAAGCTCGTTAACAATGATAAATTGTCTGATCAGGTAGAATCTCTCAACGGAATACTTTCAAACAACATTAATAAGAACGACAGTACAACGGTTCATACCACACAAAAAAAAGTGTCTACTACCACAGTTTTACCTGTAGAAAAGGAATTCCAGAAAGGCTTTTTCAACAGGCTTTTCGGGAAAAAGAAAAACCAGGAAAAGGTGATCAATGAAGAGCTGAACATCACTGTAGATACGATTACACTCGCCAGTCAGGATACGGCACTGAAAACCGTTAAGAAAGCTATGCTGAGCATGGAGCAAGAGCAGCTTCGGCAAAGTGAAAAATTCATTAGCCAGGAAACCAGGCTGGCCCTTGCAAGTAATAGCCTGACGAACCAAATGCTCAATATTCTGCAGCAAGTGGAAGAAGATGTGATGAAACAATCGGCATCGAACAATTTACAGGCACGCGAGGTGGTGGGCAGCAGTGTGCGGTATATAAATATCATTCTGATCACATTCCTCTCGCTTACTGCGATTCTTCTGTATTTTATCTTAACTGATATTTCAAGAAGTAATGCCTATCGTAAGCAGCTGGAGGCAGCAAAAGATGAAGCCGAATATCATAGCCGGGCCAAACAGCGGTTTTTAGCAAACATGAGTCATGAAATAAGAACTCCTTTGCAAGCAATCATTGGTTTTACTGAACTTTTGAAGAATGGTAAAAAAAGTGAATACACAATTGATGCTATACATCACTCATCAACTCATCTGTTGCAAATAGTTAATGAAGTGCTTGATTACAGCAGGATAATTTCTGGTAAGCTCACCTTTAATGTGTCTGTTTTTAACCTGACGGATTTATTAGAGGAAGTGGTTTCTGTGATGCATTTATCTGCACAGGAAAAATCGCTTGACCTGCGCACCGATTTTGACCTTTCGCCTTCCGAATATATAAGCGGTGATGCTTTCCGGCTGAAACAAATTCTTTATAACCTGCTTAGCAATGCGATAAAATTTACTAATAGCGGAGAGATTACACTTCGTACGTCCAGCAAACACCACAATGGAAGCGCATATCTTAGATTTAGTGTGGAGGACACAGGAATAGGGATTGCCGATGATGATTTGGTACGTGTATTTAATGAGTTTGATCAGGGGAGCGGTTCTGAAAATGGGCAGATAAGGTCGGGTTCCGGCCTTGGTCTCAGCATTGTGAAAGCGGTTACCGAAAGTTTGGGTGGACGAATCTATGTGAAGAGTAAAAAAGGAGAAGGAACTTGCTTCACATTGTATCTTGGATTTGAGCTGGCGGAGAAGCAGGTAAACGCCGGACCAGATAAAACCTCTGGGAAACCTATGGTTCAAGGGAAGGTTTGGGTGGTTGATGATGATGCTTTCATCCTTCAGCTATGTTCTTCCATACTCGAAAACAACAAGGTTGCTCATATATGCTTTGACGCCCCCGACAAGATTCTGAATGCTGGCTGGGACGATAAAGTGAGCTGTATTTTACTTGATATACGCATGCCGGGGATGAACGGAGCCGAACTTTGCGCCATATTGCGAAACAGAGTTCCGGCACACGTGAAAATTTATGCTATAACAGCACAGGCGCTTCCTGAGGAACGTGCCTGGATTATGTCGCAGGGTTTTGATGGACAGCTGATGAAACCCTTCAGAGAAACAGAACTTCTCAACCTGATACTATCAGAAAACTTCGTGGAAACAGAACGCACCTGGCATATGGACTCACTGCTGAAAATGACCTTTGGGGATGAACAGCAATTGAAAAAAATCATAGATCTTTTCATACGAGATTCGGAGAATGATATTCACCTGCTTAGAGCAGCCGCAAAAAATCATGACACAGACCAACTAAGCTTAATCTTTCATCGTATCGCTGGCCGAACTGCGCAAATGGGTGCGAAAGAACTTTCTTTAGCATTTAGAAAACTTGAGATGGATTCGCAAAAAGGACTACTCGAAGAAGAAGAAATGAACTATCAACTAAACAAGCTGGCTGATTTAGTGAAATTTATAAAGGAAGAGGTGAACGCAGGCACATTCTCTCAGCAGGTATAACTTATTCTAAATCATACTTTTCTATTTTACTATAAAGTGTTTTTCGATCGATATTAAGCAGTTTAGCGGCCATCGATTTATTGTACTTTACTTTTCTAAGCGTTTCTATAATAAGCGTTTTCTCATTCGTTTCGTTTATCGCTTTCAAATCTGTTCCGCTTATTTTAGGCGACTGGCTTATAGAAAACATCATCTCGTCGGGAAGGCTTTCTGTGCCCGCCACTTCGGATTTACTGAGAAGAACCATCCGCTTAATTACGTTTTTAAGCTCACGCAGATTTCCCGGCCAATCATACTTTTGAAAAACAGTTAAAGCTTCCTCAGACAGACCGGTTACGTTTCGATCAAGTTCATTGTTGGCAAGCTCAATAAAATGCCTGGTAAATAATTCAAAGTCTTTAGCACGCTCACGCAACGGTAACAATTGCATTTTAAACTCGTTAAGCCGGTGATAAAGATCCTCACGAAATTTACCCTGACTTACGCTATTTAGCAGATCATCATTAGTTGCGGCAATGATACGCACATCTACAGGCACCGGCCGGTTACTTCCCAGTGGAACAATTACCCTTTCCTGCAAAGCCCTTAACAAGTTTACCTGCACCTCATAATCGAGATTACCAATTTCGTCCAGGAAAATAGTGCCTCCATTGGCTGCTTCAAACTTTCCTTTTTTATCCGTCATAGCACCGGTAAACGCCCCCTTTACATGACCAAATAATTCGCTGACAGCAAGTTCTTTCGAAAGCACCCCGCAATCTAATGCAATAAAAGGCTTTCGTGCTCTTTTGCTTCGCTGATGAATAGCTCTTGCAAAATATTCTTTACCTGTGCCGCTTTCTCCCTGAATAATTACCGACATATCGGTTGGCGCCACCAGTTCAATATATTCATTAAGTTTCTCGGCTCCTGGGCTGCTTCCTTGTATAAAATCGCTGGCTGAATATTGTGTAGACGACTTCTCTTTTTTAGGTTCCAGGGCCTCTCCGATTCTCATTAACAACTCATCCGGATTTACCGGCTTGGTAATATAATCGAACGCGCCCGAACGCATTGCCTCTACCGCAGTTCGAACATCATTGAAACTGGTCATGATAATTACCGGAATAGTCAGAGATTTCTCGCGACTGGCCGTTAGTACCTCAAGGCCTGTACCGTCGGGTAAACGGTAGTCAAGCAGCAACAGATCATATTGCTCTTGCTCGATCGCTTTTATGCCGCTTTTTACATCGTGTCGCAGATCTGCAGAATAACCGCTCTTTTTCAAGAACCCATCCAATAGCTGCGAGAAAGTTAGATCGTCTTCAATAACCAGAATTTTTGCCATAAGAGGATGTCCCGTAGCAAAAATACAAAAGCCGGAACAATCCGGCTTTCATAAGGGTTATTTTAATTTATATATAGGGGTGTGTTACTGAACTATCTTACCATCCTTGTCAATACGAAGAAATGCTTTCTCCTCTCCCTTCGTTAAGTCTATCTGATAATATTCCGCGCCTTCTTTGGTTTTAACCAAAAATGCGGCAGAAGGGATCCAATCTTTAACTTTATCCGATTTCAAGGTTGCTTTTACCGAATCGGGGATTTCTTCTAGTTTAACAGCGGTTTTGGTAAGGCTATCCTGGCTGGTATGTGTGATGTTTAGGGACTGGCTTAAGGTGCTTGCTTTAACTGTGGTTCCGGCAAAAGCTAAAACTGCGATTGAGGTTGCGGACAAAATTAATTTTCTCATAAATAATCTATATTAATTAACATTTGTTATAGCTCCTTATAATATACAATGGTGCCAGAAACAGAGAAATCAAATTATATAATTGAAAATCAATGTTTTATTAAATTTTTAGAGGGATTTAAAGTGTAGAGTTTCTCCACAATCTGTGGGAGAAGTCTTCAACCTTTTTAAGAAAATTCGGTTTTTGCTGGCACTGCCTGAATAAAAATAATTTGCTGACCTTCGTACCTTAGAGCTTAAATTCTCTTGGAATAACTACTACCCCTATGGATCTATTTAGCAAGGAAGAAGACGAACCACGGAATCAATTGCCAAAGGATGGGATCGTAAACTATTACGGAAAGCTGTTTTCACCAGAGCAGGCAAACAAGTATTTTGAAAGCTTATTGAATACGATAAAATGGAGGAACGACGAGGCTATCATTTTCGGGAAATTGATTGTTACTAAGCGAAAAGTGGCCTGGTACGGAGATTTGGACTTTGAATACACCTATTCCAATACAACAAAAACAGCCCTACCCTGGACAAGCGATCTATTGGAATTAAAAGCTATTGTGGAGCAACGGACAAAAGAAACTTTCAATTCTTGTTTGCTGAATTTATACCATAGCGGCGATGAAGGCATGGCCTGGCACAGCGACGGAGAAAAGGACTTAAAAAAGAATGGTGCGATCGCCTCATTGTCTTTTGGAGCCGAACGGAAATTCTCGTTCAAGCACAAGGAAGAAAAAACAAACGTTTCACTGCTCCTGGAGCATGGTAGTTTGCTGGTTATGAAAGGGACTACACAAACACATTGGTTACATCGTTTACCGCCCACAAAAACAGTGACCAAGCCGCGGGTTAATCTTACGTTCAGGACGATTGAGAAGTAGTAGGATGAGAATCTTTATCGATAACTAAGATCATAGCAAATCCCTCATGCCACATCAAGCAAAAAAGCTCGGTTCGTGTTTTCAAGTGTCTCCACGAACCGAGGCTGGACTGAAAATATTTGGCAGCTTCTATTATTAAGTTGACTTAAAGGCTGGCTTGTTTTTCTCTGAACACCACGGGTGGACACGGTGCTTCCCAAACTGGATTAACTGATACTATAAAACTTGAGGAATGCTTCGGGAACAATTCTCCTCTTAACAGGATTTTTCTGTTTGGAAAGGCGGTCAGGTTGCTGATCGTCTTCTCTGTAAAAGGAACCATATTTTTGTCCAAAGCAGCTATTTTAATCGTAAAAGGCTTAAAGGTATTTAATGTATAAAATAAAAATTGTTTGCCCCTTAAACCTTTGTCGGCGTCCGTTAAAGGATAATTTTTTATTTTGCTGGCAAACGTATGATTTCCAGCAAAATAATAACCCTCAATATCCTGATCAATTGATACCCTAATAAAAGCCGCAATATCGGGTATGGGATCTTCGACAGTTATCTCAACACCAGCATTAATTCTTTCGAGACGAACACTTTGGCTGATATCAGAAGCATTCACGGTAAAGTCAATCTTTTTCATAAATAGGTTTCCAAAATCGCCGATTCCGGCCCACAGCCACGTCAGTGATGGGTTATACGTATCAAACATTTGAAGTTCATTATGGCCAATTAACCTAGCGGTATATGATCCTGAAGGTAAAGAACCGCCTATGGTTCCAAAATTTGAGAGATTATCTCGGCTGTGTTGCCTTGTTTGAAATACCCTGGCTCCTGTTCGCGAATCATAAATAAGAAGGGTCAGCGACTCAACATAATCTTGTAAAATGTCACCCTCCTGCGAAACCTCACCGGCAGCTTTACTTAGCGGGCCTTCTGACTGTTTAAATTCTGAGCTAAAGCTAAACTGGTACTTTTTTTCGGACTCTGGGCCTTCCTTTTTACAAGAGGCCAATACACATACGATCGGCAAAATCAGTAATAATTTTTTCATAAGAAATAGAGGTTTTAGATGAGATGTATTTTACCCAAAATAAAGCACAATAATATCCTATTCTCTGATTTTCATCAGTGCCACAATTGACAAGAGTCAATGGCAGTTTTTGAGATGCGCACACGCGTAATGTGCCCGCCTCAACAAACGTCAATACAGCTGAGTTGAACAGACTTACAAGAAAAACAAAGTATGCAAGCTTTCTTTTATCGCGGATTCAGTCTTCAGAAATTTTTTTAAAAGAGGCTCAACATGCAAGAGAAACACTTATTTGACTATGCTGCAGCTTCACTTAACCCCGACCTGAACATCAGTGACCTTGAAAAAAATCTTCAGGCATTTGTGAAGATCTGTGAGGGCAGTAAAGACAGGGGAGGCCCTTGGTCTTCTAAAATAATTAACCCATCTGATTTCCTAAAAAAAACTTAAAACGCAACCCGAAACGACAAACCAAATCTGCCTGTTTGCACATTTGCGTCGGGCGACAAATAAAAATTAGGTCTCCAGTCTAAACTGAAATTTACAGGTGAACCTGGAATGTTGTACTCCAGTCCAGTTACTGGCACTATAGCAACATCGGTATTCTCGTCAGCTACCAACAACTGAGGACCAATGCCGACATACCAGTTAAGCTCAGGAACACCTTTTAAAGGAAAAGTCTGCTCAACTTGCGCACCTAGACCCACCAAATCTCCCTCAAAAAATACGATCGCGGCATCAAGGGCAAGGTTTCTTTTAAATCGGTGTTTGAGGTTCGGGCCCAATCCCGCAAAACCGGATCCGAAATCGACACGCACTCCAACAGCGTTGGCGGACGCCTGCTTAGCGTTTCGAACCTCATGTTTTTCAGATCCTGTTTCTCGCCTACTCTGCTTAGGAGGCGTTTTAGGTTTGGCCTTAGCTACAGTACTCTTTTTTTCAGGTGCTGGTTTCGGGTTACTTTGTGGTGATTGCGTTTTAGGTATCGTTTTTTCGGCAACGTTCTCATCTATATCCTTGCTTGTACTTAAAGCCGGTGCCCTTGACGGCTCTTCAGAAGGTTTATCAAGTTTTGCTAAAGCTTCACCAGAAGGTTTGCCCGAAGCTTTCTCTTCTGTATTTGAATTATGCGCTTTTAACTCTGCTAATTCACGAGCCTGAACCTTGTCGGTTTGTGCATTCATTTGGCTAATCGCCATGAGTTTGGCGGACATGCTCCCCGACGCATCGGGCTTATATTTTACTGTGAGCTTAAATACAGAAGGGGATTTTGAAGCAGCAGCTTTAGCGCTGGCAAGCAAGACAATCGCTTTTCCTTGCGGTTTAACCACAATCCAGCTATTACCTTTTTTGTAATAGAAAGAATTTCGGCTTTTGTTGTTGATAGCGACGTACTTGCCATTGCAAGTAGCATTTCCGGCTTTATCACTTACGTGAGCGATCACATTCGCCTGAATATATAGTTGAGGATTTACATAGCAGCTAATGGAAACGGTACTTTCTTTCTGTTGGGCTACTGCGGCATGAAATATTAATGGAAACAGCAACAGAATATATCTCATTTGTGTGTCGGTAGATGTTTTAGGAATTTTGTATTACAGATAATTGTGGAAAATTGTTTTATGCAAGTCTCTTTTTCAGCGTCTAGGGCTTGAAAAAGCAAATAAATTCGCTCGACAAAGGGCTGTGCCGATGAGCAAATTAAGCAATCAACATTTGCAATCTTTTTTGATTTCGTTCAATAAGCTGTATAGATATTAAACCAAAAAAGGGAAGCGCATAATGCATTTCCCTTTTTCTATCCTGACCATTTAGCAATAATCAATCACAAACCTCAAGTATGGGTTTCGGGGGGCGTAAAACGCCCAGGCTTTTACCGCTCACTTTTCTTCTCTTAGAAATTTTAGCTGAAATTCCAGCAATCAGAGGAGGCAAAGTGGTAATAGCAGATATAGCAGCGGTACACACCGCGAAGTTTTCTTTAACAATAGTCAGGTTTCCGAACAAAAACCCTAAAGCAAGAAAACCGGCTATCCACACAAATGCTCCTATTAAATTATAAATCGAAAATAAACGGGGGCACATTTTCCCAACGCCAGCAACAAAAGGTACAAAGGTTCGCAGAAGCGGAAAAAAGCGACTGAATATAACTGCTTTTCCTCCGTGCTTTCGAAAGAAAAGTCGGGTTTTGGCGTAGTTTGCGGGCTTTAATATCCTGTTTCCGGGCTTAAATATTCGCGAGCCAGTGTACCTTCCAATCATATAATTTGTTTGATTACCAGCTAAGGCTGCAATAAACAATACAAGGCACAAAATATAAATATTTATTCCGCTGTCGCCAGACGCCACCACAGCGCCTGCGGCAAACAAAAGAGGGTCGCCGGGTAAAAAAGGGAAGAGCACCAATCCGGTTTCGGCAAAAATTATCAGAAAGAGTATAAGATAAGTCCAAACCTGGTAGGTTTGGCTAATCGCAGCAATCTGTGTGTCAATGTGAAGAAGAAAATCTAAAATCGGGTGAATGTATTCCATAGAGTATGCCCATTAACAGGCTTAATAATAACATTGAAAACGAGCGAAAGAATATATAATTATAAGCTGGTGTAAATTAACAATATAGGCCTTACCTAATATCGTGCTGAGTGCTTGTACGCAGCTACTCAATTTTGGTTTGATTTTTTCTGAAAGGCATGATCTCTGGAGCAAGGACTCCAAACGTCCTCACAAGATTTCCATTAGGGCCCTACGATCATTGATGGCACTATACGAGCAGCACATCGCGTCAGGAGCTGTGGTTCGGGGTATAAAATCGGAATAGATTTATAGGTCTTTCAACTATTAGCAGTCATCCTCTTGCTGCTGTTAAAATCTCATCTTAAGGCCCCAGCGCTTAGCCAGCCTTTTTGCTTCTTTCTTAGTTAAATGAATAACAGCGCCATGCTTTGGCGAGGAAAAGTTGGTGGTCTTCATCACTCCTTCGTTAAACCGTCCCAGATTAGTGAAGTTCACGAAGTCAGAAGTTTCGCTGAACCCAAAGTTATGAGGTGTAATACTAAATATATCGTACATCAACACCCATTTATTGGTGCCGATACGCTTCCAAACATTTGGCGCTTCGCAAGCTTTTGGTTCAGGATCGTACCAACGGTCATCGAATACATAGCCTGTGTTTATTGAATCCGAAACAGCTTGTTTTATTCCTGATTTACCCTCCTGCGCTACATAGAACATATGGTATTTATTCCCAACCTTAGTAATGTCAGCATCCAGAACTTGTTTTTGCCTGGGGTATTCGAACAATAACTTTGGTTCCGTTTCCATCTTGGTGAACTCGTCGTTCATGTACGTGTAATACAACTTTGTTGGTCCGTGTTTAATGCGCATCGTAAAATAAAGCATAAGCTTCTTCTTCACTTCGTCGTATGTAATTTCCGGAGCCCAGGCACAACCTATTTCGGCCAAACTCGGAAACGCCTGATCAACGCGAAGAATTGTGTGCTTCCAGTTAATCAAATCCGTTGATTTCATCAGCACAAGAGAGCGATTGTTGCCCCAGTCGTAAAGGGCTTGATCGCGTTCCCATTCTGTATCGCGGTAGCCTTTTTCTTTTGCAAAAAGGTGCAAATCTGTTAGCGCCATATAGAACACACCGTCTGGACCACGGAATATATGCGGATCCCGAATTCCTTTTTGTAATGCAATGGTGTCGCCGGCTATGATTGGTTTGGCCTTGTTTACATCGGTAAAGGTGTAGCCGTCCTTGCTGAGTGCCATATACAATCCATGAGTATCATCCTTAAAATAAACCATCAGGTAAGCGCTCATATCTTTCTCCTGTGGTACCTTTTTGCTTTTTTGAGCGAGGCTTGTATTGAAAAATAAAGGAAGAAGAATTGATGTAAATAGAAAAAATCTCATGTCTCGGTTTAAAAATTTGTTCAGGGCACGCAACGGAAACGCTAGTTCAGCATGCTATAAACAAATCTATAAAATTTAATCCTACAAAAGACTTCGAACTTGCGCTGCGACAAATAAAATCAACCGACCTCCCCTTTGTTTTTAAGCAGTGCACTGAGCCCCAATATGGGCCCTATAGCAAGAAGCATGTAAACATTGCGGCTATCTATGTTTATTGACATCTGATTAATCATCTGAATGCTGGCGATGGTGATCGAAAATCCAATACAATTAACGATCGTAAGCGAAGTTCCCCTAACTTCTTCCGGGGCATTTTGGGCCACTAAGGTTGAAAATAAAGGCGAATCAGCTATCACCACAAGGCCCCAAAAAAACAAGAAAATAATCAGCCGCCAGGCGGAACTACTCAACAGAAAAAGCGGGGAAAGCAAACAACACAGACAGGATAACATCAAGGAGATTGTAGCTATTTTCTTCGCTCCAAAATACTGTGAAAGTAAACCGCTGGAAACACATGCAAGTCCACCAGATGCAATTATCAGAAAAGATAAAAAAGGAACATTTAAGTCTGCTTCAGGATAATACCTGTTATAACTGCTCAATATTACAGGCACAAATGCCCAGAAAGCATATAACTCCCACATATGTCCGAAATATCCAATTGAAGCAGCACGAAAACTTTTATCCTTAAATCCTTTCAAAAACGCAGTAAAACTGATTTTTTGAACTGACTTGCGGTAGGGTCCGTTTGGAACAAAAAGAAATATTATAAGTCCACCAGAAGCTGACAGAGCCGAGGTTGAAAAAACAACATACTTCCACTGAACTTCTGCCGTAAAACTTTTTATTAAATGGGGAAATGCTGTTCCCAAAACTAAAGCTCCGACCAAAAAGCCCAGTGATTTTCCAAGACCCTGCTTGTAATAATCGGACGCTATTTTCATTCCCACCGGGTAAATTCCGGCGAGAAAGAACCCTGTGAAAAACCGAACTAGCAGTAATCCGGTTGAGTGGATACCGTCGAAACTCATTCCAAGATTAAACAGCCCTGCAACAACCGAGCTAATAAAAAAAACCAGCGAAGGAGAAAAACGGTCCGAGATAGACAATAGCGCAAAAACCAAGGTACCGGATACAAAACCAAATTGCACTGCACTGGTGAGATGGGCTAAAAAACCTGGATTGAGATTGAAATTTTTTACAATGTCGGGCATAATTGCGTTGCCAGCAAACCACAGCGAAGTGCAAAAGAACTGTGATATGACGATCATTGGCAAAATCCGTCTCATGGTGCGGTGGTTATTTAACCCTGAACTGTGCAAATACTCAAGAGCTTTTTGTTAACTCTAAAATAATCAAAAAGCAGAACTTTAGTACGTCTACATTGTACTGTCATACAATCATTTATTTCCCGATCTTGTAATTTTCCGGGGGCACCTGCGACTAACTCTTCAAAAAAATGAGATGGAAAAAGAATTTATCGAGATGATAAATAAGCATCGTGGAATTCTGTTCAAGGTTTCCAATTTGTATTGCCATCAGGAAGAAGATAAGAAAGATCTTTTCCAGGAAATGGTACTGCAATTATGGAGATCTTATCCCAGTTTCAGAAATTAATTCTAAGTGCAATTATACTGTTCCCTCTTTCTTTCCTGCCCAGAAAAATTGATCGTATGGGGTTTTGGGAAGGCTCAATCGAAACCTTGATTCCTGTTTTAATCGCTGCAGCCATGATATTTGTTGCTTTTAAACTTGGCGCTTTTAAAGAACGGAACGGTAAAAGATTTGAAGAATATACCAAGGAGCTGGAAGAGTTAAAAAGCCTGTCGCAAGAATTAGGGAGTTAAACAGAAACGTGACACAAGGTAAGCTCATAAAATCAGAAGAGAGCTTATCGTTTTACTGTCAAAGTCTTATATCTAAGGGTTCTTTCGGCTGATGAAAGACTCCTATTCTCACATTTATTTGTTTGAAGAGCTGTTGACCTTCATAAGACACCAACTGTTTCACCGTCTTAATACTATTGACTTCTTTGTTATTTGGCCTGCCCGTTTCCAGCTTCTTTTGTAAATACTCAGCCATCACGTCATCATCATGCCAGTTACCCAGTAGCTCCTGAAAATGGTCCATTTCTTTGAACCATGGACTTTTCAATTCGAATATAGATGCCGTGTAAAAAAACTCCTTCAACAGCTTGCGAAGTTGATGAGCATTTTCCACTTTTAGAACCTTGTTTCCTATCAATTCATTTATTTCCCTTCTTTTCATCTCCAAAAACCGATTCACCTCAGTTTTATCTATCCTGTTGAAAAAAGGGAGAATAATGCCGTATCTCTTGTGCAGTTTTCCACGAGTTCCACGAACAACAGAAAAGAAACTGTCTTTCCGCTTTTCAAGCCGCTTTTTTAATCGGGTTACATACTTCTTAAGCAAACTGGATACCCGAAGCTTTTTTAGCATCGATATTTCTAGAGTTAAGACTCTGACTTTACCAGCCTTGCGGAAAACATTCTGAAAACTTTTAAGAAACTTCTCCTTTTGAAAATCCACAGAACAGTGATAAACAAGTTCAGACACTGCGTTCACCTTTTTGATTTCAACACGTAGGTTATGAAAATCCTTTTCGGAGAATTTACCACGAGGCTTTTTCAGAATAGATTCAATTGAATTGATTCTGTCCTCGTAATAAACCCGGATAATAGCCGATTCATTCACAATCAAAGAATTATGGAGCATTATAGATGCCGTAATGAGACTCCTAACCTCATCGCTGAAATACCAACAAATTGAGAGAGTTTTAAGTTCTAAAAAGAAAATAGTTTAAGAGTAAGTGAGCGGACTTCTATTCCTCAGCCAATCCTAAACCAGCCTTTTCCGTCAACACCCATCGCCCATTTTTAAAGTCAGGCATAGCAAAAGGATTATTACTGGTTAAAAATGGTCCGTCAATATCGGCCCAATCGCAAAGGGGAGCTAAGGCAGCGGCGGCCAGGGTTGCAATGCTTGTTTCACTCATGCAGCCTATCAAAACTTTCAAATTCAATTCCCTCGCTCGCCTAATCATCAAAAAAGCTTCATGCATGCCTGCACTCTTCATTAATTTTACATTAATACCATGATAGGCATCCTTTACAAATTGTAAATCCCGAAAACGTTGTACAGATTCATCTGCTATAATCGGAAGCGGACTTCTCTCTGTCAGCCACGCGTTAGATTGTATATCTGTCTTCAACATGGGTTGCTCTATCAGCTCTACACCATTTTCTTTTAACCAATAAATAAAATCGAGCGCTTTTTCTTTATTGGTCCAGCCCTGGTTGGCGTCTACGTAAATGGGTTTATTGCTAACAGAACGAATCGTCTCGATCAAATTCTTATCTTCTTCCGCCCCCAGCTTCACTTTAAGCACCCGGGCCAAGTCCGCCTCCATTACTTTTTTAATAATAATCTCGGACGAGTCCATTCCGATAGTGACCGAAGTTAAAGGCATTCTCTGCGGATCTGATCCGAATAGACGGTAGCAGGGCGTGTTGTTTATCTTCCCCTCTAAATCATGCAAAGCTATATCAATACCGGCCTTGATAGCTGGATGACCAGCTTCGATAGTGTCCAGATACCTAATTGTGTCGTCGTAATTGAAAGGGTATTTCAACCACCCAAGATCCACTTTTGACAGGAACCGCTTCGCCGTTTCAATGCTCTCTCCCATATAAGGCACCATCGATGCTTCTCCAAGTCCTTTGAACCCTTCATGATTTAGCTCGACGATCATGATGGGTGTAGATGTTCGAGAAAAGCCTGAGATGCTAAACGGATACTTAAGGCTTAACTCGAACGGGCAATAGCTGACAATCATGATTCAAACTTAGATAAAATATGAAGCACAATTTATAGAGTTTATTGTATTTTAATAAATGCCTAAGATGAAAAGTCGCATTCAATTCGTCTCTGTCTTTTGTTTGCTAACCAGCTTTATAGCAGCGTGTGGCATAAACCGGAACAGACCTCCACAACCCATTGTGCCCATCGCCATCACTGTTCAAACAAATGAACCTCAGCTTAGCGGGGTGAATTTGGATATTTATGTATTTAAAGTGAAAGACAGGTTGCAAGACTTCAATGTTGTTGATCTGGATCTGACCGAAGACGCTGATACTGCGGCGATAAATCTTACGATTGACATAGACCGCTACACTGCTTTCCCGCCCGAAACCAGAATATCACGGCGGGTATTTCGCAGAAATGTTCAAACAGGAACGGATGCTTCCGGAAAAGCAATTTTCCAGACGGTCTCCGCTACGGCTGATATAGTGCAATCCCGAATCAGGACCTCTGCCTTGTTTAATACCAATCTCATTATTAAGGGCAAGCCAGGAAAAACTTTTAAACGAAGTTTCAACAGCAATTTAAATATCGACAATGTTTATGTAACCAATATCCAGGGAGATCCAAGGGCGCTCGACCCTTCAGTATACAGTGCAGCGTTTCCGCCTATGGAGCCCTTAACGGATGATATTTTATTGGCACTTTCTAACCAGGAGATGCTTGACAGGCTCTCTCGCGAAATCCGTTCGTATTATTCCAAATAATCTGTATGTAAAATAATCAGACAGATGCTATTTAGCCATCAAAACCCTTTGCTCTTTGTACCTTTGCAAGAATGAGTAAAGCACTTTTTCGCCCGTTTGACAGGTATAACTTTTCGGATAAGGTTTGTTATTTAACCGGACAAGCAGCCACGAAACAAACAACTGTGTTTCCGGAATGGGTGCTTAAACAATTTCATCTCAGCGAAAAGCCCTTCAAAATGCTGGATGAAAGGATTGCTTCATACCAGGACATTACAATTCCGGTTTCCGAAGAAGCTTTCTCTGCTATTGATACTTTAGATGATGAAATGCAGACAGCCTTTAACGATGGGTACTCTGCCGTAAAAGAGCTGGAAGAAGTGAAGCTTTTTCAATGGATCGCCAAACAGGTTTATGGCATTATTCATTGGGAGGTTCGAGCCGGAATGCGTCAGCAGCGAGCAATTGGAGAAGAATTTTCGTTCTCCCAAGCCATTGCGCATAAATTCAGCAACCTGCATGTCATGCTTCAATCATTGGTTCAAAATGTTGAATTCGAAGGCGTCGCTCCATGGAGTATTAAAATATTCAAGGTTAAGAATGACGAAGACACATTCAGCTACCGCGATGAAATAAATACACTGGTTTTTTCCTTGCGGATGAACGACTTTGGAATTATCGCGAGTTTACAGGATAACGGTGAAAGTTTAATTCACCACAAAGAGATACTGGACAAAGTTTCGGAAAATCAACTTCAGCCCATACAATTTGAAGAACTGTGCGCCAGGTTTTTCTACTCTGCATACTTATTTAACCGATTACCAGAATACATCATTATTCCTACCGAAGAAGCGATATTTATTGAAGCCATGCCTTTAAGAATAAGCAGCAGACCCGTGTATGATATCTGGCAGGCAAAAACGTACGGACAGGTTCTGGAAAATTTCTGGAAGCCCTGGGGCTTTCTTCTGTTGGAAATAATTAAAAACCCTGAAATGCCGATGAGCTTTTTGGAGGATGAAAACGGCTACTTTATCCCCCAGGAAAAAATTACCGTCTAAACCGCAAATAAACAAATTGCGTTTTGACTCTATCTCCTTTGGAGAAGGCTGGAGTGAGGCTTCCTCAATGAAACCACGTCGATAGCTCTCTCACAAACTCAAAAGGTACCTGAGGATAAAAAATGATGGTTATAATTATACCCGCCAAAGCACCGAAAAAATGGGCATCATGATTAATCGTTCCTGATTGTTTTGAGGCATATGCACTGTACATTAAATACAATACACCGAAAATTACAGCAGGAATAGGGATCGGGATAAAAAAAAGATAAAAACTCGTTAAAGGATCGAATAAAATATAGCTGAAAATTACGGCAGACACAGCTCCTGAAGCACCCAGACTATTGTACCAAAAATGATCTTTATGCTTTAAAATTGTACTCAAATCGCTTAAGGCCAGACTCGCAATATAAAGAATACCGAATTGCCATGATCCTATATGTCTTTCCAGCGTAAATGCAAAGAAATAATACGACAGCATGTTCATAAACAAATGCCCGTAATCTTTATGAATCAGGCCGCTGGTGAAAATAGAATAAACCCGTTCGCCACGATGAACACTATAAGGGTGCAGCATAAACTTCCCATACACCTGTTGATTTGAAAAGGCGTAGAGGCTGGTAACAATGGTCAAGATAAAAATAATGCTGGCCACTGGCGTCTCCAGTAAATAATATTCCATAGCTCAAAAATCTCAATTTCTGAAAATTAGCATTAATGAAGGAAATACAAGAAAAAGATTTGATTTTTAATACAATCCTTCAGTACCAAAAAAGTACCTGAACCCGACAGTAGCGACTCCGTAAAAATCGCCATGCATGTTTTTAAATTTAGCCGGAGGGTCATTATATCCGTCTAAAGATTCGCCAAAAACCATGTTCATCTGATAGTTTATATTGAACGAGAACTTGGTAAACCTCCACTGATCGACTATATTGAAACTTATCCCTGTGTTAATCGGCACAAAAAGATCAGAGCCTTTATCTACACCCGGGAATACATAATTAGAACCGTCTGGATTTACTTTTGACCTGTTGATTTCCGTCATTGAACTATTCATCATCCCAATACCCGTTCCTACATAAAAACCCCGGATGGCATATAACAGATTACTTGATTCAAAATCAATGAACTGACCCAACTGAACTTTGCCGCCCAGAATAACAGAAGTAAAGCTATTTTTATAAAAACGAAGATGTTGATCAATACTTACATCGACACTGTCTCCGCCACTTAGAAACCCCTTTTGAATTTCTAAACCTACCGATGAAAAAGGGGTAAGATTATAATCGAAGGTTATAAGTCCGGTTGGCCTGATAAAATTCTTTTTAAGATCGCCAAAGGCCATGGCTGCACCTGCGCCGCCACCTACACTTAGGCGGTAATAGTTATATTGCGCCGATGCAATCGAACATGAAAAACAGGTTATGAAAAACAATAAGAATTTCTTCAATTCAATGTCTACTTAAAAAATATCGGGTAAAATAACTAAAAAATACACAACTTGGAATACAAAATTGTTATGGCTCGTTAAACGGAGGTTTTATATGAAAGGTTTAGAAAATTATCGATTTACAGTTTTAGAAAGATTTTTGAGATATGTAACTATACATACGCAATCAGATCCCCATTCTGAAAGCAGCCCCTCAACTGAATTTCAAAAAGATTTAGGACGGATCCTGGTAAAGGAATTAAAAGAAATTGGAATCCAGGATGCGGAACTCGACGAATATGGCTATGTCTATGCGAGCATTCCGGCAACCTCCGAAAAAAATGTGCCGGTTATCTGCTTTTGCTCACACATGGACACCTCGCCAGATTGCAGCGGTGAGAGCGTAAAACCTCTCATCCATCCAAATTATCAGGGTCAGGATCTGGTGTTACCGGATGATCACTCACAGATCCTGAAAAAATCTGAACATCCCGACCTTCAATTCCAAATCGGAAACGACGTTGTTACGGCAAGCGGCACAACCCTGCTGGGTGCAGACAACAAGGCTGGTCTTGCAGAAATTATGGATGCAGCAAACTTTTTAATATCTCACCCGGAAATAAGGCATGGTAAAATCCGCATTCTTTTTACACCCGACGAAGAAGTGGGCAGAGGTGTGGATAAAGTAGATATGGCAAAGTTGGGCGCCCAATATGCGTACACGGTAGACGGCGAAACCGTCGGTTCTATTGAAAATGAGACTTTTTCTGCCGATTCAGCAATATTAACTGTAAGAGGAGTAAGCGCTCATCCGGGATTTGCAAAAGGGAAAATGGAAAGTGCAATAAAAATTGCTTCCGAAATTGTGGCCAGTTTACCAAAAGATAAATTTAGTCCGGAAAGCACTACTGATAAAGATGGCTTCATTCACCCTGTGGCGATTAACGGAACAGTTGAACAAGCACGCATTGAGTTCATTTTAAGAGATTTCGATGAGGCCGAACTGATAAATTATAAACGACTTTTAACGGCTATTGCTGATGAAGTTCTGGAAGGCTATCCAAATTCAAACTTTACACTCGAAGTAAAAGAACAGTATCGAAACATGAAAATGGTACTTGACAAGCATCCTGATACTATCCGATATGCGGAAATGGCCATTAAACGTTCGGGGCTCGAGCCAAAGCTGCGAAGCATCCGTGGCGGAACAGACGGTTCCCGTCTGTCTTTTATGGGATTACCGTGCCCTAATATATTTGCGGGAGAACACGCTTTTCATGGCAAACAAGAATGGGTTTCTGTTCAGGACATGCAAAAAGCAGTAGAAACGATTGTAAATCTTGCAGTAATCTGGGAAGAAGAAAGCTAGGCGATGGTTTTTCGCTTACTAAAGAGAGACTTTAGTCGCCGATTAATTACCATTGGTCTAGAATACCTGCGCATTGGGCTCATATTCGAAATTAATTTAGACGTGCAACTATCTTTGTATCATGGCAATAAAGAATCTGAGCTTAAATAAATATCTTACCCCGGCCCTTCACATATTATTTTGGGGACTGATTATAATCTCACCCTATTTATTTCGCAATCCGAATACATGGGAAGGGTTTAAACCATGGCATTACAAACTGATCATCAACAATGCAATTCTTGCTTTTCTGTTTTACTTCAACGCTTTTGCTTTATATCCAAAAATATACAAGACGAAGGGATTAGTAATCTATCTTCTGGCGGTGATAGTGATCATTATCGCGTTAATGTTTCTTTCCAAATTTATTGATAGCATACTGTTTGCCGATATGAAAAATTGGGGCAGAGGCAGACATGGAGGAAATCATGGCGGCGGCGACAGATGGCTGCGTTGGTACTTTACCAACAGTCTCACCTATTTGTTTATTATGGGTATCAGCTTTAGCTACCGAACGATAAAGGACAACAATCAGCTTGAAAAAATCCGTAAAGAAAATGAAACTGAAACACTAAAAACAGAACTGACGTTTTTACGCTCTCAAGTTAGTCCGCATTTTATGTTTAATGTGTTAAACACGCTTGTTTCGCTGGCCAGAAAAAAATCCGATCTGATAGAACCTTCTCTCATTCAACTTTCAAACTTGATGCGATATATGCTCTATGAAAGTAATGATGACCGAATTCCTCTTGAACAAGAAGTTGAGTATTTAAGAAGTTACATCGACCTGCAAATGCTGCGTTTTGGCGATGATGTACAAATTAATTTGCATATATCCAAAGATTTAGAAGGATATGAAATTGAGCCGATGTTGCTTATTGCCTTCGTCGAAAATGCCTTTAAACACGGCGTGGGGATGATTGATGAACCCATTATTAAAATTGATCTAAACCTTGACAAAGCAAGTCACCAGCTTGCTTTCCGGGTGGAAAACAACGTTGCTCTGAATGAAGGGTCGAAGGATAAAAACTCAGGAATTGGCTTAATTAACATGAGAAGACGCCTTGAACTTTTGTATAAAGACCGTTACATCTTAGAAACCGGACCAAACCAAAATACCTTTGTATCTACTTTAAAAGTCCGACTTAAATGATTAAATGCCTGGTAGTTGATGATGAACGCTTAGCCATAGAGCTAATGGAAGATAATATCCGCCAGATTCCATTTCTTGAACTGGTCGGGAGTTGCCGTAACGCCATGGAGGCAATGAAATTCTTAAGTCAGCAAACCGTTGATCTTATTTTTTTAGACATCCAAATGCCTGGCTTGTCGGGCTTACAGTTTGTAAATAGTCTGTCCAATCCGCCCTTAATAGTTTTCGTTACCGCTTACGAGAAGTATGCAGTAGAAGGTTTTAACCTCGATGTGCTTGACTATTTGATTAAACCTGTATCGTTCGAGCGGTTTTTTAAAGCTGCCAACAAAGCTCTCGATCTGATTAATTTAAGAAACCAGGTTTCTGCACCCTCGCAAACAAACTCTTCTGCCGAGTGCCTGTTTGTGAACGCTGATTACTCCTTAGTCAAAATAAACATCAGCGATATTTTATATATAGAAGGCTTGAAAGATTACATTAAAATCTATCTGTCTGATACAGAAAAGCCCGTGATAACTCGGTTAAGCCTGCGATACATGGAAGAGAAACTTCCTTCAGAACGGTTTATGCGTGTTCATAAATCCTATATCATATCATTAGAAAAATTAATCTCCTTTAAGAAAAACCGGGTACTTCTACCCTCGTTTGAGGTGCCTGTAAGCGACAATTACCGGGAAGTACTGCTAAACTATATGGGACATCAACAATGAAATCGCTCTGAAGTACTATTTGGTATATAAATTAAGCGCCTAAGTATCATTTCCGTTTAATTGTTATCAGCAGGCATTAAACTTGCACCCTTTACAATCATATATTTTCTCAACACAACACATGAAAAAGATAGTAATCTTATCGATGCTGCTCATTACAGGCCAAATTACTTTTGCCCAAACCGGGCGAGAAGTAAAAGGTGTGGTACGAGATACTGCAGGATTAAGTGTAATAGCCGCTACCGTTAGGCTAACCTCACCTCTGGACACTCTGCAAACCCGCACAGATATTGACGGTTTATTTAGCTTCAAATATGTAAAATCATCTCAGTTTTTACTAACTATTACCAGTCTAGGGTATACTGATATCGTTAAAAGATTTTTATATACCGATGGAACAACACCTATAAAACTGGATGCTATAACTTTGAAAGCCCAAAGCAACGTTTTACGAGAAGTGGTAATATCAGGAGCTGCACCAGTAGTGGTTAAGCAGGATACCGTAGAATATCGTGCAAGCGATTTTCCGGTTAGAGAGAATTCTGTAGCCGAAGATGTGATTAAAAAACTTCCCGGTGTTGAAGTAGATAAAGACGGTAACGTTACAACTCAGGGCAAGAGCGTAACACGAGTTCGTGTAAATGGGAAGGACTATTTTGATGGCGATCTGAAAACAGCCACCCAAGGTCTGCCTGCCGACATCATCGAAAAAATTCAAATTGTTGATGATTATGGCGACCAGGCAAATATTACAGGTATTCGCGAAGGCGAGGCTGACAAAATTATAAACATTACCATACGGCCCGACCGAATGAAGGGAAGCGTGATCAGCGGCGCCCTTGGAGGCGGTAATCAGGACCGCTATCTGGTATCCGGTAACGGACAGTTTATGAATCAGGATCGCCAGATCGATGTTCGCCTAAATTCAAACAACAATAACACATCTCCTTTTGCCTTTGGCGGAGGTGGCGGTCGTGGCTTTGGTGGAGGCGGAGGTGGTCGTCGCGGGGGAGATGGCGGTATCTTTGGAAATACCGGGGGTATTACCAATATCACTGCCGGCGGTATAAATTACAGAGACAACCTAAGTAAAAAAGTAGCTGTAAATGGTAGCTACCGTTTGATGGTGAGAAACAACAACGCAATTTCAAATAGTTATGGGGTCTCTTATTTTACAAGAGACTCTATAAGGTTTAATAGTACTGCCCAATCTAAAAGCGGAAACAATTACCATAGCGCCAACTTTAATTTGGAGTACGCAATTGATAGTCTAAATTACTTCCGTATAACCCCTTATTTTAACCTCAGCTCTTCAGATTCTGACGGCTCAACGAATCTTATACAAGAATACTCTGATCAATCGCGAGAGGACCAGCTAACGAATCAGTTCAGCAACGCCAGCTCGCCTTCTTTTGGCGGAAATCTTATCTACAATCACCGGTTCAGGAAATTGGGACGAAACTTTTCTTTTGGTTTAAACATTAACGGTTCGGATAGTGAAAGTGACCAGGACGTGATTGATGACTTTACGTATTATAATCCCGATGTGGATTCTACATCTCATCGTCTTATAGAAACCACAAATAAACGGTTCAGTTCGAATGCTAACATCACCTATAGCGAACCTGTAGGAAAGCTAGGCCGTCTGGATTTCGGCTATAACTATTCCATTTCAAATTATGACAACAGCAGGATTACGAATGTGTATGAAGATGAAATTCCTGTTATTAATAACGCATTAAGTAATATTTACGATTATTCTTTTGCCACGAACCGCTTCAGCTTAAGCTACCGCTATGACCGTCCAAAACTTTACAACTTTACAGTAGGCTTAACAGCACAGCCTACGTTATTAAAAGGAAACTCATTAACAACTGGCGCTCCGCCAACAAGGCGAGAAGGCTTTAACTTCTTTCCAACAGCACGGTTTGACTATAACTTTGGTCGCTCGCGGTCTTTATCAATTAACTATAACGGACGAAGCAACGAGCCAAGTTTCAACCAGATTCAACCGGTCAGAGATGTTTCAAACCCTTCAAGACCCGTAGTTGGTAACCCTGATCTTAACTCTGCATTTACACAATCTCTTAACATCAGATACAATACGACCGATCCATCCTCCGGAGTGTTCTTCAACGCCGGACTTTTTGGAAATCTTACAAATAATCAGATAACACGGGACATCGTTAAATACGATGAAGAAATTTTAGTGGAAGGAAAACCAACAAAAAGAACTATCCAGGAAACAAGATATTTAAACACCGATGGTTACTACTCAACAAATGCTTTTTATTCGTTCGGCAAGCCCTTTAAAGAAAAGAAATACCGCCTTTCATTGAATGGAAACCTGAGGTACACCAACGACGTAACTTTTGCCAACAGTCAAAAAAACATAGGTAAAGACTGGACTTTTTCTCAAAATATTCGTTTACAAATTAACCCAAATCAAGACGTTGAAATATATCCGTCGGTGGGTTATCGCAGAACTTTTTTGAATAACACACTATCAGAAAGCTATGACACAAAAGCCAGCACCTGGAACTATGATTTAAACGGTCGGTTGTTTTTTCTAAAAACGTTTATTGTAGGGTTCGACATCAGCAAAAATGTGAATCAAGGCTATCGGTCTATCCAGGCAAATCCGCTAATCATTAATGCGTATCTGGAAAAACAATTCTTTAACAGGCGTGGAACGTTCAGGCTGCAAGGATTTGATTTGAAAAATGAAGGCACTGTGGTGGGCGTTTCGCAAAACGCCAATACCTTTAGCAGCAGTCAAACCAACCGGTTAACCCGGTACTTTATGGCAACGTTCAGCTTCAGAATTCAAAAATTCCCCGGAGGCATGCAACCGAACATGGATAGAAACAGGGAAAATTTCAGGGGTCGAGACGGTCAACCGCGTGTTGATCGTGGAAACCTTTAATAAAAAGCAGCCTTAATTAAACAAAAAAGCAGCCTTAAGGCTGCTTTTTTGTTTAATTAATCTATGCCTCTATTCAACCTGTCCACTTACTGTTTGCGGCACGGGGAAAAACTGAATTCCATCACCGGTTTTAAATGCTGAGTTTACAGTTACCGGCAATCTTCCCGATGCCCGCATCTGATTGCTCAACACCTTTGCAGCAGCTATCTGCATTTCATTGCTATTCTGATAATTAATAAGCAACGACTTGCTCTTTTCTATTCCCGGCAAACTCCTAATAGAGTAGGGATTGGCAAACAAGCATGTAACCGTATTTAATTTGGCCAAATCAGAAATGAATGCTTTTAATTCATTGTTATAATCCAGGGTACTCTGCGGCCGGGTTCTATAATCGTGTACCGAAACTATGATTTGATCATAGCTTTGAAGATCCTTTGAAACATTTTTAATATCTGTCGCTCCCGCTATTTTGGACAGGATAATACTGGTTGAGTTATTAAACTTCTTCTGCATCTCTTTTTGAAAAAGAGTTACTTCAGAAACACCAAGGCTTATTATAGCCGTTTTACGATTTAAGTCAAGTTGCTTTAACAGACTGTCGCTATTCAAAACCGTAACAGCCGCATCCGCCAAACGTTGGTTTAAAGCATGTGCATCTCCTCCGTTCAAATCTTCGTACACACTGTCGGTATTAATTTCTACCAACTGGTTTAAGCCTGCCCAATATTTTGCTGCCAGGATTTTTTTAACACTTTCATCTATTTGATCCATGCTGAGTCGCTTCTCGCGGATCGCCCTTCTCACCAGCTTAATGGCTCTCGGTGCATTTTCAGAAAGCTCAATAACATCATTTCCGGCAATAACCGCCCGAACATCTGCTTCGCCGTCAGGGAAAAACTTTAGCACTCCTTTCATTTCCATAGCATCAGAAAATACTAATCCTTTAAAACCCAGCTGCTCCTTTAACAAGCCGGTTACGATAGGCCTTGATAAAGTGGAAGGAACATGAGGGGTATTGTCCAGAGATGGAATATTCATATGTGCTACCATTACTCCCGAGGCACCCTGGCGGATAAGTTCTTTAAACGGGTACAATTCTAAGGAATCAAGCCGGGCTTTAGTAAAGCCTAATACTGGTAAATCATTATGCGAATCCACATTTGTATCGCCATGACCCGGGAAATGTTTTATACTCACTAAAATTCCGGCATCTTGCAAACCTCGCATGTATGCCGAACTCTTACGAGCCACATTGAATTTGTTATCGCCAAAAGAACGGTAATTGATCACCGGATTATTAGGATTATTATTAATATCAACTACAGGGGCGAAATTAATATGCATACCAATGCGTTTAAAGTCGGTAGCAATTTTTTGGCCCATCTGGTAAACTAGATTTGTATCTTGAATTGCGCCTAGAGTCATTTGGTAGGGATACGATATGGTGCTGTCAAGTCGCATTCCAAGTCCCCACTCGGCATCCATCGCTATTAATAAAGGAACTCTGGAGATTTTCTGGTAGTGATTCGTAAGAGCCGCCTGCCTGCCCGGCCCTCCCTGAAAAAACACTAAACCACCTACCTTGTATTTTCTTATCAGCCCTGCAACAGTTTCCTCGTAAGCTTTACCCTTATCAGTATGTGCCCGAAGAAAGAATAACTGCGCAATCTTTCCTCTCCGGTTCAACTTTTTAAAAACGGAGTCGACCCAACGATCTTGCCCAAAATTAGATTCTGTAAAATTCTTTCTTCCTTGTGCAAGGGACATGGAAAAGCTGGATAAAATGAAAATAAACAATAAAAAATTTAAGCGCATAATGTGTGTCGTCAAGAAGCTAATCCAATACTCTGAGATAAAGGTAAGCACTATAAGCCAAACAAATTTTGGAACAGGCTGTTTTGTGCACAAGTCCTTTTGCAATAATCGCAGAGGATATTATTTTTAAAAACTATTTAAACACACAAAACATGAAACGAATATTAATTTTATCATTTGTGCTTATTTCTGCCCTTGCAGCAAATGCACAATCGCTTGGAGGAAGAGTTGGTGTAAACTTTTCAAATATTATTAAGACAGGCGACAGCGACTTTAAAACTGATTTTAAGCCAGGAGTGCATGCAGGACTGACCTTAGATATTCCTTTGGTAGACCGCTTGTCGTTCGCACCGGAGTTAATGTATTCACAAAAGGGATACAAAACCAATGGATCTAGTCTTTTAGGTGGAGATTATGATTATTCCGTAACATCTCACTTTGTCGAAGTTCCGATTCTGTTAAAGATCAAAGCTGCCAGTGGCTTCAATATTCATTTAGGCCCACAGATTTCTTTTTTAACGTCTACAACCGAAAGCTTTAAAACCGGCTCTGATGAGTATAGAAAGGAACGGAAGGAAGAAAACGATAAGCTGAAGAAAAGTATTCTGGGAGGTGTTATTGGCGCCGGATTTAATATTGGTACGAAAACCAGCCTTGTTGCCCGATATGCTTTGGATTTCCAAAAAAATAACGAAGATGGAACTTCGGAGGTTCCTCTGTATAAGAATCAGGTGATACAACTGGGCTTAGGCTTCAATTTCTAGACTCAACACCAGTCATAAAAAAGCCGTTTCATGATGATTCATGAAACGGCTTTTTTATGTATTTAATAAACAGTATTGAGTACTTACATTTTAGCAACGTCTCTGGTATTTTTCACTAAACCTATTCCGGTAAAGAAAAATATTACTCCTAACACAAAAAACACTATCAGTTCTCGAGCTGTTTCAGAATTCTGTGCAAATCCGACTGCCGCATATATCAATCCTATTATACCTAGTATAGTCAGGATCGTTCCAAAAGTTCTTTTTAAATTCATCGTTATGTATTTACCATACATACTGCAAAGTACCTGCCAACTCTAACAGAAATTGATATTTCTAAGCAAATAGTCGAGAAATCACCAGATTTTTACCCGATCTTCCTCTGGACGATACATTTTATCTCCAGGTTTAATATCAAAAGCCTTATAAAACTCGGGCATATTTGAAAGAGGCCCGTTCACCCGGAACATCTCAGGCGAATGCGGATCGGTTGCAATGCGCATGCGTAAACGCTCATCACGGTTTTTAATACGCCATACCTGGGCAAAAGAAAGAAAAAATCGCTGGTCAGGAGATAAGTCCTGGATGGTATCAGCACTTTTTCCCTGATCGGTGAGTTTAAATGCTTCATAGGCAATTGCCAGGCCTCCGATATCAGCAATGTTTTCACCTAGAGTTAATTGCCCATTCACCGGCAACTTGTCCAATACCGTATAATTATTGTACTGTTTTACCACAACATCGGCCTTTTTTGTAAACTTTTCAGCATCAGTTTTTGTCCACCAATCTTTTAAATTGCCATTCTTATCGTATTGTCGCCCCTGATCATCGAAGCCATGTGTCATTTCATGCCCAATAACTGCGCCGATAGCACCATAGTTAATTGCGTCATCGGCTCTATAATCAAAGAAAGGAAACTGCAGAATGCCAGCCGGAAATACAATTTCGTTAAAAGCAGGATTGTAATACGCATTCACCGTTGGCGGACTCATAAACCATTCGAGTTTATCCACCGGCTTACCAAGCTTATTTATCATTTCCTTATACTCATGGCGCTCGATACTTTTTAGATTTTCGTAATAGCTGGCGCGGCTAATTTCAACATCATCGTAATTTTTCCACTTATCAGGGTATCCTATTTTCTTAACAAAAGTATTCAGCTTCTCTAGTGCGCGGCCCTTGGTTTCAGCACTCATCCAGTCTAACCTTTCAATTCGCGACCTGTAAACCTTTTGAAGGTTATCCACCAGTGTTAACATCCGCTCTTTTGCATCCGAAGGGAAATATCGTTTAACGTACAGCTGTCCCAGTAACTCCCCCAAACCTGCATCCGTTTTATTAACCATTTGCTTCCAGCGATCTTGCTGCTGTTTTTGGCCGCTTAAAACCCTTCCATAAAAGTTAAAACGAGCTTTCCTGAACTCTTTACTAAGAGCAGATGCCGACGAACTTAGAGCCTCGAATTTTATTTTATGCTTCCAGATTTCTATTGGCTGTGTTTTCAACAGACCTTCTAAGGCCTTGTAATATTTTGGCTGGGCCACAAGAATGGTATCCGTATTAAGCTCCATTTTATCCATCAGAGATTCGACATCTAATTCCGGAACCTGATTTTGAAATTCTGCCACCGCGAATTTATTATAATTCTTTACCGGATCCCGCAGCTCAACAGGTGTTGAATGAGACTTGGCGATCTCGGTTTCAAGCTTAAGAATATTCTCTGCAGCTTTCCCCGATACGACAGAATCAGAGCCCGTCAGGGTAAATAATTTAGAAATGTAATTAAGATACTCTTTTCGGATTTTTTGAGTAGCGGCATCGTTATTAAAATAATAATCGCGGTTAGGCAACCCCAAACCAGTTTGCTGAAAAGTAACAGCATTTTTGGTGCTTATTCTATCATCCGGACCGATATAAAACGAGAATAAAAACCCGTTTCCATCTTTAAAATTTTTTGCCGCAAACCTTAAAAGTTCTTTATAATCCTTTATGGCGTCAATTTCGGCGAGCAAAGGCTTAACTGGCTCATAGGATCGTTTATCAATAGCGAAAGTATCCATTCCCGACATATAGAAATCACCCACCTTTTGTTCTACAGAACCTTCATCATTGTCTTTTGCCGATACCTCGTCCAGTATTTTGCGAAGGTTTTTAATATTATCATCGTATAAGGTGTAAAAAGACCCCCAACCCGTTTCGGAAGCGGGGATTTCTGTTTTTTTCACCCAGATACCATTTGCATACAAGAAAAAATTTTCGCCGGGACTGACGGTCGTATCCATTCCTGATTTATCGAAAAAAACAGAACGCTCAGGGATATTATTTGATGTAAGCTCGGGATGGCTACAGGCAGCAATAAACATCGCTGACAATGCCAGATAAAAGAATTTCTTCATTTTATTCATTTTAATGATTATGTATTTCAAGATGATCTTTCAAGTCCAAAGCGTAATTCCTCAATTTAAGAATAACTTTTGGTCATTTTAGCCACTCTGTCTTCCAAAGATTCTGTAGTTAGCTTTTCCCTTAACCGATCTACCATTATTGGAAAGGCAAAAGGAGTAGGCTTGCTGCTTTGAGTAATAATAACTTTTAAATCGCGAATTCGTTTTAATGCCTCGCGCAGGCGAAACTCCTCCAGCTGAAATTGCAAAGCTTCATTATACGCTTGCCGCACCAAAACATTATCTGGCTCATACTCGCTGAACACATCGAATAACAAAGATGTTGATGCCTGCAAATGGCGGTTTTTCATCGTTTTTCCCGGGAAACCGGTAAAAACCAAACCGGCAATATGGGCAATATCTCTAAACCGCCGCCTGGCCATTTCATTCGCGTTTAAGCTGTGTTGAATATCGTCGAGGAGATTCGCTGAACTAAATAAATCGTTATTCAGGGCTTGCTCCAGTAAAATTTCTTCATCACTGAGCAGCTCAAAGCCATAATCATTCATGGCAATAGAAAAACTGGCATTACGAATTTTAGCAATCCTGAACGCAAACAAAGAAGCCATTCCTTCATGAACCAATCTGCCTTCAAATGGGTAAAAGAAAAGATGATGACCATCGTTGGAACTAAACTTCTCAATCAAAAACTCGTTTTTCATTGGCAGATGCGAGAGTTCTGCCTGCATATTAAATAAAGGACGGAGGGTTTTTATTTCAATGTCTTCTTCTTTATGATGAGCAACTTCATCCAGTTTTTTACGAAACATGGCAGAAAGCTGGGAGGATAAAGGAATTCTTCCACCCATCCAGCTCGGTATTCTTCCGTTCCGCTTAGGCGATTTTTTCACAAAGGCCGTCATATCCTTTACCTTAACTAATTCGAGACTGCGGCCTGCAAACCAAAAGCTATCGCCAATCTTCAAGCGGGCAATAAAATCTTCTTCTATTGATCCAAGGTATCCTCCGGTAAGAAACTTGATGCGCATACTCACATCGCCAACAATGGTTCCCATGGTTAAGCGGTGGCGCATGGCAACTTTACGACTGTTTACTTTATACAAGCCATCTTCAATTTCTACTTTCAGGTATTCGTCGTATGCCGATAAGGTTTTTCCGCCTTTGGTGATGAAGTCAAGAATCTGCGTAAATTCTTTTCCGCTTAAATCCGCGAAAGCGTAGGTAGTTTTTATCTCTTTATACACCTCATCTGGCCGAAAGCCATTTGATACGGCAAGGGTCACCAGATATTGCGTAAGCACATCCATGGCCAATAAAATGGGATCACGCGATTCAAAAATCTCTTCCTTAATGGCTTGCTTGATTGCCGCCCCTTCCAACAACTCTAATGAATGAGTTGGTACAAACCAAGCCCGGGAAGTTGCACCAGGATGATGCCCGCTTCGCCCGGCCCTTTGCATAAATCGGGCAACTCCCTTCGGACTACCTACTTGTATAACCGTATCTACAGGTCTGAAATCGACCCCCAAATCTAAACTAGATGTACAAACAACAACTTTGAGCATTTCTGCATGCAGCGCATTTTCGACCCAATTACGCAACTCATTATCCAAGGAGCCGTGGTGCATAGCTATGATGCCCGCATATTCAGGATACTTCTCAAGAATAGCCTGATACCAGATCTCGGTTTGCGAGCGGGTGTTTGTAAATATAAGCGTGGTTTTACTCTTAGCCACAATCTCCATTACCTGCGGTAGCAGTTTGATTCCCAGGTGCCCTGCCCATGAAAACTCTTCAATATTTTCAGGAATGATAGAATTGATCACTATTTTTTTGTCCAGCTTAGCGCGAATCAACTTTATTTGTTCGTGAGGCATATCATTGCCTAATAATACTTCTGCCGCCTGTTCTAAATTGCCGATGGTTGCACTGATTCCCCAGATTTTTAGGGATGGTTGTGGGTTGCTGATTGTGAGTTGTGGGTTGTGGGTTGTGGGTTGTGAGTTGTGGGTTGTAAGTCGGTTATGGGTGCGAAAATATTGTCCGCGGATAGTTCTGCGTGATCTGTGGATGCTTCCGTGTGATCTGCGGATACTTCCGTGTGACTCGCGGAGGCTTCCGTGTGATTTGCGGATGCTTCCGTGTGATTTGCGGAGGCTTCCGTGTGATTCGGGGATGCTTCCGTGTGATTTGTCGGTTGAAGAAGTTGAATTAAAGCTTAAAGATTTAAGTTTTGACAAGCCCAGTTCAAGCTGGACGCCTCGTTTTGTACCGAGTAACTCGTGCCATTCATCAGCCACCACAACTTCTAAGTTCTCGAAGAGTTGAGGATAATCTTTTTGAGCCAGCATAATATGAAGGCTCTCTGGTGTGGTGAGCAAAACTTCGGGAAGCCGCTTTTTAATGGCTGCCTTTTCCTTCGCTGAGGTATCTCCTGTTCGGGCGGCTACTGTCCAGGGTAAACCCAGATCATCAACCACAGTTTGCATGGCTTTGCGGATATCATTTGTTAGCGCTCTTAATGGAGTAATCCACAGCATTAACAAGCCATTGTTTTTCCTTTTTTGATAATCGTTGGGATGCTTGTTGATATAATCGGCTACAAAAGGAAGAAACATAGCAAATGTTTTTCCGCTGCCTGTTGGCGCATTCAATAAACCCGAGTACCCGCCAAGAAAAGCGGCTTCCATTTCCTTCTGAAAAGGGAACTGTTGCCATTCTTTTTTCTGGAACCATTCGGAAATTATTGCTTCGCCTTTCATTAACAGATAGATGATAAATCCAATGTAATGGGTTTATCCAAGTTTTGTTCCTTCGTAAATATCTTTAAGTGGGATACTTATTTCAAGAGTTGGTATGACCAGAATATCCTTGTCTGATTTGTATTCTTCCAGCTCCCAATGCTGACTTTCATTTAAACGAAAAGTTTCAATGTTTATTGACTCAGAATCAACCAAAATATATTCCTTGAGTGATGGTATATCCCGGTAGAGCTTAAATTTTGCGCCTCTATCGTAGTTTTGGGTAGATTCTGATAAAATTTCAATAAGAATGGTGGGTTCTATTGCGGCAAATGTTTCGTCCTGAATAGAAGAGGTAAATTCTTTACAGATAATGGAAAGATCAGGGTATGTATAAAGTGTGTTTTGAGGAATATGAATTCTTAGATCACTTCCATAAGGTTTACAAGACTTACCTTTTAATTGGATTCCGAGCTCGGTAAACAAATTACTAAAAATCTCATTGTGGTTTTGACTGGCGCCTGCCATAGCAAATATCTCACCTTCAAAAAACTCATGTTTCTGTTGAGACTCCTTTTCAAATCGAAGATATTCTTCTACTGTAAGTATTTTCTTACCATAAGCAATTGCAGGTTCTCTTACTTCAAAATCCATAGACATAAATTAATTAGTAAAAATACATAAAAATAATTGGGTTTTAAAGCATTGACCTAAGTGTATCTAACGTATCGGCATCCTCTATTTTTTTATCATGCCTCCAGCGTAAAATCCGCGGAAACCGCAAAGCAATGCCGGATTTATGTCTGTTTGACCGATTGATTCCTTCAAAACCAATCTCGAAAACCATTTCTGGTTTAACGGTTCTAACCGGACCAAATTTCTCGAGCGTATTTCGCTTTACAAACGCATCAACCTGCTTAATTTCCTTATCCGTTAAGCCGGAATATGCTTTGGCGAAAGCCACAAGTTTATCGCCATCCCAAACGGCAAAAGTATAGTCGGTATATAGATCTGCTCGCCGGCCGTGGCCTTTTTGAGCATAAATCATTACGGCATCTACAGAAAGAGGATCAATTTTCCATTTCCACCAATCGCCGCGTTTTCGGCCGGTTTGGTAAACTGAATCCAATTTTTTAAGCATAAAGCCTTCTGCATGATTTTCTCTTGCTTGCAAGCGAAGTTCATACAAATGCTGCCAATTGTCGAATTCAACAATTGGCGATAGCTGAAAGGTATTTTTGAATGGATTGATATGATGTAATTTCTCAAGCATCGACCTGCGATGTTTTAATGGCATCGAACGAATATCATCGCCGTCAAATTCCAGACAATCGTATGCAATAAATGCCATGGGACTTTCAGCCAATATCTTTTTAGACAGATTCTTGCGCCCGATCCGGGTTTGAAGTATGTTGAACGGCATCGGTTTATTGTCTGAAAAGCAGATGGCTTCTCCGTCGAGAACGGTTCCATCCGGAAGTTCTGAAATAAAGGGGTGCAGTTCGGGAAATTTCTCGGTTGCGAGTTCTTCTCCCCGGGTCCATATAAATATTTCACCTTGCCTGAAAATTACCTGCGCCCGTATTCCATCCCATTTCCACTCGGCCTGCCAGTTCTCTGTATTGCCTAAATCCTGCTCGATTTCTTCAGCAGATTTCGCTTTGTCTGAGGTTTCTTGTATCGCGTAAGCAAGACAAAACGGATAAGGCCTTGAGGCATCGTCCGAGGCGTCTTCCTCCTGTATCAATCTATGAAAACTGAAGGTAGCCGGATCCCAGTTGCCCATAATCCGGTGCGTTAAAACATTTGGCTTTATGCCAGATATTTCTGACAGAGCTTTCACTATCAGGCTTTGAGAAACTCCAATTCTAAAACTTCCCGTCAATATCTTGTTAAAAACAAATCGTTCCTGCTGATCCATTGACAGCCATGAGCTTATTAGCCAATCTTTACGATCGTCTTCTGTTAAACTGCCTAAGCAGATGATTTCCTGTATCCACTCTGAAAGAGATTTTTCATGGGTGCTATCGCCATCGGGAAGCAATAAGGCAATTGTTTCGCCTAAATCACCCACTACCTGGTAACTTTCTTCAAACAACCACTGAGGGATATTGGCCAATTGCATGGCCCATGTTTTAACTAAGGTAGCATTGATTTGCCGCTTTGGTTTTCGGCCTGTAAAGAGAGCCAGTGTCTGGATCTTATCTTCGTCAGAAACATTGATAAAGTAATCTTTTAAAACCTCCACTTTCGCATTGGTTTTATTTGTTTCGTCTAATAAAGCAAAAAGTCGGGCGAAATCTTTCATATGGCATCCCCTAAATCTTCTCTCAAACGGAAAGCTTCATCACTTTCTTCCTTATCCGAATGAAGTGATTTGACACCAGGGTCAACAAGCTCGTCTTCCAGAGCTTCGTCATCTCCGTAATTGGTATGTGCCTCATATGCCTTATACCCCAGTTCGGAAAGATAGCGGGTAAATGAGGCTGTGTAACCATGCGTTAGGCGTACGCATTCGCATCCGGTGGCGTCGATGGCCTTTATCAGTCCGTCCCAATCGGCATGGTCAGAAAGCACAAAGCCTCTGTCGGCGGCCATACGTCTTTTTGCTCCGCGAAGCGACATCCAGCCCGAACAATAGCCGAAAGCATAGGGTTGAAACCTTCGGAGCCAGGGCGATCCAAGGGCCGAAGGCGGACAGATTATTATTCCTTTTTTAAGGTCCTCTTTTTTTGTTTCTGATGTAATGCGCGTTGCCGGAGGAAGTAGTACTCCATTTCGCTCAAGCGCTTCGTGTGTATTAGCGATGGCACCGTGGAGAAAGACTCTGCCAATGGATAAATCGAGGTTTTGAATTATTCGTTGAGCCTTTCCCAAGGAGTAACCAGCGATAACGATGACTTTCCCTTCTTCTGCATTTAGGTTCCACCAATCATTTATATCCTGATGCACCACAGCAGGATTTTTCCATTTGTAAACAGGCATACCGAAGGTGCATTCGGAAATGAACGTATGGCATTTAACAGGTTCAAAAGGCGTTGAAATGCCATCGTCTTCCAGTTTATAATCTCCTGAGGCAACCCATACTTCTCCCTTATGTTCAACACGAATTTGTGCCGAGCCTATTATATGTCCGGCCGGATGAAAAGAGATGGTGACTCCGTTCTTTTGAATCCGCTCGGCGTACTCTACGGTTTGAAGCTGAATATCTCCCAAACGATACTTCAACACTTCACGTGATAAATGATGTGCCAAATAGCGTTTATTTCCCCATCTGGCATGATCTGAATGCGCATGTGTAATTAGCGCATCATCAACCGGCTTCCATGGATCAATGTAAAAATTGCCGGCTTCGCAGTATATTCCACAATCGTTAAACTGAAGAAGTGGTTTGGCCATTTTATTAAAACCTCGAAGAAGCACTATAGTTTTAAAATCAAAAAACCCGGCTTTTGGCCAGGTTTCTTGTATAAAAATTCGGTAGAGCTTAGTACTTCAAGCTATATTTTCCAGATTCTGTAAGATGGATATAATCAGCCATTACTTTCAGGCTCTCATCCTCAATAAAATCATTGTCCTGCTTCGGAGCAACTTCCCCTTTTTTCAAAGCTGGTAAGCCTTGCAGAGCTCTGCGCTGGTTGGTACGTGCCAGGTTAACGGCTTCCTGCGCATCTCTCTCTTTCTTAAGCTGCATTTCATTAAGCGTCACTGAGTTTTCTTCTTCCCGTTTTTTAAACTGCTGAATATCTTCTAATAAATATTTATATTCTGTTGAAGCCTGCATTCTGTCCTGGTGTTGTTTTACCAAAAGCGGTTTAAAAGGCTTTAAGTTTGAAACAGGGCTAAACGGTGCGGGCTTAATACTATCGAAAGGCAGCGCTGAAGGCTCAGAGCTTTCGCCGTATTTTTCGGCAGGATAAATCATCGGAAAACTGATATCTGGAATTACTCCCTTATGTTGAGTGCTGCCGCCGTTTATACGGTAAAACTTAGCGATGGTGAGGTTAATCTGCCCAAATTTCGGAGCAGCAGTATTTGAAGAAACTACGCCATTGCCATTCGAAGTTGAGGCTGACCCACTTTTTGTTTTAAGCAGAATTTCATCAACCGTAGTGATAAACTTCGACATGTCAATAGCAGATTGAACAGTTCCCTTACCATAGGTTTGGGTTCCCATAATAACACCACGACCGTAATCTTGAATGGCTGCAGCAAAAATTTCTGAAGCAGAGGCACTAAAACGATCGATCATTACGCCCACCGGGCCAGTCCACGCGATTGAAGGATCGTCATCCGCGTTTACTTCAATGCTACGCGAATTTTTCACCTGCACAACCGGACCAGTTTTTATAAATAACCCTGTTAGCTCAATTGCTTCGATTAAAGACCCGCCGCCATTGCTGCGCAAATCGACTACAATACCGTCGACTTTTTGTTGTTTAAGCGTATCTAAAATAAGTTTTACGTCTCTTGTAGTGCTCTTGTAATTAGGATCTCCTGATTGATATGCCTTGAAATCCAAATAGAAACCGGGAACATCAATAACACCTATTTTGTAGGTTTTTCCGTTAGAGACCACTGTCTTAATCGTTTTCTTAGCAGACTGCTCTTCAAGTACCACCCTGTCGCGAACAATAGAAATTATTTTCGGTTCAGAAGAAAGCTCCTGTCCTGCAGGAATGATTTTTAATCGCACCGTAGTTCCTTTAGGGCCTTTAATTATTTGAACAGTATTATCGAGTCTCCAACCAATAATATCCACAAACTCTTCATTTCCCTGAGCGACTGCGATAATCCGATCGCCAGCATTTAATGTTTTCGCTTTAAATGCAGGTCCGCCTGGTACAATAGAGGCCACTTTAACAACCTCATTATCTAATTGTAAGGTCGCCCCGATACCGGTGAAACTTCTCGCCATTTCCTCATTAAATTCCTGGGCCTTTGTTGGAACCAGGTAGTTAGTGTGCGGATCTACCGATTGTGTAAAGGCATCCATTATTATTTGAAATGCATCCTGACTGTTTGTTTTAGAAGCTTGAGATAAGAGGTTTTGATACCGTTTTTTTAAGATATCGCGGCTTTTAGCAACGGATGTATCTTTAACTCCTTTACTAGCGCTGTCGGCCTTCACATTTCCTTTAAGTTTGCTGCCGGAAATATTTAAAGTTGAGGAAGAACCGCTGGCAATTCGCAGGTTCAACAGATCGTATTTGATTCTCTTGCGCCACAGATCATCTGCTTCGGCCGTTGACTTTAACCAAGGTAAATTTTCGCGGTTATATACGTAAACTTCGTTTTTGGTATAATCAGCAGGCTTATCTATTTGAGCTATTGAAAATTTAATACGCTCTTGATAACGTTTTTGAAAAACATTAAATATTTTAAAAAAGGCACTTAGATCACCTGCTCGCAGAAGATCATCTAATTGAGTTCGGTATTGTTCAAATTCTTTTATATCGCTGGCAAGTAAATAATTGCGGGATGGGTCAAGCCTTTTTAGATAGCTATCGAAAATTACATTTGACAGAGAGTCATTAATTTTTACTCGCTTGTAATTGTAATTTTCCATCACCTTAACCAGCTCTTTTGCAACCAGCTGTTGCTGAGGCTCGGGCGAAAGATTATTAGAGCCATCTACAGTCGTATTTACACGTAAATTAGCTTTGCAGGCAAAGGTTGCCACAATAAACAAAGCCAAAAATAATTTATTCAGCATCTTTTTGAACGATTTAAAATCCATTGTTTGTCTAACTCTATCGATTTTTATACCAGAGTTTATATTAAATGAAAAAGAGACAGTTTTGTTACTGCCTCTTTTGTAAACAAGTATAAATCAAAAATAGTATTTATCCCAAGTATAAATTATTTGAAATGAAATAAAATTGCTTTTTAAAGACAGGGGAATCAGAGCTGATTGGTTTTCAACCAGGTTTCTCTAAATATGCTGTACTTATCCAAGGCGGCTCCGGCCGCAGGATAATCTCCTAATTGGCTATAAGTTTCGCCTAAATCGCCGTTTATTTCGACTAGCTTAGCCAGATAATTGTTCTTCAATGCCAATTCCTCGGCCTTTTTATAATCCAGTAAAGCATCTGCATAATCGCCTAATGCATGTTTTACTTTTCCTAAACCTGCCAAACTACTTATTAAAGCTTGATTATCGGATAATTTAACAGCCATTATTTTAGACTGAATATAAAACCACTTGGCTTCGGAATAACGGTTCTGATGAAAATACATATCAGCCAGGCTCTGAAAGCAGCTCATCCGGCCTATCTTGTTACCTGAACGTTGAAATAATGGAAAAGCTTTTTTCAGAATATAATATTCGCTCTCCTTATATTTTCCCTGCAAAAACTTCATTGATGCAATATCAAGATATGCTCGTGCGGCTGTGGCTGTTTTTCTAAGGCTTAAATTAGCTGATACAAACTGCTCTGCAGATCTTATTGCTAGATCATACTGGCCGTTCATTTTGTAAATGGCTGTCAGATTTTCAGCTATTTTGGAAATTCCAGGATTATCTTTAATCGCTTCTTTCAACCTTAAGGCCTCAGTAAAATAGTAAATGGCTTTGTCAGGCTGGCCATATCTTCCATAATAAACGCCATAGGTGTTGTAAATGAGCGCCTGACTTTTTATATCGCCTGCCCTAATATAATCGGAAAGTACCTGTTCGAGGGTTCCTATCAAACTAGCATCGGGCTCTATTGCCGTTTCGGTTTTAAGAAGAAGCGCATTAAGAAGTAAAATATTCTGGCGGTTGATAAAATCGACTTGTTCAGTGTTTTTCTTTTTTAACCTGTCGGAAATTAGCAACTTTTTTAGCAAGGCAGAATCTATCGGGGGAGGAAGGACTAACTCTGGGGGGCCAATTAGTACTTTACGCTTAACCGTTAGCGTATCCGCAGCGAACGCGGAATTTAAAACCAGGGTCAATAAAACTAAATTCAAAAAACTCTTTATCATACTTTTCGTCTTGCAGACCTGCCGCAAAGATAGGATTTACAACGAACCGGATACTTGGGTTATTTTAACTTCCTTAAAATTAACAATATAATGATTAAAATCCCAAGCGAGCCAGCAATGACCTTCGCAAGCAACTGGTCATCGCGGGCAGGTTGAATGGTTCGTTTTTTTTCTTTTATCCTCAAGGCAGACACTTGTACCCGGGCTGCTCGAGCAGACTCTGCCTGGGCGGTCAGATAATTATCTAATGAATCTTTTAACTCTTCGGAAGATTCGTTCACATCTTCAAAACCGGATTGATTTCCTGTTTTTTTATATAAAAAAGCATAGGCATCTTTAACCTCGGCCATTAAGAACAAATTCCCGTGCTGCGATGCCAACGACTGAGCCTCTTTAAAATCCCTCCTTGCAAGGCTGTAATCGTCAATCTGAACTTTTACTTTTCCGAGGTTAACTAAAGAGGTAATTATTCCTTCCACGTCATTCAATTTCCGCGACTGGGTATTCGCCTGAATAAAAAACCATTTCGCTTCAGAGTATCGTTTTTGACTACGGTAAATCTTACCTAAAACATCAAAGCAATCTATCCTGCCAGCCTCGTAACCTGTTGAACGGAAAAACGGTAATGCACTTTTAAGGATCAACGACTCGGCGCTTTTATATTGTTCCTGACGTCTGAATATTTCCGCTTGTTTCACATAAGATAAGCCCAGGCCGGTTTTATCGTTTAGTTTCTCAAATTGCCTTATTGCATACGAAACATGCCTGCCTGCATCTGTCAGATTATTTTGAACAAGTGAAATATCGGTTAAATGGAGTGTAATCATTGCTGCCTGTCCAAATTCTTCGATTGATTGCTGGAGCAACTGAGCGGATTGGTAATAATACAATGCATCTTTCCATGCGGCGTTCCGTTCATAGAACTTAGCCATTAGAGACAGAGTTTTTGCTCTCGAACTTATATTTCCGGTTTTGGTGTAAATCCTTTCAGCCGTAAGGAATTCGGAAAAGGCCTCTTTGCTTCTTCCTAGTTGTAATAGTGAAGAAGCCATGTTCAGTTTCACATCGGCAATCCAGTTTTCATCCTGATCAGAACTACGTAAGGAAAGTGCTTTTTTTGAAAGTTCTAAAGCTAAGTTCGGATTGCTCTCTCTTTTTGCTTGCCGCTGATAATACAACGCATCTTTTGGTTCTGCAGCGGGAATCTCTGTCTTATTTAGCGTATCCGCATTCTGAGAATAAACATCCCAAAAGAAAAAAGAAAAAATAAGCACTAACAGAATTCGGACCATCAGGAAAATATACGGTGATCTTTTACAAAAGATGCAAAATCATTTCTAAAACTAATAGATGCCGCGTCTGGATTTTTTTATAGCCATCGGGCTGAGTCATTTAAATTTTGATTCTTACATCAAAAATAAAGTCCTTTGATTCCAAAATCGCAATAACAGCAATTTTATCCGATTCAGGATAGATAAGGTAGTTAAATTCTTCAAGAACTATCACTGATGGGATTTTAATGCCCAGTATGTTGGCATCTTTAAAGTAATTATAGCCGAAATCTTTGGTTGATTATGGACTTGGGGCATCTTTCCAATTTCCTGGCAAATCCTTGATATAGTAATCTTTTTTACTATTCGCCACGCCATTTTACTGAGGCGTTTATCACCTGAGGCCTATCACTTCCTAAAAGCAAAAAGCTCCTGAGAAAACTCCGGAGCTTTTTGCTAATTAAATCTGTTCTTTTATTTCTGAACTATTACCTGTCTGCTGATCGTGGTTTTACCATTCTCGATTATTTGCAGTAAATAATTCCCATTAACCATGTTGGCAGGAAGAGAAATCTTTCCGTCCTGTAAAACTCCAGTGGAAATTTTACTGCCTCCCAAAGTAAATAGGTTGTATTGGTATGCTTTTGTATCAAGTCCGGAAATGTAAATATAATCTCTGGCAGGGTTAGGATACACTAGGATCTTCGGTGTTCCCAAATCATCGAACGAATTAGATTTCTGAGCTAAACTTTGGCTTTGAGACAGGGTATTTGTCCTATTCTCACAAGAACCTAATTGATCACCATGATTTAGATGAGCCTGAACCGCGCTTGCATCTACGCATAGAGTATTTCCGTTATGGCAAATCAGTACCTTATCCTTTTTGTTGCCGCAGGTTACGTCTTGTGTTATGATAAGTATTGAAGCTGATGTTTGACAGCCTTTCGAATCAGTAACAATTACAGAATAAGTTCCTGCGGTAGTAACAGCAATCGATTCGCTTGTTGAACCTGTGCTCCATAAGTAATTAAAAGATCCTGAACCTCCATCAGCCGTAGCGTGAATTGTTAATGAAGTAGGACCGTAGCCCAGGTAAATAGTGTTTTTCTTGGTAGAGATAGAGTCGATTGCATAAACATCAGGGATAATTACCTGTAATGGAAGGTTAACTGTAACAGTTGAAACAGCTGTATTTATATTGCCGTGAATATCGGTAACGGTCCAGTTAATTATCGACTCGCCAGTATTGAAAATTCCACTTGCATCCGAACCAGAACCACTTCTGGTAGTCGCACCGCTTATGCTATACGCAACAGAAGAAATCCCGCAATTATCAGACGTACTTAAAAGAGGCAGGGCGTAAGTATCACCTGAGAAACAGAAAAACTGATTAGCGTAGGCCGCAATTGCAGGTTTTAGTTTATCAACAACATTTACTTCTGCAGTCGCAGAACTTTTATAACCCTTTTCATCTGTGCCGGTAAGTTTTACGATAACCGGAGATCCTACACTGGAGCAGTCGAAAGCAGCTGTGTCTAAGGTTAATGTCAGGGAGCCGTTATAGCTCACAGAACCATTGTCTACCATTTCGGGAGTGATAGACGCACTTCCGTTTTCATCAAGTGCTATTTCTATATTTTTAACATTCATTGCCGGTGGAGCAAAAACGTTCAATTGCTGAATAACGGCGGGAGCTGCACGATATATATCATTTCCGGTTTGAGAAGCAGTTATTGTAGCTGTCCCTCTGCCAACGAGATGAATCTTACCTTCACTTGTTATGCTTGCAATACTGGTGTCCGAACTGCTGTACGAGACAGGCAAAGAGGAAGATGCTGTAGCCGAAGGATCAAAATCCTCTTCTCCAAGCACTTTATCCGAAAAAGGATTAAACGTGATGATCTGCTCATCCTTCATTGCATCCAGTACTTCCGCCTCGCTAAATGCTCGATTAAAGATCTTGAATTCATCAATAGATCCTTTCAATAGCGGGTCGTTGTATTGTGATTTCCCAAGATAATTTTGATTGGTAATGCCAAGATCGGATGGTTTAATGAGTACTGCATTTGCAGCGACCAACGCACCGTTGATATATAATTTGGCGGTATCACCAGATTGGCTGATTGCAAAATGCGTCCAGGTGTTTAACGGGAAGCTGAAAGGATAACTTACACTTTGCTCTCCGCTGCCATTTTTAATGGTATAACGAACGGTGGATTTTCCGCTGCTGACATTTACCTGTGGCGTAAGGAACATATATTTTGAGGTTCCGGCACCGAAATCGAAAATTCGCATCCAGTTCGAAAGTGCGTCCATTTTTACCCATGTAGATATGGTAAAATCATTTAGGCCTGTAAGTAAGCCTGGATTTAAGGTTGCATATGACGTTGCTGTACCGTTTAACTTCATCGCACCGGATGTATGTCCTTCGGCGTGGCTTGCTGTTGCGGCCAGAGTGCCGTGATAGCCTCCCCAAACATCTTGAGCAAATGTTCCGGTGGTTTCATCCAAACTCAGGTAAACATATCGACCATTTGCAGGGGTGCCTTGCAGTATGGATGTCTCGGGACTGCGACCAGCAGCATTTTGAGCAACGACCTTATAATAATAGGTCTTGCCGTTTAGCCTACCTGTATCTTCATAACGAACGGCATTTACATTGGTTGCGATCGTATCAAAAGTGCCGTTTATGGTTTCTGAACGGAAGATATCATATTTAGCATCGTACATAAAATCCCATGTTAATACAACTTTGGTATCGCCGGAAGCTGCTCTTGGATTCCTCACGCTATCAGGCGCCACCAAGTCTTTTGTGCGCAATTTTAAGATTGCCGAATTGATGCTCTCGCCAGCTGAATTTAGTGACGTAACCGCATAATAATAATCAGTTGAAGGGACTAAAGTAGTGTCCTGGTAAACAAGCTGAGTTGTTCTTCCATAAATTGTTTCAAAAGGGCCAGCTTCATTCAGCGACCGTTTTAGATTATAAGAGCGGGCGTTTGTGCCAGCGTTCCAGTTCAGTTTGGTTATTGATGACGAAAGCACCTCACCGGTGAGACTTGTTGGAGCAACAGGAGCGGCATCTCTCAGTACATCAAAAGTTGATGAATAGACAAACTGATCTCCTCCAACATTAAATGCCTTTACTCTATAAGTTGCTTTATCGAACACACTATCAACATAGCTCAGAGTGCTTCCTTTGACATACCCTTGAATTTCATAAACAGGCAGAAAATCGGGGTCTACGCCGTTAACTTTCCTCTCTAAAATATATTTCGAACCCAATTCTCCATTCAAATCTTTCCAGCTAAGGGTAACTTTAAAATAATCCTCGTTGTTTATTTTGCTGGATAGCAGTGGAGATATAAGTTTCCAGTTATGAACGTATGCTTTGTTCGAGCGATAGGCAAAATCCGATTTATTGGCAGCATAGTATTTACCTGCAAGTGTAAGTGTATCGCCCAATACCATCGCTCTTTTATTCTCTACCCAATCGTATATGGCATAGCGTTCAACAAACGATGCAGTATCAAGCACCTGCAAAATGCCTTTTATGTCGTTATATTGCTTCTCAAACTGAGCTGTCTGATCTGAAGGCCAACTTTCTGTGGTCCAATTTGCGCCATTATTCCATTCTGTAATCCACAGAGGGCGTTTAACTCTATCGTAAATACTCTTCAATTGCGAGTACCATTGCGAAGGTGTTAATCCTCCCCAATAACAATGTATAGCTACATAATCAACACGGTAATTAAACTGGTTGCATTTAGTAAGAAAATCTGTAATCCAGCTTGAATGAGGACTGGCAGGTGCAGGCGAACCGATTCGCAGTCCCGACTTCATCATTTCAGGCCATTGGGCGATAGCTTCATCAACAGTCATATTAGATTGATCGGGCCTGTCCGGCTCGTTAAATCCGAGGAGATGGTTCACATTCTTTTTATTATTTATGTCCGTCCACGAAGGCCAGCCTGCATTTTGACGAATAATTGCATACTCGTAGTCGCTTGAAGGGCCGCCCCCTATGTTCCAGTCGTAATACCAGGTTGCATTTAGTTTAGCAGGCGACCATCCGGCCTTGCCTTTTTTACTGGGCCAATCCCATTTAAATACACGGATAAAAGAAACTGTGGTATCTAAACCCAGAGGCATGGTATTGATAATCAGGTCAGCGTCGTTAGCAATAAATACGCGGCTGTAGCCGGATCCGTCGGCGTTATTGGCCAGGGTAGCCATATAACCACGGCTTAATTTGAAGGATCGAATCTTATTATCAAAATCGCCTAAACTATTGTGGTACTTTTCGATTTCAAATGATCTTCCGGTTCCGCCCAGGTTCGGTTGATCAAACACCTGCAAGGCCCGGCTTGAGATCTGATTTCCATTGGGGATAATTACCGTACCATTTTTATAAATACTGATTCGCACATTTGGATTATTGGCCGCCGGAGAACCGTTTATGGTGACTTGAGCAAGCCAATCTGAAACAACAATTGAAGGTTTTATATTGTCGAAAAACAACCAGGCATCGTCGGAATTTAATTCAACCGACGAATTTATGAGTGGCGTAGTTTCTCCTGTAAGGTGAAAATCAGTTTTTCCGGATACAATGAAATTCTTATTGAACGAAGGCAGCATGTAAACCACATTGCCGCTTATCATCACATTCTGCTGCGGCTCGGTCACAACTTCCGAAGGGGCATAAGCACCTTCCTCGTAAGTTACCGAGGAAATTTCCATATCGACAGCGCCACTTGGATAGTCCTTACCAAAAACGAACCTCGGGTTTACATCAATTTTATTTACTGCTAATTCTGCAATTGAGAATAATGCCCAATTACCCGTAAACGTTAAATAGTATTGTCCTGCTTCCTGAGAGGTAAAAACGAAGTTTTCTTTTTTAAAGACTTTAGTTCCACTGGTATTAAACACATGGGAAGCAAATCTGCCGCTGGTTGCAGTCGTTTTTCCAATTCCTACAGTTATCGCTTTGCCGCCTGTAGCATTTGTAACATAAGCATGAAGCATCGAAAAATCATACGTCTTATTAGCTTCTAGCGTTACCGGATAGCTAAAGCATGCATTTTGATAGGCTGAACCATCCCATCTGATAAACATTAAGCGGCCAACGTATGGGCTGCCATTGTACAAATGCACATTGCTTCCCGACGAGGCATTTATATCCATATATCTGATGCCGCTTCCTGAATTTGCCGTATTAAAAAGGTTTACAGTGGTACCTGTATAAGCCCAGCCATAATCACTCGGGCGGCCAGTATTATTGGGCGCGGTACCTGCCCAGTTTGAAACTAGATTTGGCCCCTTGCTTGTGTTCAACAGGTTATCCGATTCAACCCCCCCCACGATATCTTTGATAGTTGAAAGTGCCTGAGTTTGCACAAAAACACCATTTTGATAAATATGTGCCGATTGGTCTTTTACCGCTATGCGGATGGTTTGACTCTTGCCCGCATCCGACGAAGTTAAAGCTGTGCTTGAGTTTAAGGAAGATGTCCACTTTAAAACAGAAGCATCCAGCGACAGCCTAAATCCTTTAACCATCGCATTCCGTGCTTCAATATCAAGCCCGCGACCCGTCGCAGAATTAACTTTTGCAACAACTTCCAGCGTGTAATCATTCGCTATCGGACGCTGTTTTACAACCGTATCTGTCTGCGTCCCATTTGAAAATGCGCGTGAAGATAAAATGGTTTCGCTAAGGCTTGCTTTCGTAGGTAAATTGGGAACTTGTGCTGCTAGATCAAAACTGAACAAGCAGACCATAGCAATTACAAAAAGTAAAAGTTTTTTCATAACAAGGGGTTAATAATTGGATAAAAAATTTAATTAAACGAGCAGCGGATTAGCAAAACAAACATAAGTATGTTGCCTGGCGTATATAAGGGTTAATTTAGTTTAAGTAGGGGGACAAATTATTATTTTCGGGCAATAGGGGTCTGAGAGCCAGACGAGAATCAAGCTGAAACAAAAAGAAATGTCCGCTTAAGTAAGATCCAAAAATGTGAAAATAATGCTGCTGGATAAACTAACTCTACCCAAACACCACCGCCTCTTTGTCAAAATACGCCCAAACCATATACGGATGAGAATCTGTATGGTAAATTTCGCCCTTGGAGGAAATACAAATAACACCGGCGAAACCATCAAATGGCTTTAGTTCAGCCATGGATTTATCGCAGGCATCTTTTAAAGTGAAGCCATCGATCATACGCGTAGCGATTTTCGCCGCCAGGGCTCCGCTTACAATATCTTCTCCAACGCCAGTGCAAGACACAGCAACAAAATCGTTTGCGTAGTTGCCTGCAACAGTTGCCGAATCGCTAACCCTCCCGGGAATTTCAAAGCCTTTGCCACCGGTGGAGGTAGCGGCAGCCAATCTGCCGTCTTTATCAATCGCAACGCAACCAACGGTTCCTTTTTGAACAGATTCATTTAATTTCTTTAAATACTGCTGCTTTCTTAATGGTGTTTCTGAATTATAATGTTCAAAACCAATTTCGCGGGCAAAGTTGAGTGCTTCGGCGCCACTTAATACTCTATCATCGAAATCCATCAGCTTTTTAGCGATTAGAACGGGATTTTTAACATCTTGAATATTAATTACACCCGAAAACTTTTTCGTAAACCCATCCATTAAAGATGCACTTAAACGTATTTTACCATCGCTTTGAATTTGCGATCCCAAACCCGCGTTGAACAATTCACAGTCTTCTAATAAAGAAACTCCATAAACAACTGTATCGAGTGCAGAATGGGTTTCCAGGTAATTGCGTGTCTTTTCAATGATCTCTTTGAGAGCATTTTGCTTTTCAATTTTAACCTCTTCACTATCGGTCGACTCGCTAAAAAACCCACCATGAATACCCACTTTCGCTTCCATTTTTAGTCTTTATCTTTCATTTTCAGGTAAACTTCCTCTTCAACTTTGATGGCTTTATTTATTGTTAATTCATGGCTATGTAGGTCATATTTATCAAAAATCGACATTACATGAACTTTTAGATTATCAATCGAAACCGGCGAACCAATTTCTATATCATAAATATTAGTTTCGCTTATATACCGTCCATCAACTAAAATTGTCAATCCCGAGCCTATTGCTTCTAAAGTTACCCCTTCGGTAATTAAAAGTCCGGCATCTTCGCCCAGGCCAATACCCAACATACCCGGGTTTGTGGCTACAGCATAAAACAACCGGCCAATTCTTCCCCGCTGCACAAAGTGAGTATCAACAATCACATCGTCGATCAAGCCTAAACCTCCGGTGATCTGTATTTCTCCTTTAATTAAAGCTTCGCTGCTGCTGCCACGGTAAATCATATTTGAAGAGGCGGCTGCTGCACCCGCAGAGGTACCTGCAATAATAAAGTTCTCTTCTTTGTACCGGGTTTTAAGTATTCGTAAAAACTCTGTCCCTCCAAAAATTGCAGTTAACCGTAGCTGATCACCTCCTGAAAACATAACAACATCTGCATTTCGCACACGGGCCAGAGTATCAGGCGCATTTGCTTGTTCGCGACTTCTTATGTCAAGAACATGCACGTTAGTTAACTGAAGTTGATTGAAAGACTTTATATATTCTGTACCTACTAATTCCGGGATTTTTGAAGCCGTAGTAATCACTTCCACGACAGAGTCTGTGCCCTTTGCGGATTCGGTAATAATGCGTCTTAAAATTCCTTTCTCGAAAAATTTCACATAATGCGGATGACTTATATTGTCGTTATAACTCAAAGAACTTCCTAAATCAACAGCACCTCCGATAATAATTAGCTTGCCTTTTGGGACCATATTTCTCAATAGTATATAAATATATCAAATATGGGCCCAATAAGTTTTTAGGGTGAGCCTAAAACTGTTTTCAAATTCTTGTCGTTATCTATTTTACTGAATTAAACCTGACATTTTTTTTATGAAGATCTTAAGTATTCAAGCACTACGAGGCCCAAATATCTGGTCTATAAAACGCCATCAGCTGATTCAAATGAAATTGGATCTTCAAGAGTTTGAGCATAAGCCGACAAATGAAATTTCAGGTTTTCGCAATCGGCTTGAGAAGCTTATTCCCAGCTTGTACACACATTTTTGTTCTCCCGGATATGAAGGCGGCTTTTTTGAAAGGGTAGATGAAGGCACCTGGATGGGGCATGTTATTGAGCATATTGCACTTGAAATACAAACACTGGCCGGCATGGACGCCGGGTTTGGGAGAACACGCAGCACAAAAATAACCGGCATATACAACGTTGTATTCGAATATATCGAGGAAAGCGTGGGTATGTATGCTGCAGACAAAGCCGTGGAAATTGCAAAAGCTTTAGCGGATGCGAATGATTATGATATTGAAGCCGATATCACTGAAATGCGCAAAATGCGGGATCTTGTACGCTTCGGACCAAGCACAGGATCAATTATTGACGAAGCACGTAAACGTGGTATTCCCTATATCAGGTTAAACTCCCAATCCCTTGTTCAATTAGGCTACGGTAAAAATCAGGTGCGTTTTCGAGCAACGCTGACAGATAAAACCAGCAGTATTGCTGTGGATTTGGCAGGTAACAAAGACGACACCAAAAAGCTGCTGAAAGAACAAGCGATCCCTGTTGCCGAGGGAGTGGCTATTAGCAGTGAAGCTGATTTAAAAGGTGCGATAGAAGATCTTGGATTTCCGCTGGTCTTTAAACCCTTGGATGGCAATCATGGTAAAGGTGCATCTATTAATATCCAAACCGAGGAGGATGCTTACGATGCTTTCCGCTATGCGCAAAAATATTCGCGAACAGTGATCGTCGAACGCTTTATCACGGGGCATGATTTTAGAGTTTTAGTAATTGATAATAAAATGGTGGCCGCAGCAAAACGTGTTCCGGCACATATCATTGGCGACGGGCACACTTCAATTCAGCATTTGATCGATCTGGAAAACAAAGATCCACGCCGCGGCTATGGACATGAAAATGTACTCACTTTAATTTCGGTGGACCGCGATACTCTTGATCTGTTAAAAAAACAAAATTACACCTTAGACACTGTTCCCAAAAAAGATGAGATCGTCTACTTAAAGTCGACCGCAAATCTTAGTACAGGTGGTACTTCGATAGATGTTACTGACATTGTTCATCCACAAAATGTGTTTGTATGCGAGCGTATCGCCAAAGTAATTGGTTTAAATATCTGCGGAATAGATATTATGGCTGATAACTTGTCAGAACCTTTAGAAGAAACCGGCGGAGTTGTACTTGAAGTAAACGCAGCGCCGGGATTTCGAATGCATCTGGCACCGAGCGAAGGCCGCCCGAGAAATGTTGCTGCCCCGGTGCTTGATATGATGTACCCCCCGGGCAAGTCGTCGAAAATTCCAATCATTTCTATAACAGGAACCAACGGAAAAACCACTACCACCCGGCTTATAGCGCATATTATTAAAAATAATGGCTACAGGGTTGGATACACTACATCGGACGGGATTTATATTCAGAATTCTCTGATGACCAAGGGGGACACCACAGGTCCTGTAAGTGCTGAATTTGTGTTGAAAGACCCAACGGTGGAATTTGCCGTGTTGGAAACAGCCCGGGGTGGAATACTTCGGGCCGGCTTAGCATTTAATGAATGTGATATTGCAGTGCTGACCAATATTCAGGAAGACCATCTCGGAATCTCAGATATCCATACTCTGGACGATTTGGCCTGGGTGAAACAGGTTGTAATTGAATCAGTAAAAAACGATGGATGGGCTATTTTAAATGCCGATAATGAATACTGCGTAAAAATTGGAAAGCAAACCAAACACTGCAATGTGGCCTATTTTAGCATGAGCGAAAACAACCCCGTGGTTGAAAAGCATTGCAAAGCAGGTGGTGTGGCTGCCTTTTGCGACAATGGATATTTTACTATCAAAAAGGGCGACTGGAAAATAAAAATCGCTAAAACCACTAACATCCCGATCACTTTCAGGGGAACGGTTGACTTTATGATCCAAAATGCGCTGGCCGCAAGTCTTGCAGTATTTTTGTGGGGTTTTAAAACCGAAGACATTCGGGTTGCGCTCGAATCCTTTTCTCCATCACCCACACACACTCCAGGCAGAATGAATCTTTTTGAGTTTAAAGATTACAAAATTCTTGTCGATTATGCTCATAACCCCGACGGCCTGAAAGGAATTCAGGGCTTTTTAACAAGTGTGAACGCATCTTTCTATACCGGGGTAATTGCCGGGACAGGAGACAGAAGAGATGATGACATTCGCGAAATGGGTCGGCAGGCAGCAAAACTTTTTGATGAGGTGGTGATTTGCCAAGAAAATTATCTTAGAGGCAGAACTCCGGAAGAAATCGCCGGGTTATTGATAGAGGGACTTCTTGAAGTGAAACCGCACATCCCCTACAGGGTAATGGAAAATAGTAGACAAGCATGGGATTATGTGATAGGTAAAATGAAGTCGGGCGAGTTGCTTACAATCACCAGCAGCTCTATTTATGATTCCTTTAAGAAAGTAAAGAATCTTCAAGATTTAGAACTGTTTGAAAAAAAATAAAAAAAAATAAAATCTTTAAAACAAATCGGAATACACCGCGTTATCTATATAAACCAAGTAAAATTGGTTTAATTGTGATAAGGTTTAGGTTGAAGCGTCCCGGCTAGTTTGGGACGCTTTATTTTTTTAAACCTAATCTCTTTTGCCCTTAACGATCACGTTAACAAACAATCCTGCCGTCAGCAAACCTAAAAGAGCCCCTACAAAGATCCATAAAATTGATCCTGTAATAACCCAGGCTGTTGCTATTCCGCAAATTGCCGCCAAAAGAAAATATAGTCCGTAATCTTGATTATCTTTTTCCTGTGCTCCCATTTTGTCTTTTTTTCCAAAAGTAAGAATTGTTGGCAACATGTCATTAAAATAAAAACCAGCGATATCATTAAAAACTAATCAATCGATTGATTAGTTTTGCATCATGAAAGAAATCAAGGCCGACAAGAAAGATCTTATTCTGGATACTGCTGAAAAACTCTTTTCACTTCATGGTTACGACGGGGCATCCACGCGGCTGATCGCGAGCGAGGCCGGAGTAAACATTGCTATGTTGAACTATTACTTTGGCTCAAAAGAAGGAGTTTATAAGGGAGTTCTTGAACGTAGATTTAAAGGCTTTCATCAGGTACTGACAGAATTAAACGAAAAGGATATCTCCTCATGGGATAAATTAAACCACTTTGTTGAAATATACAGTGGTAAAATTTTAACTCAAAATTGCTTTCACAAGTTGATACAACGTGAAATGTCATTACAAAAACGTTCAGAAACCGGCGAGTTTCTTACTCAGCACATGCTGAAAAACACCAATGAAGTCCGTAAAATTTTAAGTGAGGGAATTAAAAACGGCAGCTTCAGAGAAGTAGATGTTGAACTCACCGTTGCAACTATTTTCGGCACTAACTACTACCTGATAAGCCTTAGTCCTGTTGCTTCCCTGCTCTTGGATAAAGATCTGCAGGATCAGGAAGTTATTGAAACGGAAATCAAACCCCGGGTGAAGAAACATTTACAAGATCTATTAAATGCTCATTTAAGGAAAATATAATTATTATGAAGTACAAGCCTTTAAAAGGTTATTTTTTGAAATTACCTGCGCTAGCTTTTCTTTTTTTCGCGTCAATTAACTCCCATGCTCAGCAAACAAAAGTATTGTCGGTGCAAGAAGCGATTGAATTAGGTATGTCAAACAGTAAGGCCTTAAAGCTTTCTAAGGTAAAAATCGACGAAGCAATTTCAAGATATCATCAAACAGCTGACGAAGCATTACCGAAAGCTAGTGCAAGCTATGCTTATAATCATGCAAATTTTTTAAGCTCCGAATTTAAGTTATCCAACGACCCCGATAGTAAAGCATTGAAACTACCTTCAAGTGCAGATGCATTTATAGGAACCGTCTCTGTCCAACAGCTGTTATTTGCCGGCAACAAACTTAGGTATGCTAAAGAATCAACGAACATTTTAACAGAAGTAGCAAAACTGGATGCGGATAGACAGCAAGACGCAATTGCCTATAGTATATTAAATGCCTGCTATAACTTGTACAGAGTTCAACAAAGCCAAAATATCATTAAACAAAATGCTGAAGCTGTAACACAGCAGCTTTTACAGGCGCAGCAATTCTTTAAAGAGGGATTGGTGACTAAAAATGATGTTTTACGATTTCAGTTGCAGCAAAACAATGTACAATTAACAGCCCTTGATCTTGAGACTAATAAAAAGATCGTTAACTACAATCTTAATATTCTTCTCGGCCTTCCGGAAAATACTGAAGTGCAAATAAAATTTGATAATCCCTCTTTAGATATTAAACCACTGTCCGCCTATGTCGATTCGGCGATTACAAATCGAGAGGATATAAAGGTTGGCGCGCTTCGCACAACACTTGCTGAAAGTAATATCAAGTCTTTAAAAGCTGATTATGCACCTGTTATCGGAACGGGGTTAAATCTTTATTACATTAATCCAAGTGGAAAGTTTATTCCCCCTTCAAAATCGTTCCTCGCACCCGTGGCCCTTGGAGCGACCATAAGCTGGAATATCGATAAGATTTGGACCAATAAAAATAAGATTTCTGAAGCCCGCATTCAGCAAAGTGAAGCCAGCTTAAATGCAGAACAAACTACTGATAATGTTAAAACTGAAGTGAACGAAGGATATCAAAACTATCGTCGCTCGTTAGACAGGATAAAAATTCTTGAGCTATCGATAGAACAGGCTAAAGAAAATGACAGAATCCTCGAATCGAAATACCGAAATAACATCGCGTCCGCTACAGACAGAATTGATGCTGAAACACAATTATACCAGGCCTTAATCAATCTGGAACTAGCAAAAGCCGATGCTGGCCTGGCATACTATAATTTATTAAAAACTACCGGAACACTTACACAACACAACTTATAACATGAAAAAAGAAGAAAAAAAGTCTAAACGTATGATTCCCCTTATACTGGCGATTGTACTTATTATAGGTGCAACCTTCGGGATAAGAGAATATATTTATTCGCAAAGTCATGAAGACACCGATGACGCACAAATTGATGCAGACATAAGTCCGGTTGTTGCCCGGGTAGGCGGATATGTTGATTCCATTTATTTCGAAGAAAACCAACATGTAAGTGCCGGACAACAATTGGTAAAACTCGACGACAGGGACTTTAGAATAAAGCTTGAGCAAGCGCTGGCCGCACAAAAAGGAGCTTCGGCAACTTCTGGGGTTTCAAGATCGCAAATAAGTGCAACATCAGCAAACTCAACTACTGCCAAAGCAAACATTGAAGCAGCAAGAGTGAATTTATGGAAAGTAAATAAAGATTATGCCCGATATATCAATCTGATAAAAGAAGGAGCAATAACACAACAGCAGTTCGATCAGGTTAAAGCTGAGCGTGACGCAGCACAAGCTTCATTTACCGCAGCCCAAGACCAGTATAGGGCCTCGTTAGAACAGGTTGGTACCACAAAATCACAATTGCAAGTAAGTAATACGGGCATAGATCAAAGAACGGCCGATGTGGATTTCGCCAAGCTTCAACTATCCTACACTTTAATAAGTGCGCCTGCTTCGGGCATTGTGTCAAAAAAGAACATACAAAAAGGGCAATTAATACAACCGGGGCAAACCCTGTTTAATATTGTAAATGATAACAGCTTATTTATCACTGCAAATTTTAAAGAAACCCAACTGGAGCATTTACGTGAAGGCGAAAAAGTTGATGTGAAGATAGATGCTTTCCCCGATCAGAAAGTTGAAGGAAAAATATATAATTTTTCTCCTGCTACGGGTGCTAAATTCTCGCTACTTCCTCCTGATAATGCGACCGGAAACTTTGTAAAGGTTGTTCAACGGATTCCAGTAAAAATTAAAATCAATGCCGATAAGGCACTTATGGCTAAATTAAGACCAGGCATGAGTGTTAAAGTATCGGTACAAACTAAATAAAATTTCGATGGCCGAAGTTGGTTTAAAGAAGTGGATTATTACTATTACAGTAATTACAGCATCATTATTAGAGCTGATTGATACCACTATTGTAAACGTTTCTATGCCCCAGATCATGGGCAACTTAGGAGCGACGCTTGAAGATATTGCATGGGTTACTACCGGCTATGCGGTTGCTAACGTAATTATTCTGCCCATGTCTGGCTGGCTTGGAAGCCGATTTGGAAGAAAAAATTACTTCCTTTTTTCTATCATACTCTTCACAATTGCTTCTTTCTTGTGCGGAAACGCCAATAGTTTGAATGAACTAATCTGGTTCAGAATATTACAAGGATTAGCCGGAGGGGGATTACTATCGACAGCCCAGGCCATTTTATTGGAAACCTGGCCTAAAGACCAAGTGGGAACTGCCACAGCATTATTTGGCCTGGGAGCAGTTGTTGGGCCAACAGTGGGACCAACAATTGGTGGTTATATAACAGACCATCACTCCTGGCCATGGATATTTTATGTTAACATCCCGGTAGGAATTCTTGCTGCATACTTTACTTATACTTTTGTTAAAGCTACCCCCAAAGAAAGCAAGGGAATGCCTGTAGACTGGTGGGGAATTTTACTGCTTGCCATCACCATTGGCAGTTTACAGACCGTTTTAGAAAAAGGCGAAGGTGAAGATTGGTTCAATACTCCTTATATAACGTTTTTAGCTGCTACAGCATTTGTAGGTTTCTTATTATTTATCTGGAGGGAGTTTAGCACTGATCATCCGGTGGTTAACTTCAAAATAATGCGCCATAGAAGCTTCTCTGTTGGGATGATTACTTCTTTTGTTTTAGGATTTGGCCTATATGGATCGATGTTCGTGTTTCCGATATTTTGCCAAAACTTATTAGGCTTTTCGGCGCAGCAAACAGGCCAGTTGCTTTTTCCTGGTGGATTAGTGACTATTTTCCTGATGCCATGGGTTGGTAAAATGCTTCAGAAAGGAATTCCAGCACAGCTAATGGCTGCAACGGGGATGATTTTATTTTTTGTGTTTTCTCACATGCTAAGCCAATCAACACTCCTGTCGGGAACGAACGATTTCTTTTGGCCACTCGTTATTAGAGGTGCGGGAATGGCCCTATTATTTGTTCCGCTTACAACTCTTGCTATTCAGGATTTAAAGGGAGCTGAAATGGGTCAGGGTACGGGCCTGAACAATATGATGCGCCAACTTGGAGGCTCTTTTGGTATTGCCGCATTAACCACCCTGATTCATGTAAGACAAGGGTTTCACAGAAATATCCTGATCGAAAATGTCGAAACTACTAATCCCGCTTTTTTAGATCGTTTTAATATGATGGTTAGAGGCTTTGTGGCAAAGGGCTATACATTACTTGATGCTCAGCATGTTGCCATGCAGGCTATTGAAGGAACTATCAAGAAACAATCGATGTTATTAACTTATACCGATGCATATTGGGTTGCCGGCGCAATAATGCTTTGCTCGATCCCCTTAGTTTTTCTACAAAAGTTTAAGAAAAAAGTCCACATCCCGACAGACGTTCATTAAGAAAAAAAACCGTCGTATAAATTAATTATACGACGGCATCCCTAAAATTACAATTAAAAATCCGTTACTTTAAAGCCTAAATCAGATATAAAATAGCACTGATTTTATTGGGAATTTCAGTAATGCTTTAAAACGGTTAACCTTGCTCCGAAGGTACAAAATTGTTTAAACATTAGAAAATAACTTTGCCTGTAGCTGTTACTAATGATGCAATTCTTATTGCATCAAAGATGCGCTCTTCGGTGGTTCCAAGTTTAATCAAAGAATCTTCATGAGCATTCACACACATTTCACAACCGTTAACAGCCGATACAGCAAGGCTAAGCAACTCGAAAAACTCTTTCCCGGTTACAGGCTTTACCATTATCTGCATACGTATACGGGCAGGAATTTGGGTATACTTGTCCTTTTGGGTAAAATGCCTGAATCTGTAAAAGATATTGTTTGATGATAACAGAGAAGCACAAGCTACAGCTTCTGCAACTTCTTCAGCGGTAACGCCATTATCTTCTGCAAATTTTGTATAGAAATCTATAAGTATTTTATTGTCGTTATTAACTGCAATGCATATCCCTATAAGAGCAATTTCTTTTGCGGATAAATGCTCTGATGTTAAAGTACTATTAAAATTCACTTTAAGATCCCGCACATAACGCGACTGACCTTTTTCAAGCAACTCCAAACTCGTGTTCCGGTAATTTCCATCAACATAAACACTCTCTAACAGCTCTTTTATTACTTCTGTTGTCTCACTCATAATCAAATTACTAGTTAAAAAAAATCCCCGATGAACGGGGATCTCCATAAGTTCAATTTAATATTAGCCTTGTAAAGTTTCCTGACCTTTTTCCCAGTTGCATGGACAAAGTTCATCCGTTTGTAACCCGTCAAGTACACGTAAAACTTCTTTAACGTTACGTCCAACGCTTAAATCGTTCACACAAACCCAACGCACGATACCAGTCGGATCAATAATGAATGTGGCGCGGTAAGCAATTTTCTCAACCGGCTCTAGTATACCTAAATCTTCCGCCAATGATTTTGAAGTATCGGCAAGCATCGGAAATTTCAAATCGCGCAAATCGTCGTGATCTCTTCTCCACGCTGCATGAACAAATTCAGAATCTGTAGAAGCACCAATTAAACGTGCATCTCTGTCGCGAAACTCGCCATAAGCTTTATTGAATTCAGCTATTTCGGTAGGACAAACAAACGTGAAATCTTTTGGCCACCAGAACATCACAGTCCAAACGTTATCATCATTTGTTAGATATTCTGAAGTTAACGTTTCGAACTCTTTACCTTTTTCAATGCTTACACAAGCTTTTTTTTCAAATGAAGGGAATTTTTGACCTATAGTTATCATAATATTAATCTTTTTTTAATACCGTGCAAAGATACACGTATATCTTTTTGGCCAAAGTTAAACTATAGATTTAAACATATTTTTTATCAATAGTATTATAGATAAAAACTATACTAATATTTATTGACCAGGTTGTTTAAAATGGCCTTGTCGTTAGTGGTAAAGTCTGGAGAGAGGTCGCTTTGAACGAAATGGCGCTTAAAAGCTATTTTCGCGGCGGTAGAATCCTTCACATCATAGCCAATCATTTTGAGTGCCTGGATATGATTGAACCCGGTCGGAACTGTGTCCAATAATAGATCGTACCAATTGCCAAATCCATTGTCGGCTAACTTCTTCCAGGGAAACTTTACACTCGGATCCTGTTTTCGGGTTGGCGCAATATCGGAGTGTCCAATAAAGTTTGATCCTGGTATGTTATATGTTTTTTTAAGTGCCGACAGCAAAAGTATCAAACTATTCAGCTGACTTTCAGCAAAGTCTTCAGTGCCATTATTGTCTAGTTCAATCCCTAATGAAACAGAGTTAATGTCGGTTATTGTTCCCCATTTGGCTATACCACCATGCCATGCTCTGAAGTAGTCATTCAACATATGATGCACGGTACCATCTTTACAAATAACATAATGAGCACTAACCTGTGATTTTGGGATTGTGAAAGCTTTAAGAGTTTGCTCACAAGCGTTTTGAGCTGTGTGATGGATAATAACGTAATTGGGCTTTCTGAGATTAAAATTTGTAGTTGCAACCTGGTATGGAGCGGGGTTATTTGTCGATAATGCCGGTAGTTCCTGAAGCGAGCGCGCAAGCTCTTTTGCTTGCTTTTTATATGCTTTATTTGTCGAACCATATGGTTTAGTTACGGTGCAAGCCAAAATTGAAATAGATAGAAATAAAAATATTGCCAGAGTTCTGTTCATAATTATCTGCAAGATAAAAGCATTTTAATATCTTGGAAACGAAAATAACTTAATGCTGTTTGCATTCATAATCGATAATCAATGGTGATTTTAGAAAACGAAACCTTAATAGCTTCCATTCATCCCATGGGAGCTGAACTTAATAGCCTGTATAATAAAGATTTGGATCTGGAATATATTTGGAACGGCAATGCTGATTTCTGGCCAAGGCATTCGCCTGTGCTTTTTCCGATTGTAGGCGGATTAATTGACGATTCTTTTTTTTATAAAGACAAAAAGTACACACTTGCAAAACATGGCTTTGCTCGCGATTCTGAATTTGAGTTGGAAAATTCTTCATCGGATAGTGCCAGCTTTATTTTGAAAAGTACAAACGAAACACTGAAAAGCTATCCTTTTCAATTCGTTTTAAGAATTCTTTATACTCTTGAAAAGAATAAACTCAAGGTGAGTTATGAAGTGGAGAACCCGTCGGACGAGCGAATGTATTTTTCGATAGGCACACATCCCGCGTTCAATGTTCCGCTAACTGAAAATAGTGTTTATGAAGATTATTACCTGGAATTTGAAAACGAAGAAACTTGTGCGAGGCATACGCTTGACGGGAACATTTTAAACGGCACTACGCCGTATTTAGAAAAGCAGTCAAAGCTTCCTTTAAAATCAAGTTTGTTTTATGAGGATGCGATCATTTTTAAAGATCTAAAATCCACCACAATCTCTATCAGGAATACCAAAGACAAGCACGGTATCCATTTCAATTTCGATGGCTTTCCCTACATGGGAATTTGGGCGGCAAAAGATGCACCTTTTGTTTGTATAGAACCTTGGTGCGGAATACCAGACTCTGAAAATCACAGTCAAAAGATTGAAGAAAAAGAAGGAATAATTGCTTTAAGTCGCAATCAGCACTGGCAAAAAACCTGGAGTATAGAGTATTTTTAAATCGATCAGAATCTCTAAAACGAAAAAATCCTCTCAGAATCAGAGAGGATTTTTTCGTTTTAAATAGTGACGCATTGTCCTTATTTTCTTATTCTTGTCTTTAGATCAAGATCTAAGCGCTTTATTTCTGACAAAACTATTTGAGCCATTAACCTGGCACCAAGCTCATTAAAATGTGTATCGTCAATTTTTCCTTTCGGATAATTGGGATGTTCTCCTGGCAGGAGATGGTTAAACAACAGCGCAGATTTATCCGGACCAAGATCCTGTAATAATTTCTGGCTTTTTACATCCATATCAATAAAGGGAGTTTTCGTCTCTTTAGCCACTTCTCTCACAATCTGGGCATACTCATCATGAGTGCCTACAATTTTTCCATTTTCATCAAACTTTCGCCGGGCCATTGAGGTAAGCAAAACGGGCTGGGCTTTTTTTGACTTTGTATCTGAGACGTATTTTATCAAATAGTTTTTAAACTGCTCTTTAGTTGTAGCACTTTTTTTAGTTGGAATTTCATCGTTATGCCCAAACTGGATGAACACAAAATCGCCTGGCTTTAGTGCGCTTACCACAGGTTCCCACCGTCCTTCTTCTATAAATGTTCTGGAACTCCGCCCGTTTTGAGCTCGGTTATCAACTACAACCGTCGAATCAAAAAAATGAACAAATGGCATTCCCCATCCTGTTTCCGGATAAGTTTCGGGCCGCTTAATCGCCATTGTCGAATCTCCTATTAAGTATACCTTTAAAGGTTCATCCGTTATAGTTACCGCTGACAATATGGATACAAGACTTAGTGCTATGAGATGCTTAAACATAATTGTTTATCTAAGAAATTGGTTAAAAAACGGTTTTGTCTCAAAAATACGATTTTACATCTTATTAACGAATGTCAGGGCATAAAAGACCTGATTTTGCTTTAGGAAGAGACCGGTCATTCCCTTTCTTTTTCATCCACATAATAAAACCTGTGACAGGAAGGCTAGCTGAAATTAGACTTACAATACAAGCTACAACTTTACCGAGCAGCCCAAACATTTGCCCCGTATGCAAGTCATAATTTGCTGCTTCAACAACGTCTGCAGAATTAAAATCTCTATAAAGTTTATACCGTAAAAGCCTGCCGTTTGCCGAATCAAAATAATAGGTGTTCTGTTTTCGATATACCTTGTAGGGATGAATCATTCTAATTCTGACTTCTCCAGTTTTACGTATCGAAAGGCTGCTCGACTCTGCTCCGGGATTGCTAAGTGCAGTAGATTTATAAAGATCGCTGTAATTTATTTCAGAAACTTCCTTTTGAAAATTAATAGTTGGCTGTTTTCCTTCAGATAACGTTGTTCCCGTTAAAAAGCTGACTGCAGTCTTAACTTCCTTAAATCCAAAATACAAACCAGTGAGAGCGATAATTAATAAAATACCCGATGAATAAAACCCCAGCACGTTGTGGAGATCATAATTAAGCCGCTTAAATGAACCAGACCATTTAATTTTCAGTCCCTGCTTCAATAACCTTAGTTGCCCCGGAAACCATAAAATAATGCCCGTAATCAGCATGATAACAAAGATGACAACGGACCATCGAATTATAAATTTTCCGGATTCTCCCAATAATAAGGATGTGTGAATCTCCTGAACTATATTGAGCCAGTCCTGGGAAGTTTTCTTTACCAGTTCAGCACTGTAAGGATTAAAGTAATATACCTTGTCGCGAGCAGTAGTAAGGACAACAGTTGCATTGGCTTGACTGTTCTGTATTCGAATAAGCGTGATCTTGTCATCTCCGCTTATTTTATTAAAACTTTGAATAATTGCATTTAAGCCGATAAACCCTTGGCTTTTTACCGGCACATACAGATAATCTTTTTGAGTAAAGTCCCTGATTTCTTTTTCAAACACGTACAGACAGCCCGTTATACTTATTACAAATACAATGAGGCCGGCGCCTAAGCCCAGCCACAAATGTATTTGCCTAATAATATCTTTAAATCTTTTCGGCATCAATTAAAAAGAATAACCAACACTTAGATTGAATCTTCGACCATTACCAGCTGCATAATTGCTATTACTGCCATAAAATTGTGAAATTGACGGGTAATAAGATGTGTTGAGTAAATTCTCTATGCCTAAATTAATGCGTAAGGCCTTAGAAAATTGATATGCACCCGCCATGTTAAACAAATAATATGCATTCACTGGTCCTTCGCCGATTAAATACTTACCTTTTTCATTTACTTCAAACCGGTCCCGACTTCCAATTCGCATCCAGTTAAGATCTAGAACAAGTTTATTAATTCCGGAACATTTAAGATAGGCGGTTGCTTTTGAAGGAGGAATTCGTGTTGTATTTAGATAAACGTCTTGTTCTCCGTAATAATCTCCATCATCATCTACATCTCCTTTGCCTTCTACAAATGCGTAATTGCCTCCGATTGACAAACTTTTTGCGAGAGGAAGATCCATTTGTATTTCATAACCCCAAACCCGCTCCGGAATTCTTTGTGAAATATATACGCCGTTAACCTCTAATAAATTCGCCCCAAGCTTAGAGGTACTATAGTAGTACGCGGCTCTTAGATTTAGTTTACCCAAATCGCTGCTAAAGCCTGCTTCATAATTATTTACTTTGATCGGTTTGGTTTGAAGTTGCTCCAGAGTATTACTTTGTGCTGCACGCAGAACCCGGCCTAATTCGAATACCGAAAAAGACTGAGCATAGCTTATAAAAGGATTAAAAAACTTAAACGCCGAATATCTTACTCCGGCATTAAATACTAAAGCATCGTAGTTTAATGTGCCCCCCTTTACTGCTATGCTTCCGGCGTTGTTCGGTCCTTTTGCCAGCGTATTAAAGTTATCTACATCAATGTTGATATTCTCGGCTCGCATGCCTCCCTTTAAGGTTAAATCTTTAAAAATATTCGTGGAAGTTTGGAGATAGGGTGCAACATTTACCATATTCATTTCGGGCACCCAGGCCCTACCATCCACCAGACTTTGTGAAGTCAGATCGTTCAATACTTCCATACCGTAATTTAATTGGGTTGTTGCTGGTCCCCATTTTACCGGAGTATGCAAGCTTACCCGTGCGCCTTTCTTGGTAGAGAAAATAGCAGACTGCCCCCCTTCATAAAAGGATGTGCTATTTGAATAAATAGTATAAAAGTCCTGAAAATAGACACTAGCCGTTAAATCGGTATTCTCGAAAATTTGTTGGTTTGTGTATTGAAGATTTGCGTTGTGATTATAGCGGGTTCCTTCATCAGTACCTTTTCTGTCTCCCAAAACTCCTATCGCCGGTGTTTGTCCATAAATTCCACTTTTTAATACATAATCAGATCGCTGCCGTGAACTAAAGTAATTATACATTAATTCGAGTCTCTCGGTAGGTGAAAAATTATACCCTATTTTTGTAAATCCGTTGTATGACTTAGTTTCTCCAAGACCATATTCAGGAGAGATAACAACAGCATTGGCATCGCGGTAAACCCCTGATCGTTCAAACATTCCGCTTACAACATAATCCAATTTTTTTATATGGCCGAATAGTTGTTGAGATACCCGATACCCCATTGTGCTGTCGCCCTTTGTATTACCGGCAAATCCAATTTGAGAATATCCTCCCAAAATACTTCCTCCCGTCGGCTTTTTGGTTATGTAATTGATCAGTCCGCCTTCTGCTCCGTTTCCATAAATGGCTGTTGCGCCTTTAATTATCTCAACACGCTCAATCACCGAAGGATCAATACTTCTGATGTCTCTTCCTCCTGCTCTCAAGGGAGTTGATTGAGGAATGCCATCAATCAAAACCAAAACATTTCTGCCACGTAAAGTTTGTCCGGAATTTCCGGTTTGATTGGTTGCAGCACCTAGCCCCGGTACACTATAAGCCAGTATATTAGCTAAATTTGGACTAATAGAAGATTGCGTATTAATGTCTTTAGCTGTTAAAACGGTTACAGAGGATGGAGTTTGTGCCAATGATTCAGCTCTTCTGCTAGCAGACACGATGACTTCACTTAACTCAGAGCCCTTCTCTTGCAATACCAGGTCGACGACAACCGTATCATTTTCAGGTACAACAATTTGTACCTCTTTCGTTTCAAACCCGTATATCGAAACACTGATAATTTGAATTCCGGATTCGATCCCGTTTAACTGAAACATTCCGTTTCTGTCTGACGTGGCTTTGATATTAAGTTTCTTTAGAGAAATATCTGCAAAGGCGATTTTCTTTTTTGAAGAATCCAACACTTGCCCACGTATTATGCCATTGGTTTGTGCCATCGACGACAGGGACCTTAAGAGTAGTATAGCACTAATTAATAGTAAATTTTTATATCTCATTCTTGTAATTTATTAAGTGGCAGCAAAGATATATTTATTTAGACTAATTACAAATAAGAAGAAAAGTGTTGTTTAAAGAGCTTCTTTGGCGCATTGCTTCTACATTCGGTTTAAGGCGATGAACAATAACAAATTGCTGAAAGGGAGTCCGACGAACTACTTGGAAGGTATACAGATTAAACTGATCAAAATTTTTGACAAAAATGTGACTGTTAAAAAATGTTAAGGCTACTTTAACTCGCAATCCTGATACTATTTTTGAGGTCCGAATATGAGAGCTGCTGTTCTATTTTTCCTGTCGCTAAGTTTCCTTCTGCTAAACGGCTCTGATTATGGAAATGCAGTAGCTCATCACAACAGAACCGGTGATCTATCTCAGAATATTCCGAAAGCCCAAAAGATAAATCTTGAAAATTTTCAGGACTTCGCCCTAACGAAGACCACCATTTTAAACGAGGAAAAAGTTTACCTTATAAATGTCGAAGATGAGGACGAGGACCTTGTATCTGCCAGGAAATATGTTTCGCTTGCCAATGTTATAACACTTGCCAGCATTTATCTTTTATTTTATTTCTATAATTACTTTAAAAGCCGCCTTCCGTTCTGCCATCATTTATCTTATATTTTCTCCGATAAATACATCCTGCAAAGAGCTTTAAGAATCTGATCAATAACATGCTTCGGCTATTGAAAGTATGATTATGCCTACCCAGTGGAGATGTAATCTTATTTCCTTTCTGGATAATAACGCTTGATTCGCATCCAGCAGCCGATACCATTCCCTCAATCAGGGAATCACTGATTTTAAAATCCATTAATTTAATAATCAATAATACATGAAGAGAATTATCATGCTCACGAGCTTGTGTGCAATATTATGCTATACAAGTTGTACATCTAAAAAAGAAGAAAAAGAAAAAGCAGGTAAATATGCCGTTACCACCCCCTTAAAAATCGATACATCGTTTACCAAGGAATATGTTTCGCAAATACGATCTATCAGGAATATCGAGATCAGGGCTCAGGAAAAGGGGTACTTGCAAAATATTTACGTCGACGAAGGTCAGTTTGTGAAAGCGGGTCAGCTCTTATTCAGGATCATGCCGAAACTGTACGAAGCTGAATTTTTAAAAGCTCAGGCTGAAACCAAAGCAGCAGAGATCGAATTACAGAATACTAAAACCCTGGCCGACAAAAACGTGGTTTCGAAAAATGAGCTGGCCCTCGCTCAGGCAAAACTTGAACAGGCAAAAGCTGAACGAGCGCTGGCGAAACTTCATTTATCGTTCACCGAAATCAGGGCGCCATTTGACGGAACTATCGACCGTATTCCCTTGAAATTGGGAAGCCTTATTGATGAAGGTGAATTATTGACCAGTCTTTCTGACAATAGCCAGATGTTCGCCTATTTTAATGTATCTGAACCTGAATATCTGGACTACGAAACCAATGTAAAAGGTCGGGGAAATACCAAGGTAGGCCTGCTTTTAGCAAACAACCAATCTCTGCAATATAAGGGAGATGTTGAAACGATTGAAAGCGAGTTTGACAACGAGACTGGAAATATTGCTTTCAGAGCAAGGTTCCCAAATCCGGAGCGGCTTTTAAAGCATGGCGAAACAGGCAAGGTTCAAATGTGCGTTCCGCTTAAAAATGCACTGGTTATCCCACAAAAAGCGACTTACGAAATTCAGGATAAGGTATACGTATTTGTAGTTGATAAGAACAATGTAATACGGTCAAGGAACATCAGCATCAGCAATGAAATGCCTGACTTGTACGTGGTAGGAAATGGACTTTCCGAAAATGATAAGATCCTGCTTGAAGGTGTCCAGAATGTAAAAGATGATGATAAGATCGAATACACATTCATGGCTCCAAGGGAAGTTATTTCCCATCTGCAATTAAAAACAGAATAGTAGTTCAATTTCTAAAAGAAGAATTCGATGTTTAATAAATTTATACACAGGCCGGTCCTGTCTATTGTAATATCGCTCATTATTACCCTTCTGGGAGTTTTGGCTATTACTCAGTTACCGGTAACGCAATTCCCTTCCATTTCACCACCGAAGGTAAATATCACTGCAGAATACCCGGGTGCCAATGGCGAGTTGATGACCAAATCGGTGCTCATCCCACTGGAAAGAGCGATCAACGGAGTACCTGGAATGAAATATATGGCCTCTGATGCGGGTAATGACGGCGAGGCTACTATACAGGTAATATTTAAGCTGGGAACCGACCCCAATCTCGCATCGGTAAATATTCAGAATCGCGTAGCTTCCGTAATCAATAAACTACCACCTCTGGTGGTACGTGAAGGGGTAAAGATCACGCGTGAAGAATCTAACATGCTTATGTACATCAACTTGTACAGTAAAGACCCGAAGATGGACCAGAAATTCCTTTTCAATTTCGCTGATATTAATGTGCTATCAGAACTGAAAAGGGTGAACGGTGTCGGGGTTGCCGATATTCTTGGTAACCGGGAATATGCCATGAGGATTTGGCTGAAACCCGATCGCATGCTGGCCTATAAGATTTCTGCAGAAGAAGTTTTGAAAGCACTGGATGAGCAAAGTTTAGAAGCGTCACCAGGTAAAACAGGTGAAAGTTCGGGTAAAAGATCACAGGCATTTGAATACGTATTGAAATATCCCGGAAGGTTTAATACCAAAGAAGGATATGAAAACATCATTTTAAGATCAAGTTCGAACGGAGAGATTCTTCGCCTGAAAGATGTTGCAAATGTGGAGTTTGGAAGTTCGATGTACGACCTTTATTCCACTCTAAATGGTAGATCTTCGGCTGCAATTGTTGTGAAGCAATCTTACGGAAGTAACGCCACCCAGGTGATTAAGGACATAAAAGCTAAACTAAAGGAAATCAAGGCAAATTCCTTTCCTAAAGGGATGGATTATGAGATCAGCTATGACGTATCTAAATTCCTCGACGCGTCTATTGAAAAAGTAATTCACACCTTGATAGAAGCTTTTATCCTAGTAGGATTGGTAGTATTTCTTTTCCTTGGCGACTGGCGCTCAACTTTGATTCCGGCGATTGCAGTGCCGGTATCACTCATCGGAACTTTTGTGTTCATGCAGTACTTCGGCATTACGCTCAATCTCATTACCTTGTTTGCTTTGGTACTGGCGATAGGTATTGTAGTGGATAATGCCATTGTGGTAATTGAAGCGGTTCATGCCAAAATGGAAGGAAAGCATCTTTCTCCGCTTAAGGCTACCGAGGAGGCGATGCATGAGATCAGCGGGGCCATCATTGCGATCACTTTTGTAATGGCAGCGGTATTTATCCCAGTTGCATTCATGTCTGGTCCGGTGGGGATATTCTACAGGCAGTTTTCCATCACCATGGCAACTTCAATTATTCTTTCAGGAGTGGTTGCACTTACCCTTACCCCTGCACTGTGTGCCATGATGCTGAAGAATACTCATGGAAAACCCAAAAAGAAAACCTGGCTAAACAAAATATTAGATGGATTTAATAATTGGTTTAATAGTGTTACCGGGAGATATCAGAAGATCCTGGGTATCATTGTTAACAGAAGGGCTATCACCTTCATCATGCTAATTACTTTCTGTGCTGGGATAGGATTACTAAATAACAGCCTTCCTTCAGGATTTATCCCGAATGAAGATCAGGGAATGTTTTATGCAGTAATCCAGACTCCGCCGGGTTCATCACTGGAAAGAACAAATCAAATAGCCGAAAAACTTCAAAAAATTGCCGAAGGCATGGAAGAGGTACAATCTGTGTCTTCTCTGGCTGGCTATGAGATTCTTACAGAAGGAACCGGAGCCAATTCAGGAACCTGTTTAATTAACCTGAAAAGCTGGGAGGAGCGGAAACATTCTGTTCAGGAAGTTATTAAGGAACTGGAAGAAAAATCCAAAGACATACCAGGTGCCACCATTGAATTCTTTCAACCTCCGGCGGTGCCGGGTTATGGAGCCGCCGGTGGTTTTGAGTTGCGTTTACTGGATAAGGCAGGAACAGGTGATTTCAAAAAAATGGAAACGGTGAGCCGCGATTTTGTGAGGGAACTGAGTAAGCGTCCTGAATTATCATCCGTATTCACCTTTTACAGTGCCAGTTTCCCTCAGTATATGCTGAGAATTGACAACGACATTGCCCAGCAAAAAGGTGTGACTATTGAAAATGCCATGAGCACACTTTCTACCCTTGTAGGAAGTAACTACGAGACCAGCTTTATCAAATACGACCGGCAGTACAAGGTAATGGTTCAAGCACTGCCCCAATACAGGGCATTGCCGGAAGATATTTTGAAGCTTTACGTGAAGAATGATCATGATGAAATGGTACCATTTTCGGCTTTCATGAAAATTGAAAAGGTGTATGGCTTATCAGAAATAACCAGACATAACATGTACAATGCATCCGAGATCAGCGGAAGCTCGGCACCCGGATATAGCAGTGGTTCAGCGATCAATGCGGTGGCAGAGGTAGCTAAAACCAGTTTGCCAAGAGGATTTGGCATCGACTGGGCGGGTATCTCAGCAGATGAGGTGGCTCGTGGGAATGAAGCCATTTATATTTTTCTTATTTGTCTGGGCTTCGTGTACCTGATTCTGGCCGCTCAGTATGAAAGTTTTATACTGCCTTTCCCGGTTATTTTATCTCTTCCGGCTGGAATTTTCGGAGCCTTTCTGTTGCTGAAGTTGTTGGGCTTAGAAAATAATATTTATGCCCAGGTTGCAATGGTAATGCTAATTGGTTTGTTGGGTAAGAATGCCGTGTTAATCATTGAGTTTGCAGTTCAGAAACACAGGTCTGGAGATTCAGTCCTTAAAGCAGCAATTGAAGGTTCGGCTGTAAGGTTCCGTCCAATCCTGATGACCTCATTTGCATTTATTGCAGGATTGATCCCACTGGTTTTTGCTAGTGGTCCTGGCGCGATAGGGAACAGAACAATCGGTTCTGCCGCTGCCGGAGGTATGCTATTTGGAACAATTTTCGGAGTTCTGATTATACCCGGATTGTACTACATATTCGGCAAAATTTCAGAAAAGCATGTGCTCGTTACCAATGAAGAAGAAAATCCCTTAACTGAAGAAATTGATCATCACATCGAAAAAATTGAGGACTATGCATAAACTCAAAAAATATACCTGCATTGGTTTACTGGGATCAAGCCTTGCTTTTGCAAGCTGTAAGGTTCCAGCAATCATGCAGTCAACCGAAACCAAATCGGTTCCCGCATCTTTCAACCACGACCGGGATACCACCAATATGTCAACCATCCAGTGGCGGAACTTTTTTATTGATAAAAACCTGGTGAACCTGATTGATACTGCCCTGAAAAATAACCAGGAGCTGATGATCACTTTACAGGAAATCGAAATCGCAAAAAATGATATCCGGTTCAGAAAAGGACAAATCCTACCAACAGTTGGTGCAAGACTCGGCCTTGGAGTTGAAAAAGTTGGAAGATATACCAGCCAGGGTGCCGGTGATGCCTCCACGGAAATTACTCCCGGAGAGGAGTTTCCCGATCCTCTGATGGATTATACTGCCGCAGCCTATGCGAACTGGGAAGTGGACATCTGGAAAAAGCTGCATAACGCTAAAAAAGCTGCCGTTAACAGGTATCTATCCACCGTTGAAGGCAAAAATTTTGTGTTATCCAATCTGATCGCTGAAGTTGCAAATTCTTATTACGAATTGCTGGCCTTGGATAATCAACTGGAAATTGTAAGGCAAAACATCGAACTGCAAAAAAATGGCTTGGAGATAGTGAAAGTTCAGAAAGAAGCCGCAAGGGTAACCGAATTAGCTGTTCAGAAATTTCAAGCTGAAGTTCTGAAATCTCAAAGTCTGGAGTATGAAATTCTTCAAAAGATAAAAGAGACAGAGAACAGACTCAACTTTCTGGCAGGGCGCTATCCGCAGGAGATACGCAGGGATAAGAGCAATTTTTTAGCCTTGGTGCCAACGGCAATCAATTCTGGCATTCCTTCACAATTATTGGCTAATCGGCCCGATATAAAACAGGCTGAATTGGAATTAGCTGCAGCAAAACTAGATGTTAAAGTTGCCCGGGCAGAGTTCTATCCATCATTTGGAATTTCAGCCTCCTTAGGACTGCAGGCATTTAAGCCATCATATCTGCTGAAGTTTCCAGAGTCGATGCTTTATTCTCTGGCAGGGGACCTTGCCGGGCCTCTTATTAATAGAAATGGGATCAAAGCTGAATTCTACAATGCCAATTCACGACAACTGCAGGCCATGTATAACTACGAGCGTTCCATTTTAAATGCATGCCTGGATGTTTCCACGCAACTTTCTAAAATCAACAATCTGGAAAAAAGCTATGACCTGAAGTTAAAAGAAGTGAACGCTCTGACCAGATCAATCGACATTTCCAATGATCTGTTCAAGTCTGCCAGAGCCGATTACCTGGAAGTTTTGATGACCCAAAGAGATGCACTGGAATCTAAACTCGAACTGATAGAAACTAAAAAAGAGCAGCTAAATGCTGTAACTAATATCTATCGGGGTTTGGGTGGTGGCTGGAAATAAAAAACAGCCAGGAATAAAAGGAGCTGGCAAAATAGCCGGCTCCTTTTTAATAATCTGATAAAAAAAGCCCTCCATGTAACTGAAAGGCATTTTTTGTGGTCCCGACGGGAATCGAACCCATATCTAAAGTTTAGGAAACTTCTATTCTATCCGTTGAACTACGGGACCAATATCACATTGAAATTCTGCGAAACGTGCAGAAGTGCAAATGTGCAGATTTTTGCCAAATAAGACAACGAGTATGAAGGAATATTAATTATCTAACTGCCGATCCATTCTGCAGCACATTTGACGGAGAAACAAAACTCAATTTCCCGTCACTGTCTTCGGCCATTAAAATCATCCCCTGAGAAACAATTCCCTTTATTTCCCTTGGCTCCAGGTTAACAAGAATACTCACTTGTTGTCCAATAATATTTTCAGGCTCAAAATACTCGGCAATACCCGAAACAACTGTGCGCTGATCGATTCCGGTATCAATCTTTAATTTTAATAATTTTTTTGTTTTCGCAACTTTCTCCGCCTCTAATATTGTCCCAATCCGAATATCCATCGCAGCGAACTGTTCAAAATTAATATTCTCTTTTGCAGGAGAAACTTCAATGGTAGCATTCATATTTTCTGATTTTTTACTTAATTTTTGTAACTGCTTTTCGATTACATCGTCTTCAACTTTCTCGAATAAAAGCTGGGGCTCATTTAACTGATGACCTTGGGCAAACTCAAGCTTCTGGTCGTAAAAAGCTGACTCACCCAAATTAAGCATAGAAAATATTTTTTTCGCGGTTCGCGGAAGAATTGGTTGCAGCAGTGTGCCTAAGTGTGCAATAATATGTAAGCTATTCTGCAAAACTTCTCGTGTAGCTAAAGGGTCTGTTTTAAAGGTTTTCCATGGCTCATTTTCCGTCAGATAACGATTTCCTAAACGAGCGAGGTCCATAACAGACGATAAGGCCTGACGGAACTTATAACTCTCTATACTTCCGTCAACATCACTATAAATAGCATTGATCTGGCTTTCAAGTCCGGCATCTGCCAAACTTGTGTTTCCTTCTACCTTTCCTTCATAATATTTGTGCATCAATATCATAACGCGGTTCACAAAATTTCCCAAAATTGCTACAAGTTCATTATTGATACGAGCCTGATAATCCCTCCAGGTAAACTCACTGTCGGATGTTTCCGGCAAAATTGAGGTCAGGACGTAACGCAGTTCATCCTGCTTGCCGGGAAATTCCTCCAAATACTCGTGAAGCCAAACGGCATGATTTCTCGATGTAGAAAGCTTATCTCCCTCAAGATTCAAAAATTCGTTTGCCGGAACATTTTGCGGTAAAATATATTCGCCATGTGCATGAAGGATTGACGGAAAAGTAATGCAATGAAAAACGATATTATCTTTTCCTATAAAATGCACCAAATAAGAATCATCTTCTTCATTCTCCTGTTTCTTCCAGTATTTCTCCCAGTCTTTTCCATTATCCAGCGCCCACTGTTTTGTAGCAGAAATATATCCGATAGGAGCATCAAGCCATACATAAAGTTTTTTCCCTTTAGCTTCCTTCAGTGGAACATCAATTCCCCAGTCCAGATCCCGGGTCATAGAGCGGGGTTGTAATCCGGCTTTTAACCATGAACTGCATTGGCCATAAACGTTCGGTTTCCAAAGATTCTTTTTGCCCTCTAAAAGCCATTCTTCCAGCCAGGGCTGATATTTATCTAGTGGCAGATACCAATGTTTTGTGACTTTCAATATGGGCTCTTTTCCACTTAAAGTGGATTTAGGATTTATTAGATCCATCGGGTTAAGAGATGTCCCGCATTTTTCGCATTGATCTCCGTATGCCCCTTCATTATGGCAATTCGGGCAGGTACCGACAATGTATCTGTCGGCAAGAAATTGATCATACTCCTCGTCATAATATTGCTCAGATTCTTTCTCAATAAATTCGCCTTTCTCATAAAGATTAAGGAAAAATTCCTGGGATAATTCATGATGAATTTGGGATGATGTACGATGATATATATCGAATGCAATCCCAAACTCTTCAAAACTATTTTTTATCTGAGTATGATATTTATCTATAATCTCTTTTGGCGTTATGCCTTCCTTTTTGGCCTTTATAGTTATCGCAGCTCCGTGCTCATCAGATCCGCACATGTAAATAATATCCTTGCGTTTTAGCCGCATGTGCCTTACAAAAATATCAGCTGGAATATAGGCGCCGGCTAAATGCCCGATATGTAATGGACCGTTGGCATAAGGAAGTGCGGAAGTAACTGTAAATCGTTTATATTTATCGAGCTCAGACATCAATCAAAATTATAATGGGCACAAAGATAAGGTAAATTTATATGTGCAAATATGCAGATGAATTTAATGTAAACATCTCGTAAGAATGGCGCTTCCAGGTGAAATTATCATCAAATCCCTGGGATCTTAATTTTTAAATCGCGTTGTATTGCGCTTTCAGCGTTAAGCTTTTACCTTTAACCTTTTTAGCTCACATATGTTGTCATCTTTAACAACCCCGCCATTTTTAAAAAAAGGCGATAAAATCGCCATCACATGCCCTGCAAAGAAATTGCCGGGACCGATTGACAGCGCTATAAAATTGTTGGAAAGCTGGGGATTGGAGGTTATTCTTGGCGAAACTGTTACCGCTTCACATTTCCAGTATGCGGGGACAGACGAATTAAGAAGAGACGATCTGCAAAGGTTTTTAGATGACCCCTCAATAAAAGCAATTATTGCTGCTCGAGGGGGATATGGTACGATTCGAATTATCGATGAGCTGGATTTTACCCAGTTTAAAGCCCATCCCAAATGGATTGTCGGATTCAGCGATATCACCATACTTCATAGCCACATTTTTGAAATGTGCCAAATACAAACCATACATGGTCAAATGCCTCTAAACGTTCCTGACGGAACCAAACCCTCTTTAGAGTCTTTGCGTAAAGCGTTATTTGGAGAACCTTTGAAATATGAACTCCCGAGCCATCCCCTCAATAAACAAGGAAAGGTAAGTGCACCATTAATAGGAGGAAACTTAACGCTGCTTGTCATGTTAGGCAGTTCTATTTCTGAGATGGATTTTGCTGATAAAATCCTGTTTATTGAAGACGTAGGTGAATACATGTATTCGATTGACCGGATGCTTTGGAACTTAAAACGAGGGGGGAAACTAGCCAGACTTAAAGGTTTAATAGTAGGTGGTTTCACTGATTTAAAAGACAACGAAATTTCGTTTGGGAGCACTCTTCCGGAAATGATTATAGAAATGGTCAAACAATATGATTACCCGGTATGCTTTGATTTCCCGGCTGGGCATATTGACGATAATCACGCCTTAATTTTGGGGGAGATTGTAACTCTATGTGTGGAGCCGGAGAAAGTTACGGTAAGGTTCTGAAAGGTTATTTAAAACCGGCCAATACAACTCCATTTATAATTCAAGAAAGGAATATTTTAACTGGTTCTCCGTACAGTTATTCATTCATGACACCATGTTCAATGGTCGCAACCGATTTAACAAGTCCGGATGCTGCCAAAAGTCTCTCATAGGAAAAAAGGATGTTTCAAAAGAATTTCGTAATAGGTGTGGGGGGAAATTGATTGTTACTAAAATGCTAAAAAGTTTGAAAAAAAGACTTGAGCTGGCTTTTATAAATACAAGAACGGCTGGAATTTTATTTCCAGCCGTGATAATACCTCCTAATGTTGAATATTATAAATCAAACCACATCTTATCATAATATTTCGGTTGAGGAGTTGGAATATTAGGATTTGAAGTTAACTCGTCAGGTGACAGAGTAAATCTCCTAATCAAAGGTCCCTGAGTTGCCAATGGCGGAACAGTTAAGGCAGGCGTTTCACTGCCTTCTGGTCCGGATCTTCTCCATTGGATAAATGCATCAAGCGAGCGATCCATCAAATCAACCCATTGTTGGATATGAATTTCTTTGACCGGATCTGCAGCAATCACCAAATTTGGTAACTGAGTTGTCAAATAAGTATTAATGGCCGCGTTATCTGCTTCATAAAATTTCATAGAAGCTTCGACACCATTTCTAAATAGTTGTTGGGCTGTTACCAGATTTTTGGTAACCCCCAACCCTCTCGCATAAGCTTCGGCCTGAAGCAATGCTATCTCCTGATAGGTTAGAATTAACGATGGGGCAGTTGGTCGGTATAGATAATCATTTATTAAGGAAGAGTTCGCCGTGAAGTCTTCATCCGCTGCTAAAGAATGATATTGGCCATCTGCGCCCTTTTTAAAGTATTTGGGAATACGGGGATCGTTTACTGGTTCCATATATTTAAACACTTGAGTATTTGCATACAAGAAAGTGTTTACATTATTCGTATAGGTTTTAAACAGTCGATACTTAGGATTTTCCTGATTTGATGTTCCTGCATAAGAATGAATCCAATTGTCTGCTGCGGAAGATATCATCGAAGTTGGACTAGCAAGTAATTGCCCTATAACCGCAGCTTTGGATGGATCTTTATCAACCATCACCATCAAAATCTTAAATTTCAATGAAGTTGCCGCCTTCTTCCATTTAGCCATATCTCCCTTAAAATAAATATCATAATCGGAGATTTTCAAAGTGCTTGTTGGGTCAATCTGTGAGTTGGCTTCGTCTAAAAGCTTCATAACGCCTTCTAATACGTCTTTTTGTGAATCGTATTCTGGATATGGAAATTGATCAGCATTCCAAGCTTGCGAAAATGGGATGTCTCCATATAACATCGTAGCTTCATACATCATTTGTGCCAGCAAAATTTTACACTGTGCCGCAGCATTGTTGTTGACAGGATTTGAACTTTCAGCTATCTTGATAGCTTGTTTCAAATTATTACCAGCAGTACTATAATAAACCTTCCAGGTATTACCTAAAGTGGTGTTATTAATATCATATGCATTTCCTCCAAACCAATCAATATCGTTTCCACTGGCAAGAGTTTGAACCATTATTCCTATTGGCAGCCAGTTATCGCCACTATTTTTGTTTACATCCCAAGCTGTAATAGCATAACCAAAAAGCAGTTTAGGTTCCACTTTGGTGGCAGTTAAAGGGCTCGTATTTATATCTAAAAACTTCTTACAAGATATTGCTCCAATGGAAACAAGAAGAAGAAGTAAACCGGTTAAAAATTTATTTTGAATTTTCATGAGATTCTTTTTTTAAAACGACAATCTTAGATTCATCCCGATTGATCTGGTTGATGGCACACTATTAAATTCTACGCCTTCACCAACACTACCTGCTCCAAAGAAATTAAGCTCGGGATCAACATGTGGGCTATGACTTTTTATTAACCATAAATTTCTTCCTTCGAGACCAATCTCTGCCGTTTTAAATGCGCCGATTTGCTTAAAGATCGCCTTAGGTAAAACGTATGAAAACCTAATCTCGCGTAACTTCACGTACGAGGCGTCGAAAATGTTCGCCTCAGTTAAAGATGTGCCATAATTTTGCAACCAATAATCTTGCATACTTCTTACAGGTGTTGTGTTTGGAACATAGGCTCCATTCTGCAGTACCACCCCCTTATCCACAATCGCAGTTCTGTCGCCGCCAGTTTCCACTGCAAGTCCGTTCCCCCTCAAATTTGCGGTAGTTCCAGAAAAAAATACACCCCCTTGGCGTATATCGACTAAGCCACTTAACGTGAAATTTTTATAACTAAACTGGTTATTAATACCTAAGGTCCAGTCGGGATAGATGCTTCCTAGATTTTGATCAGCTACCGCTCTGCGAAGTCCATTCGAAGCGTTGATTACAAGTTCTCCGGAAGCTGGATCTCGTTCCCACTTTGAACCGTAAAGTGAGAAAGGCTCTCCCACAAGTGCTTTAATCTGCAGACCGCTATAACCACTTGCCAGACTGTACTGAGTAATACCCTCAGTCAGTTCTTCTACTACTTGTTTGTTTTTGCCGAAATTGAAGTCTATGCCCCAGCTAAAATCTCTATTTTGTACAGGTATGGCGTTTAGCATAAGTTCCACACCTTTATTTGAGATAAGCCCGACATTTACATATTTACTAAAATAACCTGTGGAAATGGCTACATCAATTGGTATGAGCTGATCTCTTGTTTTAGTATTATAATAGGTAAAGTCAAGGCCGATTCTGCTTCTTAAAAATTTCATTTCCGTTCCAAATTCATATGAATTTTGTCGCTGAGGGACCAGCTTGTCATTTGGTAGAATTCTGGGACCGGCGAAGGCAGTAGATATCGGGCCCGCAGGAAATACAGTTGCAGCCGAGCTTATATACTGTAGGAATACTGTAGAAAACGGCGTATATTGATAATCGAGGTTATAAGGGGATAAATCACTTCCCACAGATGCCCAACTGGCACGAAGTTTACCAAAATTTAACCAATCTAAATTTTGATCCCTTAATAGTTCAGAAAAGATCAAAGAGCCACTTACAGATGGGTAAAAATAAGACCTGTTTTCAACAGGCAGCGTGGATGACCAATCGTTTCGACCGGTAACATCTAAATACAAATAATCTTTATAGCTTATACCAAAATCGCCATAGGCGCTTACTAAGCTCTGCTTAGAATATGCGAGATTTGGAGTCTTACTTGCGGCATTTGTATAGTTGTAAAGTTGGTCAATTGTTAAATCCACTGCGTCAACACTGGTCGATTGAGATTCTCGTGTATTAACGTTACCCCCTAAAATAAATTTGAATTTAAAATCCTTAACTAAATTATCTTGAACAAAAGTAGCAATCAAGTCATTGTTGATCTGTCTTGAAAAGATATCCATGTTTGAAAACTTTCCGTTTAAGGTCCCTGCAGTTCCCTTTCTTACAACTGTAGACCGTCTTTCTCTGTAAATATCCCCTCCCAAATTGTTCGAAATCGTTATCCAATCAATTGGTTTATAGGTCAGCGCATACGAGCCCGCAAATCTATCGACTAAATTGTTGTTAGTATTATAGTTTACAATCCAATAAGGGTTATTGCCATCTTTATTGCTGCCTAAAAAATTCTGATTGCCAGTAACAGGATCTTCAAAATTTGATTTTAACTGCGCGATATCGATCACCCTGGGCAAGCTAAAAACCGAAGAGGTTATAATATTCTGATTATTTGAGGCCTGTGAAGGACGGCCATCAGCTTTCGACCTGGTATATGTACCGCTAAAGCGGGAAGACAAATTCTTTCCAAACTGCCGCCCCGCGTTTACTCCAAGGTTATATCTATTCAGCTTAGACATTGGTACTATCCCTTTCTCATTCGCAGCACTAAAACTAAACCGATAATCAGAGTTTTCATCACCTCCTGAAAAAGAAATATTATTCAGGTAGGAAACTCCCGTGTCGAAAAAATCTTTAACATTATTAGGCTGTGCTCGCAATGTGACTTGATTCCCTAAAAAATCCGGGAAGGTCTGACCTTGAACATCAGCAATTCTTGGTCCCCAGCCATTAACATTCTTTAAACTGTAATCATAATTCTTAGTTGTCGCATTGAAGGTTCCTTGAGCATACTCGTTTTGGAATTCCGGAAGCACTAAAGGATTGTCAAATCTAACAGATGAATTCACATCGACAGATGCTTTTCCTTTTTTTCCTCGCTTGGTAGTGATCACAATCGCTCCGTCTTTCGCTCTTGAACCATATAATGCCGTAGCCGCAGCGCCTTTTAATATGGTCATCGATTCGATGTCATCAGAACTTAAATCGCCCATGCGGTTTCCGTAATCCACATTATTAGATATTGTTCCGCCGGCGGCTGTTGCATTGCCAACTGTTACACCATCAATCACATACAGTACATTGCTTGCATCAAGAGAATTTACACCTCTGATAACTACTTTAGATGAGCCGCCTAAAGTCCCTGATTGCGAGTTAACCCGGACACCCGAAACCTTACCAGCTAAGGAATTAAGGATATTAGTTTCCCGAGCCTTTGTTAATTCCTCATTATCAATAACTGTTGTACTATATCCGAGAGATTTAGCCTCTCTAGTAATCCCCAAAGCAGTTACTACTACCTCACTCAACTGCTTTGCATCTACAGTTAAAGCTACATTAACAACACTCCGTGATCCAACTGCAACCTCCTGATTGGCAAATCCAATATAAGAAAACACCAGAACTGCATTATTTCCGGGAATACTTAAAGAATACTGCCCCGTTGCACCGGTTTGGGTGCCGCTTGTAGTTCCCTTGATTTTAACACTTACTCCAGGGAGGGGCAGACCATCCTCCTGGGCTGTTACTGTACCTGTTACGGTACGCTCTTGTGCCAGGACAATAGTTGCCCATAGCAACACGATTGATAAACTCGATAGAAGTTTTCGCATACTCTTTTTAAATTAATGATTACCTAAATATAAAAGCTTATTTTAAAAAATACAAATTATACAAAGTTTTTTTATGAAATTTTAAAAAAAACGCCTACATACATATAAAATTCAAAATTGTTTTAAAAAATTTTATAATTTTTGTGAAGCCTCGCAATATGATCCCGATGTGAAAATATTTATCCTGGTTTCTTAAAAGGTTAAGATAGCTTATTAAAATTTAGTATTAATAAAATACCATTCACATTTAGTCAACGAAAAAAATATAGTACTATGTTATACATAGTACTATATTTTTTACATACCTTTGTTCTATGATTGTAGAAAACACTCAAACCCAAATGAGGAAAGGAATACTTGAATATTGTATTCTGTCGATTATTTCCCAAAGGGAGATCTACGCCTCGGATATTATAAATGAATTGAAAAAAGCGCAATTGCTTGTGGTAGAAGGAACTTTGTACCCATTGCTTACCCGATTGAAAAACAACGGCTTGTTAAGCTATAATTGGGTTGAATCTACATCCGGACCTCCTAGAAAATATTATGTATTAACAGAAGCGGGAAAAAAAGTTCTTGAGCATTTAGATCAAACCTGGTCTGAACTTGTATTCGCTGTAAACACCTCCATCAAAGGACGAGACATAAACCCTTAACATAAAAAGCCATGAACAAAACCATTATTATAAATATAAACGGCATTGTTTTTCATATTGAAGAAGATGCCTATGAAATTCTTAAAAGCTACATGACGGAAGTGAAGCGCCATTTTGCTTACAGTTCTGATAGTGTTGAGATTGTAACCGACATCGAAAACAGACTGGCCGAAATGTTTAATGAACGTTTAACCGAACATAATAAACAGGTTATTGTAATTGCCGACGTTGAAGAAATCACAGCAAAAATGGGAAAAGCAAGTGATTTTGAACTTGAAAATGATAATGAAATGTTTGGCGCGGAAAATTTAAAAGCATCCAAAACTTTATATAAAGACAGCGATGATCGGATTATAGGGGGCGTATGTGCTGGCTTGGGGCATTATTTTGATATAGAAGTTAAATGGGTCAGACTTATTGCGCTGTTACTAACATTATTTTCTGGGGTAGGCTTAATCCCCTACATTGTACTGTGGATCATACTTCCAACTGCAAAAAGCCGCCAGGAAAAAATGGCGATGCGGGGTGAACCGATCAATCTCCAATCTTTCAAAAAGACCTTTGATGAAGAAGCCGACGCTATAAAATCAGGCGAAGGAAAACCGTATGATGAATTTCGTTCGGCAAAAAGCGATCCCGTTCTCGAAATCATCAATTTTTTTGGCAGAGTGCTGAAAATTGTGCTTAAAGCAATTGGAGTACTCATTATAACAGTAGGGGCAATTGCTTTATTCGCGCTTATTACTGCCTTGCTTTTCGGCCTTGGCTTTATTAACAATACAGAGTTTCAACAATTTCCTTTTAATGCGATTAATGACGAATACCGTTCTTCGGTATTTTTCAGTGCATTTTTAATACTTATCATTCCATTATTCGCATTGATCCTTTTTGCGATACGTGTTATATTAAACCAAAAAGTATTATCCAGATATGGTTCTTTCGCTATGTTAATTCTATGGCTCACCGGATTAGGAATGGGTGTATTTTATGGGTCAAAGATTGCGGCCGAATTCCGCGAAGAAGCAAAATTTGAACAAACTACACAATTAGATGCCCACCCTGTCTTGAATCTAAAACTAAATCCCAAGTTATTTTTCACTCAGGAAGACAGCCTTAAATACAATGTAGAGCAGGGGAAAATAAAAGGTCGAATTATACACGGCGAGAATGACATGGAAAGAGACTTACACAACTTTGATCTGTTTATCGAAAAAAGCGACGATAGCACTCTTTCACTTGTTAAAGAACTTAGCGGCAGAGGAAGAAATTTTGAAAATGCCCTGGAAGCTGCTCAACGTATCTCTTATCAGGTTGCTCAAAAAGACTCTATAATTCAGTTTGATAATTATTTGACCCTTAACGGAAACGGATTGTTCAGGGCCCAGGAACTGGATGTACACTTAAAAGTTCCGGTCAACACACGACTAGTAATTGATGGCAGGTTAAACCCACACGTTCGGCAATACAATTTATGGCACTGCAAGCCTGAAAATGCAGGGTCAGACTATACATCTGAATGGATTATGACGGAAAATGGGCTTAAATGCGTTGATGAAGCCTTATATGAAAAAAACAGGAACGACTAATAAGAACGAAAGCCTTTGTTGATCAAAGGCTTTCGTTTTTTTACAACTGAAAATTGACGGAAGTAACATAAAAGGTGCGAACCGGTTCCTCCTTAATTAAGCCGGGTTTCCATTTGGGAGAGTTTCGCAACAACCTTAAGGCTTCCTCGTCACAACCACTTCCGAGACCTTGTTTTACCTTTATATCTGTTAAGCGCCCATCTTTTTCAACTACAAACGAAAGATACACCTTACCCTGAATATTACTCTGCCGAGCTGCTGCAGGATATTTCAAATTCGTTGTAAGATATTTAGAAAACTCCCTTGGTCCACCCGCAAATTCTGGCGTTACGTCCACTAAACTGAAATCATATACTTTATCATTTGTTGATAACGATGGATCCGTCGGGAGTTCAGGGTTAAGATTTATCCCTGCAGTGTCCGGCAAAAGTTTTTGAATCTCCACATTTTTTATTTCGGCTTCCCTCAATGAGACAATTTTTCCTGTTTCATCAATTATCAACTCGTATTTAATCAATGCCGAGTAACTCTCATTTTTTGACCGTCGTATATAACTCTCGTTTGCCCAATAACTTGCAATGATTCTTGAATCCTTCCGCTCAAATTCCAGAGACGATACAATCCAGTTTCGCTTTAAATTCTCCATATCCATCAAGCGTCGCCAATAAATTTCTCGGATACGTTTATGAGTAAGGTTATGATAATTATAGAATGTCTCCGTTATTTTAGCAAAATAGCTTGGCGGATCAAAATATCCTCGGCGCTGATCATTGTAAAATGCTTCAATAAATTTGACCAGGGATTGCCGGAGCTCCCCCTCGGTCATCGACTCGCTTTCATTTAAAATTGAAGTTGTGGTCTTACTAGAAAGCTGAACTTTATCTTTTTTTCCAAATATTTCAGAAGGATCATCTACAAAAAGTGTTAAATATCCCATTACTGCAATAATTATCGCAAGTACCACACCCATATATAATAAAGATCTGTCCTTATATACCGGCTGAATATTTTCTGTTTCCTCCTTTTCAGAGTTCAAGGGTTCGTTCTCTTCATTCATTATCCTACAATGTTATCCAGTATAAATAAATAAAAACCAGGGGCGCTGCAAAAAGCAAACCGTCAAACCTGTCCAATAAACCTCCATGTCCCGGTAATAATGAACCGGAATCTTTGATCGACATACTGCGCTTCAGCATCGATTCAAATAAATCACCAAACGTACCAGCTGTACCAATTATAAGAGATACACTTAACCACTGCATGATTGTTAAATCACCAAACTGAGTGCTTATGAGATACGCTGCAATAAGACCGGTAGCCAATCCTCCGAAAAACCCTTCCCAGGTTTTTTTTGGAGAATGCCTTTCGAATAGCTTATGCTTCCCGAAGCGAACTCCGAATATGTATGCACCTGTATCGTTCGCCCAAAGCATTAACATGAAGGCTAAAGGGAAATGGAAATTAAAGCCAGTACCCATAAATGCCATTGCAGTAAAAAAGCAGAAGGGAATAATAACAAATAAAATCCCGAAGTAAGTGAAAGCCAGGTTAGTAAATGGATGTTCTTTTTTACGGAATAATTCGACCACGCATATAGAAATTGCTGCAGGCACACTTAAAAATAGCAAGTTTAAATAATCACCAAAAAGGAAATTTAACACGAATGGGGTTATCAATGTTCCTGCTAAAAATACTCCCAGGGAGCGGTGCGGCTTTATAGTTTCAGACCTAACCAGCTTATAAAATTCTGCCAGGCACAATAAACTCAACACAATGAAAAAGATAGCGAAAGCGTATTCCCCAAATAGCAACGAGGCAAGCATTACGATCACAAAAAAAAAGCCTGTTATTGCTCTGACTTTCATAAATCGCTTTCAATTATTAATTCTGTTGCCCGCTTAAAATGGTCTGGCATCACGTATACTTCAATTTCTCCTATTTGATAGGGATAGCCCTGTTTGTTTAAAATTACGGCGTCAATTCCATTTTCTATCAAATGTTGCCGAACCAATTCAGACTTAAAAAAATCTGCTGATGTATAAACCTTATTCCAATCCTCGTTCATTCACTTTCTCGTTGGTATTCATCGATATTCTTTTAAATATCGTGAAAAGTAAAACCGTAAAAATAACACTTAGAATAACTAAATACCAGTTCTGCATAGCGGGTTTAGTTAAATTGTCTAAAGATTTTCCCTGATGTTGTAACACATAGGCAGCTATAACTGCTGAAGCGTTATTGTAGAAATGAGCCAGAACAGGTACCCAAATGCTCTTACTGAGCATCAGCATATAACCAAATAGGGCTCCTAATAACATTCTGGGGATAAAACCAAAAAACTGAACATGTATGGTACTGAAAATTATTGCAGCGATCCATATACCCACATGTGGATCATTGGTCCACCTGGAAAATATCTTTTGAATGCAGCCTCGAAAAAAAAACTCTTCACCGATGGCCGGTATAACTGCTATTATGATGAGATTTAATAACAAACCACCAACAGAATTCATCACCAGCAACTTTTTCGTTAAAATTTCTGCACTAATTTCCTTGTATTGCATCCAGCGTTCTATCGGTTCAAGGAATTCCGGCAGTTTCATTTGCTGATTCAACAGTACCGTCCACTCAATAAACGGAGTTACAAAAATCATTATAACAAGTCCAAGCACTAATAAAATCCGTGGCGAAGGCATATTCATGCGGAGATAAGCAAACGGGGCTCTGCGTTCTAGGCGGGCAAAGATGAATGGAGGAAGAACAAACATTCCGATAGAAGAGAATGTTAAAAATAACTTTTGAATACCAATTCCTGCTGTTCCATCTCGCAGACCCAACAACTCGTCCTGGCCAAAAATCAAATATCCGAGAAAATAGGCCATGAAAGCCAATAGAACAAAACTTGCAAGCGCAATTACTAATAGCAAAACCAAAGAGGTAAAAGGATGACGTTGTTCTGACTGCTGAGAAAACATGTTAAATCTTATAATACTATTTTTGTAAATTCGTTACAAGCGCACAAAGATAAAGTATTAGCTATAGCCGATGTCTGTAAAAATTGGAAATATTGATTTAGGAGAATTCCCGCTGTTATTGGCACCGATGGAAGATGTAAGCGATCCGCCTTTCCGTTTTGTGTGCAAGCAGAACGGGGTGGATATGATGTATACGGAATTTATTTCCTCCGAAGGACTAATTCGCGATGCGGCCAAAAGTCTACAAAAGCTCGATATTTTTGAATATGAAAGGCCTATCGGCATCCAGATTTTTGGAAGTAATATTGAAAGTATGCGCGAAGCCACTGAAATAGCCACTAAAGCTTCTCCCGATTTAATTGATATAAACTACGGCTGCCCTGTTAAAAACGTCGCCTGTCGCGGAGCCGGAGCCAGTTTGTTACAGGATATTGATAAAATGGTGAAAATGACAAAGGCTGTTGTTGAATCAACCCATTTGCCTGTTACTGTGAAAACCAGACTGGGGTGGGATGATAATACCAAAAATGTGGATGAAGTTGCCGAACGACTTCAGGATGTGGGCATTAAAGCATTAACTATTCACGGCCGCACACGTGCTCAAATGTATAAAGGTGAGGCTGATTGGAGAATGATACGCGATATTAAACGAAATCCCAGAATAGAAATTCCAATTTTTGGAAATGGAGATGTGGACTCTATTGAGAAGGCCGCTAATTGGCGTTTAGAATACGAAGTTGATGGAATTATGATCGGCCGGGCCGCTATCGGTTACCCCTGGATATTCAGAGAAATAAAACATTTTTTTAAAACAGGTGAGTATTTATCGGGGCCTACCATATCAGAAAGAATAGAAGTTTGCCGCACCCATCTCCAAAAATCCATCGAATGGAAAGGGGAAAAAACAGGAATTTTTGAAATGCGCCGGCATTATTCTAATTATTTCAAAGGGATTCCCAACTTTAAAGAATACCGGATGCTACTCGTGCAATTAGAAAGCTTTAGTGCTATAAATGAAGTGCTTGCAGATATAGGAAATAAATTCGACGAGGTATTGGCCTGATTTTTGGATTTAATAATTATATCATTAACTTAAACCGAATTTGTTATGATAACACATATTACCGAAGGAGTTAAAATATCTGTAGAGACACTCTATCAGCCAGAATATTCAAATCCGGCAAACGATCACTATATGTTTGCTTACAAAATAAGTATTGAAAATTTAACCGATTACAGTGTGCAGTTAATGCGCCGTCATTGGTTTATATTTGATTCCAACGGTTCACATCGTGAAGTGGAAGGTGAAGGCGTGGTTGGACTACAGCCCGTTATCGATCCGGGAAGTTTCCACGAATATGTTTCAGGTTGTAACCTTAAAACTGATATTGGTAGTATGAAGGGAAGCTATGAAATGAGGCGATTGGTTGATAACGAAGAGTTCGAGGTAAAAATACCCGAATTTAATATGATAGCTCCATATAAATTGAACTAAATAAACTACAGTTTCAATAAAAAAAGCTTCCGGAATCCGGAAGCTTTTTTTATTGAAGGACAGCAAAGAAAATCAATCGTCGCTTCTTCCACCAAACAACATCATAGCCAGGTATAGTAACTGAACTACCGAACCTAAAGCAGCAACCACATAAGTCATAGCAGCCCACCATAAAGCATCTTTAGATTTATTATGCTCAATACTGGTTTGCATAATTCCTCTGTTGGTTTGCAACCAGGCCAAGGCTCTGTTACTGGCATCAAACTCAACCGGTAATGTAACAACGCTAAATAAGGTAACCACCAGCATAGCTCCAAAAGCTATTAATAGCATGGTTTGACCGATACCGGATGCAAACATTATAATGCCCAGCATAAATACATATTGCAATAAGTTTGAAGCAATACTAACTACCGGAACCATAGCCGAGCGAAACTGTAGCCATGCATAAGCCTTAGCGTGTTGAACTGCGTGTCCGCATTCATGTGCAGCCACTGCAGCCGCTGCAATACTCCTGCCTCCGAAAACTTCAGGACTTAGATTCACTGTGCGGTTTGCGGGATTATAATGGTCGGAAAGGGATCCTTCGGCAGATAAAATTTGCACGTCGTGAATACCGTGATCACTCAACATTTTTTCAGCAATATCTCTTCCTGTCAGACCCGACGATAGAGGCGTTTCCGAATATTCCTTAAACTTAGATTTAAACCTCGATTGCACAAGAAAGCTAACGATAGCAATCCCAATAAAAATAATTAAACCCATCTTTTTAAAATTTAAAATAAGATACTCAAAAAGTATTCCTCGACTATTATAATAACTTAAATTTTACCTGTTTAAGTCTAAAAGGCATTACAATTCTTTTATTAACTGACATTTTGCTAGTCCCGATATCTTTACAAACTAATTTTGTTTGCATATATAAACGTAAATTTCGTTATTTGATAAAAAAATTAGCAAAATGGAAATTGGATTTGTGCTACTCATTGCCGCTATAATTGGATTCATTCTTTTATTTATCGATCACAGAAGAATTTCTAAGAAACTCGAAAACGCTCTTGCTGAAAAAAACAAGCAAAGTTTAGAACTTGCCAAAGTTGAAGAACGATGTGATAATATTTTTGCAGAAAAAAGTAATATAACCGCTTTTTTGAAGCAAGAAACGGAGAGATTACTTATCGAATTGCAACACGAAAGACAAAAATTGGCAGAAGTTAACCAGGCTTTGGAAAGTGCAAGAACTTATTATAAAACTCAACAAGAAAAAATTAATGATCAAAAAGCTGAAATAGAAACTCTGCAGCTTAAATTCAATAAAGAATTTGAATTAATAGCCGGAAAGATATTGGACGAAAAAACACTTCGTTTTACAGAAGTTAATAAATCAAATCTCGATCAGCTAATCAATCCTTTAAAAGAAAATATAAAAGCCTTTGAAGAAAAGGTGGAAAAAGTTTACAAAGCTGAATCTGACGAGAGGAATGTGTTGAAAGGGGAATTGGGGAAATTAATAGAACTAAATCGTCAAATAAGCCTGGAAGCACATAATCTGACAAAAGCCCTGAAAGCAGATACTAAAAAACAGGGAAATTGGGGGGAGTTTGTATTAGACAGGATTCTTGAATTATCTGGTCTTGTAAATGGTGAATCATTTATTAAACAAAGCAGCTTTACGGATGATAATGGAAACCGACTACAGCCTGATATTGTAATTACACTGCCTGACAATAAACATATCATTGTTGATTCTAAAGTTTCCCTGATTGCTTACGAGCGATTGATAAACTGCGATAGTGATGAAGACCGGATTATTCACTTAAATGATCATATTTTATCGCTTAAAACTCATATTAAAGGCCTAAGTAATAAAAATTACAGTGACTTGTATCGGGTAAATTCCCCCGATTTTGTGTTGCTTTTTGTTCCTATCGAATCATCATTTGCTGTTGCTGTACAACACGACGTCGAACTGTTCGAATTTGCATGGAGTAAACGTGTTGTTATTGTAACTCCTTCTACATTATTAGCCACTTTAAAAACCATAGCTTCTATCTGGAAACAGGAACAGCAAACCAGGAATGCTATTGATATTGCTACAAAAGCCGGAGCGCTTTACGATAAATTTGTTGGTTTTATTAACGACCTTAAAAAAGTGGGCGACAATCTTGACAAAGCAAAAGATTCTTATTCTGAAGCCTTTTCTAAATTATCATCCGGTAACGGAAATTTAATTGGCAGAGTTGAAAATTTAAGGAAATTAGGGGCTAAAACAAATAAACAGATTGATGAAAAATTTATAGTAGAAGATTAGCCATCAAACAACGCAGACAGCGTTTAGAACGCTGTCTGCGTTGACCATCTTTTATTTTAACGAATTCCAGCCCTGAGCCTTTAAAGGATGCGAATTATTAGATCTGGAGATAATATTCATTCCTGCCGATTTCTCTGTTATATGCCCGATTATACTTATATCAGGATTATTTCTAATCTTTTCAAAAGCAGATTGCGGAACCGTAAACAGTAATTCATAATCTTCACCACCACTTAAAGCACAAGTTGTCGGATCTAAATTGAATTCCCTGGCTGTATCATATGTCATAGGATCAATCGGTAATTTATCTTCATATAAATTACATCCCTTTTCAGACTGGGTACAAATATGTATTATCTCGGATGATAAACCATCCGAAATATCAATCATAGATGTTGGTTTAATTTCTAATTCTTTTAAAATCAGTATAATATCTCTTCTGGCTTCTGGCTTTAGCTGGCGTTCTATAATATAATCCTTACCTTCCAGATCAGGTTGAATTTGTGGATTTTCAAGATATATTAATTTTTCCCTTTCTAATAGTTGTAAACCAACATATGCTGCACCTAAATCACCGGAAACGCATATCAGGTCGCCTTCATTAGCAGTATTTCTATAACAAATATCTGCTTCATCGGCATACCCAATACTCGTTACACTTATTACCAATCCTTGTTTCGAGGCCGATGTATCACCACCGACAAGGTCTATTTTATATTTATCACAGGCTAATAAAATCCCTGAATATAATTCTTCAACCGCTTCAATAGGAAATTTACTTGATAAGCCTAACGATACTGTAATCTGACTGGCCATACCATTCATTGCATAAATATCGCTAAGATTTACCTGTACGGATTTATATCCTAAATGCTTCAGGGGAGTGTAGGCTAGATCAAAATGAATTCCCTCTAAGAGAAGATCTGTAGATATTAACATTTTCTTACCAGAAAAATCAAGAACTGCAGCGTCGTCGCCCGCACCCTTAATAGTGGAATCTTGAGTTAATATGATATTCTTTGTAAGATGATCTATTAATCCAAATTCTCCTAAATTACTAATATCTGTTTTTTCTATATTTTCAAACACGGTGTTTAATTCAAAAGTTAAAATTCAAAAGTTAAAATTACCTAACGTCTGAAAAAATTAAATTCATAAAAATTGTATTTCACTGAATAAGGAACTAATTACCCTTTAAAAGAGGGCTTATAGTCCCAATCTAGCAGATATCTCCAACATTCTTTCAATTGGCAACCTTGCTCTTCTAATTACATCCATGGGAATGGTAATTTCCGGCTGTTCATTTTTCATACACAAGTACAATTTTTCAAGTGTATTTCTTTTCATATGTGGACAATCATTACAAGCACAACTATTGTTTGGCGGAGCTGGAATAAACACTTTATCTGGATTTGCTTTTTCCATTTGGTGAATAATTCCACTTTCGGTGGCAACTATAAATTCTTTAGCCGGATTCTCAATAGTGTATTTTAATAATCCTGTTGTTGAGCCAATATAATCTGCCATTTTTAATACAACATCTTCACATTCCGGATGTGCAATAAACTTAGCTCCAGGATGTTGCTCTTTTAATTTAGAAATACGTTGCATTGAAAATATCTCGTGAACCATGCATGCTCCATTCCATAAAACTAAATCTCTGCCTGTTTTTTTAGCTACATACGCTCCCAAATTTTTATCCGGTCCAAATATTATTTTCTGATCTTTTGGTAAGCTTTCAACAATTTGTATTGCATTAGATGAAGTACAAACAATGTCGCTTATCGCTTTTAATTCCGCAGAACAGTTCACATAAGTAATCACCAGATGATCAGGATACTTCTCCTTAAACTTTGCAAACAAGTGCGGTGGACAACTATCTGATAAAGAACATCCTGCCTTTAAATCAGGTAATAAAACCTTTTTCTCCGGCGATAATATTTTAGCTGTTTCAGCCATGAAGTGTACTCCTGCAAACACAATAACATCGGCATCAGTCTTTGCAGCCTGTTGCGATAAACCGAGACTATCCCCGATATAATCGGCAATGTCCTGGATATCCGGCTCCTGATAATAGTGCGCAAGAATAACCGCATTCTTTTCTTTTTTTAATTTTTCTATTTCATCAAACAGATCCAGAGTGGGATCAATAGGTTCATCAATAAAACCCTTCACATTTATTTCATCAAACATATCCATTTCTAACACTTCAATAAAATATAATTATTCTATATATAAAGATTCTTATTGTTTATTAGGATGTTAGTAATGTGAAGAAGATTTGAAACTTAATAATGAATATTTTGTTTTAAAGCTTTTCTCCACAACTTATCCACAGAGCAAGACATTTAATTAATTGAAAAATAAGGCTTTAAATTTTGCCTTATTTTTCTGTATATTTTATACCGTGTATTACTTTGTATTAGTAAAACGTTAACAACCTTCTAATATGGTGCTGAAAACTTTCTTAGAACTAGCCCGTTTTCTTAATAAATTGAGAAATTGAATTAGTTATTAGAAAACGTTAACACTTTATATACAAAATTAACATCTTTACAGCGTTTTCTCCACATTCGTTATTATAAGATTACATTCAATTAAATATTTATTAAATGAAGGATGTTGATTTCCTGGTTGTAGGTTCTGGAATTGCTGGTTTAAGTTTTGCTCTTAAAGCTGCTAAACACGGTAAGGTTCTGATACTTACAAAAGCTAATGAAGATGAATCGAACACTAAGTATGCCCAGGGTGGGGTTGCTGTTGTTGTGGATAAAGAGGATTCTTTTGATAAACATATTGAGGATACTTTGATTGCAGGTGATGGATTATGTGATAAAAAGATTGTAGAACTTGTTGTTAAAGAAGGACCTGATCGTATTCAGGAGATAATTGATTACGGTACCAATTTCGATACCACCCAACAGGGAATGTACGATCTGGCGAAGGAAGGTGGTCATTCTGAGAGCCGTATCCTGCACTATAAGGATATTACAGGGTTCGAGATTGAGAGGGCTCTTTTAGAAAAGATACATAGCAATCCTAATATTGAGATACTAACACATTATTTCGCGGTTGAGTTAATTACTCAGCATCATCTTGGTCAGTTTGTTGGTAAGCGGTCTGATGATATTAATTGTTATGGGATTTATGCGTTGAATACTCACACAAATTCTGTGGAAAAATTTCTTTCGAAAGTTACTGTGATGGCTTCAGGTGGCGCCGGACATATCTATTCGAATACTACCAATCCAGTAATTGCAACAGGCGATGGCATTGCGATGGTTTATCGTGCAAAAGGAAAGGTTAGAAATATGGAGTTTATACAGTTTCATCCAACGGCATTGTATAAACCCGGCGAATATCCTTCGTTCTTAATTTCAGAAGCTGTACGAGGTTTTGGTGGGATACTCAGGGATAGTAAAGGTAATGAGTTTATGGATGCATATGATCCTAGAAAATCATTGGCGCCAAGAGATATTGTTGCCAGGGCTATCGATTCTGAAATGAAAAAATCGGGTGATGATTTTGTTTTTCTTGATATTACACACCGGTCTAAAGATGAGATTCTTTCGCATTTTCCTAACATTTATGCTAAATGCTTAAGTATTGGTATAGATATGACGAAGGATTATATTCCGGTAACTCCTGCTTGTCATTATATGTGTGGAGGTATATTAGTAGACGATTACGGCAGGACATCGATCAATCGGCTGTATGCTTGTGGTGAGTGTTCGTCTACAGGTTTACATGGGGCAAATCGTTTAGCTTCTAATTCTCTTTTAGAGGCTACGGTATTTGCGCATCGCATTTATTTGGATGCATTGAATGTATTTGAGAATGTTCTGATTCCAGACAATATTCCCGAATGGGATGAAACAAATACACAGTTATCAAACGAAGATATTTTGGTTACACACAATCTTCGCGAGACCCAAAAGATAATGAGCGATTATGTTGGGATTGTTAGGTCGGATTTTAGACTTGAGCGAGCGATGCGCCGTCTTGGCTTACTTTATACTGAAACAGAAGATTTTTATAAGAAGACTAAATTATCAGTTAAGCTGTGCGAGCTAAGAAACGTAATCCAAACAGCTTATATAGTAATTAAGTCAGCCATGATCCGCAAAGAAAGTAGGGGTTTGCATTATACAACAGATTATCCGGAACATATGGAAAATCCTGTTGATACTATATTTTAGGTTTTTTAATTGCTCAACTGTTTTTGAATTTATAATTATTTAAATATGCCACTGATTTTGCCAGTTAAAGGAAAATATCCAAAATGGGGTTCCGATTGTTTTATTGCCGAGAATTCAACAATCGTGGGAGACGTGGTTATGGGAGATAATTGCTCAGTTTGGTTCAACACTGTAATAAGGGGTGATGTGAATGCTATTCTAATAGGTGATAATGTGAATATTCAGGATGGCGTGGTCATCCATTGTACCTATCTGAAAGCGGCTACCACCATTGGTACGAATGTATCTATTGGACATAATGCTTTGGTTCACGGATGCACATTAAAGGATAATGTTTTAGTGGGCATGGGAGCCATTGTTATGGACCATGCCGTAGTTGAGGAATTTACAATTATTGCTGCAGGTGCTATAGTATTAGAAAATACCGTTTGTGAGTCCGGTTATATTTATGCTGGTAGTCCGGCAAGGAAGATTAAACCAGTTTCTGATGAGCAGCGTGAATTATTGAAGCGTTTGCCTAATAATTATATTATGTATTCTAAGTGGTTTACTCAGCCTTCGGAACAGTAATTTTTTGCTCTATATCGAAATTAGCTCGTAAAGATATTTCTTCCTGATAATTCCATACCTTCTCAGGTTGTTTTTTCTCTTTGATGTTTCCTGTGTCCCATTTACCATTTTTATTCTCATCGTAAATAATTCGTACATAGTATTTTCCGATAGACATCATGGGGTAAGTCAATGTGGTATTTTTCCTGATTATGTCGCTCTTAATTATCTTATCCTCTGGGTTCAAGACTTGAAGTAAATAAGTTTTCGAGGTATCAGGCACCGTTAAAATAATTGATAGCACGCCGTAATTATCTTCAGAATCTTTAACAAACTGTTTGCTGTATGGCTTATTTGTTCCGCCAAATGTTCCTGTTAAACCTCCTTCAGCTATAGTAATAATATATTGCTTTTCATCGCGCCAGGGATACTTAAAAATGATTCTCCGGGTTGATAAACTATCTCTCGATACTCTTAGTCCGTTAACCGGTACAGAGTCTTGTAATAAGGTTATTTTTTTTCCGTCTATTAGCGATATAGGCGCGGATGCAAGGACAGCTACATCCGTCCCGGGCCTTAATCTACCTGCTGAAATATTATCGGTGATTGTTAAATCCCGGGTATAAGAGTCTCGTTTATTTCGGCGAATTATTACTGTATCAATATTTTTTTTATTGTCTTGAATGGCAACTGCTATAGAATCAAACTCCATCGACTGTGTCCAAACGTAGGCTGTGTCATTGGTCGAAGAAAATTCTGTTATTTTCGTGCTATTTAAAGCTTCTGGTTGTAGTATTTGTATTCCAGGTTTCTGTAGTTGTTTATTAAAGAAGAATGAAATACGAGCGTCTTTTTCGATTTTTCTGTCTACTAATCTAAAGTCTTTTGGTTGCTCTTTAAAAAGCTCCAGCTCGATTCCGGTGGTATCTTTTGTGAGGACGATGGGAGCAGATAAAAAGCCCACTTCTTCGTTTGTTGAATTGTATATCTTATCACCACCTTTTTCGTTCAATGCGTATAAATTATACCGGCCTTCTCTCAAATATTTTAAACTGAAATTTCCGGATGAGTCGGTGGTTGTAAATATACTTGCTCGTTTTTTACCAAATAGAGAATCTTGAGACGTGGGTAATATAAAAACTGTAGCGTCCAAAACTCCTTCCTTAGTCAATGTGTTTTTAACATTTCCTGTTATCGATAACGAATCAATTTTGTTCCCCGTCGCAAACACATACATATAGTTTTTTAAAACGTTACCCTCATTATAATCTGCGATAGCATTTCCAAAATTGATCGTATAAGTTGTACTGTCTTGTAAAGGTTCTTGAAACTGGATGTTAAGTATTTTTTTTTTGACTTTGAAAACGGGGGCCTTTTCCATGGCCGGCGAAACGCTAATTTCTTTGAACTCGTTTGTAAGTTTAAAATATTCGTTAAACTCTATATTTATTCGATCCTCTTTAAAGCTCGTCGTGAAATTTTTTGGACTCTCTTTCAATATCTTTGGTGCAACACTATCTCTTGGACCTCCTGTCGGATGTTGTATACTCGCACATCCAAAAAACTGACTTAAAAAGAAGACTATTCCTATGTAGGCGCACGGAATTAGGGGCTTTATTATATTTCGCATTTAGAAGCGTTTTAAGCGATTTTGTTCAATTTTGGAAGATTACCATCAAATGTAAATATTTTAAGCTTATATCTGATTTATTTAAGTCATCGATGATTTTTGTTAACTTATTGTAAATCAGAAACTTATGTATTATTTGCCTAAATGTACCATCAGTACCGAAATATCTGATGGAGAAACACCTGAAATCCGCGATGCTTGCCCTAAAGTTCGGGGCTTAATTTTTAATAGTTTTTCTCTCGCTTCTTTTGAAAGTGAAACGAGGGTTTGATAATTAAAAGACGGATTGATCTCCTGATCTTCCATCCGTTTCATCTTATTGACGATCTCCATCTCCTTTTCAAAATAGCTTTCGTACTTAACTTTTATTTCCGACTGTTCGACAGTTTCCTTGTCGTAATCCTTTAAAAGATCATCGAAGGATTTGCTTGCTCTTCTGAGATCTTTTATAGATATCTGTGGGCGGGAAAGTATCTGAAACATTTTCACATTTTGGTTGATTGGACTTGAACCCAGCTCTTCAAGAACAGAGTTAATCTCCGATGGTTCTATTGATGTTGCTTTTAAATGCTTTACAATCTTGTCTGAATCCGAGACTTTTTTGCGCACCTTTTCCAGTCGCTCATCGTTTATCAATCCAAGTTCATATGCAATCGGACTAAGTCTGATGTCAGCATTATCCTGCCTTAATAGTAATCTATGCTCAGCCCTCGATGTGAACATTCGGTATGGTTCCTCAGTCCCTTTCGTAACTAAGTCATCTATTAAAACGCCTATGTACGATTCAGAGCGCTTCATTATCAGTTCATGTTTATCATGAATCTTTTGATGTGCATTGATGCCAGCTATAAAACCTTGACTGGCTGCCTCTTCATATCCCGTGGTGCCGTTTATTTGGCCGGCAAAGAAAAGGTTTTTTACGAGCTTGGTTTCAAGCGTGAGACCTAATTGTGTAGGTGGAAAAAAGTCATACTCGATTGCATACCCTGGTCTGAACATCTTTGCATTTTCGAAGCCAGGTATTAATCTCAAGGCCTTATTTTGTACGTCTTCTGGCAACGAAGTAGAGAACCCATTTACATAAATCTCGACGGTGTTCCATCCCTCGGGTTCGACAAATATCTGGTGTCTTTCTCGTTCAGCAAAGCGATTGATTTTGTCTTCGATGGATGGGCAGTATCTGGGTCCTAAACCTTTGATTCTTCCGGTAAACATTGGGGACTTTTCGAAGCCTTCTTTTAACGTATCATGTACTTCTGAATTGGTATAAGTAATCCAGCAGCATCTTTGTTTTTTTGGGATATCTACATTCGTATAAGAAAATCGCCCGCCTTCTTCGTCTCCCCATTGTTCTTCCATTTTAGAGTAGTCGAGGCTCCTTCCGTCCACCCTTGGAGGCGTTCCGGTTTTCATCCGCCCCGATTCAAATCCCAGTTCCACCAGTTGCTCCGTTAAGCCTGTAGAAGATTTCTCTGCGGTTCGGCCGCCTCCAAACTTCTTTTCACCAATATGTATCAAGCCATTTAGAAACGTTCCATTGGTTAAAATCACCGCATCTGCTTCAATTGGGATGCCCAGAGAGGTTACAACTCCCGTTACTTTATCTCCTTTTACTGTGATTTCTTTTACGGTATCTTGCCAAAAATCTACGTTCGGGATACCCTCCAGAGCCAGTCTCCATTCTTCAGCAAAACGCATTCTGTCTGTCTGCGCTCTCGGGCTCCACATAGCTGGACCTTTGGATAGATTAAGCATTCGGAATTGAATCATAGATTTGTCTGTGATTATACCTGAATAGCCACCCATCGCGTCGATTTCTCGCACTATTTGTCCTTTTGCAACACCACCCATAGCTGGATTGCAACTCATTTGAGCGATCGTGCCCATATTCATTGTAATGAGTAAGACTGATGATCCCAGGTTTCCCGCGGCCGCAGCCGCCTCGCAGCCTGCGTGCCCTGCTCCCACTACTATTATGTCGTATTTTTTAAACATATATTTTGATGTTCCACGTGGAACAATTTATGCAATGTTCCACGTGGAACGTTATTGTTCTTTAAGTTCTATTAATTCTAACCAACGAAACGTGTTGCTGTCTACCTTATTCTTTTGCTCTTCTATCTCTTTAGAAATTTCAATTAGCTTAAGATGATCAGTTGTGTTATTTAGTTGGCTGGTTAATTGTTTGATACTGCTTTCTAGCTCGGGGATTTCTATTTCAAGAGACTCTAGTTCTTTCTGCTCTTTGAAACTTAATTTGCTCTTAACTGGCTTTTCGGTTTTATCAACTTCTGTTTTCGGTTGGACTGGCTTCTTAGCTTCTTCCTCTTTTTCAAGTCTGTAGTCTGTGTAATTTCCAGAATATATATCTACAAAGCCCTCGCCTTCTAATATGAAGAGCTGGTTGGTTAATCTATCCATTAAATACCTATCGTGAGAAACCAGCAATAGAACCCCACTGTATTTCTCAAGAAATTCTTCAAGAACGTTTAAGGTGTCAATGTCTAAATCATTCGTGGGCTCATCCAATATCAAGAAATTTGGGTTCTGCATTAAAACTCGCATCAAATGGAGTCTTTTCTTTTCACCCCCACTTAATTTGGATACCACATTATGTTGTTTTGCAGGAGGGAAAAGAAAATGTGTTAATAATTGCGAAGCCGTTAAGGTCTTGCCGTCTGCCATGGTTATATATTCGGCAACATTCTTAACAATATCAATTACTCTTTCACTTTCATCGAACTCTAATCCTGACTGCTTGTAATATCCGAACTGAGTTGTCTCACCTGCAATAACTTTTCCAGAGTCAGGTTTAATGGTGCCCGTAATTAAATTCAAAAAGGTTGATTTTCCACTTCCGTTTCTACCGGCTACCCCAATCTTATCACCTTTTTTAAAGGTATAGCTAAAGTTTGTGATTATCGGTTTGTGATTATAGCTCTTGGAAATGTTTTCTATCTCAAGGATTTTATTGCCCTGACGAGCCACTTTTGTGCTTAATTCGATCAGCTGAGTGTCTTTGCCCCCCTTGGTTTTATTCTCCAGTTCGTAAAAAGAATCAATTCTTGATTTGGATTTGGTAGTTCTCGCTTTTGGCATTCTACGCATCCATTCCAACTCTTTCTTCAAAAGATTTCTGTTCTTCTGTAGAGATGCTGCATCATCTGCTTCGCGCTCAGCCTTCCTTTCCAGGAAATAGCCATAATTTCCCTGGTAGTGGTATAGCTTTCGATTCTCTAATTCCAGTATGTGGTTGCAAACATTATCGAGAAAGTATCTGTCATGGGTTACCATAATTAGAGTCTTTTGTCCCGTGGTGAGAAAACTTTCCAGCCATTCGATCATTTCAATATCCAAGTGGTTTGTGGGTTCATCCAGAATGAAAACTTCCGGATCGTCGATAAGAAGTTTCGCTAGAGCCAGTCGCTTCCGCTGTCCGCCAGAAAGACTTCTTATTTCTTGTTCAAGATGTGTGATTGACAATCTTTGAAGAATCGTCTTGATCTGATACTCATATTCCCATGCATTTGCTTCGCTGAGTTGATGAGTAATATCTTCCAAAGCTTTGCTATCGGCTTCCGGGTTCTCAATTAATTCCTCATATTTCCGGATCAACTGTTGTTGCTGATTATCCAGACTGTAAATAAAATCAACGATAGTTTTATGACCAGAAAAGTCGGGATCTTGTTCCAAATATCCTACATGAAGGCCCTTTGCTTTAACAACTTTACCTTCATTTGGCTTAAGTCTTTCTGCAAGTATACGTAGTAAAGTCGTTTTTCCAGAGCCGTTTATTCCTACTAAGGCCATGCGTTGGCCCTTAGCTATTCCTAAGGTCAAATCCTTAAACAGCCAGTTATCATTAAAAGCATGACCTAATTGTTCTCCTGATAATATACTCATGCTAATTGTTTTATTATGTCTGAAGGATACGTGTGAATTCCTTCTTCGTTTTTAAATGTTTGATTGATCATTGCCTTTGCTATCGTAATAGCTTGTGTACTTTTATATTTTTTTAAACTGCCTATCAATAAAAGATTGATGATTTTCATGATCGAAATCGCTAGCTTTTCCATTGGTCGATTTTCTTTCCTCTTCCCAGTAAGCAGGGATGGTTGATATATATGGATTGAACGGAAAGGAATCTTTTTAACATCCTGCTCTGTTTCTCCTTTTAGCCTATTATAAAATATGCTGGAACTTGGGTCCGCCCCGATGGCGGAGATTAGATGAAATTGGGAGACCTTATTTGCCGAAGCTAGCTGTGCTAAAGTTACTGGATAATCATGATCTACTTTTCTGTAATCAGCTTCATCCGGAGTCTTGGCTTTTGTCGTTCCTAAACAACAATATAATGCATCGCCGAATAGTTCCTTTTTAATATCTTCAAGCGAATCAAAATTCGTGGGTATTTGTACTAACTTTAGGTTGGAGACAGGCAAAGCTTTTCTTACTAACGCTACAACTTCGCCAATCTTATCGTTTTCTAACAGAAGATCTATAAGTTCACTGCCAATAAGTCCGCTTGCGCCTGCTATAATAACTCGTTTCAAAATTTACGTGCCTAAAACGCACAAAAATAAGGATTTATTAGCTTGGTATAACTATTGTATGTTTAAACATCTATTTAAATGAGATAGGGATGAAACTATCTTAATGCGGATAGATAGAAATACTAAATCATTCAAATTTTATTTATGAAGACGATTGTTCATAAAGCAGAAGAAAGAGGCTTCGCTGATCATGGTTGGTTAAAAGCAGCTCATTCATTTAGTTTTGCAGGATATTACAACCCTGCTAAAACGCACTTTGGTCTCTTGAGAGTGTTAAACGATGATATTGTCGCTCCAGGGATGGGTTTTGGCACACACGGGCACGATAATATGGAAATTGTGACTATCCCCTTAAAAGGGATCTTGGCACACAAGGATAGTTTAGGTTCGGAAGGGAAAATTGAGTTTGGTGAAGTGCAGATAATGTCTGCAGGCAGTGGCATTCAGCACTCAGAGTTTAATGGATCTCTTACCGATGAAGTTAATTTGCTTCAAATATGGGTATTTCCTAAAGTTCGAAATATTCCTCCCCGGTATGATCAAAAAAGATTTGATCCGGAAAAGGGGCATAATAAGCTTCAGCTGCTAGTTTCTCCGGAAGAGAGTGCAGAGACTATGTGGATAAATCAGGACGCATACTTTTCTTTAGGAGATTTTGATGCTGGAAAGCAGGTTGAATATGCTATCAAACATCAGGGAAACGGGGCATACTTGTTTGTAGTTGATGGAGATGTTCAGGTCGAAGGACATGTCTTGAAAGCAAAGGACGCAATGGGAATACTTGATACCAATAATTTCGATTTTAAGGCCGAAAGCAAGGCGAAAGTTTTGATAATTGAAGTTCCGATGGAATAGTGAAACAAGGTTGTAAGGAAGGTCAGAAATCTCTTAAAGCAAGGTGTTGATCCTCTTTTTCCGTCATTAAATTCTTGTCGAACTTAGTCTTGTCTTTATATCCGATAAGGTGGAGCGTTCCGTGGATAATAACCCGATGGAGCTCATCTTTTTCGGCTACTTTATACTTAGCGGCATTTTCCCTGATGCGATCAATACTGATAAAGATATCGCCAATTATTAGCTCAGGCGATTCACTATTATCAAACGTGACTATATCCGTAAACGTGTCGTGATCAAGATATTGCTTGTTGATTTCAAGAAGGTAAGTATCACTACAGAATATTAAATTAAGTTCCCTTAATTTTTTACCTTCAGAGCGGATGGTATTTCGGATCCAGTTCCGGACCTTATTCTTTTCTTTTAATATAAAGGAGATATCTTCAGAGAAAAAATGAATTGGCAATTGGCTCATTAAACTTTAAAGTGTAGTTCAACTTCGTTGCCTTTCAAATTAAAGATGCACTGGTCTGCCAGGTGTTTGATAATAAATACTCCTCTTCCTGTCAGATTTTCCAGATTTTCAGGGGCTGTGGGATCGGGCAGGCGATTGTAATCAAAGCCTTCACCTTCATCTGCTACGGTAAATTGCAGGCGTTTCCCAGACTGTACTTCAAGATTAATATAAACCTTTTTATTTTCGTCTTGCTTGTTGCCATGAACAATTGCATTTATTGTCGCCTCACTCAGGCAAGTCAGCATATTGGCATAGGTGTCATCACCAATGTGATATTCATCTTTTAGTGTATCTACAAAGTTTTCTACAGAGGTTATGCTTTCAACCTTCGAAGGTAATTGTAATGTATATAACACGGTGTCGTCTGACATATCTACGCGATTCGTGATCATAGATTATTTAGTATTTAAAAGTCTAAAATAGTCACCTACTTTCAATTTATAAAATGAATTGAGTGCAGGTGGTACAGTTTTTAATAATTCTAGCTCGCGTTGTTTAATTTTATTAAACTCTTCAAGTACAATTTTATAGTTCGGAGCTTGATCTCTACCTTTTTTGCTTTCTCGTTGTGTGTCCAATTCGCGTTCTCGCTCTGCCTTTTCGGCGTCCAGCAATTTAGTTAATATATCCTGTTGTCTAATTAACGTCTCTTGTTGGATTTTCTTGTTTACGAGATCAGTTTCGGTTTGTTCCATTTCTTTTGTCAATTTCTCAAGATTGCCCAAACTCCCCTTGCCATCTTTATTCATCTCCCGATTAATATCTTGTAAGGCCTGCCTGATTAATTGCTGTTCACGTGCCATGCGAGCCATTTGCTCACTCATTTGTCCTTTCCCCTGACTTTGTTGCCCCTGGCCAGGCTTTTGCCCCTGCTGTTGCATTTGTTGCCTTGCCTTTTGCATATTTTGGTTCAACTTTTCCTGCATTTTACTTAATTCGGATAAGCTTTGGCTCTTTCCTTTGCCTTTTCCCTTGCCTTGCTTGGCATTTTTCATGGCCTGTTGCATTTGCTGTTCCACTTCACTAAGCATTAAAGCCAGATTGTTAATTGAAGTCATCGCATACTGCTGATTTCTATTTGCTTCGCTTGTCCGTCTTTCAGCAAGTTGTTGTAAAGCAAAGTCAATATTGGTGTTTATTGTTTGGATTTCTTTATTAATTACTGATTCAATTTGTGGAACCTGCCTGCTTAAAGAATAGAGGCTATCCTGAACCATTTTAAGATTATCCTTGATGTCTTTCTGCTTTTGTGTAAGTTTCACATAATTAGGGTCATTTAAGGAAGTGCCCTTTAGATCCTGCATTACTTTTTCCTGTTCGAAAGATGATGTTAAAAGGTTTGAGAGTATCTCGCGAAGGTTTTGCATATTCACTTCCATCTGTTGCATTTCACCTTCCTGTTGCATTTGCTCCATCTTCTTTGCGAGATTCTTCATTTCCGCTGCAGCTTTTTTCTGACTTTCTGCAGCTTTCTTCGTGTTCTTCTGCTCGAGATTCTTGCTGCTTTCTTCCTGTTGTTCTTCGATCTGTTCTTCTTCCTTTTCGGTATTCTCTAAGCTATTCTTTTCCTCAAGCTCGTCATTTTTCTGTTTAAGCTCTTTTAAATCTTTTTGCAGATTATCAAAGTCTTTCTGCAGCTGCTCCTGTTGTGATTTAAGTGCTTCCGAATTTGGGTTTTTCTTCTCACTTTGTTCGCTGAGCTTTTCTTGCTTCTGTGCTTGTTCTTTTAACTTATCAATAGCATTTGCAAGCTTTTGATCAAACTCAAGCTGCTTATACAACTCTAAAATTCGGTCTAGTTCTTTCTGCAAAGTTTTATTGTCCACCTGCATTTTTGATAGCTCCTGCTGAGTTAGATTTTTATTATTCTGTTCAAGCAGTTTCTCAATATTTTTTAAAAGTTCCCTGGTTTTTTCGTCCAGTACATTATTAAACAGATCTTCTATTTGTTTTTGCTTTTCCAGAATTTCCTGGGGCTGATTTTGAATGTCTTGTTGTTCAAGTAACTTTTGTTTGTTGTCCTTTTTGATTTCGTTGACCAGATTTTCAAGAGTCTTTTGTTTCTCTAATAATTTTTCAACCTGGTTCTTTTCTTCAAATGAAAGGGTCTTTTTATTTATCAGATCTTGTGTTAAACGCTTTGCATCGCGTTCAATTTGTCCCGCTTGACGGATGGCTTGCTCCATTTTTTGCTGAACAGCTTTTGAGGATTGTTCAATATTTCGTTCCGCTTCTGCTTGTGTAGGGAGTTTCAATGTTCTTACAACAGAGCGGCTGGCTTTGGGGCCATTAATGCCATCGTTGTCCACAACTTCAAAATAATATTCAACTTGTTGACCGGGTTCAGCATTCGCTTCCTTTATATCCCAAACATAGAAAAAGTTACTTTGCAAAGCATTTTTGTCAAAAGCGATAGCTTTAGAAAACGACTTTGTTGTCTTATTTCCATCCAGGATTTTATAATGAAACCTTAAAGACGAGAATCCATAATCATCACTTACCTGACCAACGAAATACAACATTTTTTTATTTACAGAATCGGGACGCTCATTTACCTGTATACCGGGATTTAAATCGGGGATAACTTTAATAGTATAACTCGCCTGGTCGCTTGTTTTTACATCATGATTTAAGGGCTTAGCTGTGAAGCCTGTATTTTGTAGCGCTTTGTATGAGAAATTAAATTCGTTCTCAGTTGAAGGCCTTATATTGATGTTTTGCTTTCCAAGATTTATCTGAATAGAGCTGGCATTACCGGTTTTAAATTTCCAATTAATCGTAGTTCCCACAGGTACGGTTAGGTCGCCGGAATTGCTGATTGTTTCGCTCCTTCTGCCAATATAAGCGGGATAGTTTAACACTACATCAAAATTTAACAGAGTGGGTCTGCGCTTAACATCGATTATATATGTATTCGAAGAAAATTCTCCTGCTGTCAATCGTATCTTTTTTGTGTTCTGGAGATTTCGGAATGTATAATTAAAACGGATAATGTTTTCTTTTTCGAGTTTAAACGTGTTAGCACCGTCTTCCAAATAAATATCCTGCGGAATTTCATTTCCGGTCATCTTTATCTGCAACTCAAAATCATCACCCTGAACGGAAGACAGATCTTTGTTTAGTATGACAAATTCAAAAGGCGCTTTTTTAATAAATTTTTTATCATGTTTTAGAAGGCGTTCTGTGCTTTCAGAAAAAATGGAAGGGGAGGCTGCACTTATGAAAAGAATTATCGCCAAAGGAGGTAAGGCGTATTTTAAATATTTTCGATTATCATTAAGCCGAATGGCCGAGGTGAATGGAATCGGCTTTAAATCGTCAATTTTTTGATTGATACTTGCTTCGATTAAGCTCTTTTGGTAATGATTTTCATCAGCAAGTTTTTTTAGCTGTAAAGTGTTCAGCAATTTATCCTTCACATGCACAAAATGCCGCCCGATTATCTCAGAAGCTTGCTCATGCGAAATATGTTTTCCCAGGTTATAGAAAGACAAAAGGGGGATAATAATCCAGTTAGCCAGGATTGTTCCATTTAAAAGCAGGAAGCTATAAAACAGAATTGTGCGGATTAGCGGCGAAAAGTTTCCAAAATATTCTGCTAGAGTAACAACCAGATAACTCGCTAAAAAAGATGCTGTAAGATATATAAGGCCTCTTACTACTTTATTCAAATAGTATTTCCTTATAAATTCATCGATTTTATGGATGAGATAAGAATAGTTATTGTTTGAGAGCATAATAACATTCCGCTTATAGGTCATGAAATTAACGAAATTTCATGACAAATTGTATTTCAAGCGAATTTGTTATGTGTTATCCTTTAAAGAAGCATGCAGCCAGCCACCGTAGTAAATGCAGTTTCGTCAATAAGTATTGCACCTCCATTAGCTCGCAATTCCTCGTAAGTATCGAATACAATCGGTGAAGCGGTTTTAATGGTAATATTGACAATGTCATTTAATCCGGCTTGCTCAATGTTCTCGTGTCTTGCAAGAGTATTAACATCCAGCTTATAATTTATTTCCTTAACTATACAGCGTACGGTTTTGCCGTGTACCTGTATAAGATATTTATTCCCAGGAGTTAAGGGTTTGGTATCCATCCAGCAAATTACCGCTTCCAGTTCCTGCGAAACTTTAGGCATGCTAGATCTGTTCACAATAACGTTTCCACGGTTTACATCGATATCGTCTTTTAGGCGGATAACTGCACTTTGCGGAGCGAACGCTTCAGCAACTTCTTCGCCGTTGATTTCTACTGCTTCAATTTCAGAATCGATTCCTTCCGGTAGAATTGTAACCAGATCGCCTTTTTTATAGGTTCCGCTTACAACTTTTCCTGCGTATCCGCGATAATCGTGTAAATCGTCAGACTGAGGTCTGATTACGTATTGAACAGCAAACCTTGGATCTGTATAATTAATGTCGTTCGAAATATTTATTGTTTCTAAGAGATTCAATAACGTTTCACCCGTGTACCATGGAGTATTGACAGATGGCTTAACGATATTATCGCCGTTTAAGGCACTAATCGGAATAAATGTTACATCCTTTATGTTCAGCTGTTCGGCCATTCTCATGTAATCAGCTATGATATCGTTATAAACAGCCTCTGAATAATGCACCATATCCATTTTGTTTACAGTAACAACTACATGAGGAATTGCCAACAATGACGCCAGAATACTGTGACGACGGGTTTGCTCAATAACTCCCTGGCGGGCATCAACTAAAATGATAATTAAATCAGAGTTAGACGCTCCGGTAACCATGTTACGGGTGTATTGAATATGGCCTGGCGCATCGGCAATGATAAACTTGCGTTTCTCTGTATTGAAATATTTATAGGCTACATCGATCGTGATTCCCTGCTCCCGTTCTGCACGTAAGCCGTCGGTAAAAAGGGCTAAGTCTATTTCACCTTCAGATTTATTTTTACTTTGCTTAAGTATGGTTTCAAGCTGATCAACTTTTATAGAATCGGTATCATATAAAAGACGGCCAATTAATGTGCTTTTTCCATCATCAACACTACCAGCAGTTATAAATCGAAGTAAATCCATTTTTTAGGGTATCAAGTATTTAGTACAAAGTATCAAGATGAATATCTAGTGTCCTTAGTCAACTAGCTCACTGTTAACTTTTTATTTATAGTTCGTTTATTATCAGGTGAATGTTTAGCACATAAGGCAGACATTCAGTCTATTAAAAGATATCCGGCACCAGGATTAATACACAAGTCTTGATACTTGATACTAACATCCTGATACTCTCTTTAAAAATATCCGTTCTTTTTTCTGTCTTCCATTGCAGCTTCAGAAACCTGATCATCGATACGGGTTTCGCCGCGTTCGCTGATATTGGTTTTATGAATTTCTGCAACGATATCGTCAATGGTTGAAGCAGTTGATTCCACAGCAGCGGTACAGGTCATGTCTCCTACTGTGCGGTAACGAACTCTTCTCGTTTCGATAATATCGCCTTCATCAATGCGGATGAAAGGAGAAACTGCCACCAGGTATTCGCCATGAACTAATACTTCCCTTTCGTGAGTAAAATATATTGACGGAAGTTCAATTTTTTCGCGTTTGATGTAGTTCCACACATCCAGTTCAACCCAGTTGCTTATCGGAAACACACGAACGTTTTCGCCTTTAGCAATTTTACCGTTATACAGATTCCATAATTCGGGACGCTGTCTTTTTGGATCCCAGGCTCCAAATTCGTCTCTCACCGAGAAAATACGTTCTTTGGCTCTTGCTTTTTCCTCATCTCTTCTGGCTCCGCCGATGCAAGCATCAAAACCAAACTCCTCAATCGTATCCAGTAAAGTATATGATTGTAAAGCATTTCTAGATGCAAATTTTCCGGTTTGTTCCTTTAAGCCTTTTTTCTTAATGGTATCTGCAACGTTTCTTACAATCAGTTTAGCTCCGGTCCTTTCAACTACCTCGTCGCGGTATTTAATTGCTTCCGGAAAATTGTGTCCGGTATCAATATGAACCAAAGGAAAAGGGATTTTTCCTGGTTTAAATGCTTTTAATGCCAGTTGAACTAATGTGATAGAGTCTTTTCCTCCTGAAAATAAAAGTGCAGGGCGCTCAAACTGTCCAGCGACTTCACGCATAATGTGAATTGATTCTGCCTCCAGAAGATCCAGGTAATCTAATTTGTATTGCGACATAATTTCTATTTATGAATGTGCGTGTAAACCACACTCTTTGCTTGCTTTATCTTCCCACCACCAACGGCCTGCCCTAAAGTCATCGCCCGGCATAATTGCACGGGTGCAAGGCTGGCATCCAATACTTACAAACCCTTTATCGTGTAAAGTATTGTATGGAATACCATTTGTATTTATAAAAGACCTTACTTCATCGGTTGTCCAATGCAGTAAAGGATGAAATTTGATAATCCTATTGGTTTCATCGTATTCCAGCATTGGCAAATCATGCCTTTCCGGAGAATGTTCGGCTCTTAAGCCTGTAACCCAAAGTTCATTTCCAGCCAATGCACGTTGCAGAGGTTCTACTTTACGGATATAGCAACAGCCTTTCCTGTTTTCGACCGATTCATAAAAGGAGTTTGGACCTTTTTCGGTAACGAATTCCTGCAGCAATTGCTGGTTTGGATAGTAAGCTTCGATCTTGGCATTGTACATTTCTGTAGTTCTGCTCCATACATAGTAGGTTTCTGTAAACAGGCGACCGGTATCAAGAGTGAAAACCTTTATTGGAATATTATTAGAGAAAATGATGTGAGAAATTGCCTGATCCTCCCAGCTAAAGCTGCTGGAAAAAATAATTTTTCCTGAAAACTCCTTCGCCAATAAAGCAAGAGCTTCCTGAGGAGGCAAATTTTGTATTCTGCCTGATAAATCAGAAATTTTGTTTTTCAGGATCTCCATCATGTTCTTTATTCCCCTATATTAAATTGTATAGTCTATAGAAAAAGTAGGCAAAGATAAGGAGATTTGATATTTTTTACAGGATTAATTTAAAAATTCAATCAGAGGGGGGTAAATTTTAAGTCGTGGCAGCACAGTTAACTTCTTCAGTTATTGTTTCATTTGTAATGCATATCGTGTGAAAGAGCATGTTGGTTGTTATTATTGAATTGACTGCTTGTAACTACTACCTAGGATTTTTTTTCTTATCGCTCTCAATTTTTTTAATACTGTCTTCGGTGGGTAATTCTTCCGGCATTGTGCCTCCTAATTCTTGAATAGTTTGTCGGACTTTTTGTCCTACTTCAAAATGTGTTTGATTTGCTTTTTGTTTTCCTTTGATTTTCTCTCTCCTCAATTTATCTTCAGTTTGAGTAGCACGAAACAGGTTTGCAGCTAATTCTGTACTCCCCATGTGGTCGAGAATATTTTGACTTTGTTTTAATCCTTTTTTTGCCTGTATTTCTTTTGCCCCCAGGCCATTATATAAACCCATATAGCCATGATTTTGAAATACCGCGTATTCCCAAGGTTGGATTACGCCTGCATTTTTGGCGGCATCAGCTAATTGCTTGTTGTGTTCGGCCATTTCTCTTCTTAAGAAAACCCTCTTCTCCTCTTCACTTTGAAGTTTGCCAAACTGCTCCTCTAACACCTCTTGCTTACGTGTTTGAATTGCAAAATAAGTTTGTCCCAACGCGACTACCTCTTTTGATGGGTCAGAATTTTGCACTATAAGGTAACAAGCGTACCTTGAGAGGTGAATATCTCCGATATCCCTTTTTGCCCCTGAGCCAATTTCAACCAATTTCTCCACCCGGGGAAAATGGTCATCAGGTTGTTGTCCGGAATTTTGACAGGCTAGCTTTGCTTTGTCAATAACATTCACAAATTTATCCCATTTTATATAATCGAGAACCGTGAATAGTTCTCTGGCACTCCAATATTCCTGTCCAATTTCGTTGATGTGTTTGATTCCTTCAAATATTGCTTGGTCTTTCATGCTAGTTTTCATGCAATTTAACAAAAATCATTTAGAGTAATCTTTACACGGGAAAATTCTCCCAGCAGCTGCGACTAGCAATTTAGGCAAGTCCAAAGTTCCTGAATCATTTCAATATTTCGTGGTAAGCAAATCGAGAAGTACGCGGAGCCTTCTGCTGCATTCTGTATTAGTCTGTGCGTGAATTCGCTTTCTTTATTAAATTCCCAACTCTAAATCTGTCAGGAAATCTATCTTTGCACCCAAAGTAAAAAGTTATGGCAAGTAAAGTGCGTGTCCGTTTTGCTCCAAGTCCGACCGGAGGGTTACACTTGGGAGGTGTAAGAACAGTTCTATTTAATTACCTGTTCGCCAAACAACAAGGCGGAGATTTTATTTTAAGAGTTGAAGATACAGACCAGGCTCGTTATGTTGCCGGGGCCGAAGAATATATAATTGAGTGTTTAAAATGGTGTGGCATTACTCCGGATGAAGGTCCGGGTTTTGGTGGGACCTATGGCCCTTATCGCCAAAGCGAGCGTAAGTCGCTGTATCGCGCATACGCTGAACAATTGGTTGCCGATGGCTACGCCTATTATGCTTTTGATACTCCGGAAGATCTGGAAAAGAAACGTGCTGAATTACCTAACTTCCAGTACGGCCATACACATCGCAATGAAATGCGAAATTCCTTATCGCTTAGTCTGACTGAAGTTCAGGATCTTTTAGACAAAGAAACTCCACACGTTATTCGCATTAAAATGCCGCAGGGAGAAACTGTTTCTTTTGATGATATGATTCGTGATGAAGTTAGTTTCGAAACTTCTTTAGTGGATGATAAAGTTTTACTTAAGGCAGACGGCATGCCGACTTACCATTTGGCAGTTGTTGTTGATGATTACCTGATGAAGATTACCCATGCTTTTAGAGGAGAAGAATGGTTGCCATCCGCGCCGGTACATATTCTACTTTGGAAATATTTAGGATGGGAAGATTCTATGCCGCAATGGGCTCATTTGCCATTAATTTTAAAACCCGATGGTCACGGCAAGTTAAGTAAACGCGATGGGGCACGCTTAGGTTTTCCGGTGTATGCAATGAACTGGAGTGATCCAAAAACAGGAGAGCTCACCCAGGGATTCCGCGAAATAGGTTTTTTACCGGAGGCATTCGTTAATCTTTTAGCAATGTTGGGTTGGAATGATGGTACCGATCAGGAATTGTTTTCAATGGAAGAATTGATTGAAAAGTTTTCAATCGACAGGGTGAATAAATCGGGTGCCAAATTTGATTTTGAAAAAGCCAAGTGGTTTAATGCCGAATGGATCAAAAAACTGGATGCGGAAATCTTGAAGAAACAAGTATCGGAGGTTTTTAAAGCTGCCGGAATTTTAATTTCAGATGAAAATAAATTTTCTACGGTAGTTGATCTGGTAAAAGACCGTTGCATTCTATTGACTGACTTTATCAGCCAGGCCGGTTACTATTTTAACGCTCCTAAAGAGTATGATCTGGGTTCGGTAGTGCCAAAATGGAATACTGATAAAGCATCTTTTTTTGTAGCGTACAGTGAGATTCTGACGGCTATCAACGATCATTCACCTGCAAGTCTGGAGGTTGCTTTTAAAGCTCTTGCCGAAGAAAAAGGCCTAAAGGTTGGCGATGTCATGCTTCCTTTCAGAATTATGCTGGTAGGCGGAAAGTTTGGGCCTGCGGTATTTGAGATTGCATCGCTATTAGGTAAGGAGGAGACAATTGAGAGGATTAATAAAGGGCTACAGCTCTTAAAACTGGGCTAAGTCATCGCATAAGACTGTCATCCGCCAGCAGAACCTTCCAGGCTTCGGATACTTTTCCGTCTTTTAGTAATGCTTTTGCCAGCAGATGCAATGCATCTCTGCGTTTTTTTGGGTTTTTCTTCGTAGCTACTAGCGTGTTTTGAAGTTTTGCGTTGTGTTGAAAGTATAAGTTTATGCTGGTTTCATCCGGGAGGTAATCTACATTTCCCAATTGGCCCAGATCGTTTCCACTTAAAATTGAGGATTCGCGGATTGATTGGGGAATGGCATCTACTCCTATTCCGGTGGTCTTGGTCGGTTTTACAACTTTAAACAAACTTTCCTTTGTTACTCTGCAATACCAGTCGCCGCCCAGGCGGGCTACCAGGTCAATTTTTTCCTGATCAATTTTTTTATTCTTGTCCAGAATGGCTGAATTGATATGCATCAATTTAATTTCAGCAATGACCATATTGCCCGAGCCTGCTGTTTTCCCCAGGGATATCACCTTTCTTACAAAACACTCTAACTGTACAGGAGATTCTGCGACTCTCGGAGGTTTGACTAACTTGGAATCCAGAGGGGTTAGCCCTGATTTTAAAAACTCATTTGTGCCTTTTGGATATTCTGCACTGGCCAGAGACGTCTGCTGAACCATGTCGTAATTCACGAGATTTATCACACATTCCGGTACTTGCTGAATGTTTTGAAGGGTATGTTTTGTGCTATTATCTCTTATCCTTCTTGAAGGTGAAAACACGCAGATTGGCGGACTGATGCTAAACATGTTGAAGAAGCTAAAAGGACTAAGATTTACACTTCCTTCTTTATCAATGGTAGAAGCTAAACATATTGGTCTGGGAGCAATAGCATGCTGTAAATATTCCTGCAGTTCGGCAGGGCTTAAATCCGATAGGTTAAGCGTGATCATCAAGCTAAAGCTTTACCTTTTTTATGTTCCAGGATAGACCAATTGCTGTCTTCTGCAGTGATAACAGTACTTAAGCGCCCCAAGCCTGTAATTTCCATTTCTATCAAATCGCCTTCCTGCAGCCATTGAGTCTTATAATCAGGATCATTTAATAAGCCAGTTCCATTGAGTTCGAGAAAACATCCCGTGCCAACGGTTCCCGAGCCGATCAGGTCTCCCGGAAAAACATCACATCCATAAGAGCATCGCTCTATAATTTCTGCGAATGTCCAGTCCATATCCGCCATAGTTCCTTGCGAAACTTCGATACCATTTACCTGGCATGTCATTTTCAAATCGTAGGCGGCTCCAATATGACCTTTTTTGGCCGGCACTTTAAAAGGCTCCAGCTCGTCGGGCGTGACCAGCCAGGGGCCAATTACCGTTGCAAAGTCTTTTCCTTTCGCAGGACCAAGGTTCAATAGCATTTCTTCCATTTGCAGGGTTCTCGCGCTTAAATCATTCATAATCATATAACCTGCGATAAATTCATCGGCTTCGGATGCTTGTATGTTGCGTCCTTTTTTATTCAGCACAATAGCTACCTCTAGCTCGAAATCCAACTTTTGAAAATGATCAGGCATACAGGCAACTTCTCCGGGTCCGGTGATAGAATTGTGATTGGTAAAGTAAAATATTGGGAACTGATCAAACTCCGGAATCATTTCCACCTTTCTGTTACGACGGGCGGCCGCAACATGTTGTCTGAAAGCATAGGCGTCTCTGCACGAAGTCGGATGAGGAACAGGAGCCATAATCTCATAAAGTAATTCTTCTTTGGCATTTAGTTTTCCCGATGAAATGTCATGAGAAATTTGTTTAGCACGCAGCATAATTTCTTCACCTCCCCACAAAAATTGATTCATATTATCTGGAATTAGCTTATCGCAGGCGTTTAGATTGTACACATGACCATTCACAAAAGCTCCCAGATGTTCTTTGTTTTCGGTTTTGTAGGAAATCAATTTCATATGGCTTTTAATTTAAAAATTAGCGATACCCTATAATGCTCCCTGTTTATATAACCTATAAGTCTCAAATTAGTTCTATCCCCCCAAGCTGCCTGATGCAATCATATATGCAGGCGATCAGGCGTTTTCCTAATGGTATATCAACACTTTTTATATATCCGGCTGTTATATAAATAGTTTAAAAAGCCACTATGCCAGTATATCATTCTTTGGGAAAAATTCCATCAAAGCGGCATACCATATTCCGTAAACCCGATGGTTCATTATATGCCGAGGAGCTGGTTTCCACCGAAGGATTTTCCAGCTTATATTCACTGGTATATCACGTCTATCCGCCGACCATTGTCAAGTCCTTGGGTGAAGCTTACTCCGTTGAACCGAAAATTGCTCGCCAAAAGCATTTAAAGCACACCAGTTTGCTGGGATTTAATATTCAGCCTGAGGATGATTACTTGAATAGCCGAAAGCCGGTTTTAGTAAATAGTGATTTACATATTTCATTGGCAGCTCCGCGATTTTCGATGGATGATTATTTCTATAAAAACAGTCAGGCTGATGAAGTTCTTTTTGTGCATTTGGGTTCGGGAACGTTAAAAACTGGCTTTGGAAAGATAAAATTCTCTTATGGCGATTATCTTATTATCCCGCGAGGAACCATTTACCAGTTGGATTTTGATTCTGTAGATAATCGCTTATTTATTGTTGAAAGCTTTAGCCCAATCAGAGCACCTCAACGTTATCGAAATAAGTATGGTCAGATGATGGAGCATTCGCCCTATTGCGAACGCGATATCAGGCGTCCTGCGGATCTTGAAACACACGATGAAAAGGGGGATTTTAAAATCCTCATTAAAAAACAAGGACTTATCTATCCATACATTTACGGCACTCATCCTTTTGATTTTATTGGTTGGGATGGATTTCATTATCCATGGGCATTTTCAATTCACGATTTTGAGCCCATAACCGGCCGGTTACACCAGCCTCCGCCCGTGCATCAAACTTTTGAAGGCAATAACTTCGTGATTTGTTCTTTCGTGCCAAGAAAGTTCGACTATCACCCCCAGGCAATACCTGCTCCTTATAATCACAGTAATGTGGATAGTGATGAGGTGTTGTATTATGTGGACGGCGACTTTATGAGTCGCAAAAGTATTGTTAAAGGTCAGATCACTTTGCATCCTGGCGGCATACCTCACGGTCCTCATCCAGGAACGGTTGAACAGTCTATTGGTAAGGAATCCACAGATGAGCTTGCGGTAATGATTGATCCTTTTCATCCGTTAATGCTTACAGATGAAGCGATCAAAATAGAGGACCCGAATTATTTTAAAAGTTGGAGCGAGGGTTAGGCGATGGATAGGAAAGATGAACAACTCAATGCCGCGGATTTTCTTCCCTTAAACGGGACCGATTACGCCGAGTTTTATGTGGGAAACGCAAAGCAAGCGGCATATTTTTACAAGACAGCTTTTGGCTTTCAAAGCCTGGCGTATTCTGGTCCGGAAACTGGTATAAGAGACCGTGCGTCCTATGTTTTGCAGCAAGGGAAAATCCGACTCGTGCTTACATCTCCATTGAAATCCGACAGTTATGTCTCAGATCATATTAAAAAGCACGGTGACGGAGTAAAAGTATTGGCTTTATTGGTGGATGATGCCTATGATGCATTTGAGCAGACTGTAAAACGCGGAGCAGTTCCATATCAGCAACCTCAGACAGTGAAGGATGAATGGGGCGAAGTGCGAACCAGCGGCATTAAATTATACGGAGAAACGGTACATGTTTTTGTCGAGCGAAAAAATTATAATGGACCTTTTTTGCCAGGATATAAAGTATGGGAATCAACTTATAATCCTCCTTCTGTTGGTCTTCTTTATATCGACCATTGCGTTGGAAATGTTGGTTGGAACCGGATGAATAATTGGGTTAATTTTTATGAAAGCGTATTAGGCTTCAAAAACATTTTAACGTTTGATGATAAAATGATTTCAACAGAGTATTCGGCTTTGATGAGTAAGGTTATGAGCAATGGAAATGGGTACGTTAAGTTTCCTATCAATGAGCCCGCCGAAGGGAAAAAGAAATCGCAGATAGAAGAATATTTGGAATTTTACGAAGGCGAAGGTGTGCAGCATATGGCCCTGGCTACCGATGATATCGTGAAAACGGTCACTGAGTTGAAAAATCGGGGCATAGAATTTTTAGACGTTCCCAGCAATTATTATGATGATTTACTGAGCCGGGTGGGACATATCGATGAGGACATCGTGCCGTTAAAAAAGCTGGGTATTTTGGTAGATCGTGATGATGAAGGATACTTGTTGCAGATATTTACCAAGCCTTTGGAAGACAGACCAACCGTGTTTTTTGAGATAATACAGCGGAAGGGGGCAAAATCTTTCGGTGCGGGTAATTTTAAAGCACTTTTTGAGGCGATAGAACGGGAACAAGAAAAGAGAGGAAATCTCTAGTCAAGGTTAGTCTTTAACCGGGTGTTCAATAAGGTAAAAGCCGTCTGAAATTAGTTTCTTAAGTTCCGGTTCGGCAAGGGCTTTTTGCTTCAGGAACTGGCGAATCCGATCTGCAATGTCCGGGTATTTATTCTCAGATTCAAGGATCTCTAAAATTTCTAACGGACAAAGCCAGTCTTCTGTATTTGCTTTTAAAATCTGCTCAAAAAGAGCAGGTAGTAATCGCATCTCGCTTTTATTTTCCCTGATATTTCTCACTTTCTTATAGATTTCATTTAATGAGATTGTTCTGCTATCGTATTGAGGATGATAAGTTTCACGCTTTGATTTAGGGGTAACTTCCTCAAAGGCTTCTTTATCTGCCGCTCCGCCGAAAACGGAAATTATTTTCGCTCCGATAGCCATGTCATACTTTCCCCATGAAGGGTCAAACAGGACCTCGCCTACTTTATTCCTGATGGTGCAGTCGCTAAAGGTTACCAGTTGGATTTTGTCATCCAAAACAATATTGTTTATTATCCCTGATACAACAATTCCACTTTCAAATTCAAGAGAACAGAGTTCGCCTGGTTCAATTTTTAGATCTTTTAACTCTGCCGGACTAAAATCTTCAAGGGGCTTCGAATACTGTTTTAGTTTTCCAACAGGCGAACTGAATCCGTCAGAATGGTAATCTTTTCCATGACCAGGTAGTTGCTTATTATCAACTGCTAGAGCGGAAGGTCCTATTGTTTTGATAAAATAAGGTTCATTTTCCTCTGATACGAGTACTTCAGTAAACTTTCCCGACACTTGAATACCGGAACTGTAAACAGCAGTGCAGGTATTGCCGCAAGCGATTGCTTTATTGAGGCCATGCATTCCTCCAATCCTAAATGACATTGTATCCGCGAAGTTTTCCAATACCTCAATTAAATTTTGAAAATCGGGCGTTACAAATAGTTGCGGTTGCGGCTTGGTAATATCATAAGGGTAATTTATCGCCTCTATCGTATACCAAAGTTTCTTTACTTGTGGTTGCATGCAGGTAACGCTTTCGCCGATTGATGATAATAATCCGGCCCCGTAGATTTTCGGATTTTCGAGTGTACCGATAAGTCCATATTCCACCGTCCACCAATGAAGCCGGCTTAATAATGCCATTTCGGAGGGTGCGCCAATATTTTGTTGACAATATTCCACCAATTCTTCAGCTTGTTGAATCTTGCGTGGATGCACATCTGGCATTTCTTTCAAGATAGACAGGGATCTTATTGCTTCATAAAGATCAAAGTCTTGCGCGGAAAACATGGCTTTTGTGCCAATGGCACCGAAATAGCGTAAATATTCTTGATATTTTTCATCTGCAATGATTGGAGCGTGGCCAGCAGATTCATGAATAATGTCTGGTGCCGGCGTATATTCAATATGTTTAAGTTGGCGAATGTCGGCCGCGATAACTAAGACTTTATAGGCCTGGAACTCCATAAAGGCCGATGGTGGAATAAAACCATCAACGGTAACTGCACCCCAGCCAATTTTGGCCAAGGCATCGTTCATTTCTTGTAAATCCGGAATATGTTCTATAGTAAGACCAGCTTTCCGAAGTCCGGGTATGTAAGGATAATAGGCGACATCTTTCAGGTAACTATAGTTCTGACGCATCACATATCGCCATACAGCCTGATCAATTGGAGTGTAATGTTCGTAGTGTTGGTCGACAATGAATTGCGTTAAGTGATTAGGAAGCGAAGCGACCTGAGGATTGTTAAAATGTTTAAACGGAGCCATTGGACCATTGTTTAATAGAATAACATCTTAAACATGGTTTTGGATTAATTTTCTGAGATTATTACTGATCAGATTTATTTATCCAGTTTTTGGTTAATGGGTATGCTAATTTAAACCAATAAGTAAATTCATGGTCATCGGCTTTTAACAGACTGTCTATCCCTGCAAGCGATACCCATTTATACTCGTCAACTTCTTCGGGATTCGGAATAACGTCGCTATTATAAGTTCCCAGCAGTACATGATCGAATTCAAATTCTATTAAGCCATTAGCAAATTCTGTACGGTAAGTAAACGATCCGATTTCTGTTAAAGGACAGTTAAAACCCATCTCCTCGCTTAATCTGATATTGGCTGCAATTAAAGTGCTTTGGTTTGGTCCCGGGTGGCTGCAACAGGCGTTGGTCCACAACCCCGGCGAATGGTATTTCGATGATGCGCGTTTTTGTAGGAGCATCTGATTGTTATTGTTGATTATAAAAACTGAAAATGCCCGGTGCAGCAGCCCTTCTTTATGAGCCTGCATTTTTTCCATTGTACCAATTTCCTGATCGTTTTCATCAACAAGAATTACATGTGAGAAAGACATTAAATTAAATTTAGTTGGTTACGAAGGCCTGCTTTCAACACAATACACATTTTCATATAATTTGGAATACGGACCCTTTTTTCTAAAATCGCGCTTGAACTCGACCTTTTAACTTTCACAAATAGCGCCAGATAATATCGGTATGCAACGTACACGCCCAGACGCGAATTTAAGGGTAATCGTTTAATGCCTTCATATCCTTTTTTAAAATCCTTTTCGATATCATCTTCAATAGAGCGTTTTAAATTATTATTGAAAGAAGAAGGCGCAAATCCGGGGAAATAACTGCGATTAAGATCTTCAACATCCGATTGTAAATCACGTAAAAAGTTAATTTTTTGAAATGCCGAGCCCAAAGCCCGGGCATATTCTTTAAGAGAATCAAATATCGTTTTATTACCCTCACAAAATACGTACAGGCACATTAAACCAACAACTTCTGCAGATCCATAAATATATTCTTTAAAATCGCTGTCGTGTATATATACATTTTTGTCCAGGTCCTTTTCCATACTCTGGAAAAAAGCCTCGATCAGGTCAGGTGCAATATTATATTTTTTTACGGTTTGTTGGAAACTTTGCAGAATGGGATTAAGACTTATTCCGTCGTTAATGGCTGAAAAAGTATCTTCTCTGAATTTTTTTAACAATGCCTTTTTATCGAAGACGTGGAAAGTGTCAACAATTTCATCTGCCAACCGAACCATTCCGTAAATAGCACATATAGGATTTCTTATATCAGTCCTTAACAGTTGAATTGCAGAATGAAATGAGGTACTGTACAACCGAGTTACCGATTTGCTGCATGCAGATGAAAAAAGATCAAATTGGGCTATCGTGTTCATAAGGTAGTTAGATAAACTAAGATGCACCTAAATTAGTTTTAATTCTTTAAAATAGAATATAATAGTCGTAAAGTAGATTGTAAAAGTTGTATAATTGTTTATGAATTCCCTATTTCGCCAACTAATAGTATTAACTGAAGAATTTGAGCAGGATTATCCAGAAGGGGGGCATCACCTTTCGAACTTTGCTGATTGGCTCGGTAAAAAGATCAAATCAGAAAAGTACTCAACAGAAGATGATCTGGATTGGGAGGGAAAAAGTAAGGGACGGTCGGCGGAAAGTATTATCAACACTTCTTTAATTCATTTGTATCGGTATGCAAAAATTTATAGCAAGCTTGCCATTCTAGATTCGCCATTTTCCACAATCGATGATGTGATTTTTCTTATCAACCTGCTTCATCGAGGCGGTATGACAAAGACTCAGCTAATCGAAATGAATATCCATGAAAAGTCGACAGGAATTCAGATCATCAACAGACTTTTAGATTCAGGTTTCATTGCCGAAGTAATCAATGAGAGAGATCGACGTAGCAAGCATATTTCAATTACCGAAGAGGGAAAGAATGCTCTGGAAGCCAATATGGATAAAATTCGACAAGCAAGTAAAATCGTTGTTGGTAATTTAAGTGAAAAGGAGAAAATGCAATTAATTCGCCTGCTCCAAAAATTGGAAGCATTCCACGAGGACAAGGTCAAGGAGCGGATTCGGAGCTCTTATTAGTGCTCTGTTTTTTAATGTTTATAGGCAATCACTGAAATTTCAACGTTCGCCCCTTTTGGTAAGCCAGCTACAGCAACCGTTTCCCGCGCCGGAAAATCTTTAGTGAAATAAGATCCATATACTTCATTTACTTTGGGAAAAAGCGACATGTCTGACAAGAATATGGTTGTCTTAACAATATTATCGAAAGAATAACCCACTCCCGATAGAACCGCCGATAAGTTTTTCATAACCTGATGGCTCTCTTCCTCTATGGAGCCTTGAACCAGGTCGTTAGTTTCGGGGTTTATTGCTATTTGACCAGATACATATAATACATCACTCACTAAAATTGCCTGGTTGTACGGACCGATAGGTGATGGCGCTTTTGTTGTGTTGATTACTTTTTTCATCAGAATATAATTGTTTTTAATGGAGATGAAGCTATCAGAGATATGCTCATGATGGTTTTATAGATTAGGATGTCAGCCACTCAATAAGTTTGTAAATAATTCCTGCTAAAAAGACCAGTATTGCGGTTGCATTAATGATGTGCATCACTTTCAGGTTGAAGCTTACCGGACGGTTAGGATCTTTTTTTCTAAAGAAGTACATATACAAATTTAGAAAATGCCTTTGAATGTGGTTTATAAAAGAAAATTTTGACATAAAAAAGAGGGCTTCTGTATAGGAAGCCCTCTCGTGGATAATATGCTTAAAACTATATTATCTTATTTTTTAATCTCAACACGACGGTTTTGAATACGACCTTCTTCAGTTTCGTTAGAAGCTACTGGACGGCTTTCACCGAAAGCTTTAACAGTAAGACGGTTTGCATCAACACCAGAGTTAACTAAGTATGTTTTAACTGAATTAGCTCTGTCTCTAGAAAGATTCATGTTGTAAGCGTCAGTACCTTCTGCAGAAGCGTGACCTTCTAAGCTAGCTTTAGCAGAAGAGTTAGCTCTTAAGTCAGCAGAAACAGCATCTAAAACTGGGTATGATGAAGTTTTTAATACTGAGCTATCAAATTCAAACTGGATAACTGAACCAGTTGCAGTATTAGCTCCCATACCCATACCTTCAGGGTGAGTAATTGGGCAACCAGATCCGTCAACAACAGTACCAGCAGGAGTTCCTGGGCATTTGTCAAATCTGTCAGCAACACCATCACCATCAGCATCAGCTGATAATTGGTTTACAGTGTTTTCTAAAGTGCTTACACGAGTTTTTAAAGCTTCAACTTCCTGACGTAATGTAGGATCTTTTAATTCATCGTACATTAAAGCAACAGGGTTAGTCCACTCTAAGCTAGGTTTAGCAGAGCTTCCAAGAGAAAACTCAAGACCAGCGTATCCGTAAGACCATTTGTCTTTGTTAGAAGCACCGTTTCTCCAAACTCCGTCAAGGTTATCAGCATCCAGGAAGTTAGCATCGTAACCTAAATTTAAAGCAACTCTGTTGCTTAATTTGAAGTTAACACCAGCTCCAACAGGGATAAATAACTCACGAACGTTTTGATCATCTTTGTTAGCAGCGTTAGGGTATGGTTTGTATTTAACCAATCCAGCACCACCTTGTACGAAGAAATTGATAGCGTTCTCTCTTCTAAGGAAGTCGATAGTACCAACGTTAACTACTCCTTTTAATGAAAGGGCGTAGTGAATTTCAGTGTCAAAACTTGCAGGCATTCCAGCGATAGAAGATCTTCCTTCGTTGTTATCTGCATTACCTTTAACGTTTCCTCTGTGGAAATCTAACTTCATTCCGAAAGATGGAGCAAATTGTTTTTTAAGAAATGCGCCATATCCTAATGAAGACTCCCAGTCAGCGTAATCATTCGTTCCGAAAGGAACAATTGGTGCAAGTACACCAGCGTTAACACCTAGAGACCATGTTCTGTACTGTCCTCTTCCGCCAAACACTGTGGCAGTCGAGCTCGTTGTTGTAGTTGTCTCCTGAGCCGTGGCAGCTAGACCTACCAGCGTCACCATAGAACAAGCAACAACTTTTTTAATTGTAGAATAATTCATGCTTTGTTTTTTTTAAGGTTAAACAATTTTAATTGCGTAATTTTTCACAAAATTAATTATAAGTTTGATATCACCAAATATTTGTCAAATACCATTCCTATTATTCTGCTAAACATAACAATCTTAAAAAGGTTTATCTTTTATTTAATTTAGTTTTTGATTATGAAGTATAACCATATTGATTCTTCATTGTTTAAGAAGAACCGCGAAAAATTTATAAGTAATCTGAAAACCAACGCAATAACGGTTTTTAATTCTAACGACGAATACTTACGCAGCGGCGATCAAACATTTCCTTTCAAACAAAATGCAGATTTTTTTTATTTGACGGGAATCGATCAGGAGCAGTCTATTTTAGTTCTTTACCCTGATTGTCCTAATCCGATATACAAAAGTGTCTTGTTTTTAAGACAAACAAATGAGCATATCGCCGTATGGGAAGGACACAAATACACCAAGAAGCAGGCAACGGAAACTTCTGGAATTGAAAGTGTCTATTGGCTTGATGAATTCTGGAACATCCTCTCTACAATAATAAATTACGCTGACACCATCTATTTGAACACAAATGAAAATGATCGGGCCAGCTATGATGTGTCGAATCGTGACCTCCGCTTTATCAGTCAGTTAAAAGAGCGGTATCCCTTGCACGAATATAAACGGTCTGCTCCTATTTTGCGCTCCCTTCGGGCGGTAAAATCTGAGGCAGAGATTCTCCTCACAAAAAAAGCCTGCAGCATCACGGCCGATGCTTTTAAAAGAGTGTTGAAATTTGTAAAACCCGGCGTTAAAGAATATGAAATTGAAGCTGAAATCATACATGAATTTATCCGCCAGGGCGCAACAGGTCATGCTTATTCTCCGATTATTGCCTCGGGTGCTAATGCAAACATCCTTCATTACAACGATAACAATCAGATTTGCAAAGATGGCGAGGTGATACTTTTTGATTTTGGAGCAGAATACGCTAACTATAATGCCGATTTAAGTCGGTCCATCCCAGTAAATGGAAAATTTACAAAGCGGCAACGAGATGTGTATAATGCTGTTTTACATGTGATGCGTGAGTCGAAGAAAATGCTGATATCGGGTACAGTTTGGAATGAATATCATGAAGAGGTAGGTAAGATTATGACCGACCAGCTGATTCAACTCGGGCTGCTGGATAGGTTTGAGGTCGAGCGCCAAAATCCTTCTATGCCGTTGTATAAAAAATATTTTATGCATGGAACTTCGCACCATCTTGGACTGGATGTTCACGATTTTGCCAGTCGTTATAAACCATTCGAGCCGGGAAATATATTAACCTGCGAACCAGGCATCTATATAAAAGAAGAAGGCTTAGGTATACGGTTAGAAAATGACATCTTAATAACTGAAGATGGAAATATAGATTTGATGGCAGATATTCCGATTGAAGCGGAAGAAATAGAAGAACTTATGAATGCTTGATTTTAGATTCGACAAATTGATAGATGTTGAACCCTTTCACCTTTGATGCTTCCGTAATTTCATGCTGAAGTTTTTTTTTATCAATGTCAGCCATCCTCTTTTCCTGAATAAGCTTCCAGGCTTTTTCGGTAGCTAAAAGTGAACGGGTGGCAGGTTTGTAGTCATAATTTTTGATAAAAAGGGCAAGCTCAGAAATGCCCTCTCCGCTCGTCGCAATCGTTTTAAAAACCGGAATTGAACGGACCTTTGTAAACCGCTGAAGATTATTTGCGAACGGTTCAGCTCCTTCCCGGTCTGCTTTGTTGACGATAAAAGCATCCCCAATTTCCATTATGCCCGCTTTTATAGATTGAATCTCATCGCCTGATTCTGGAACCAACACGACCAAGGTAACGTCCGCAAGTGCCGCAACTTCCACTTCAGATTGGCCAACACCCACCGTTTCAAGCAGGATGTAATCGAACCCGGATGCTTTAAGTACATCGGTCATTTCAATTATTTTGGTTGATAGGCCTCCCAAAGATCCTCTGGATGCAATAGATCTGATGAAAACATTCTTATGAGTGGCATAATTTTGCATTCGGACCCTATCGCCAAGTAAAGATCCAAAACTAAAAGGAGATGTTGGGTCGACTGCTAGAACTGCAATGCGAGTGGTTTCGCTTAATAATTCATTAATCAGCTTTGAAACCAGTGTGCTCTTTCCAGCCCCTGGAGGGCCTGTTATTCCTATAATTCTGCTATTTGAATCAATATGAAGACTTTTGAGAAGGTCCCCGGCCCCGGCTAGTTCATTTTCTACGATGGTAAGTTGCCTCGAAACCTCACGGAAGTTTTTAAAACGTGAATGGTGTTTGTTTTGACTTTTGCTCATCTTAATCGCTTTCTAGGAGGCATCCATAACTAATATCGGTAAAAATTTCAAATCTGTCATTTTTCTAAGATGTCGCGGCTATTTATCTTTATTAAAATGAAAAACCTTTGATAAAATTTATCTTTGCCCTTCGATGATTATTTAATATGAAAGTAGTAGGTTTTACTTTTATTAGGAATGCTGTAAAAAACGATTATCCGATTGTAGAAGCAATTTTATCAATATTGCCTATTTGTGATGAGTTTGTTGTAGCACTCGGAAATTCGGAGGATGAAACTGAGAGATTGATATTAAACATCGAATCGCCAAAAATTAGAATAATTCATACAGTGTGGGATGAGTCTCTCCGAGCAGGGGGTGAGGTGTTCGCCGCTGAAACAGACAAAGCCTTCAAAGCTATTTCAGCTGATGCGGATTGGGCTTTTTACATACAGGGAGATGAATGCGTTCATGAGAAATATCATGAAACCATCAAAAGGGAAATGGAAGAAAATTTGGATAATATGCAAATCGAAGGCTTGTTATTTAAATACCTGCACTTTTATGGTTCTTATGATTATTGTGGAAGTTCAAGGCGTTGGTACCGGCGTGAAATAAGAGTACTTAGAAATAATAAATCTATTCACTCTTATCGTGATGCGCAGGGATTTCGATGGAATAACAGGAAAATAAATGTTAAACTTATTGATGCTTACATTTATCATTATGGATGGGTAAAGCCACCTTCCGGCTTGAAACATAAAGTTAGAAATTTCAATAAGTTTTATCACGATGATGAGTGGATTGAAAAACATGTACCGGAAACGATAGATTTCGACTACAAAAATGCGGACAGATTGGTTGCTTTCAATTCGTCACATCCCCGGGTTATGCAAAACCGGATTGATTCAGTTAACTGGACGCTCAATATTGATTTAAAAAAGCTAGAAAGAAAAATGCCCTTAAGGCGAAAGATACTTCAGGTGATTGAAGATGTTACTGCTTGGCGGATTGGTGAATACAGAAATTATCGAATTGTAAAGAAATGAGAAACCCATCTTTGTCGGTCATCATTCCAAATTATAATGGAAAGCATTTACTGGAACGGAATTTACCGTCAGTATTAGAGGCTCTTAATAATTCTGGTTGTAATTTTGAGATCATAGTTGTTGATGATTTTTCAAAGGACGATTCCATTGATTTTATCGAGAAATTTTATCCATCCATAGTTCTGATTAAATGTACTATTAATGGAGGGTTTTCTAAAGCTTGTAATAAAGGCCTGGATGTTGCAAAACATGAACTAATCTTATATCTCAATAGTGATATTCAATTAATTCCGGACTATTTTGATGGGTTATTTGCTTATTTCGATAAACCGGATACGTTTGGTGTAATGAGTAAAATTATAGGCTTGACAGGTGAAACGCAAGATACCGCAAGATTATTTTCAAGAAACGGGGGAAAGATTAAAGCCAACACATTCTTTCATATTAAAACAGCTGGATTTTGGACCCCTACCGCATATTTATCGGGCGCAAATGCATTAGTTAATGCCAAAAAGATGAAGGAAATGGGAGGATTTGATGAGATTTTTTCTCCTTTTTATTATGAAGATTTTGAGCTGGGGTTGCGTGCATGGCGTTTAGGATGGAAATGCTACTATCATCATAATACTTATTGCATCCACGATCATTCATCGACCACTAAGAACTATAAAACGGCGAACTGGGTGAAAAGTATTTTTTTGAGGAACAGACTAACAATGCACGCAATACATCTAGACCTCCCTTATTTATGGCTCTGGTATGCACAATTAATATTGTTCGATTTTTTGTTTCTATGGATTGCTGGGAAAAAGCACTTCTACAAGGGTTTTTTCATGTTTCTACGGAATCGCAAGGATATCGCCAATAGCCGAAAAAAATTTAAGAAATTAATGAATGAAAAAAAATCAACCTCCTCCTTTGATCATATAAAAAAAGAAATTGACACGTTGCTAAATGGGACAGATATGGTTAAAGGAAGGGAGAGTTAAGTATGACTAAATTTCCAAAGGTGTCAATAGCCCTTTGTACTTACAATGGAGAATGTTTTTTAAAGGAACAATTAGATTCTTTAATAAATCAAACATATTCGAATTTGGAAATAATCGCTGTGGATGATTGTTCGAACGACGGAACAGTTGCACTTTTAACTTCTTATGCTCGTAAATACGCATTCATAAAAATCTTTTTAAATGCATCCAACCTAGGTTTTACTAAAAACTTTGAGAAAGCAATTTCTTTATGCTCCGGAGATTATATAGCTCTATGCGATCAAGATGATATATGGAGTTTTGAAAAGATTGAAGAATTAATTAGTTACTCTGGAGGTAACGTATTGGTTTATCATGATTCTAAATTGATTGATGCAGAAGGTAAAGATATTGGAAAAAAGATTTCTGACCGATTTAACATGTTCCAAGGGGACGATCCGAGACCTTTATTGTTCTTTAATTGTATTTCGGGACATTCAATGTTATTTGAGAAAAGAATTATTTCTGAAATTATTCCTATAAGGTTCGTAGGATTTCACGATTGGTGGATTGCTTACGTTGCAGCAAATATGGGCAGCATAGCGTTTGTTAACAAGTGTCTGGTCGATTACAGACAACATGAACAGAGTGTAAGTGATGTGATGAATCTTAAGAAGGCAAAAAAACCTAATGATTGGACCTTTAAACAATGGTTGGCTCTCTGTGCATCTTATAGAAAGAATAGGTATCCTGACTTTGTCACGAATACTTATAATTTATATTTTCCAAAAAGAAACAAGAAGGGTATTAACTTTAAAAAATTATTTTTTCTCTTAAGAAATAGAGGTCTTTTATTAGCACTGCAAAAAAAGAGTAGGCTGAGTAAACTTAATTTTATTTTAAAACAGCTATAATTATTCCGCTTTTATGGTCGGTTCTTCACGCTGTACAATTAGGTAATTGATTATATCCCTGTTGGTTTGCAATATAATTTATCAGGCTACCTCAATTCAGTATATTTGCTTTCAATGAAAACATATTTCAGGTTATTATCCTATGCGAAACCTATAGAAAAATTCGCTATCCCCTATATAATTGCTACTCTCTTATTTGTCCTGTTTAATACTTTAAATTTCGCGCTATTGGCACCTTTGCTACAGGCATTATTAGCCCCTGCGAGTGCCAAAGATGTAATATTGATAAAACCTGATGAATGGGATCTGATGGGTAATTTTAAATATTATTTAAGCATTTTTACCTCTCAATATGGTAGATGGAATGCCTTAAAAGTCGTCTGCGCCATCCTTATTGCCGCAAATTTCTTTACTAATATCTTCAGGTATATCTCGCAAAAAGTTATGGAAGATTTAAGGGCTCATACACTGTTGAATTTCCGAAATGCAATTTTTAGTAATATTATGAATCTGCATCTGGGATATTTTAGTAATGAGCGAAAGGGTGATATAATTTCAAAAGTATCATCTGATGTGCAGGTAGTCCAATTTTCTGTGACCAGCACTTTACAGGTAGTTTTTAAGGAGCCTGTAACTCTAATCGTTTATCTAACCGTGTTATTCAATATCTCTGCAGAACTAACTTTTTATTCCTTGTTGATATTTCCGGTATCAGGCTTTGTGATATCCAGAATTGTTAAAAGATTAAAAGCTCAGGCAGCAAGTTCTCAGCGTTCGCTGGGATTAATGATCGGCTTTTTAGATGAAGCTTTAACCGGAATAAAAATAATAAAAGCCTTTAACGCCACTGAATATATAAAAAATAGATTCTTCACAGAAAATCAGCATTATACGCGCCTTGCTAAATCTATGGCTAAACGCCAGCAGCTTGCATCTCCTGTATCTGAATTTTTAGGCGTTTCGATGGTTGCAGGAATAGTCCTTTATGGTGGTTCTTTAATTTTAACAGGCTCATCAAAATTGGATGCTCCGGCGTTTATTGCATACATCATACTATTTTCTCAGGTATTACGGCCAGCAAAGGCTATCACAGATTCTTTTAGTAATATTCATTCAGGCATCGCAGCCGGGGAACGCGTATTAGAAGTAATCGACACTACGCCTCTTATTACCGACGCTTCAAATGCTGTTATTCTTCGTGATTTTAAAGAGAGCATAAGTTTTGAAAATGTGTCTTTTTCTTATTCCGATAAATTGATATTAAATAATATTACTCTCGATATTCCTAAAGGGAAAACGGTAGCTCTGGTTGGGCCTTCCGGAGGAGGGAAATCAACGTTAATGGATCTTATCCCGCGCTTTATTGAGCCTCAAGAGGGAAAAGTATTGTTTGATGGGATTGATATTAAAGATATTCAGTCCGCGTCCCTTCGGAATCAGATTGGCTTTGTTAATCAGGAATCAATACTTTTTAATGATTCCATTTTCAATAATATTTGTTTTGGTAAGCCTGATGCAACGGCTGAACAAGTTGAAACAGCTGCTAGAATTGCTAATGCCCATGACTTTATTCTCAAAACTGAGAATGGTTATCAGACTAATATCGGTGATCGGGGTATGAAACTTTCCGGAGGTCAGAAACAGCGAATTAATATTGCGAGAGCAGTATTAAAAAATCCGGCGATATTGTTGCTGGATGAAGCAACCTCGGCTTTAGATACCGAATCGGAGAAATTGGTTCAAGATGCCCTCAACAAATTAATGAAAAATAGAACTACCCTTATTATTGCGCATAGGTTAAGTACAATTCAGGGCGCTGATAAAATTGTAGTATTGGAAGCAGGAAAGGTAGTTGAGGAAGGATCGCATGCTAAGCTGATACAACATAATGGATTATATAGGCGCTTAGTAGAAATGCAAGCCTTCGAGTAATTCTTAATATAATTTTGGAAACGACTCGGTCGCTCGTATTTAATTTTCCAGAATTTCTTCTAATATTTTTTCGAAAAGGGGAATTTGTCTGTTGACTGTAAATTCTATGGCTTTACTTTTTAGCTTTTTTTTGTCAATTAAACTTTTGTTAGCCTGCACCCATTCCATCTCTTTGCATAGTTGAAGTGTATCCATCGCATTTACCACTTTTCCCATTCCATCTTCAACAAAGCTTTCAACTATTCCGGAGTTAAAGGCAACTATTGGGATTTCTAAATAGGCAGCTTCGAGCATCACAAGAGAAAAGCATTCCTCTTTAGATAGTATTAATAATCCATCGCCCATAGCTAAATAGTCATAGTAGTCATTTGATAGAGGCCCTGTAAATATAAGCTTGCCTGCACTCATCTTTTCAGCTGTAGATCTTACGTAGTGTTCTAGTCCGGTATTCGAATGATTTCCAATCCAAACGATTTTTACAGGTTTGTCTTTAAAATATCGGATCACAGGTAAAACTTGGTCTAGCCCTTTCATGTATTGTGCCGTCCCCGAGATAACCCATACGAAGTCTGTCGGTGCAATGCCCAAAGCAGTTTTAATTGAAACTATATTTTGCCTGGCAACATTTATAATTTTCTCGTTTATAAAACTATTTTGAAGTTTAATATTCTTATGGCCTAATTCTGCTATTTTTTTTACAACGATCTCTGCACATCCGATACAACAATAGGAAATGTTTATTATTCTTTGAAGTTCATTGCCGGTAATAAATCCATAAGCATGATCCATCTCATGAAAATAGGTGGCAACTTTAACATCAAGGTCCCTGGCTGCTAAATGTGCGTTAGGAATCATAATAGTATTAACAAACCATAGATCTGCCTTGAATTGTTTTTGAATTTGCTTTAGCTGGTATCCGATGAGATTTTTAACCCCACAGAGCTTAAGTAGTATACGGAATACTATTTTATACCAATTTTTTGAATATTTATATGAAACAGACTTATCTATATTATCAGGTAAACACTCTATGAGTTCTCCCTTTTTAATCGAGAAAAGAAATACTTTATATTTCTCTGGGTTTAAGCTTGTAATTAAGTACCACAAAACCATTTCAGAACCAGTTCTGGCGAAAGTTGGAGTGATAAATAATATTCTCTTCATAAGTTAAGCTCCTTAATTTTAAACAATTTTGAGTTAGAAACTACTCTTTGTAGTATTTTGGACCCGCAAAAATAACATTGTAATACTAGAAACATATTCTCTAGCAGACTTTTCCTTTGTATACGATATATTAACTCTGTGATATGTAAGGATTGTGCTTATGATTGTCTTGTGGTTCGCTTCTTAATCGGAATCTGACTTGTGGAAAATTTATTATCCTTACATAACTATGGACAAAAAATCTTTTAGGTAATATATGCGATTTGTCTTATTTTGTTAAAGTTAGATGTAATCAAATTTAACGACCCCTTATTTGTATTTTTTTCTAATGATATTCCTTGGTGTAAAGAAAAGTTATATCGCCTAAACAATGGATGAATTTGCCAGAGCTTGATTATTCTGGGCTTATATTGAAAAGATGGATAAGCATATGAGAAAGAAGCCCGTTATAACAGTTTTTATGGCGGTCTATAATGGAAATCGTTATTTAGAACAAGCTATAAATAGCGTCCTATCTCAAACATTTTCAGATTTTGAGTTTCTAATAATCAACGACGGTTCAACAGATAATAGCTGGGAAATAATCAGCCGATACAAAGATCCGCGAATCCGGTTGTTGAATAATGAGGAAAATAGAGGCTTGATATTTACAAGGAATAGAGGAGTTCAAGAAGCTCTAGGGGAATATTTTGCCATTTTGGATTGTGATGATATTGCCGTTTCAAATAGGTTGGAAATTCAAAACAGTTTTTTTATTAAAAATCCGGACCTAGCTTTATGCAGTGGAAGGGCTCTTAATATCGATAGTCAAGGAAGAACCATTTCCGAGTCGCCAGTTATTAATGGAGACAGAAATGTGGGATTGATATTCGGTAATTTTCTGATTAATTCTGCAGTAATGATAAAAACAGATATTATAAAAGTTGTGGGGTCTTATAATGCAAATGATCCTGCAGAAGATTATGACTTAGCAATGCGAATATCGCAAAGCTATCCGATTGAAATGATGGACGATATCTTAGTTAAATATCGCATACATGAAAATAATATTTCTTTGTCAAATATCGGGAGATTACAGAAAGTAGAAAAAAACATATTACGCGATTTCCATTCGAGATTTAAAATTCATTCAAATGAAAGGATAGTTGACCTGCATCACAGTTTTCTTACTGGCAAGATGGATGATTTCGAATTATTTGAGTACAAAAGCTTTTTGGAAGGTTTCTTTAATAATGCGAAGGTTCTTGAGAGATATAACCATCATGCACTTCGGAAGCTTCTCTTTAATAAATGGGTTCAGGTATTAGTATTAAAGGGAGGAAGAAATTCTTTTTTATTATTATTTAAGTCTCACCTTTATCATTATTCGGTACTGAGTTTTAAACATCTTCGCCGCGTTTTTAAAAAAACTGTAAGAGAATTCGTTTCCTCGATGTTATAATTACTGTTTGCTGAAAACTAATTTATCAAATGTAGGTTTTAATCCTGTTCTCTTAATTACAACTAATTGCATGATTGACACAACATACGACTACCTAATTGTAGGCTCCGGACTATTCGGAGCCGTTTTTGCGCATGAGGCAACCAAAGCCGGAAAGAAATGCCTTGTTATTGATAAACGTGAACATGCCGGCGGCAACGTTTACTGTAAAGAAATGGAGGGGATAAACGTGCATTGGTATGGTGCCCACATTTTTCACACGAATGATAAAGAGATCTGGGATTACGTAAACCAATTCACCGAATTTAACCGCTATACCAATTCGCCGGTCGCTAATTACAAAGGAGAGTTATATAATCTTCCTTTTAATATGAATACTTTTTATCGTCTATGGGGAACAAAAACTCCTGAGGAGGCTAAGCAGAAAATCGCGGAGCAAATTGAATATTTAGGCATTGCCGAACCTAAAAATATGGAAGAGCAGGCTCTGAAACTCGTTGGCCCGGATATTTATGAAAAGCTGATTAAGCACTATACAGAGAAACAGTGGGGAAGGAAAGCTACTGAATTACCTGCCTTTATTATAAAACGCCTTCCGGTTCGTTTTACTTATGATAATAATTATTTTAACGACAAGTATCAGGGAATCCCCGTTGGTGGCTACAACAAAATCGTAGAGGGCTTATTAAAAGGAGTGGAAGTGCGATTGAATACCGATTTCTTTGCAGATCGCGAAGCTTTAGGTGCTCTGGCCGATAAAATAGTTTTTACAGGCAAAATTGACGAATACTTTGGCTATCAATTCGGCGAGCTGGAATATCGGAGTCTTAGGTTTGAAGTGGAAACTTTGGATCAGGAAAACTACCAGGGAAACGCGGTTTTTAATTATACTGATGCCGAAACACCGTACAATCGGGTGTACGAACATAAACATTTTGAATTCGGAACCCAGCCTAAAACAGTGATAACTAAAGAATATCCTTTACAGGGTTCGAAGGGTTTGGAACCCTATTATCCTGTGAATGATGAAAATAATTCCGCAATTGTAAAAAAGTATCAGGATTTAGCTAAGGCTGAAACTAATGTAATCTTCGGGGGACGTTTGGCCGAGTATCGGTATTACGATATGCATCAGGTAATAGGCTCTGCATTGGTAAAAGCCAAAAGAGAGTTAGGAGTGTATCTGGAGTCTGAAATTAATTGACAGCGATCAATTGAAGCGGCGGATCAGGAAGCGGATCATCTGTGTCTAAGCAACTGAGAGTCATAGGCCGATACGCTATATCTGCGGTTCTAACTAAACCTTCCGTCGAAACGGGTTTAGAATAGCTCATTTTATGCGCATAAGCTAATGCTTTTGCAGCTTTATGTTGAATACTAGAAGCGTATAATTCTTTCCCATGATCAATCGAAATAGGATTTGTCCCTGCTGATTTAACCTTTGACATATCAGCTTGTAGCAGACCTTCCTTTTTATTTGTTAATTTAAGGGTTTGTGCTAGCCGCGGGTCTGAAGTTGACGATTGATTCCCATGTTTCTCGGGTTCTGCGATCGTTTTGTTCAGATCCATTCGCGTGATAGAAGGGAGTTTTCTTATTTGCTTCGCGAGCGTACTCTTGTTCACTTTGTTTTGTGAATGGATATTTAGGTTTGAATCAGCTTTGGTGAAGAAAACTTCCACGCTGCCTACCGGTAATGTATCGATCGATTTATGATTTTGAGATTCGGTCACTAATTCCGTTTGAATTGGCTCAGAATCTATGAAATCTAGATTTCCATGACTGTCAAATTGCCGGGTATAAATTATAGATGAGTTGTCAGCCTTTTTAAGCCAGGTGACCTTGAGATTGCCTATGGTGTCTGTCTGGAAATTAATTTCCTTTGCATTTTGAACGTCATTATCAACTAATTCGCCAAAGGCCCCGGCATAAACTAAATCGCCTGTGCTTAAGACGTGCTGTAAATATAGGCTGGTAGACACTTGTTGTTGATCATTCAATGCAAGACTTAAAAAAAAGCCATTGTTTCCATCGCTTAGAATGTCCCCACCCAAAGCGTAATTTGTATTGCTTACCGGGAGCGACAGAAAATTTTCTCTGTTAAAGGTATGTACAACTTCGCCAGTCTGGTTCACTTTTCTGAAATAGAACTCATATCCTTCTGCGGCTCCCGAAATGTCGGGAATCACCATGTCCCAAATAATCGTCATTCCTCCATCATTTGCAGGCAGTATTTTGCCGATATATTCGTCTCTAAGATCTGTGCTTATTGCTAAGCCCCCTTCTTGCCAAAGAGCTTTTCCCTCTGCGTTGATGCGCTGCGCATAGATGTCCCAGTTTGCGCCAGTGAGGTCGTTTCTTGAATCACTCCAGACTATAAATGCACCACCTTTTCCATCCGGGCTAATAAAAGGACTGATTTGAGATCCGGGCACATCCGAGATTAATATCCCTTGCGTCCCCCATAATTTATTCCCCGATGAATCGATTTTTTGAATAAAAAGATTGGTTTCTTCACTTCGAATTGTGCGCTCTTCCCATGTAATAATTACACTTCCCTGGTCATCTGCAATTAGCTTGTGAGAGTTTTGAATTCGATCGCTATCGCAAGATAATTCCACATCTTTTCCCCAAATAGATGCCCCATTATGATTTATTCGTTGTATGAAAAAATGAGAATTTATTTGCGCTATTGTGGATGTTTGTTCCCAGAAAATAAAGGTTTTACCGGCTTTATCTTGTATTTCCTGAAAAGAAGGAATATTTTGAGAGGTTTCGTTTAAAGGCGCCGTGGAAATATTCCCCGCAATTGCGGGCAAAGCATCTGAAAATAGTAAGAAGAGAAAAAATATTAGTAAGAGTCTCTTCATCAATAATTTAATGGCACCTATTTTAACTATAGGTAAATGTCGTTAAATATTTTTTAAAAAACCAGAAAAAAGCTTTTATACTGTGTATTTCTGCAAAAGTTGTACCTTTTTTCTGATAAACTTTTCCTTATATTTTTGTTATTAAGAAAACCTTTAGAATGAAAATTAAGCTAGTTGTGTTATTCCTTACTTGCTTTGCTGGTTCGGGATTAATTGCGCAGACCCAAACCAGTGACAAAGTTCAAACCAGTAAGGGCCCTTTATTGATATATCCAGTGAAACATGCCACGTTTGTTGCAAGCTGGAATAATCTCACTATTTACGTCGACCCAACAGGTGGTGCGCGGGCCTTTAAAAATTTTAAAAAACCCGATATAATTCTTATAACAGATATACATGGCGATCACTTAGATTCTGCAACTTTAAAATCTGTATGCAGTTCAAGCACCAAGTTAATTGTGCCCAAGGCTGTCGCCGAACTGTTACCGGCTTCGATCAGGAAAAATCTAATGGTTCTTAGAAATTTTGAAAAGACTAACGTCTCTAAGCTGATAATAACAGCCATACCTATGTACAATCTACCCGAAAGCCCCTCGTCTATGCACACAAAAGGGCGCGGTAACGGATATCTTATCGAGGCAGGTAATAAGAGAATATATATATCCGGCGATACTGAGGATATTCCCGAGATGCGTAACCTTAAAAATATTGATGTCGCCTTTGTCTGTATGAACCTCCCTTACACCATGGACATTAAGCAGGCGGCAGGTGCCGTTCTGGCTTTTAAACCTAAAATAGTTTATCCTTATCACTATCGAGGAAAAGATGGCTTAAGTGATGTCCAAGAATTTAAAAGGATGGTAATTTCAGCTAACAAAATGATTGATGTAAGACTACTTAAGTGGTATTAGGTATAGGATAGTAAGTATTTTGATTAAATTAAAACTTTAACTGGTTACTACATCCTCCACAAGGCCTTCTTTGACAGAAAATATTAGCCCACCACTTTTAAATGCTAAATAATTTAGTATTTTTGTTCATGCCGTTTGAACAGAATAGTGAGTATTTTAAGGGGCGGGGTGCTCAGGTAAACACCCATAATAAATTTCAAAAAAATAAATATGTAGCTGAACATATTGAGGCCCTGGATGAAGAGATGCATGAAAATGTAAACACTCAGATTCTTGAAGAGTTTCCTAAAACAATTGTAAGCATTTCGGATAGCCCCGACCTGTCTTTTATGCAATCCATAAATCCTTATCAGGGATGTGAACATGGATGTTTGTATTGTTATGCCCGAAATGCCCACGAATACTGGGGATTTAGCGCTGGCTTGGACTTTGAGCGCAAGATAATAGTTAAGCGGAACGCGGCCGAATTACTAGAAAAGTTTTTTAATAAGAAGAATTATCAGCCGCAAACAATCATGCTATCCGGCAATACCGATTGTTATCAGCCCATTGAACGTAAGCTCAAAATAACCCGGTCTCTTCTCGAGGTTTTCCTGAAATATAAACATCCCGTCAGCATCATTAGTAAAAACAATCTGATTGTCAGAGATATGGACCTATTGCAGGAATTGTCAAAACTGAATCTGGCGCATGTTACTATCACAATAAATTCATTAAATGAAAGCCTGAGGCAGAAAATGGAACCACGAACCGTGACTGCAAAAAGCCGCTTGATGGTTATGAATAAACTCTCCTCAGCAAATATTCCCGTCAGGTTAATGGTAGCGCCGATTGTTCCAGGCCTGAACAGTGATGAAATGCCTTCTTTAATTAGCGCTGCAGCGGATGCCGGAGCGCTTGCAGCGATATTTACTTTAATAAGGCTGAATGGTTCTATCGCTGAAATCTTCACCGATTGGATTTATAAGGCTTATCCCGACAGGGCAGAAAAAGTTCTACATGCTATTGCTGAATGCCATGGGGGGAAATTAAACGATAGTAATTGGGGAAGGAGAATGCGGGGAGATGGAAAAATTGCTGAAAGCATTCACCAACTTTTTAAGATTTCGGTAAACAGGTTTTTATCCGGCAGATCTATGCCGGATTTAGATTTTAGTCATTTTATGCCTGCTGGAGGAAAGCAGATGGGCTTGTTTTGAATAGCATGTTTACGAAGCGCGGTTCAAGACCCTGTCTGCGTTCATGCGATGATTTTTTTATAGGTCGAGCTCCAACAATACCGGACAGTGGTCTGAATGAATTGCGTCACACAAAATAGCCGAGCGTTTTAAGTTTTGTTCAAGTTCTTTAGTCACCATATTGTAGTCAATACGCCAGCCTAAGTTCTTCTTTCTTGCACCCGCTCTGTAACTCCACCACGTATAATGATGCGGATCTTCATTAAAATACCTGAAAGAGTCTATAAAACCACTGTTTACGAAATTCTCCATCCATTCACGCTCAGCGGGTAAAAACCCCGAGGAATTAGCATTGGATTTCGGATTGTGAATATCAATCGCTTTATGACAAATGTTATAATCGCCCGAGATCACCATTTTTGGATGTTCAATCTTCAGTTTGTCGATATAATCCTGAAAGTCGTCGAGGAACTGGTATTTAAATCCTTGCCTGATATCACCGCTGGATCCAGAAGGAAAATAAGTACTCATAACAGAAAGTTCTTCAAAATCTGCTCTTATTATTCGTCCTTCGAAATCATAATCGCAATGACCACAACCATACTCAACTTTAAGAGGGGTTTTTCTACTTAGGATCGCCGTTCCGCTGTAGCCTTTTTTTTGTGCCGGATACCAGTAGTGTTCGTACCCCATCTGCTCAATCAGTACCAGAATTTCGGCTAACTGTTCGGGATTGGCTTTTATTTCCTGCAGACATACAACATCTGCATTGACAGCTTGTAACCAGGTAAGCCAGTTTTTGCTAAATGCTGATCGAATTCCGTTTACATTATACGATACAATTTTCATTTGAATATAAATGTTTTTTTATCGGCTATGAAGCTATCACGAGTTTTTTTACTGGAACTCATGACGTTTTCTTATTTTGAATCCATTATAAGCTTGCTTCTGAATGAAGCAGCGAGTAGCTCTTTTTCAAGTTTTTTTATTTCTCTTTTTTTTAGCAGACTGATTTTTATTGCTACATCCTCTAAAGGGCGGCTAACTTCATTCGTTTTTAATCCGGCAATTTTATCAACCTGTTCTATTCCCTTTACCACTTCTCCGAAAACAGTATAGTTTTGATCGAGGTGAGGAGTCCCCCCTATCGTTTTATAAACAGTGCGCTGAGCTTGCGGGATTTTCTTGCCCGAGATTTTCATCTGTTCTATTCGGTTTAATTCGGCATCGGTAAACGTTCTCCCCTGAACCAGGTAAAACTGTGTAGAGCTACTTGCTTTTTGGGGATTTTCATCCCTGGCTGCAGCGAGAGCGCCTTTCTTGTGAAACAGCTGGTCATTAAATTCTGCCGGAATAGTATATCCTAAGCTTCCGTTTCCGAGCATTTGTCCCGGCTTTGCTTTTTTTGAGTCAGGATCGCCTCCCTGAATCATAAAATCTTTAATTACACGGTGAAACAGTGTCCCATTATAAAAGCCGCTTTTAGTAAGTTTCACAAAATTATCCCTGTGTTTCGGAGTCTCATTATATAGTCGCACGATCGACTCGCCATAGGCCGATTTAATCCTGACATAGTACATCTTTGATTTGGCAGCATATGTTAAACTGGCAGACAAGATAAAAGCTAGAAGAAGGATTTTTTTGTGGTATTTCATTATCTGATTTAATTCTATCTAAACGTAAATTTCAAGAATCAGGTATTTTCTTCGAAATAGGTAATTATCAGCGATTTCAATAGCATTTCTTGTTCCAACAGCGTGTAACTTGGAATTGGCTTAACTAATCTCCAGTGTGGCCAGCCATCCTGATCCAGGCCTTCGAGCTCATAAAAGCCCAATTCGCTAAATAAACGGCAATTTGCTATATGCATCAGCTCTTCTTTCTGACGCTTTGAAAATTTTCTTGGGCCCTTTCCAAGCTCCTGAACACCAATTAAAAATAATACCACTTTGATATCCGGCTTGTCAGAATCGAAGTCTCTAGCTAGGCGTTCTTGCAGCTCTTTCCATTTAATGTTAATTTCTGATGGTGTCATAACTTTTGCAAAGATACTTAAGCAATTCTTTAGAATGATTATTGGCTGATTTTTTGTATATTTAAATTAATCGCAACACGCTCTGGAGATCAGAAAATTTATTCACTTAAAAAATACTGTTACCTGTTTAGTTTTCCATAAATTATCATTTAACCGTGGATATGTTGAAAAATAATTAATTCGACAATCTTGTTAAAAGGTAATTTAATAGTGGTTAAAAAACTGTCAGTATGTTTTTAGGTTTATTTATAGATGGTACCAGTGAGTGTTCTTAAATTTTTTGTGAATGGAAGACGATTTTGAATTTGAGTTCTCTGAAGATCCAAAATTTTCAGTAGAAAGATATGAGGAAATGATCCGTAATCAGGATCAGTATTTTTTTGATGCGCAGGCTTTTGAGAATATTATTGACTATTACATTGAGAAGAATGATCCTATAAAAGCGCTTCAGGTTGTAGAATATGCCGTAAATCAACATCCCTTTGCCGCAGTGTTCTTTATTAAACAGGCTCAACTTTTTGTTGTAACCAATCAGTTAGACAGAGCTTTTGAGGCATTACGAAAGGCCGAAACTCTTGAGCCGTCTGAAGCTGATATTTATATTATCCGTGGAAATATATATGAAGCTCTGGAACGTCATGAAGAAGCTTTGGATAATTATCAAAAAGCTTTGGGCCTTGCAGAAAGCACAGATGATATTTTGTTGCAGATTGCACTTGTGCATCAAAACATAGGAGAGTATGAAAACGCTATTTCTTATCTAAAGAAATGCCTGGAGCAAAATATGGAGAATCAGGATGCTCTATATGAACTGGCATTCTGCTATGATGTTTTGGATAAGCAGGAAGAAAGCATTCAGTTCTATAATCAATACATAGATACAGAGCCTTATTCTTATGCGGCCTGGTACAATTTAGGCAATGCCTATCATAAAATGGGCCTGTATGAGAAGGGTATTGATGCATATGATTATGCTATTCTGATCAAAGAAAACTTTTCATCAGCATATTTCAATAAGGGAAATTGCCTTGTGCACCTGGATAAATTTGTCGAAGCCATTGAAGTATACAAGCAAACCTTTGAATATGAACCGCCAAATGCAGATACCTATTGCGCCATCGGCGAATGTTATGAGAAGCTTGAGCAGATGGAAGAAGCCCGTTCTTATTATAAAAAGGCAGTTAAACTGGACGCAAAACTTGCAGATGCATGGTTTGGAATTGGGGTAACTCTTGATTTCGAAGAGCGGAATTTTGAAGCCCTTCATTTTTATAAGAAAGCGCTGGCAATCGACGATAAAAACCCTGATTATTGGTTTGCCATTGCCGATGCACAGTATAAACTTGGGAAGCTTGAAGAATCAGAGAAGGCATACGAGAAAGTGATCGAATTTAACCCCTTGGATATAGAGGCATGGCTGGATTTTTCGTCTATTTTATACGAACAGCATAAGCTTGGCGGTGCCATTGAAACGATTTCGGATGCTATAAAAAATAATCCGGAAGCTGCGGAGCTATATTACAGGATGGTGGCTTACCTGTTTGCAGACGGTCAAACGAACGAAGCATTAAATTTCCTGGAATTAGCACTGAAGATTGACCCCGCCAAGCACGAAATTTTGTTCGAGTATCTACCTCAATTGCAGAACAACAAAATAATTGTGGATGTGATTAATAAGTACCTGCTCTAATAACATCCTTTAAAGTATAAAAGAAATCCAATACCTTTGGGCGCAAATCCGGTATTGGATTTTTTTTGCGATAAATATGAATTACGATTTAAACGATATTCCTGAACGTACCCAAAAACCTCGTGCTAATGGCATTACTATGGTAATGGACAAAGGATTGAGCATTCGAGAAGTTGAGAATTTTTTAGAAGTTGGAGGTCCGCATTCCGACATTGTGAAGTTAGGTTGGTCGACTTCATTTGTTACACCAAACCTGGCCGAAAAGTTAAAAGTATATAATGATGCAAATGTGCCGGTTTATTTTGGAGGTACATTATTTGAGGCTTTTATTATTCGTAATCAATTCGATGATTATCGCCGCACACTTGACAAATTTGGAATGAAATATGCAGAGGTATCAGACGGATCTATTGATATTCCACATGATTTGAAATGCGAATACATCAGCAAGTTAAGCGAGCAGGTTACGGTTATCTCTGAAGTTGGATCTAAAGATGCGCAAAAGATTTTTGCGCCTTATAAATGGATAAAATTAATGAATGCAGAACTTGAGGCTGGCTCCTGGAAACTTATCGCCGAATCAAGAGAAGGAGGGAATGTTGGTATTTACCGCGACTCCGGTGAAGTGCGCGAAGGATTGGTAGACGAAATTTTAACGCAAATTCCGCAGGAGAAAATAATATGGGAAGCACCTCAAAAGGACCAGCAGGTATGGTTTATTAAATTAATCGGTGCCAATGTTAATTTAGGAAACATCGCCCCCGCAGAAGTAATACCATTAGAAACTATACGTTTGGGTTTGCGAGGCGATACGTTTAATCATTTTCTTAGTTCACTATAATCTTATCATTAACAGGTAATGAGAAAGTTCGGATTGATAGGATTTCCTTTGGGACATTCGTTTTCAAAAAAGTATTTCACCGAGAAATTTGAACGTGAAGGTTTAACAGACTGCACTTACGAATTATTCCCGATGGAAAATATAAGTGATTTACAGGATTTGTTAGCGTCAAATCCCGAACTATGCGGCCTTAATGTAACTATTCCGCATAAAATAGGGATCATGTATTATCTTGATAAGGTTACGCCCGAAGCTAAAGCCATCGATGCTGTAAATTGTATCAAAATTATAAATCAGAAACCAATAGAGTCTTTTTTCACTGGCGAATTTTCTACGAAGAAAATGCGACTTGAAGGATATAATACTGATGCCTATGCATTTGAAGCCTCTTTAAAACCTCTGCTTAAAAAATATCACAACAAAGCCTTGATTTTAGGCACCGGAGGCGCTTCCAGAGCCGTTGCGTTTGTATTAGATAAGCTGGATATCGATTACAAGATAGTTTCACGCAGATCAGTCAGAAAACAAATAAAGTATGCCGACATCAATCAGAGTATGATGAAAGAGCATTTACTTATCATAAATACTACCCCTTTGGGTACCATGCCTGATATTGAAACCTGTCCGGATATTCCCTATGAGTATATAACTGATAAGCATTTGCTGTATGATCTGGTCTATAATCCCGCAGAAACAGAATTTATGAAACGTGGAAAAGAGAAAGGCGCTACGGTGAAGAATGGGGAAGAAATGCTATACCTTCAAGCAGAGAAAGCCTGGGAGATCTGGAACAGCTAGATGAGATTTGCTGTTTACATATCAATTTTGGCGTTTCTCCTTTCGGGATGTTTTTCCGGCGGCGATTACACCCCAAAACCGAGAGGATATTTTAGAATTGACTTCCCTGCAAAAGAATACCAAATCTATCAGTCTGATTGTAATTATACCTTTGAGTATCCTGTTTATGCTTCTGTATCTCCAGACAGTTCAAACAATGCTGAGCCCTGCTGGCTGAATATTTCATATCCGCAGTTTAATGGAAAACTTCATTTAAGTTACCACTCTGTTACCTCTCGTAAAAGTTTCAATGAGTTAGTAGAAGATTCGCGCACGTTTGCTTTTAAGCATACGGTTAAAGCCACGGCCATAGACGAAGGGCAGATTTCCTATCCCGCTAATAAGGTTTATGGAACTTACTATTCAATTAAGGGGAATACCGCTTCTGCAATCCAATTTTTTCTTACAGATAGCTCGAAAAATTATCTTCGCGGGGCGCTTTATTTTAACGAAGAGCCCCGGCAGGATTCAATTCAGCCGGTTTTAGAATTTATCGGAAAGGATATTGATGTAATGATTAAATCTTTTCGCTGGAAAAACTAAATACCCTAATCAGCAGGCTCTACCCGCATGCCCACATCTCTGATCTCTCTTAGGGGATTGTCTCTCATATTCTGTTCAAATTCAAAAATATAGGTGCCCGGAAAAGGAAATTTATATTTTTCTCTGAACAAGAGTTGATAGGTATAGAGGTTTCCTGAACCGCTCCCTAGCCATTCGCCATCAGGATAGGCCAATTGAAACTCTTTTCGTTCAGTTGTACGTGCTCCCCCTGGATTTATCTGGCGAATCAGAACAAAGATGTTAGAATATTTATAATCTGCGGTATGCCGCAAATTCATGTAGAGATTATAGGGTGTATTTACATCTTCAATTTTAACTGGAATCGTTATCTTTTTAATATAACTCCAGTTACGACTGCCAATCTCTTTGTTAACATCTATAACTGCATTGTCATTGCATCCAAAAAACAGTACTGAAGATAAAAGTAAGATCCTGAATAAATTATTCATTGGGCTTAGGCTTATTGTTATTAGACCTCCTGTTACGATTTCGGTTTTTATTTTGCTGATTGGGCTGCTTAGGGGTATTTTGGCCTTCGGGTTTTACCGTTGTTTCTTTAATTGTTACTTCAGGAGTTTTTATAGTGGCCGAAGCATTTGACGGCTGAGGCCTGTTATTGTTAGTACGTTTCTTTTTCTTTTTGTTACTGGTTCGTCTCTCGTCTAAACGGGTAATACTATCTTGTCCAACCACGTTTTCGTAATCCAGAGCTTTAACCACCGGAACGGCTTTTAAGTCAACTGCCTCATCTCTTAAATCTTGAGGTTTAATCCCTTCTCTGTTTAATTTTTGAATTTCTTTTACCCGGTTTATTTCAACAGGAATCCAGTTTTCTTCTTTAGGATAGCTGAACCACATCAGTCGCTTGAAAATATCGGTTTTCTGAAGCCTTGCCGTTCCCTTTAATGTTTCTAGTCGTTCTACTTCATCCGGAATGTCTTTAAGAGCATCCATGTAAGTGTCCAGCTCATAGTTTAAACAACATTTCAGTTTACCACACTGGCCCGCTAATTTTAGTGTATTCAGCGATAAGTTTTGATAACGTGCAGCCGAGGTTGACACAGTTTTGAAATCCGTAAGCCAGGTAGAGCAGCATAATTCGCGACCGCAGGAGCCTAGTCCTCCCAATCTACTCGCTTCCTGTCGCATTCCGATCTGGCGCATTTCGATCCTGATACGGAAAGTTTCCGCCATCTTTTTAATCAGTTCGCGAAAATCTACGCGACCCTCGGCCGTGTAGTAAAATGTAGCCTTTGTTTTATCACCCTGATAATCTACATCACTCAGTTTCATGGATAAACCTAATGCAATTGCCAAAGTTCTGGCTTTATGCATAGTTTCCCACTCTAAATCTTTAGCTGCTTTCCACTTATCAACATCGGCAGGGGTTGCCCGGCGAATAATCTTTTTGGTGATATCTTCCAGTCGCATATGCTTCTTTTTAATTTGCATACGCACCAGTTCACCCGTTAAAGAAATATGACCGACATCATAGCCGCCGGTTGCCGTTTCGGTAACCACCAGCTCGCCGTTCTCAACATACAGGTTCTCATGATTGATATAAAAATCTTTACGCGAACCTTTAAATTTTATTTCTACAATGTTGAAAGCTTTATAATTTGCCGGCATGTCCATATTCGACAGCCAGTCGTAAACATCTAATTTGCTGCAACCGTTAGTAAGGCAAGTACCATTACTTTTGCAGCCGGCAGGCGTACATCCGCCGCCTGTTGAACAAGAACCACATCCCATTTAGTTATATATATGTTGAGTCCCCTTGGGGAGCGTATTAAACTTTAAAATCTTAATAAATTGCAAAGATACATCTAAAAATAAAATTTTAGGATTTGCATTCCTTTCTATATGATAGTGCGCTTTTTCAAGCTCGTTTATTATTGCTTCTGCTTTAGCCAGGTTTAAGGTTTTGCTAAAGTTAATAACAAATTCCTTTTCATTGCCTGGTAGATGTACAAGATTGCTGGCCCCTGATAAAACCATCATTACTTCGCGCAAAAGCTTCATGCCATATTTTAATAAGTTTTTCTGATTTTCCCGGCCAAATCGTGCGGCGTTTTCGGCAAAATCAATGGCCTGCATTCCGCGATTTGCAAAACAAATCCGTAGCCAGTCGGAAAAAACACCGAAATTATTGTTTCCTTCCTCCTTACTTAAATTTAACGCGGTTTGAATGTTTCCTTCACTTAAATAAGCTATTCTTATAGCCTGCTCTTCTGCAAGACCTTTCTTATCGACCAGGAATTCTGTTATTTCTTTATCAGATAATCGATGAATTTTTATTAGTTGAGTTCTCGATAAAATCGTGTTCAGTATCTGATCCTGATTTTGCGCCACCAATAAAAATAATGTTTTATGCGGCGGTTCTTCAATGAGTTTTAGCAAAGAATTGCCGGCCTTATCAAGATATTCCGGCAACCACATAATCAGAACTTTATATTCAGCCTCAAATTGCTTCATACTAAGCTTTTTGATGATCTGATGGCATTCTGCAATATTAATGTTGGCTTGCTTATTTTCAGCATCCAGCTGATTGCGCCATTCGTCAAGACTTAAATATGGATTGGAAAGAAATGCATCCCGCCACTCCTCAATAAAGGTCAGCGACGTATCTTCTTTATGCTTTGCAAAGAATGGATATGAGAAATGAAGATCCGGATGGATAAGCTTATTATACTTTCTGCATGATGAACATTCTCCGCAACTATCATTTGGCAAACGGTTTTCACAGGAAATAAATTGAGCGTAAGCTAATGCCAGGGGCAATCCTCCCGAACCTTCGGGCGATAAAAAGAGCTGCGCATGGCTCACTCTGTTTTCAATAACGGATTGGATAAGATGTTGCTTTACATCTCGCTGGCCTACAATTTCCGAAAACTGCATAAGTTGCAAAATAGTAATTAGATGTGAGAATCAAGATGTGAGATGTGAGAATTTGCTGCTTTATTTATGACCTTGTATGTGAGAGCTGAGAATTAACTGATTAAAAAGATTTGACGATACAGGCAGGAGGTAGTAGATTTGAGAGAATGGATTTCGTCATTTAGTCGATTCTCATATCTGATGTCTCAATCTCAAATCTAAACATGGCTCGAATAATGGCTTTTGATTACGGAAATAAACGAATCGGCGTCGCTGTAACCGATCCTCTGCAAATTATAGCCACCGGGCTCACCACCATTCACCCAAAAGACGCAGTAGAGTTTATTAAAAAATATTTGCTGACTGAACAGGTAGAATGTTTCGTAGTTGGCGAGCCAAAACAAATGGATGGTACACCTTCGCAATCTGCGCAACATGTGAAAGGCTTCATTACAATGTTAAAGAAGAATTTCCCTGAAATAAAAATAGAATCTGTCGATGAGCGGTTTACTTCAAAAATGGCATCCGCTACTATCGCTCAAAGCGGATTTAAAAAAACTGACAGGCAAAATAAGGAAAGAATCGATACAATCTCTGCCACCATTATACTTCAGTCCTATCTTGAAATAAAAAGTAATCGTGGCTTTAACTCGCTTTAGAGTTAATCAGTAGCCATCATTTAGCTGACAATCATGGTTTTATGAAATTTTTTGCTTGAGTAAAAATCAAAAGCCCTATATTTGCCCCCCATGGAACTGCTTGCTGAGGGACTGCAGACCTATCTTGAGCAACATTGTGATCCGGAACCGGAATTGCTCAGATACATAAATCGTGAAACGCATTTAAAGGTACCTATGCCTCGAATGCTTTCAGGGCATTACCAGGGTCGTGTCCTAAGTTTTCTAAGCAAAATCACTTCACCTTCCCGGATTCTCGAAATTGGAACCTATACCGGTTATGCTACTTTGTGTTTAGCGGAGGGTTTAGCTGATAACGGCTTGATACATACGATCGACGTAAATGCCGAGTTAGAAGAACGTGTACAACAATTCTTTGATTCCTCACGTTTCAGTACTAAAATTAAATATCATATCGGCAATGCGGTGAATATCATCCCGCAATTGGACGAAGTTTTTGATATTGTATTTATTGACGCGGATAAAAAAAACAATGGCACTTACTATGATTTAGTATTTGAGAAGGTAAGAAAAGGGGGCCTCATAGTGGTTGATAATGTGTTGTGGAGTGGTAAAGTTACCTTGGGGGCAACAGATAAAGACACTGAAAATATTCGTCATTTTAATGAAAAAGTAAGTAACGACCAGCGTACTGAGAAGTTTATATTGCCTGTGCGAGATGGTCTATTCATAATCCGTAAACTGCAAAAGCTATGATTAAAAAAACTCTAATCATTTTCTTGTCGGTATTATGTATTAACATAGCAGTATCGGCTCAGCCGGCAGCAAAAAGATATGTCGAGCTATACAAAGAGGCGGCAATACGAACAATGAATGAATATGGCGTACCTGCCAGCATCGTTTTGGGAGTTGCAATTCATGAATCGGCCAGCGGAAACAGCAGAATAGCGAAATATCTGAACAATCATTTTGGAATGAAGGGGGGCTCTGGTCCGAAGCCCATTAAGTCGTCTTATAAAGGATACGAAAACGTTGATGAGTCATATACGGATTTCGCAAATTTGTTAAAAAAACGGTTTTCAAGTCTTTTTACTAAATATCCAATCAGCGATTATAAAAGTTGGGTATACGGAATACAGCGAGGAGGTTATGCTGCCAGCGGAACATGGGCGAGTCAGGTTATGGCGATTATAAAAGCGTATAAATTATACGAATATGATGGTCCGCTTACGCCGATGGTGTTAACCCAGAAGAAAACCATTTTGGCGAATGAAAGTAGAAGCAACCAACCTTTGGTTTATTCCGTAAAAAAGGGTGATACTCTGCAACTTATAGCAAAGCGTTTCCAAACTACAGTGGAAGCGATTAAAGAAAAGAACGAATTAAAATCAAACATATTAACGATTGGACAAACTTTGTATTTCTAAAAACCTAATGAAAGTATTTATTTTAACCTTTTGCACGGCATTCTCGATCGCGTGCACAACAACAAAGCCTGTCATAGCTAAAAAAGACACCAAAAAACCAGTTAGCGTTCCGGTTAAAGTTTTCAAAACAAACACCCTTTCCAAAAGTCAAACTTCGTTAGAGTATATAGAACAGTTTAAAGCAATTGCGATAGATGAAATGTTTAAAAGTGGAATTCCGGCAAGCATAACCTTAGCGCAGGGATTACTTGAATCGGCTAGCGGCAACAGTACTCTGGCTACACAAGCTAATAATCATTTTGGCATAAAATGTAATGTCGATTGGACGGGGCCAACCATTTTACAAGACGACGATTCCGCGGGCGAATGTTTCAGAGTGTATGAAAACGCCGAACAGTCTTACCGCGATCATTCTGAATTTTTAAAACGCGCACGATATTCTTCCCTATTTCAGCTCGATAGGAACGATTATAAAGGTTGGGCAAAAGGTTTAAAAAAAGCTGGATATGCGACCAATCCTAAGTATGCCGACCTTTTGATTGATTTAATTGAGCGTTATCAATTAGATCAGTACGACAGGGAAGAAAGTAGTGCGATTGCACAAATTAAACGTGAGGAGAAAGTGATTGCAGAAATAGCGAAAGAAGAGCCTAGGAAACAAGTTATTCAGGCTGAAAAGGTGTCGCTTGCTATGAAAATCTATGAAGTAAAATCAGGAGATTCTCTTTATTCTATCAGTCAGCGTTTTGGAATATCTGTTGATGATATAAAAATTTTAAACTCACTGCAAACTGCGGAATTAAAACTAGGACAGCTTTTACTTGTTTCAAAATAAGTTAATGAGTGTTAAATTGTAGGATTTCCTGCAAAGAAAAAATTAGCTTTAAGACTTGAAACGTATCGTATTACTTTGCAGTTTATTTTTATTTAGTGTCTCGAAGCTATATTCACAGAATCGACAGATTCAGGGAATTGTATTTGATGTAGATACCAAACAACGCATTTCGAGGGTTTACATCTATAATACCAATACTGATAAGGGATTTTATAATAATACCAAAGGTGAGTTTACAACAATTGCCTCCAAAGGCGATATTTTAGTTGCTGCTGTTCAAGGTTATATTGTTGATACGGTAAGCATTCAATCACAATCTACTGTGATTTTTTATTTAAAGAGGAATAGTATACTTCTGAATGAAGTAACTATCAGAGACACGACTTTAAGTCCCGCCGAGAAATTAAGCAAAACACAGAAAGAATTTAAGGATGCCTACAGGAAGGGAAATACAAAAGACATTTTGCAGGTAGGTGGTGCAAATGGTACAGGAGGCGCCGGTTTAGGAATTGACGCACTTTGGAGTATTTTGAGTAAAGAGGGGAAGAACGCCAGGTACCTGCAGAAAATCATAGAGAGAGATTATCATGATCAGCTAATTAATTATCGCTATTCGGCGAGATTAGTAAGCGACGTAACTGGCTTAAAGAGCAAGTTCTTACAGGATTTTATGGAGCAGTATCGACCTTCATACAACTTCGTGCTACGAGCGAATGATTATGAATTTATAGAATTTATAAAGGCATCTTATCAGCGATACCAAAAACAACCTGATGCCAACCGCCTGGCACCTCTTAATCCGGTGAATGGACAATGAGATTTCCTGTGATTTATATTCCCTTTTTGCCAATGGCAGGGATGGCACTTTTTCCGTTTATTTTGGTAAAGAAATTGAGTTTTATAAGCCAGAAGGACTTTATAAACCACGAGAAGATTCATTTAAAACAGCAGCTTGAATTGCTTCTGGTAGGTTTTTATATTCTTTACCTGATCCATTATCTTTATAACCTGATTAAGTACTTCAACCATGATGAAGCGTATTTAAATATAGTTTTTGAAAAAGAAGCCTACGCCATGGAATCTGAAATCAACTACTTAAAAAAACGAAAGTTTTGCGGATGGTTGAGTTTTCTATAATAAATATGTTACATTCTTAAATACATTCTATTTCCGGGATATTAGATTTTTAAGTTTCTTTGTTGTAATGCTGCGTATTCTGGTCTTTCTTTTTCTTGCATTTTCTTCTGCCATAGCATTCTCTCAGGAAGCAGATATCGATACTAGCGAATTAGGTAATTTAAAGCAATATCCCCGAAAAAATATCTTACCCGTAAGGCGGCCTGCACTTCAGATACTTCCTATACATATTCCAGACTCAGGCTTAGATCTAAAAATCAACTATTGGAAAAACTGGACATCTTTTGGTATAAATATGAATCAGGCAACCTTTAGTGAAAATTGGCGGGGTGGCGGGGTAAACTCTATTGCGTTTGGTGCACAATCTAATTTCAAGGCGGATTATACCAAAGACGATAAAAGCTATGTTACCGAAGTTATTATGCAATACGGGAAGCTTAAAAACAAAGGTCAGCTGCAACGGAAAACAAATGATCGGATTTATTGGGATAATAAAGTTGCATTAAAGCTTTCAAACCACTGGTCCTTCTTTGGTTCTATAAATTTCGAATCGCAATTTGATAAAGGATATTCATTCAAAAAAGATAAAAACGGAGATGAGATACAAACCTTAATTTCCAGATTCATGTCTCCCGGTTATTTAACAGAATCCTTGGGTTTTGAATATAAAACTACGAAGAGCTTTTGGCTTAGAATTGGTACGGGCACGGCCAGGCAAACTTTTGTGCTGGATAAGGATTTATATCTTACCAATCCGAAAAACTTCGGTGTAACGCCAGGACAAACATTTAGAAACGAGCTAGCCTTTCAGTTAGTTACCAACTTTGAAAAAGAAGTGGCCAAAAATATTAATTTAAAAAGCCGGTACTCAATGTTCGCCAATTATGAAAAGTTGGGATATATTGATCAAAGGCTTGATATTTCGCTTCAGGCAAGAGTAAACAGAGCTGTGAATGTAACTGTTGCAGGTATTGCAGTTTATGATGATGATGCGAGTTCTAAAATTCAGGCAAGCCAGGCACTTTCTTTAGGTGTTATGGTTAAGATTCCAAGGTAATCAGCCGGCTGCTTTAACTTTCTGTCTTAGATTCAAATAATCTATATAATACAATATTTTAAGAGCAAGGCTATTATTTTGTTTTGACCTTATGGTGCTTTCAAAATTGCGGCTGTAATTTTTTTGAAGGATACTTCCCGAGTTTTCTCCCGCATTTTTATACGTAACGCTCAGCTCGCTTCCCGGTGCGAATTGCCATGTATAAATCATGTCGATATTAAACACATTGTAGTTCTGATCTTTGTTTTTTGTATAAGACGGATATTCAGTCAAAGTCCCGTCGGCTGTCAAAGAATAAAATTGCCTGTTTTCTCTTTCTGACCAATAATGACGTGCGCGTAGGGTTAAGCCCATAACTGGTGAAAATGTATATTTTGTGCTAAAAATTGCTTCAACAGTTTGGCGATCATAGCGGGAGAAAACAATCTGGTTACTTTGGGTACTCTCGTCAAAAAAATTGTCCGTCCAGCCAACATAGTCAAATCGCGGTTCTGTACTAAACTCTGTTCCTAACGAGAACTTGTCATTTACTCTATAATTTTGCCAGATTCCCCAGCCCCAGCCCCAACCGTTCAACATAGATTTTTCTTGAATTCCGGTAAACGCCCCTATAGTATATCTTTTACTTTGATTGGTATTAAAGTTGGCATTGATTCCATGATTAGCCGGTTCTCTGAACACTTTTCCGTTACTACGCGATTCGTAAAAGTTATTTCCTTCAAATCTCCAGTCCGAATTAATATTTAGCGTCCAGAAATTTTTAAACTGGATCCAAACTCCCGGATATATTCCAAAACTTTGGTACTCTCTTTTTTTAAATCTTTCCGAATAGGCAATTTGAATCCAGCTTTCAAATTGATTATACCATTTAGTAGGTTTATAATTATTATAACCAAACCGCAGGTTATGATCTAAATAATTATTATTTGTGAAAAAGCTTAAATCGTTGGAATTGTATTTCTCATCGGTAAGTTCTTGTTGGACATTCCAGAAAAAACTCCCGCTTTGCTTACCAAAACCAAGTTTATAGCTTAGTCCGGTTTGGGCGGTATTTACACCCTGAGGTGTTAAATAGCTCACCTTCCCCTCTCCAGAGACGAAGTATTTGTTAGTTTTATTATTCAAGCGGAATAAAACAGCAGATACATTTGCATCATACGCAGTGCCTTCCCTTAAAACGTTCGTATTTAGAAAAGTTAGGGAAGAGTTATTCTTCAAGGATTGATCGAGTACTAAAATATTGTAATTGGTTAATGGCTGGCTTTCTGCTTTTCTTTCAATTCCTGATACAGTATCCAATATTGAAGTATACATACGATTAGTAACTGCATTAAAAATGCCAATTCCGAGACCGCCGGGTGTCCGGCCTGAGATTTTTGTCGCATTAATTAGTTTACTGCCACTTGGTCTATTGATGATTTTTTCTGTTGAACCTAAGCTATTTTCCGAGTTGTCAAATGAAGGCTCCAAACCTACTCTTCTGGAATAAAACAGGTCGCCTTTATTGAACATTTCAGTGCCTTCTGTAAAAAATTGACGTCTTTCATTAAAGCGGACATCAAATGGAGAAAGATTTAATATCCGGTTATCCGATTGAACCTGCCCAAAGTCAGGCACCAATGTCATGTCTAAGGTGAATGCGTCGTTTATTCCATATTTAACATCCAGACCACCATTAATTTTCGAATTAAGGTTTTTGAGGTCAGCCTGATTATATTGATAATAACTTGTATTATTCGAGATATACGGCGAAAAAGAGAGTCTCACAGGGGCTTTTATATTCCCGATATTAGTTAATTCCCCTGCCTGGTTTATGAAGCCGTTCACCTTAGGATCGACGTTATTCCAAAAGTATTGTTCATTAACCTTTCGACGGCTTCTGCAGAAATTCATTCCCCAGGTTTGCATGTCTTTACTAGAGAAACGAAGTGCCGAATAAGGAATTTTCATTTCTGCCGACCAGCCTTCGTTGTCTATTTTAACTTCACTAAACCAAACTGCATTCCAATTACTGTCTTCATTCCCTGTTTGAGAATATTTGGCATCAAACTGAGAGCCGGCTGCAGTTACATAAAAGCCCGAGCCATTAATTTTATCAAGATAAGTATCGAAGATTACTCCTATAAAGTCTGCATTGCCAACCTGATCCCGCGGAACTATTTGCCGCGCAATACTGTCAGACGATAATTCATTCATACGGGCATATACATATATAGCTACATCATCGTACATTATTTTCACTACAGTCGTCCGTCCCGTTTTTTCTTTCGCTCCGGGGATGGGCCTTAGTTGTATAAAGTCAGAACCCGATTCGGCCATTTTCCACGCCTCATCATCTAAGATTCCATCTATTTTTATCGGTTTATCTGTTCGTTTGGCACTTAATTTTTTAACAATGGTTTGTGCATTACTGCTCGCCCAGAGGAAAGTCGTGAAGAATGCCAAAATCAGTTTTCGGTTTAGGTTCATAAGGTGAATAGGTGTTAGGTAAACTCCAGGCGCTGATACCCTTGAATTTTAGTGCAATATGCTATAAAATAAATTAGTTAGGAGGTTAAAAATCGTTAAATTTGCCGGCTGTTTAAAGCAGATACAATCATGTTTGAAAACTTACAGGATAAACTTGACAGAGCATTTAAAGTTCTAAAAGGTCAGGGCACTATAACCGAAATTAACGTGGCGGAAACCATGAAGGAAATTAGAAAAGCCCTTCTGGATGCCGACGTAAACTATAAAACTGCAAAAGCTTTCACCGATGAAGTGAGGCAAAAGGCTCTTGGTGAAAATGTATTAACAGCAGTTTCTCCAGGTCAGTTGCTTACCAAGATCATGAATGATGAACTAGCCGAATTAATGGGTGGTTCTGCAACTGAGCTTGAAACTTCTGCAAATCCTACCATTATTTTAATAGCAGGGTTAAACGGGGCGGGTAAAACAACATTTAGTGGAAAGCTAGCCAATTTTTTAAAAACCAAAAAAGGGAAAAAGCCACTTTTGGTTGCGGACGATGTTTATCGGCCTGCGGCGATCGATCAGTTGCAAGTTCTTGGCGCTCAAATCGGTGTGCCGGTCTACGTCAATCTTGAATCTAAAGATCCCGTGGCTATTGCCCTTGAAGGAATTGCCGAAGCCAAACGCAATGGAAATAACGTAGTCATTATCGATACCGCCGGTCGTTTATCTATTGACGAAGCAATGATGAATGAAATTGCCGCGGTTAAGGCAAGCACTAAGCCACATGAAATCCTTTTTGTGGTCGATTCGATGACGGGTCAGGATGCTGTAAATACCGCAAAAGTCTTTAACGACCGCTTAGATTTCTCTGGAGTTGTTTTAACGAAACTGGATGGAGACACACGTGGTGGAGCAGCTCTTTCCATAAAATCGGTGGTAAACAAGCCAATTAAGTTTATTGGTACTGGCGAGAAAATGGATGCTCTGGACGTTTTTTATCCGGATAGAATGGCCTCTCGTATTCTGGGGATGGGTGATGTGGTGTCTTTGGTTGAACGGGCACAGCAACAATTTGACGAAAAAGAGGCCGCAGAGCTTCAGAAGAAGATTCGTAAGAACAAATTCGACTTCAATGATTTTCTTGGGCAGATTCAGCAGATCAAGAAGATGGGTAACATGAAGGATCTTGTCGGTATGATTCCTGGTGTTGGAAAAGCGGTTAAGGATATGGATATTGACGATAATGCGTTTAAACCCATCGAAGCAATTATCCGTTCAATGACCCCTTTTGAGCGCGAAAATCCGGATTCAATAAATCAGAGCCGCAGAGCGCGCATTGCAAAGGGATCAGGTAACCAGCTTCAGGAAGTAAATAAATTGATAAAGCAATTTGAAGATATGCGTAAGGTAATGAAACAATTCAGTAACCCAGCTCAAATGGCAAAAATGATGAAGGGTATGCCGAAAATGCCCTTCGGTAAAAGATAGATAGAAATAAGTTTTATATTAAAAAGTGCGCAAACAGTCTTCTTTGCGCACTTTTCTTTTTTCGGAGGCTTACTTTCTAAAGGTAATTTCCTCGGTCATCTTTGGATCTCCAGTATGGTATTTAACTAATATCAATTCTGTATCCGTAAGCGTTTTTACAGTATAGGTATCATTAGGGCTTGATGTAACGAGGGTTTTGCCATCTTCACTAAAAGTGTAAGTAAACGTTCCGCTCTTAACTTTATAGGAGATGTCAACGGTTAAATCGCTTTTGAAATTGAAAAATTGAGTATCATCAAATTCATTGTATTCAGCCGGCGTGGCGTCTAACCCATTTTTTGTAAATACAGCTTTTGTAATAAACCACTTACCTAGAATTTTTGATTTTGCCTCGGTCTGCGCTTGGGTGTCAGGCTTTGGTTCATTATTTTTTTTGCAGCTTGTTAATCCTATTGATCCCGCTGCGATTAAAAGAAGTAAAAGTTTAAATTTTTTCATTTGTTAAAGCTTTAATAATTAATAAAATGTTAATTACATCACTGAAAAATCCCTTTATTTTATTCCTACAGAGGATATCGCATAGCAATTCAATGACGTGTTTGTACGACTTCGTAATTGCTGACGATAATCTTTGATTTGGTGCCGGTTAATGTGGATGGAAAATATAAAAATATGAGAAATACACCTTTAAAGGTTCTTCCATTCATTAACCATTTTCCTACACGCTATTTGATAAAACGCGTTCGAAGGTGTTCCGTAAAAATCTTTTTTGTAAAGTTATTTTTCATACGATTAAATGTATCTATATAACTTAAAAAGGCTGCTAATGTTTTCAGCTGTTTAATTTTACGTGATGGGATTATGTAGGTAACAAAAAGGTGTGCCCGAAAATTCTCTGAAATTCGTTTTAAACAAAAAATGGTCAGACAAGCTGACCATTTTTTGTATGTGAGGGTTTGAAAGTTTTTAAAACCTGAAGCCTAAGCCGATTGATGCTCTAATCCCAGCCCAAGGGCCGGTGAAGTCTAACCTGGCTCCCTGAGCATCTACAACAGTCTTGCTGTCAACGAAGGGGATTTCCAGACCTTCTAACTCTTCTCTGAGTGCGTTTTGCTCATCGGGGGAGAGGGTTTTAGTACCTTTTAAAAATCCTTCTGACTTTCCGTATTGAGGACCAAGGATTGACCAATCTAAATAGATAAGATTACTTAATTTCCACTGCGCTCCAAAAAGAAGTCCGCCGGTAAGAGTTTTTAACTCTCCATTTAACGGAATGGTTGATGAAGTTCCATTTACATCGAATTCGAAATCAGAGAGGCTGGCAGTATACTTTGCAATACGAGCAAATGGAGAAATATAAAATCCTCTGAAAACACCTTTTCCAAAATAGAATTTTATTTCAGGTGTAATTGCAGTGTTTCCAGTAATCAAATTATCAACATGTTTAAAAGTTTCAGGATCATCAATTATGCTTTCAAAATTGCTTTTTAATGGTAATTCTCCCTCAGGCATTACTCTGTATCCCAAGCCTAAAGAGATCTTGTTCCCGATTTTCCTTTCGTATGAAAAAGAATAGGTATTTAATGCAAGAGAGGTAAGGCTCACCTTAAAAAGATTTTTACCCATTCCTTTAACTTTTACGCTGTCTGTTTGAGCGCTTGCACTTGCTACCAGCGCTACAAGAATTGCGATAAATAAAGATTTAGTAAAGAGTTTTTTCATACGTTTTGGGTTTAATTTAAAATTAAAGCATGAAGATACTTGTAATGAAGCAATTGTGCAATACCAAGAAAAGGGTATTTTGTTTTAGGTATTTTAAAATACCTAAAACTGGGTATTGTAATTAGGAGACAATATTTTTTTTTTTGTGAAAAAACACTAAACAATATGAAAAAAATTTACTCAGTAGTTATCGCATGCTTGTTAACAGGTTCCGCTATCGCGCAAACTACTTCCCGTACAACTTCATCCGGAATTAAGTATGGAATTAAGGCTGGGATCAATTTCGCAACAGTTTCTTTATCCGGAAACGATGTAGACTCGGAAGAGAAAGACGCATTAAAATCACAGACTTCTTTTATGATCGGGGGATTGGTTGATATACCTGTTGGAACGTCTTTTTCTGTTCAGCCGGGATTAACCTTATCAGGAAAAGGTTCAAAATCGGAGTTTAGTGAAACAGGATATTCTTCTAAAGATCAAACCAATATTATGTATTTAGAAGTTCCTGTAAATGCAGTATACAAGATCGGAGGGATCTATTTCGGTGCGGGTCCGTATGCAGCTTTTGCTTTATCAGGTAAAGAAAAATGGGAAGAAAACATGGATGGCGAAGTTGATAAAGGGGAGGAAGACCTGCAATTCGGCAATAATCCCGATGAGGATGATCTGAGAAGGGGTGATTTCGGAATAAATTTATTAGGGGGTTATCAGTTGTCGAATGGCTTAAATGTTGGCTTAAATTATGGACTTGGATTAAATAATATTCTTCCGGAGTCAAGCGATTACGATTATAAAGGTAAAAACAGAGTTTTCTCTGTTACTGTAGGATTTACGTTCTAAAATCTTTTGGGTAGTTAAGGCGGCCTTCTTTGTGGGGGCCGCTTTTTTTGCTTACAAAACTTCCAAAAGTTGTTCTAATTTCATCCCTCTCGAACCTTTTATTAGTATTGTAGCATGTTGAATGGGATGAGTTTTAATGTATTCGACTGCTTCTGTCGTTGTTCTGAAAAAATTTGAGCCATCCGTTTTATTCGCGAAAAAACCCTCGCCAATAAAAATCTGTCCGTGAGAATGAATGCTCCTTGCCTTCTCAACAATTTGCTTATGTTCTGCCAGCGATTCTTCCCCTAATTCGAACATATCTCCAAGGATCAATATTTTGTTTTCGGCATCAAAAGCAGAAAAGTTATCCAATGCTGCAACCATACTGCTGGGGTTAGCATTGTAATAATCACAGATAAGGGTATTTTTTTCTGTTTTGGTTATTTGCGATCGGTTATTAGCAGGAATATACAAGCTGATTCCTTCATTAATCTGCTCGTCGGTTAAGTTAAAGTGCTTCCCTACTGCAATTGCCGCTAAAATATTTTCGAGATTATATGGTCCGGTTAAATTGGTTTGAACGCGGTGTCTTTGGTTTCCTATAATCCAGTCGATTACTAAAAATGGATCATTCTCTACAAGTTCGCCCCGTAAACCAGTGCTTGAATTATAATAGGAGACATGTTGGATGTTCCGGTCGGCCAGCATCTTCTGTAAATAAGTATTGCCTTGATTGGCAAATATTAATCCTCCATTTTCTTTCAAGAAATCATATAATTCACCCTTGCCTTTTTTAACGCCTTCAAAACCGCCAAAGCCTTCCAGGTGTCCCTTCCCTACGTTGGTTATTAATCCAAAGTTAGGCTCGGCTATTTTACACAAGGCCGCGATTTCTTTTTGATGATTTGCCCCCATTTCGATAATTGCCATTTCAATGCTTTTATCAATAGCCAAAATGGTAAGAGGGACACCGATATGGTTGTTTAAATTCCCCAGAGTGGCGTATGTTTTATATTTTACCGACAGCACCGATTTGATCAGCTCTTTTGTTGTGGTTTTGCCATTGGTGCCTGTAATTCCGATAAAGGGTATTTTCAATTGCCTGCGATGAAAATTAGCCAGCTGTTGTAAGCTGCTTAATACATCCTCTACGAGGATTGTATTTTCAGATGTTTTAAATGCAGGGTTATCTATGATAGCAAAGGCCGCACCAGCATCTAATGCTTGTTCTGCAAAAGTGTTTCCATCGAAATTACCACCCTTTAACGCAAAAAATAAACAGCCTCGGTTGATCTTCCGGGTGTCTGTACATATTGTCGGATGTTTTAGGAAAATGCTATATAAATCTTCAACGCGCATAAAAAAGGCTTTTTTGCAATAATATCAAATTGTACAGAATTGTTAGCAAAGTACGTCTTTTAATAATCCTGAATAAGCATTAGATTAGTAAAATGAAGAAACACTTCTTAGTTTTTTGCTTCCTTTTTTTGGTAAAACTGCTGATAGCCCAACAAATTCAATCGCCATCCAGTTTTCTCGGATATACATTGGGCGAAAAATTTACACCTCACCATCGGGTGATCGATTATTTCAAATACGTCGCTTCAGTGTCAGGTAGTGTAAAGCTTCAGGAATATGGCAAAACGTATGAGGGCCGACCTTTATTTGTTGCATTTGTATCTTCAGCTAATAATATCAATAATCTTGAACAGATAAGGAACAATAATCTCCGCCTTAGCGGGATAAAACCCGGGCAGGCTACAGCCAGTCAGCCGGTAATCGTTTGGCTAAGCTATAATGTTCACGGAAACGAATCTGTTTCGACAGAAACCTCTATGCAAACTATTTTTGACTTAGTTGATCCGGAAAACATCCGTACCAAACCATGGCTGGAAAATACCCTCGTTGTAATTGATCCTTGTATAAACCCTGACGGAAGAGAACGGTATGTGAATTTTTATACTTCGGTGGGCAATACCCTTGCCGACCCTTCTCCTTTCACCCGCGAACATGTGGAGCCCTGGCCTGGCGGGCGTTCAAACCATTACTACTTTGATCTGAACCGCGATTGGGCATGGCAAACTCAATTAGAAACTCAGCAGCGGATAGCCTTATATAATCAATGGCTTCCCCAGATTCACGTCGATTTTCACGAACAGGGCTTCAACGAGCCATATTACTTTGCCCCTGCTGCAGAACCATTTCATGAAGCCATTACTCAATGGCAAAGGGAATTTCAAACTATAATTGGAAAGAATAATGCCCGCTATTTTGATGAGAAGGGGTGGCTATACTTTACTAAAGAACGTTTTGATTTGCTGTATCCATCCTATGGCGATACCTATCCTACTTACAGTGGGGCAATAGGCATGACGTATGAACAGGGTGGTTCTGGCAGAGCCGGCTTGTCGGTTTTAACCAATGTAGGCGATACCTTAACTTTAAAAGACAGGATTCATCATCATAATACCGCTGGCTTGTCAACCATTGAAATTGCATCTAAATATGCAGATAAAGTAGTGTCAGAGTTTCGAAAGTATTTTGTCAATAGTAAATCCAACCCTTCGGGGCCATATAAAACCTATGTAATAAAAGCCGGGAATGAAGGCCAGTTCAAAAATTTGGAAGTCCTGTTAAAAGCAAACGGAATTGAATATGGATTTGGTTCCTCCAAAGAAGGCTCCCGGGGGTTTAATTATTTAAATGGAAAAACCGAGAGCTTTAAAATTGAGAAATCGGATCTGGTAATAAGCGCTTACCAATCTAAATCAGTTTTAGTTAAAGTACTCTTTGAACCTAAGACTTTTATTTCTGATTCTGCGACGTACGATATTACGGCTTGGGCGGTGCCTTACGCTTATGGACTCGGAGCCTATGCGAGTAAGGAGAGAATAAAACCCGCGTTTGCACACCTGCCCGTACCAGTTAGCTTAAATTCGGTTTCGCAAAAGCCTGTTGCCTTTGTGGCGAATTGGGGTTCTGTTGCCGAAGTAAAGTTTTTATCAGAATTATTGAAGCGCAATATTAAGGTTCGATTTTCCGAGGTTCCTCTCGAAATTGCAGGGAAGCATTTTAATGTTGGATCCTTAGTTATCACACGAACCAATAACGAAAAGCTGGCTGAGAATTTTGAAAGCACCATTTACGCAATAGCTCAGCGTGCGGGAATCGATGTACAGCCTTTAAGTTCAGGATTTATGGAAAAGGGCGCAGATTTGGGCTCTGATAAAATTCGATTTATTAAAAAGCCCAGAGTTGCGCTAGTCGGAGGAGAAGAGACTTCATCTCTTGCCTTTGGGGAGATATGGCACTTTTTTGAACAGCAAATTCATTATCCACTATCTGTGCTACGGGCACAGGATATTAAGAATATCAGTTTATCTGAATTTAATGTGTTGATCTATCCGGATGGAAATTATGAAGATATTTTTAGCGACAAAATTCAAAATTGGGTGCAAAACGGCGGAAAGCTTATTGCTTTAGAAGGAGCCGTGGACCAATTGGCGGGTAAAAAAGGGTTTTCTTTGTCTGCGAAAGAGTATGCCAAAACTGAAAAGGCAAAAAAACCATATTCGAATGTAAAGAAATATGAAAACAGAGGTCGGGAAAGTTTGCAAAACAGCGTTCCGGGCGCTATTTACAGGGTAAATATAGATAATACACATCCACTTGGCTTTGGTTTTTCAAATTATTATTACACCTTGAAAATGGATAATAAGATATATAATTACCTTGAAGGAGGATGGAATGTCGGTGTTTTAGGAAAGAATAATTACGTAACGGGATTTGTAGGCAGCAAAACAAAAAGAACTTTAGAAGATGGGATGTTGTTGGGCGTTCAGGAAATGGGTGATGGATCTGTAGTCTACCTGACAGTTGATCCTCTTTTTAGAGGTTTTTGGGAAACCGGAAAGCTGTTGTTTAGCAATGCTGTTTTTATGGTGGGGAACTAAAGTATCCAGGTAGTTTTCTTTGTTGATAATTAAGAATTCTGCCGAGGGATAGTTTTTTGCAAAATACGCTAGAATCCGTTTTTAGCTCATCAAATGCAACTTCACTACCAATCTGGTAAGCTATTAGTTTAAGCAGGTCGTATATTTTGCTGCTGTTTTTTATATTCTCTAATAGTAAAATGTCTTTTAACAGGTAGGAGTTTTAATAAGGAATGTTTTACCAACACGACGGGTGCCAAAGAGAAGTATAACTTTATTTAAACCTAGCTTGCTTTGCAGTTGGTAAGCAATTTGTCGTTGGATTAGCTTAGAAATATACTACAGAACGTTAAATCAGTCAGTTGGCTGACCTGATTCAGGTATTCTCAGTAAATTAAATAGCAATGGGATCAATTATTTCCGATAATCGTGCAATTGCGTCATCCAAACTGCTTATGTTTTCGAAGGATATTCTCAGGCTATTCTTTACTTCTTTTAAATTGCAATCGAATGGATTTTGTTGAACATATTGAAGCAGTCTGTTAAACTGTTCAGTCTCAAAGTACCGTGACTGCTGATCGGAAATGAAATACCCTTTTAAAGAATTTTTCTTAAAGGATATTTTTTCAAAGCCGATCGCTTTACCCAGCCATTGAAGCTTTAGTGTTTTTAAAAGTTCGCGAACCTGCTTTGGTACTGGCCCGAAACGATCTTGTAATTTCAAAGCAAAGGCATCCAATTCTTCTTCGCTTTCAAGCTTAGAAATTTCTGTATAAAGATTATACCTTTCGGTGATGTTGGTAACGTAGCTATCAGGAATCAGAACTTCTAAATCGGTATCTATTTGTGTGAAAGAGATAAATGGCCTCGGTTTTTCGTCTTTAAACAGGTCCTTAAATTCATCGTCTTTCAATTCTTGTATGGCTTCATCCAGTATTTTATGATACATTTCGAAACCAATTTCGGCAATAAATCCGCTTTGTTCTGCTCCCAAAAGGTTTCCGCTTCCGCGGATATCTAAATCACGCATCGCAACATTAAATCCGCTTCCCAAATCAGAAAACTCTTCAATTGCGCTTAAACGCTTTCTTGCTTCGGAAGTGAGGGTTGATAATGGCGGACTTAACAAATAACAAAACGCTTTTTTGTTAGACCTTCCCACCCGGCCACGCATTTGATGCAGGTCGCTCAATCCGAACATGTGCGCATGATTTATCAGAATCGTATTAGCGTTCGGAATGTCGAGGCCAGCTTCAATGATGGTGGTTGCAACCAAAACATCGTATTCGTTATCCACGAATTTCAACATTACATCTTCCAGTGCATCGCCATCCAGCTGGCCGTGAGCGATACCGATCCTGGCTTTTGGAACTAATTTTTTTATCAATCCGCCAAGCTGCGCCAAATCCTGAACTCTGTTATGAATAAAAAAGATTTGCCCGTTCCTGTTAATTTCGAACTCAACGGCATCTTTAATCAATTGCTCATTAAATACATGCAGTTCGGTTAGCACGGGCTGCCTGTTAGGTGGTGGTGTCGAAATTATTGATAAATCCCGCGCTCCCATTAAAGAGAAGTGGAGTGTTCTTGGAATCGGAGTTGCTGTGAGGGTAAGCGTATCGACATTAGCCCGAAGCTGTTTTAATTTCTCTTTAACCCCAACGCCAAATTTTTGCTCTTCGTCAATTATCAATAATCCCAGATCTTTGAATTTGACATCTTTGCTTACAATGCGGTGTGTGCCGATGATAATATCGACTTTGCCGTCTGCAAGTCTGTTGAGCGTTTCCTTTATCTGCTTAGGCGATTTAAATCGATTGATATAATCGATGTTGCAGGGGAAATCCGACAAGCGGGAGCTAAATGTTTTATAATGTTGTAGGGCAAGAATGGTAGTGGGAACCAGAATAGCTACCTGTTTGCTATCGGCGACTGCCTTAAATGCTGCCCGGACAGCTATTTCGGTCTTTCCAAATCCAACATCGCCGCATACAAGCCGGTCCATAGGGTGTGGCGACTCCATATCTTTTTTTACATCTGCGGTTGCCTTTTCCTGATCGGGAGTATCCTCGTAAATAAACGAAGCTTCGAGTTCTGTTTGCAGGTAGGTGTCTGGCAGAAAAGCATTCCCTGTTTGTGCTTTACGCACTGCATAGAGCCTGATTAGGTCCCGGGCAATGTCTTTAACTTTTTTTTTTGTTGTTTTTTTTAATTTCTCCCAGCTGTCGGTTCCCAGCTTATTCATTTTTGGGACGGTACCCTCCTTTCCTGAATATTTCGAGATCCGGTTTAAGGAGTTTATGTTCACATAAAGCAGATCATTATCGGCATAGATCAAACGGATCATCTCCTGTGTTTTTCCGTTTACTTCAACTTTTTCTAGCCCTGCATATTTCCCTATCCCATGATCGATATGTGTGATATAATCGCCAGGTTTAAGTTCCTTAAGCTCTTTGAGGGTAATTGCCTGCGAGCGTGTATATCCTTTTTTGAGTTTATACTTATAATATCTGTCGAATATCTGGTGATCGGTATAACAGGCCAGCTTTTGTTCGTAGTCAATAAAACCTTCCCGTAAGGATAAATTGATCGAATTGAATTTTACCGTTTTATCAATGTCATCGAAAATGGCATACAAACGCTCGGCTTGCCTTACAGAATCAGTAAAAATGATATTCGTTAACTTTTCGCTTTCATTCTTTTTAATGTTGTGGATAAGCAGATTAAAATCCTTGTTGAAAGATGGCTGAGGTTTTAGATCGAAGAAAATAGTATCTGAGGGTTGATAGAAAAACTGCTTGCCGAACTCAACAACTGGAAAGTCTTTCAATTGATCTGCCAGCAGCTTTTCTTCTGTAAAGCTATATTTTGGGTCTATCCATTCGGGATTTTGATTTTTAGTTTCCGCAGGAAGAGCCTTCCATAACTCAATCGCTTTTTTATATCCGTCTTTTAAAACATCCAGTGTAAACTGAACATCTTTAAACCATACGCTGGTGCTTGAATCGATATATTCAAGTAAGGTAATGTTGTGTTCGGTTAAAAATTTAGATTGTACATTCGGAACAATAGTGACACTTTTGACGTGCTCAGCAGAAAGCTGATCTTCTATTTGAAAGGTGCGGATGCTTTCTATAAAATCGCCGAAAAATTCAAATCGATAGGGCAGGTCGTTTGAAAAGGAGAAAATATCTACAATGCCACCCCTGATTGAAAACTGACCCGGCGCATATACAAAGTCTACACGTTCAAAGTCGTATTCAATCAAAAATTCATTGATGAAATCGATGTTTAATTTGTTGCCCTGGGAAATTTCCAGCGTGTTTTTTTCGAGGGAATCGCGATTAATTACACGCTCGGCAAGTGCTTCGGGATAAGTCACTATTAATTTCCCAAACTCAGTGGAATGGATTAATTCGTTTAAAACCTCTGCCCGCTGAAGTACATTCCCAGGGTCTGGCTGTGTGAATTCAAAAGGTTTTCGGTAGGATGAGGGAAATATTAAAACTTCTTTATCCAATAAATTTTCAAGATCGCTTTGAAAATATGCAGCTTCTTCTCTGTCGGGAAACACAAATAGAAAATTTGAGTGAGTTAAAAAATACAAGGCTGCTGCGGCCAGTGCATCACTCGATCCTATAAGGCCTTTTAGGTGAACTCGAGGGTGTTTTGTAGAATTTAAAGACTTTGCTAGCGCTTCAATCCTTGCATCTGTTTTATAAAAATTTATTATTTCTTTTACGTTCACTTCAAAATCTCAAATACAAATATACCAGCTACTCTTAGTTAATATCAAACCCTATTGAAATTTGTTTTGTGCTCAGTCTTTTAATTATTAGGATATATGTGTGATTTCGGTGATTCATTTTATAAGAATATCGACAAGAATGTACTCTAAAGCATACAGTATTGGGTGATGTCTGTTTTGTAGAATGCTGATTCTGCGCAAATTAGCTGGGTTTTTCATTTAATCCGTTTTTTTGGTGCATAGTTTGAACAAATATTTGTGAATCTAAAAATTAATTGTTATGAAACGTACACGGACTTTTAAGATTAAATTGTTTGGCATGTTTGCTTTAGTGTTGTTGGGTGCTTCTGTTGTAAATTCATGCAATGGAACAGAAACCACATCAGTAAAAGTAATCAGTGTTAAATAATAAAGGGTGCAGATAATAGTTAAAACATCATTCTGCATGATATTAAGGTCTTTAATCCCCTTAAAGACTTGTATGGATACTTATGTGTCTTGGGCTCAGTCTTTCTGATTTCGCCTTTCGTTATTTTAAATTAAAATGCGCCTTGTCCCGAAAAAATTAATTTTTGAGCAAATTCCGGAACAATTCAATAATAAGAATGTTATTTAGTCAGTTGAATTCTTTCGCAATTGAATTATGAAAAACGGACTCAAATACGGATTGTTAATTGGCGTTTTAACTGGAATATGGATTTTGCTTATGCATCTGCTTGGGGTGTATGATCAGATGAAAAGCGGCCCTTTCAATATCCATTGGATGGAGTATTTATCGGTGTTTATACCTTTTACAGGACTTTATTTGGGAATAAAAAACTACCGTAATAATATCAATGGCGGAAAGCTCGAATTTGTTGAGGGCCTAATGGAAGGATTTAAAATTTTGTTGATTGGCTTTGTGTTGTATATGGCAGTTAGTGCTCTTTATATTCAATATTCGGGTTCTACACTGCTTACTATGGATTATTACCAAAGAATCGGTGGTGCAGGTATTGTAGGCATTCTTTTCAATGTTGTAGTTTCATTACTTTTGATGAACAAGCAACATAATCTATAAGTTGATCTATCTTAAACATTTCGAGCTGGTTTTTTGGATTACTGCTTTGGCTGTACTTGCTGTTTCAAGCCCAGGTTCACATCATTTTGCCTTATGTCCCCTGGCAAATTTAGGTGTTTCGTGGTGTCCTGGCTGTGGTTTAGGACGATCGATTACCTGTATTTTTCACGGAGACTTGGAGGCATCTTTCGCTCATCATTGGTTTGGCATTCCGGCCATATTAATATTGACGCATCGAATCTTCGTTTTAAGTAAAAAATACTTCCTATCTTTCTAAACCTAAAATCAAAACATGTATAAAGAATTACTTTATAGTCTTAAAGGATTAACTCCTGAAGAATTTCAATTTGTGCAACAGATTATGGCCGGTATGAATGAACAACAAGCCCGGCAATTTGTAATGTATTACTCGGGTAAGCGACAAAGCGCAAGTGACTTATTGCTTTACACTTTGCTTGGTTTAGTAGTTGTGGCTGGTATTCAGCGATTTGTAACAGGTCAGATAGGGATGGGCATATTATACTTTTTTACTTTTGGTTTGTGCTTTGTTGGTACTATAGTTGACGCAATAAACCATAAAACTTTGGCAAATGACTTTAATCAGAAAATGGCTTTAGAGAGTGCACAACTGGTTAAGCTTGGAATGTAGAGAAAAATGTCCTCTGATACAGGAAAATGGGTTATTATTGCAGGCTCAGCAATAGTTGTTGTTGGGATAATAATTTATTTTTTTCACGATAAGCTTCATTGGCTAGGGAATTTACCCGGAGATATACGCATAGAAAAGGGAAACTTCCGGTTTTATTTTCCTTTTACTACCATGATAATTATCAGTTTGCTTATTAACCTTTTAATAAGGGTTTATAGGTGGTTTAATTAAAGTTATGTCAGGAATTTCACCGGTTTTGTATTTTGTATCGATAGCCATCGGGCTAGCGATCAATGTTTTATTCTGCCTTGCATTGGTTAAAACATTATTGCAGGTTAAGGAAGAGAATCGAAGAATTAAACCTCTCTTAATTTGGCTTATCTTAGTTCCAGGATTCAACGTTCTTTGGAATTTTTTCGTCGTGATCCGGATGTCTCAATCTATAAAAAATGAGCTGGATAGCAGAGACTTTGAAGTTGAAGGGAATCCAACTCTATATGTTGGCTTAACATATGCAATATTATCTTCCATCATCTTATTTGTTCCTGTACCTAAAGATTTAAATTACAGTATTGGAGTGGGAGTTTTGGCTATCGCAATAATAACAGCATTTGTTCAATATTGGATGAAAATCGTTTGGTACCGTAATGTTTTGAAGCACGATTCTTCCGAAAATGAAGTTCAAGAGAAACAATGAAATTACGGGATCTAACAACCTTCCTCGAGTCTTTTGCTCCATTGAATTATCAGGAAGATTATGATAATTCAGGACTCATTGTAGGCAACCCTGATCAGGAAATTAATGCAGCTCTTATTTCTCTGGATTGTACAGAGGAAATAGTGGACGAGGCAATAAAAAAGGGCTGTAATCTGATCATCTCACATCATCCCATAGTTTTCAAAGGGATTAAAAAATTCAATGGCAAGACCTATGTCGAACGTGTTGTCATCAAAGCAATAAAAAATGATATCGCGCTTTACGCAATTCACACGAATCTTGATCATATTCAACAGGGTGTAAGTGGTAAAATTTGTGAAAAGCTTGGTTTAACAGATGCCAAAGTTCTCTCTCCGAAGACCGGATTGCTTAAAAAATTGATGACTTATGTTCCGTCTGAGCACATCGAGCCTGTCCGGTCAGCACTTTTTAGCGCAGGTGCGGGCAATATTGGTAAGTACTCGGATTGCAGTTTTAATGCGGAAGGATATGGAACTTTTAAAGCTTCACCGGATGCAAATCCATACGTTGGTGAAAAAGGGGAATTACACCGGGAGCCCGAAGTAAAAGTTGAGGTGATTTTTTCTTCTTATCAGGAACGTGCCATCGTATCTGCGTTGAAGCAGGCTCATCCTTATGA
>CAMLLO010000003.1 GCA_946480915.1 uncultured Sphingobacteriaceae bacterium | reverse complement strand
GCGGGTCCTTATATGATAACCGCGGGTCCTTATATGATGAGCGCGGGTCCTTATATGATGAGACACAGCGCTTATATGAACTGAAAACAGGGTATTTATAAAAATCTGAGTGATTATTTAAAATGAGAATTCTTACAAATGAGCTCCAAACAGCTTAAGAAAACCGAAACTTAATTCGTCATAAGTCAGAAAAAATTGCTTTCTTAGCAAGAACCGTCAATATACATCTAGGTTTTTTTTGTTTTACAAAGCAAAAAATAACGATTCAACATCACATAAGAATCAGTTTTTCCTTCAATATTCTTAATTGAAAAAACCGTAAGGCTTAAAAACCCTTTTATTATTACTGTATTAAAAAAAGATTTAAACATGGGCAAAACAATCATTATATCAAACAGACTTCCGGTAAAAATCAGTGAGAGTAATGGCCAGTTTGAACTTAAACAAAGTGAGGGCGGCTTAGCAACCGGCCTGGGGTCAATTTATCGACAGGGAGACAACGTTTGGATCGGTTGGCCCGGCATTGAGGTTTGTTCGACAGATCAGGAAGACATCATTAAAAAACAGTTGTCAGAGATCAACCTTTCTCCGGTTTTCCTTTCCCAGGAAGAGATAAACCTCTATTATGAAGGATTTTCGAATGAGACGCTATGGCCAATTTTTCATTACCACCCTACCTTTGCAAAGTACGAGCAAAGCTATTGGGACAGCTATAAAGAGGTAAATTGCAAATTCAGGGATGCTGTTTTACAACTGGCAAAGCCTGATGATATTATTTGGATACACGACTATCAATTACTGCTGTTACCCGGTTTGATTAGAGCCGAGTTACCAGACATAACTATTGGATTCTTCCAGCATATTCCCTTCCCCAGTTCAGAACTATTCAGATTAATTCCATGGCGTGCAGAAATTCTGGAAAATATGCTTGGGGCCGATCTCCTTGGGTTTCATACCTTCGATGATGCCAGGCATTTTAGAAGTGCTGTCACCCGAATACTGCCGATACAATCATCGTCAAACGTAGTGACATATAACGACAGGCAGGTGGTGATTGAATCGTTTCCGATGGGAATTGACGACAAAAAATTCGAACTCTTAACCCAGGATGAGAAGGTAATCCAAAACAAACGAGATCTCAGGGAAAGCTTTAATAGCTATAAAGTTATTTTATCAATAGACCGGCTAGATTATAGTAAAGGCATATTACAACGACTACAGGCCTTTGATTTACTACTTCAAAATCACCCTGAGCACCAGGAACAGGTGATTCTTTACATGATCATAGTTCCGTCGAGAGATACTGTTGCCAACTATCGAGAGCTAAAGGACGAAATAGACAAGATAGTTGGAAACATTAACGCCCGGTACAGAACGTTAAATTGGATTCCGGTTCATTATTATTATCGCTCTTTCCCCGTCGATATACTTTCAGCACTTTACAGCCTGGCCGATGTTTGTCTTGTAACACCTATGCGAGATGGGATGAATCTTGTGAGTAAAGAATATGTTGCCAGCCGTACAACAAATGATGGTGTGCTGATTTTAAGCGAGATGGCTGGTTCTGCGAAGGAGTTGGTAGATGCCATCATCGTTAACCCTAATAATATTGGAGAAATTTATGAGGCGATAATTCAGGCTATTAACATGAAGCCCGAAGAACAGCGCAGGCGAATGAAGCTTTTACGCAATGTTGTTTCGAAATTCAACATCCGGCATTGGGTCAAAATTTATATGGATCGCTTACACGAAGTAAAACAATTGCAAAAGTCTATGAAGGCAAAATATTTGGAAGAACAAAGACAATCATTAATGGAAGTAGAATATGCCAGCTCATGCAAACGAATCATATTTCTCGATTATGATGGCACATTGGTCGGGTTTCATTCAGATATCGACATGGCGTTCCCGGATGAGGACTTATATGAATTATTAGAGCAACTTTCATCAGATCCATCAAACCACGTGGTAATAATAAGTGGACGCAAACACGAAACTTTAGAAGAATGGTTTTCGGAATTACCAGTCGATATGATAGCCGAACATGGCACATGGACCAAAAAACATGAAGAAGATTGGTCAAAAATATCGGGCTTAGACAATCAGTGGAAACAAGATATTGCACCCATTTTGGAAACTTACGTCGACAGAACTCCAGGTTCTTTTATTGAAGAAAAAAGCTATTCGCTGGTATGGCATTACCGCAAGGTAGAAGAAGGCCTTGGTGATTTGAGAGCAAATGAAATAATGAACGATCTGTTTTTTACTATAGCCGACAAGGGCCTTCAAATGCTGCCGGGGAGCAAGGTAATCGAGATTAAAAACATCGAAGTTAATAAGGGGAAAATGGCGCTTAAATGGTTCGAAGGCAAAGACTACGATTATATTATGGCTTTAGGAGATGACCATACCGATGAAGATATTTTTAAAGTACTCCCTTCGGATGCTTACTCAATAAAAATCGGCAGCAATATATCTGCCGCCAGATTTTATTTAAGAGATTACAGAGAAGTTAGGCGATTATTAAGATCGTTGGCCTTTATTTCGTCGGAAAGCTAAAGAAATACCGGCTTATCCAGTTTCATGGCAATACGGTAGGCTGCATTCATCAACCCTACATGGCTGTATGCCTGGGGGAAATTCCCCCACTGGCTTCCCGTATTTTCATCCACATCTTCGCTAAAAAGCATAAGGTGATTAGAGTATTGAATAATATTTTCGAATTCTTTTATCGCATCATCCAGCCTCCCTACACAGGCCAGTGCCTCGACGTACCAGAAGGCGCAAATCAAAAAAGTAGTTCTGGGTTTTCCAAAATCATCTTCATGTAAATAGCGGTAAAACAAACCGTTCGGAGTTTTTAGCTCAGCCTCCAGAGCCTTTAAGTGATCTTTTGCCCGGTCAGAAGCCGGATCAAGGTAATTCATCATGATAAGCTGAAGTGTGCTGGCATCTAAATAAGTGCCTCCCGCGGCATTTGTATAAACTTTCCTAACGGGATCGTAACAGCTTTCAATGTGATCTGCCGCTTTTTTCTGAAGCTTTAAAGCTCTTTCTTCAAGTTCTGTATTGGAGATGGTACGCGCCATTTTAGCGGCAGCTGCACAACCGGCCCACTGAAACAAGTTACTGTAACAATGAATGTTGGCAATATTTCGAAACTCCCAAATACCGGCATCTTTCTCATCGATAGTACGTTCGATTTTGTTAAGTACCCTTTCAATCCAGCGTATAGAATCTTTGCGTTCCCTAAAAATAAATCTATGATCAATATACAATGGCATAATCGAAATCATCACCTGCCCGTAGATGTCGTTTTGAATATGTTCAGCGGCCTGATTTCCAATTCTGACAGGCTTATTTCCCATATAGCCGTCCAAATGGTCAAGAATTGTTTCTTCGAGTTCACTATTACCATCAATAGCATACAGCGGCTGATAGCGGTTATCTTCGGATACTGAAATACCGGCTACATAATTAAAATAACGCTCCATCTCTTCGAAATGCCCAATATGGTTTAGTGCAGATATAACATAATAGGTATCTCGCAACCAACAAAACCGGTAATCCCAATTCCTTCCGCTTCCATCATATTCGGGTAAACTGGTTGTGCTAGCCGCAATTATAGCACCCGTATCTTCATACTGATGTATTTTCAAGGCCAAGGCAGAACGTATTACATATTCCTGGTAGAAAGCCGAGATGCTCGAATGCTTTATCCAGGTACGCCAGTATCCAATCGTTTCCCTGATAAAATTCTCGCAGGTGCTGCCTAACGGTGCTTCCAAAGGCTGCCCATAAGTTAAAACCAGGTATTTTATCTCGTTTAACACGAAGTAGGTTTCTTCTGATAAATAACTGATCGGAATGTTGGTGGTGAGCCGAACAGAATCTTCATGGCCCTCAAAATTTATATGATTACTCCCACGGTGGGCTTTAAGCTTATACTTGCCGTAATCGCCAACTGGCTGGCACTTAACCAGAATTCGGGGATTACCCTCGATGGGTTCAATTTTCCGAATCAGCATTAAAGGTTTAAAATAACGCTCATATTGCTGAAACCGTGGAGCAACATCCAGTATTCTGTACCTACCGCTTTCGCAAGTAATTTCGGTGCACAGTACATTTGTATTTTCAAGATAATACTGATTTGAGCTGTACTCTGAAGCTGGACGAATTGAAAATTCTCCGCCTTTTTCTTTATCCAACAAAGATCCAAAGACAAAAGAACTATCAAACCTTGGCCAGCACAGCCACGAGATGTTGGTATTTTTACTAACGTGCGCAAGAAAAGCGCAGTTACCTATGATTCCGGAGTCATAAAAATGTTTCTTCATACCTTATTTATAAAGAAACACAAAGAGACACCAAAAGTTTACAAGGAGGGTCTAAGAGTGAGGTGGAACGGCACTTCTACATGCGTTCTGGAGTTTTCTAAAATCATTTTTGCGGCAATAGCACCCATCTGCTGAAAGTCGGTGGACACAGTAGTTATTCCGTTTAAAATCACCTTTTTAAGGGGGGTTTCATTATAAGATATCACACCTACCTGTTTGCCTACTTCCAGTTTTAACGAAATTATTTTCTCGATCAATTTAACTAAATCATCCTCCATTAAATTGATATAAACTTCTCCATCTTCAATGGCCTCGGTAGAAATGTCGCTTATTATTTTATGTCCGAAAGCATACTGCTGGCAAAAACGCAACAGCCCTTTTTTAATCTCTTTTGGGTAATAGCTTTTCTCCGGAAAAATCAGTTTGATAGTATGATATTTACTTAGAACATCCCTTGCCTGTTCTAAGGCATTGTAAATATCTGTCTCAAAATTCTCATATACAGCAGCATACTCCCCATCAATACCCGATATTTTCTTATCGAGCAGCACCAGCTTCTCTTTTGGAATGGTATTGATAATATCACAAGCATTTTCACCACCTTCAATAAAATGCGGCACCACAATGTAATGAGAGTAGCCTTCCATTTTATCGGCGAGCATTTTTTTAAACAACTTAAAATCGTTGTTGTAAATGTAAAAGTCCACAGCAACATGATCGCCCAGGGCAGCAATAAATGAATCGTATACTATTTTTTTGTGCGAACTAAGTTTATTAAACAACATGCAGATTCGAAGCGTTTGCCTGAAATCTGTACTTGCTATGTAATATCCCTTTCCGGGGATCGAGGCTAAAACACCGATTTTTTTCAGATATTTATAGCCCTTCTCGGCCGTATCCCTGGATATTTCTAATTCATAACTCAATTCATTAATAGAAGGCAACATATCATTTTTATTGATCTTACCTGATTCTATCGCTGTTAAGATAGAGTTTGTTAACTGAAGATATTTGGGAGTTGCCGAGTATTCGTCGATGTGAATAAAATCGAAAAATCTGAACGCCTTATTTGTTGACTTGGACATATAATTTTCTAAAATAGCAACATTACCAGAAACATTGCACTATCCGGCTTTGAAAAGCTAACAAACTAAAGCAATATAATCAATAGTGAGTATGATTTACAACTTTCGACCTTAGATAGTTTAAGTCCGTTTTTAAATCTTTGTTAGAATGCGACGCAGTTTTAGAACCAAACACTCGTAATATTCCCCTCGAAAGGGTAATAACTTCTTCCGCACCCCGGCCTGTAAAATCAAACATATGGAAAACCCCATCCGGAAAATACAGATCTCCTTCGCCTTTATCATCTATTTTAAACTTGTACCAGAATAGCTGAGGTTTGCCTTTACCTTTCCAATTGCCGACAACAAAATCAGGATTTCCATTTAATGGATATCCATTAGGCCACATAGAAACGAGCGTACCTTTATTATCGAACCAAAAAAGCTGACTGCTAAGCCCAGGCTCGGAAGTCTGTTTCAATCCATATGTGCGTCCGCCCACAACAACCTGCGGCCCTGGAATCTTTTTGAGAAAATCTCCAACTTGAATCTGCTGACTGTGCTCTGCAACATTTTGCCAAATAATTTCTTTTGTCATTGACTTTATCGCATACACGCCAGTTTCGCTATTTGAAATTAAAATGTCCAGCTTGCCATCTTTATCTATATCGGCAAATTTATAGCTATCTGCATGATCATGATTGTCGTTAAGCAAATCAAAGCGATTCCATATTTGCTTACCTTTTGAATTTAGCAATAAGGAACCAACGAGTACCTCATCTATTCCGTCCTTATCAAAATCTAGCGGATAAACATAATGCCCCAAATTATCTTTCTTGCGATTTTCAGTATGCTGCCAAAGCAAACTCAGATCTGACTTGAAAGCACTGATATTCATAGTGCCTCCGTAATCAGTAAACACGATAAGTTCGTTTGGCGCATCTTTGGTAAGCTTGGCGATCGCCAGTCTGAAATTATTATATACATGTGGCAATGCCTTGGTTGGCCACTCTGTTTTGCGAATTTCGTTCCCTGTACGCCCATCAGCGATCACCAGCCATTCCTTATTTTCGATGAAGCGCCAGTGAACCACCTCTGCTCTGCCATCCTTATCAAAATCCCAAAGTACTCCCGGAGCTTCAAATTCTGCCCTTAAAAGTGTGTTCTCCCCGGGTGCTTTCCATGACCATAGTTCGGTGCCAGAATTATCAAAAACTGTAACGGTCCAGTCACGGCCAACAACCATAAAATCAGTTTTTTTATCTCCGTTCACATCACCAAATTTCACGGTTCCGGCAGCAGGAATCTGATATTCTTTGATAAGTTCAACATCCTGATTAAGTTGATACGGCTCAATATCCTCTTCTTTGAGATCAGGATTTGTGCTCAAAACCAAAACATCCACAACAGGAGAAGGATCGATCCGGGTGATTTTAATATCGGTTACTCCCTTTTTGAGCTGAAATGCACCTGACTTTTTCCAACTTAAAACGTCGGTTCCGAAAGTTTCAGCGCTTACCTGATCACCAACCGAGACTTTAAAGCCTGTACCCCGACTTCCCTGGCTTCTTACATATAAATAATAAAGTGCCGCTTGAGGAACATTGATCCTGGCAATCAGATTAGTTTCAGAATTCAGAACAAGGGCTGTATTATTAAAAATCCAGTCGGCCTTCAAAGCGCCTGCGTCAGAAATAATATTCCCTTTAGGATTTCTGTCGAGGAAATCTGAAGCAGGAACGATTATAGTGCCGGGCATGCTCACCGCGTGATTCAGCTTTTGAGAAAATGCCCCGAAACCTATAAAGATTGCCAGGAAAAGAAGTGAATTCCTCATTTCATTATTTTTTATACGGAGTAATTGTAACGGGCCCAATTAAGCCTGAAGGCTGCGGCTGCCAGACTGCAGCGTTAAAATCCTTGTAATTGATATTTACAAAGTTAATCTCATGGTACTTACGCCATTGAATCCCTTTCTTGTCCATATCTCTAATTCTGTTTGCCATCAGATTGGCTACTTCGATTTTGATCGTATTTTTCCCCTTTTTAAGATATTTTCTGATACGGGCCTGAAAAGGAATACTCCACAGAATACCGGCATCCTGACCATTAACCCAAACATGGGCACTCTCATGCACCTTTCCTAAATCAAGAATATATTCGTCGCCTTTAAGCTTAGGCATTTTAAAATTGATGGAGTATTCTGCCCTGCCGGAGTATGCTGTAGCCAGACTATCGCCAAGCTCCGTCCATGAAACCAGTTTTGAAAGTTTTTTATCTGCCGGAACCTTAGGACCACCTTCTGTAAAATGAAGGTTCCACAAGCCGCTTACTTCAACCTGTTTTAAGGCTTTATTCAAATACTTCCATTTAGCAACATCGGAATTTGCAGCAAGCGTTTTAAGTATCAGAGCTTCACCCGGAAGCATTTGAACTCTGACACTTGTTTGTGCTCCCTCCTGCCTGCTGTTTCCGAGACCAAAATTGCCGGTTTGAGGGTCCATTATCATGACAGCAGCCGACTGAACATTCAATGGCAGATCTGTATCAATTGCAGAGGCTGTGTGATTTACGAGATAATAATATTTTTCGTTCCCAACCTGCCGGCGTAAAAATTTCAGGCCTGTAGCCGTTAACTTTTCACCTGAGATTCCTTTAAATTTCAAAGCCTTTTGAACGTCGTTTGAAAGAAGAATTTGTCCTGTTCCTATTTGCAATTGTTTGATTCCATCGCCGGCATCAGAAAATGATAGTGCCGAAATAGTTTGAAAAAGATTATTTCTATTCGCTTCAAGATTAGCTAATCCTGGAACATCTTCAGGAAATTGCTGAATGATTACAGTTGCTCCAGATTTAGCTAAATCGACAATTTTCTGCAGCGTTTGCAAAGGCATAACGTCTGCTTTTGGAACAATTAGCGTTTTATAAGGTGACGCATTCGGAGAAGTGCTGATATTCCCGTTTGAAACGGATGAATTACTTAACAAGGCGTCGGAAACAAAATCCAACGAGTATCCTGCTTCCTGCAATGATTTTACGTTCTTATAAAATGGACTTGGATGAAGCCAAACGTCCACATCGTGAACTTTTAAAGGCATATCCATGCCTTTTGGATTATTCCACACATCGTAAATCGGCCAGTAAACGAGCAATTCGTTGTCCGATTTCCCTGCCTGGAGAACAGACTGAACCCGAGTGATGTATGTAGTTAGTCCCGGAAGGTGAGACCACCAGCTATTTGCCGGAACGAAATTAACAGAAGCGTAGAATAGCCATCCCGGAAAAGGAATATCGTCCGGAGAATATGTTGTGCCATGAAAAAAAGTGTGGTTTACACCTGATAAGAATACCTGTTCCAGCTCAGGCTTTGTTTGAGATAAAGAAGTTTTAAAATGCTCTGTTAACCATGTAAATGTCTCGCTTGATACCAGATTTTTTCCGGTTACATGAGCCGCCGAAGACGCAAATTTCAGCATTATTGGATCGGGATCTACGTTCCGAATATCTGCGCTATCGCGGCGAAGGCCGGGAATAGGGAAAAAGCTGGAGCCGAAAGTTTCACATTCGGGTATATCAACTGCTGCGTATAAATCCAACAAGTTGCCAGGTGAACCATGAGCCTGGTTTTTTGATATGGCATTGTATTTATGTGTCCAGTTTGTCCATGGAATGGTAAAGTTATGCAATAACATATCCGACATGGTTTCGCGATAATCCGATTTTAAGCGGGCAATTTTTGCAGTCGATTCTGTGCTAACCAAATCACGAATGTTAGGACGAAGATCATATCCACGTCTTGCCTGAAACTCAGAGAAGAAATTATCCGACCAATCAGCATCGTATACTTCATAGCTATCGTTGTAAAACGCTCGTACCTTCGGTGGATTATTTACAAAGGCCTTGTCGAAACGACTTAGATACTGATCAAGAGCAGGTTTTGAAAGGTGATTTAACGTAAATCCTTCACCGCCCGGCGCAGCCCGCTTTACCATTTGCCGGGTTTTGCCATTAAAAGCAGCGTAGATTTCCCAAGTACCAGTTCTTGGCTTCCAATTCAATGTGCCCTTATTATCGACTTTATCCAGCAGCTGAAGAACTTCGCCTTTATTTCCATAAGCGGTTAGTGCTTGTAAGCGCGTAAGACCTGCTTTCGGATCGCTTACTTCAATCTTCTCTGTCAAAGAATTTCCTGCAGTAAGCTTATAATTTTTAACAATCAGTCGCGATGCCGCAAATTCTGCAGAAACTTGAGGTCCGCCAAAGGGCCAGCCGGTGCCGTTTGTTAAATCTACGCCCATGCCCAGATTTTCTGCTGTTTTGACCGTATGATCCAACATCTTCATCCAATCAGGAGAAAGATACTGAAGGTAGCGGCTTTCGTAACCGATAGCACCGTAAATAGGTGCTATTTCTACCCCACCAAAACCAGTTTTATTGTAATTAGCCAGCAGAGATGAGATGTTTTTTTGATCAACGGCATTACCCATCCACCACCAGCGTGTCCAGGGTCGGGTTTCTTTTTTAACCTGCGGCCAAATGTTAGTTTGGGCCCGAACTTCGTTAAAAAAGAAAAGGGATAAAAGCGATAGTATGATTGTGCTTTTTTTCATTTGAATTTACAGCAATTGATTATTGCATTGGTTTTAAATTTTATTGTTAAAAGGCGCTTAATGTCGACTCAAGAGATCTCTCCTGTCGTCGAGTTGACGAAGCGCATTTGGCCAACATTAATCCATATGAAATACTTCGGTAAGCGGCTTGCTTACCGGAGAGTTATCAGGATTTGAATCCATAATATCGGCCATGTATGCCCACCATTTTTGCACAATGGCGGTCTGCCCCAGATCTTGCGATGACTGGTTACCATCCTGCTGTTGAACAGCAAAAAGGATATTGGTTTCTTCGTCAAGAAAAATAGTATAATCGCTTATACCGTTTTCTTTTAGCAGCGCTTTTAATTCTGGCCAGATTTCGTCATGGCGCTTTTTATATTCTTCTTTAAAGCCCGGCTTCAGCTTCATTTTAAAGGCTAGTTTCATGATTTTAGATTTGAGATGTTAGATATGAGACTTGAGATTATGAGATATGAGAACATAGTGTAAGTCGTCAGATTTAGAACTATAATTTTGAATAGATTTCAGCTTCGATGATGCTGAGAGTGCCTTTTGCATTTGCATCGTTTCTGGCAACGCCGTCGTCAAGCTTTTTCCCGCCCATTTCAACGCCGATCTTCGAATCATCTTTTGCTGAAGCTTCACTCGCCAATTGAATGGTGACTGATTTTCCTTTTGTGGGCTTACAAACAAGCGTACAATAGCCCAAGGATTTAGGTGTAAGTCCATTAAATACTTCTACATTATCAACCAAAATTCTGATGGGATAACTACGGGTTCTGAAATTATTTAGTTTCAGAGTCACCTCATTAACCATTGCTTCATTTGCTAAATTATACTTGATCCACGCGGTTGAGATCTTCCCATCGTTCACCCAATCGGTAAGTTCATTATCATCATAACTTGCGGCAACCTGATCTGCGTTAGAGCCAGCTGTTGCTGATGCAATATCGAGTGCAATGCGTGAAGTTGTAAATGAAGGGCCGGCAGGAGTCGGGCCACGTTTCAAGTTTGAGCTCAGTCCATCATAAGGCATGTCCAAGGATAAACCGTTACTAACTTTTACGGGAATGGATTTGAAAGCAATTGTCGCCGGTTTTAAGCCTTCCGAACTTGCGGACAAAATTATCTGTCCGGGATTTGTAGTAGAACGAATGATAACCCGGTTAACTCCCCCTTCGACCGGCAGGGTTTTAGAAAGGATATAATTATCGGGCCCTTGTGCCAGTCCGCCGCGCCATTCGGCATTACCTTCCAGTTTAAAATCGATCATGTTTAAAGCTGTTGGGCAACGATTTCCATTCGCATCCACTACCTCAACCTGTGCCAACACCACATCTGCGCCATCTGCTTTTAAGCCATCAGGTGCCTGCATTGTAGTAAGACGCAAGCTAGTCGGTTTTCCCGCTGTTATGATTTCTGCTTCTGATAGCTTTTGATTTTGAGTGTCGTAAGAAACAGCTTTAATAGTTCCTGGCTGCCATTCAATGTTTTTAAAAGTGAATAAAAATCCATCGCTTTTTTCTCCAAATCCTTTAGACTGGCCGTTAATAAATAACTCTGCTTTCTCACCGCTCGAAACAACATATATATCCTTTTTTGTACCCGGCTGATAGTTCCAATGTCCAATAATGTGTGTGCTGTGTTTATCTACATCAACCCATCCGTTCCACATTACTTTGTGAGCAAAAAATCCATCTTTAGGAATTCTCAAAGCATCCACCTCACCACTCCGGCGATAGTTTTCCGCTCCACGAAAATGCGTATTCGAATCAGAAAAAATAATATTTACGCCACCTGCACTTACACGCTTTCCGGTTCCGGGGCGTTCTCGCCAAAACTCATACCATCGCGCTACATCTTCAATAGCATGAGAATCCTGGTTGCGATTGTATTCTCTGGCAGGAGCATTCCGATACATCGGTCCGTCACCATCTTTATGGTATGGCGGAGAAAACTCATCCCAATATTTACGTAAACCTTCATCTCTGGAGTATTCTGTCGCCCACAGAGGAATGTCGGCGCTTTTATTGGTGTACAGCATTTCACCACCATACTCAGCAATTTTGCTATCCAACATTTCGCGAGAGCCGATAGCACGACCACCGTTCGGATCATACTTGTCTTTAATAGCTTTCATTTCGGCCATGTGTTGCTCGCTAATGGATTCATTGCCACTTTCGTAGAAGAAAATACTGGGATTGTTACGATTGTAAATTATGGCATCACGCATTAATTGTACGCGTTGTATCCAGCGGCCATCCTGAACATCTTTTTCCGAATCGCCGGCAGGCATCGCTTGTATCAAACCCACTCTATCGCACGATTCAACATCCTGTTTCCAGGGAGTAATATGCATCCACCTAACCAGATTGGCATTGCTTTCGACCATTAGGCCATTGCTGTAATCGCTCATCCATGGGGGCACAGACATGCCAAGTGCAGGCCATTCGTTACTCGTACGCTGCGCATATCCTTTAAGCATTAGTACCCGGTCGTTTAAATACACGGTTCCATTTTTAAATTCAGTTTTTCGGAATCCTGTTTTTGTTTTTACTTCATCAACAAGCTTTCCGTTTACTTTAATTCGTGTGCTTACCGTATACAGGTATCCGTAGCCCCAACTCCAAAAGTTAAGGTTATCTATTGCCGCGCTTGCACTGACAATTCTGCTTTCTCCAGGCTTCAATGTTGTTTTTGGGCCGGCAAAGGTTTTCACCGAATTTCCGTCCAAATCTTTAAGTTCGACTTCGTATTGAAAAGTTTTCGATGCGGGGTAATCGTTCTTTACTTCCGATTCGGCAGTGACTGTAGCAGTCCTTTTTGGGATATTAAAATTTTTAGCATAGATATAAACCCCTGTAGTTTTGAGGAAAGAGAACAATGGCAGCGTTTGATACAATTTATCAGAAACATGCAGCCAGGCATTTTTCGGTAGGCCGCCATAATTAGCGTTAAAATTTCTATCGGACCATTGAAATTTAATCTTGGTAGCCTTTTCCTGGTAATCCCATGCGTTATCAATGCGCACAGCGATAACATTATCCAGTCCAGGCTTAACTAGATCTGAAACATCAAAACCAAAAGCCATAGCTCCATTTTCATGGAGACCGATGAATTTTCCGTTTAAATAAAATTCACCTGCCTGACGAACACCTTCAAATTCTAAAAAAATCTTTTTCCCTTTATCTGAAGACGGAACCTTAAAATGTTTCCGATACCAAACTATTCCGGTTGAATGTTCTGCAATATTTTTTTTGAACGCATCATCTTCATTCCAGGCATGTGGCAAAGTTACAGATTGCCAGCCGGCATCATTAAAGCCCGGTGCTTCGGCACCTTTTTCATCGCCAACATACAGCTTCCAATCAGGATTAAAATTATATTTAATACGCTGAGCGCTTGCGCCGGCATTGAGCAGTAAAAAGCCCGCCAGGACTAAAAATGAGACTCTCCTTTTCATACTAATACTTTACAATCAATTCGATATTAGACTTGTTATTCCGCGCGGTCTTTACATAAACCACGTTCTCTTTTTCGTCGAAGAAATAACCGGCTGTTCTTGATAAAGTAGATTTTGAACCAAGTGCTATCTTCTTTCCGTTCTCAGTAATCGCAGATGGTTTCTGCCCTTCTCCTAAACGAATTTTCGCCACATATGTACGCAGCTCAGGCTCGTAATGTCCGGAACTTTTACTGATGTATACCTTTAAGTTCTTCGGCTGAACGGTGGTCGTTATCCTGGTTAATGCAAACTTTCCTGTTTGATATTGAAGACTTAATCCATCATCTTCATACAATTCAAAAGAAGAACTTTTGCCTGGGAAAATATCAATAGTAATTTCATTAACAGGCTTTTCTCCGAAGTACTTCATCTCGGGCTGCATCGGTATAATCGCTCCAGCTTTGGCAAAAAGAGGTATGGTATCTAAAGGAGTAACGACGTGTATATATTGTTTTCCTGAGTATTTTTTCCCCGTCCAGTAGTCGTACCAATCTCCTTCCGGAAGATAAACGGTTCTGGTTTGTGCACCTTTCGTAGTCACCGGAGCAACCATCAGATTATTTCCGAACAGATATTGATCACCAATATCGTATACATTCTTATCGTTTTGATTTTCAAGAACTAAAGCCCGCATTAAAGGCATACCGCTTTGATACATATTAAATGCATTGCTATACATATAAGGAATTAAGCGATATCGTAACAAATCGTATTTCTTAAAATTAGCAAGTGCTGCCTCGCCATAATTCCATGGTTCCTTATAATTCGGATGCTCCATGCCAAAAACCAAAGCAATGGGACTAAACATTCCAAATTGCACCCAGCGCATATATAATTCAGGATCGGCAACATGTTCGAAACCACCCATACAATGCGACCAATAGCCTACACCGGAAACGCCAATGTTAATTCCCGCCTTTATTACAGGAGCAAAATATTGCCATTCACTCGGCCAGTCGCCTGCAAAAATGAAGGGATAGCGCTGTATGCCGGCATAACCTTCGCGGGTCTGATTTAAGCCTCGCATTTTGTTCAAGGTTTGGAATTTCTCGTAAGGAGCCTTCGCATAAGCAATAGGAAAAACATTATGTAATTTCTGTGCGGTTTTATCAGTGGGACCCGTTTTATCACTTTCATTAGCCAAACCTCCAAAAGCACTTCCTTCATCAGTTTTTAAGAACATGGCCCCTTGTGAGGCTACTTTCATTACACCATTGTTCCACCACCAATCAACAGACTTTTGATCGAAGAAATTTACAAATTCGCCTTTTCCACCGGGTTCGGGATACACAAATCCTTGCTCGCGTGCCTGATCTAAAAGATTCATGGTATTGCCATTATCAAAACGAGGTCGCAGATGTAGGCCAACCATTTTAAAATTCATGGCGTATAAGCTGTCAAACATTCCTTTTGGATCTTTAAAGGTTTCGCGCCATTCGAATGACGTGGCACCTTTACCTCCATTTTTACCGAAAATTCTCCAGGTAGAATCCAGCCACAATAAATCTACCGGAATACCCAAAGCTCTGAATTTACGTGCCAGGGCTATAACATAGCTGTCGGAAGTTTCCGCTTCGTGGCCCCAGGTTCCGCCGCTGTACGTTCCGGCATGTAAACCAAAAGCAAATTTTGGTATTAAAGGTGCTTTGCCTGTTAATGCAGTATAATCAGCAAGTATTGTAGGAAAGGTAGGGCCATATATGAAATAGTAATCCAGTTCGCCATCGACGGCTTTAAAACTGTACTGATCGTCGCGACTTGAACCCATATCCCATTCGCTGGCAAAGGAGTTGTGCAGAAAAATACCGTATCCCTGTGTACTCATAAAAAACGGCACAGGCGAATAATTAGCTTCTAAGATATTGTAAGCACCTATCTCATGCGGCATTCCTGTACCTCGCCCTACGTTTAACTTTAGCTTTTTGCTTTTCTGATCGATGAAATCCATTCGCTCGCCAAATCCGAAAAAGTGCTCATCTGCTACTAATTTTTTATTTACACCAACAGCTTCGCCCTGCTTAAATGCGCCTCCGTTATATTCAGAAGATAATAGCTTGCCCTCTTTGTTGTAAACATCTATCCGGAATGGGGATTTGTAAACACGCACATCGAGCTTAGACGACTGAAGCAGGTAATGATCATTATTTTGTGAAGAAATTATATCCTGCTGAGACCAGTTATAGTTTGAAACCATCCAAGGTTCATTCTCTTCAAAGCTTCTGCTCCAGGAGGTTCTCACACGAAACATGCCCGGTGTACAAAACTCTATTTTAACATCGGAGTTTGAGTTTGAAAAAAAGAATTCATTGCCCTGTTTTTTAAAGCCCGAGCTATAGCTACCCGCAGGTTGGGCAAGAGCAGAAAAACAGAACAAAATAGAGCAGAGAAGAAAAAAGGAACATTTATGGTTGGTTGACATACTGGATTTGCATTATAAAAGCGTGGTAAACAGTATTAAAAAGATTTGGAAGCGCTTCAGGGTCTATAAGTAATTCAGGAGCCAAGCATTCTCTAAACTGCACCAATCTGCCAAAACAAGTTCAGCAGACTGGTATTAATGCTCCATTGTCCATCATAGTTTTGAGACAACCAAAGCGCCATTTATCATTCATTATTTCATTTTATAAACTTCACTTCCAGCCATCAGGAAACAGCCAAGGCCGTAATCTTCAAAGTCTGGCTTACTTGTATAGCTTACCGGCTGCCCATCTTTAGGTTCTTTCCCGGTTCCCTGTACATAACCAAGAAAGCCGTTTTTATGAACAGCCTCTTTTGACATTGCATTCCAGGCTTTAACCAAGGCAGGGGTATAAACTTCCCTGCTTAACACGCCATTGTTAACTCCCCAGGCCATCCCATAAACAAATAAGGAAGTTCCGCTGGTTTCCTTACCTCCGAAGTTATTAGGGTCGTGCAAACTTACATTCCAAAAACCATCTGCTCTTTGAATCGGAAGCAATGCAGCCATCATATCTTTATAATCCTGCATGTACTCGTTATAGTGAGGATCAGATTTTGGCAGCATGCTCAACGTACGAACTAAAGCAGCAACTACCCAGCCGTTCCCTCTTGCCCAATAACAATCTTGTCCATTTGGCTCGGTATATGGAGGATCGAAATCTTTATCTCTCCACCAAAGTTTGTCTTCAGGATTCCATAGTCCCTTGTCGCCATGCTTCGTTTTAGTGTAATGGTACAGCTCATACATTTTATCAAAGTATCTTGTATCGTTGTATACCACGCCTAATCTCGAAAATACAGGCATTGCCATTTGGAGTGCGTCAATCCACCACCAATCATCTACTTTTTCACTCACCAGCATACCATCAACTGCGGCTTTGATATCCCGTATTCTTTCTTCTTTCTTATCAATAAGATACAGGTCGATATATGTTTGTCCGCAGGTTTGATCATCGGCATTCTGCCGATCTCTTGCAGTACCGCTTCTTAAACCCCAGTTATGCTTTTGCCCCCAATCTACTGCATAATCGTAGTATACCTTTTGCTTATTTTCTTTTGGCTCTATACGATAAAGCTCCATCAGTCCCTCATAATACACACCGCGGGTCCAGATATTACTGGGCCGCTCTTTGTTAGTAACAATAGACTTACCCGGATCTGGCCATTTGTTCATAAAATACTGATTGGTTAATCGCATTTGCTTCAACACTTTTTTCTTTTTAGGAAGCTTCTGTGCATTCGCTTCGGTGCAAACTAAAGCGACGAGCAGCAAAGCTATTATCCTAATAAATGAACGAAAATTTATCATATTGTTTCTATTTGCTATTCTGATATTAAATATTTTCGAAGGGGATTATTCTTCAGTTCTTTCAATCCTTCTACCACCGATTGTGCATTCAACCGGGCACCAGCCTCGATGGTATGTGTGGCATCCGTAGTATTAAAGTAAGTGGCTTTAACTTTCGCTTCACCCTCCTGGTCATAATGATCGGCTGTTATCCTGTTAAGGTCTACAAAGTAAGCTCCTCCCTGCTGCGCCGCCTGTTGGGCCCACTGTCCGTAACTATTAACCGAACGATTTACCTTGCCATTGTTCCAGCTATTTCTTGGAACCAGTGAAGCCACAATTGGAGTTGCTCCCTTGGCTTTGATATCTGAAATAAACTTCCTGATATACCAACCATAAGAATGAACAACCTCTTTTTGTTTAGTAATGGGATTGTATATCTCTTTAGTTTCATCGCCGTTTCCTTTAATTGTTCCGCGGGCACGGGCAGAATCGTCTAAAGGACTGCTATCATTATGACCAAACTGCATAATTACGTAATCGCCTTTCTTAATTTGTGGCAGTACAGCAGTCCATCGTCCTCTATTCATAAAAGTACGGCTGCTGGTTCCTCCAAGTGCTTCGTTTTTAACAGCGATCTTGGTAGTATCAAAGTACGCTGCAATAATGTCGCCCCATCCCCAACGGCCGCCATCTCCCATACCTTTTGAACCATGTCTCACGGTTGAATCGCCAATTAAAAAAAGTGTGGGCTTTTGTTGCGACTTCATAACCAGACACGAGGAAACGACTGCCACAGTGGCCAATAAAAAGAGCTTGTATGTTTTTTTCATCAGAATATAAATTGTTTATTGAGTAGTAGTTATTTTCAAAGGTCTCAATGAGATCGCTTCGCTAAGTTTTTAATGGAGATGAAGCTATCATGCGCATATTTTTCACTCGTTCATATTTTATTAGCTGTGTTCAAGAGAACGCTTCGCTAAGTTGATTGCTCTTTGTAAGAGGCATGCTCATGATGGTTTCATTATATATAAAATTAAAGAGAGTCTGACAGGGTTTAACACGTCAGACTCAGCTAAATTCGAATTTAAAAACTTAACGTAGAAACTTAGCCAGGGCCAATTGTTTCTGAGTTTTAATACCTTCTGCTACCGAAGCCGCATTTACAATAGCACCTGCCTCATTGGTATGGGTATGATCGCCGGGGAAGAATTCCTTCACTTTTTCGGGACCCATTTTATCATACTTATCCGCAGTTATCTGATTCAAATCAATAAATGCCACCCCTTGGCGCTCGGCAGCTTCTTTTGCCCATTTTCCAAAATCATTGTTTGCACGTTTAACTTTTCCACCTTCCCACTCGTTTCTCGGAATCATAGAGAGAACAACAGGAGTTGCACCCTTTGCTTTAGCTTCTTTTATAAACTTTCGCAGATACGCACCATAGGTAAGTACTACTTCTTTTTTACCATCGGGCCATGTCAATTCTTTTGTTTCTTCACCGATTCCCTTTAGTACTCCACGATATCCAGCCTTGGTGGTATCCGGAACACTGCCTTCATTGTGTCCGAATTGCATCAATACAAAATCGCCTGGCTTTAAGGTCGACAAGACTTTTTCCCAACGGCCTTCTTTAATGAATGTTCTGGTACTTCGCCCAGCCATCGCCTGATTGCTGATAGCGATACGGGTTGTATCCAGAAATGTACCCAGATAAGCCCCCCAACCACGTTGCACATTATTGAAATTGCGAACCGTCGAATCTCCGATAATATAAACCGTTGGTTTATTCTCCTGACGAAACGCTGCTACCAGTAAAACAACTGCTACTAGTGCCGGCCATAGTTTTTTAATTGATGCTAACTTATTCATAATTTTAAAACGTAAGTTTATCTATTTACTGATATAGTTCCAGGCCTTTTTAATATGATCTTAGGTTTAGGAGCTGGCTTCATATCCTCTCCAATATAAAAACTCGGATGCGGAGGTTGATTATATGCAACATTTTGCCATGCAATAGCCATGCGATATTGCGAATCGTGCATTAAGGTGTACATTTTGTGCTGTGTGGGGATAGTGGTGGTATAAATTCTAAGCTCTTTATTGTCTGTAGTTCTTAAAATTAACTCTTCCCTCCAATCACCTAAAATATCGGCACTTAAGGCAGGTGTAGATTTACTTCCATTATTTGACGAACAACCCGTAGCAGTGAAAATACGGCCCACTTTGTATTTATCGATACCATTGCCGTTAAGTAACTCGCGGGTTAAGTCAGCATCCCACCAGCAAACAAAATTAGTGGACGTGGGATCGGGGCCAATTTTCTCGCCTTTTAAATTTAACAAGCCATTAGACCCAGAGAACCACATTTCGGCACCTGGATTTGAAGAATCAATATTTTCAGCAACACCGCGGCCCACATCTTCATCATCATGGCCCGTCCAGAGAATCTTGCCGGTCTTTGCGTCATATAAAGCAGCACCAGGTCCTTTCGTCCCCTCTTCAATTTCGTGAACTCCGAAAACTTCCAATCCCGGGCGTTGAGGATCGAGGTCAGTTACATGCAATGCATCACCATGACGGAGGTTTGTTGAAAAAATTCCTTTACCATCATCATTGATAACCATTGCGCCATATATAACTTCATCTTTCCCGTCATTATCTACATCCGCAATACTCAAACCGTGATTGCCCTGTCCAGAGTAAGGGTTCTCACCATCTTTGCTATCAAACACCCAGCGTGAGCTCAATTTTCCCGCTCTATAATCCCAAGCTGCAATCACTGTTCGGCCATAATATCCACGGCACATTAAAACGCTTGGTAGTTTTCCATCAAGATAGGCAGCGCCCGCTACAAACCGATCAACCCGATTTCCGGTACTATCGCCCCCCCCATTTCCGCCATGACCATTCCATCCATTTAAAGGATAACGGCCGGGGATATAATCGGTAGTTGCTAATGCTTGTCCGGTTTTGCCACTGAAAACGGTGAAGTATTCTGGGCCATCCAGTATTTTACCATAGAAGGTATTTCTCTCTGGCACTTTTAAATTCCGCCAATCTTTAGTTGAATCGCCAATTACCTTACCTTTTCCGTCGATAGTGCCATCGGCTGTTTTGCATGCGAATTCTGAAACGCCATCGCCATCCATATCAATTACTATAAACTGGGTATAATGTGCGCCTTCGCGGATATTTTTACCGAGGTTTATTTCCCATAACAATGTGCCATCCAGTTTATATGCCTGAAAGATAGGAGCGTCTGTAATTCCGGGCGAAGGCGTATCTCTGCCACGTCCGGTTTGGTGAAGAATGATCTCGTATTGTCCGTCTCCGTCCAGATCACCTACCGAAGCGTCGTTTGGGGTATAGCCGGGGATAGCTTTTAAACGAATTGGAAAATATTGTTGTACAGAAGCGTTTGGAGGCAATGTAAAACTCTCACCTGTTTCAACTTCTTTGCCCTGTGAAAGAACCTTAACAAAATAAGTGTTCGACTTAGTGCTATCTACACCGCCATCTACGAAATTTGTACTGTTCGAAATTGGTTTACTATTTAGTTTAATAGCCTTCGCTACCCCTGTGGAACGGTAGACGTTAAAAGAAACATCAGGTGAATCAGTTCCTAGCATTCGCCATCCCAGATAAACTTTCCCGCCGCCCTGACTTATAGCAATTGTACCTCTGTTGAGATACTCCATTTGCTTTTGAGACATCGCAGTAGATGCTAAAAGCACAAATACGGCAAGCAAAAAACTGTTAAAAAAACATCTATTCATTCCTGGGCTTATAAAACGGTTGGCTAAAATAACTGATTTGAGAAGGCTTAACCGTCATGCTCCATCATGCAGTGAGTATTTAGTGAAATAAAAAACCCAACCAGTTGCGTCTAAATGAAGTTTTTGTAAGTCGGGAGTAATACACATGTTACATTTTTGGGGGTTTAAAACAGGATTTTATTTTCCAGAAGATCAAAACACACTTCCAGGTCATTAAACTGTCGTTCCGCATGGAGAGGATTTTTAGTTCCTTACCATACGGGTTATAGCACAGTATATCCTATATTATAATTATGGCCTAGAACTTCCCTTTTGAAGACAGTAATATTTGTGAGCACCTCTAATCAATATGGAGGTAAGCCTGCCTTAATGCCTTAATTTACCCTTATACTTTACCAAAACGATATTTGGCTTTGGAGGAGCTTTCATATCCGGACCAATGTAAAAACTGGTATGGGGCGGCTGATTATATGCCACGTTTTGCCAGGCTATACTTAAACGGTACTGAGGATCGTGCATAAATGTATAAAACCGGTTTGCTGCCGGAATAGTGGTTGTGAAAATTCTGAGTTCTTTACCATCGCGCGTACGGTACATCACTTCCTCACGCCAGTCGCCCAGGATATCGGCACTTAAAGCGGGAGTAGATTTGGTGCCATTATTATGAACACAGTCGTAATTTGCCGCATTTAACATCACATCTGTTTTCTGATTCGTATAATCCCATTTACCCACGGTAGTTGAATTTAAGATCTCGCTTAACATATCGGCATCCCAAACGATACCAAAGTTTACTGCCGGAGTCCGGTCCGCAATTTTATTGCCTTTCACGTCGAACATGCCTGTAATATTTGCTCCTGCTACCCATGACTCAAAGCCTTTATATCGTGGATCAACATCCAGAGACAAAGCCCTGCCGGGGCCTTCTCCATCATCACCTGCTTTGACTGAAGCTTTTTTCCATATCACTTCCCCGGTGCGGGCATCGCGGAAATTTGCGCCTGCATCATCAAAGCGTTCCTGAATACTAAAAACTTCTAGGCCTGGGCGGGATGGGTCTAAATCTGACACGTGCAGTGCATCGGCGTGCCCGATTCTGGTAGTATAAAGCCCTTTCCCGTTGTCATCCAAAGTCATCTGACCATATATAATTTCATCTTTTCCATCTCCATCCACATCAGCCACCGTCAAATTGTGGTTGCCTTGCCCGCGGAAAGGCCGGGTTTCATCGCTGGCATCACTATCGAAAACCCAACGCTCTGTGAGCTTCCCATTTTTAAAATCGTAAGCTGCTAATACTGTACGGGTATAATAACCACGACACATAACTAAACTCGGATGTACGCCGTCAAGGTAAGCCACCGCGGCCAAGTAGCGATCGCTCCGATTGCCATTTCCATCGCCCCAAATGTCTTTTAGCTCTTGAGAAGTTGGCTCAAGTTTAGTTGGATGACGTGGCGGATTGTAATTTGTCGTGTAAATTTCGGCGCCTGTTAATCCATTAAATACAGTAAGAAACTCGGGACCTTTCAAAATCATTCCACGCTGATCGCGGTAGTCTTTAGTAGAATCGCCTATTACCTTGCCTCTTCCGTCGATCGTTCCGTCGGCAGTTTTACAGGCTAGTTCTGCAATGCCGTCGCCATCTAAATCGTATACCATAAATTGGGTATAATGGGCGCCTTCGCGGATATTTCTACCCAGATTTATCCTCCAAAGCATAGTTCCATCAAGTTTATATGCTTCGAGTATTGGAGGATCAGTTAAACCTGCCTGCGAGTTATCACGACCACGGCCAGCCTGATGTATTATAATTTCATATTCTCCGTCGCCATCCAAGTCGGCAACAGAAGCATCGTTTGGATTATATCCGGCGGGTGTTTGTAAAGGAACCGATAAATAGGGTTTTGCCGAAGATCTTGCCTTTAAAGTAAATGGCTTACTAATTTCTTTTTCTTTGCCTTTAATTACTGTTTTAACGAAGTAGGTAGCTGACTTGAATGTGTCAACTCCTGTGTCGATAAAGTCTGTAGTCTTTATCAGCGGCTTCCCATTCAATTTAGCCGCTGGGCCGCCGTTTACCAATCGGTATAGATTGAAAGCAATGTCAGACGCATCTGTGCCAAGCATGCGCCAGCCAACATATACTTTTCCGTTACCTTGGTTCACAGCAACAACACCGCGACCCAGATTTTCCATTTGCCGTTGGGAGTAAACTTCAGAAAAGGTAAAAAACAGGGCAATTAACAATAGCCCTTGATAGATTAGTACAGTTCGTTTCATAAAAATGAAAAATTGGTTCATTAAAATAAATCAAAGACTACTTACTAAGCATCATGGTCTGTTATGCCAAATACTGGGGGTTGTACAGCCTAACAGGGCTATATAGTTTTTAATAAGGGTTTTAGTGCTTTTTTTGGAAGGCTGAGTAATGCGGATGTTACCAAACTTATTGTAATAAGCTCATTACATGCATATTGCTATTATTTTTGTAAATTATTTAAGAAAACATTCGGCTCCGACCCTTCATTCGACGGTTTTAATTTCCACGTCAACTTTCTTTACAGGCAGTTTAGGTTTCGGAACAGAGGATGGAGCTATTTTATTTGAATTTTCGGCTGGATTTGTCGAGATCACAAAATTTAATCCTTCTACCACGTCGCCATCTGTAGATCCTGAGATTTTTACAGACAAGGTTTGAGGCGAAACCGACATATTTAATTTCTTTAATTGGTCACTATCAACACTGGCAGTATAAGATCCCATGGGAAGACTCGCGAAATTAAAATATCCGTCACTTTCAGTAAGCACTTTTCCAACCAGTCGCCCGTTTTTGTAAAAATTGACATTAATTCGCTCCTGACCCTTTAGACCATCCTTATCTTTTTTATACACCATACCCGAAGCCTCTCCCATTACGGCAATCGGAACTTCTATTAGTTTAAATTGATTAGGCTCAATAGCAACATTCAATGTGGCACTCTTAATTCGCCAAGCGATGTTATCAAAACTACTGCGATCTAACTCAATAAAATAATTTACGTATGGTTCTAGTTCAAACACGCGAATAGTAGAATCCCGCTGATTATTTTGAACGCGACCGCTTTTAACACGAATTTTAAGTCCCGGCACTTTAGGTTCGCCTTTATCATGTCGGCCGTTAGAATTTAAATCGAGAAAGGCGCAAATTGTAAGACCACCTCTACCTACGCTAGAGCGGTTGCCATAGCCTATATGGCGAAATTTATCATCATACATTAAACTTCCCTTTGCAGATTGAGTAAACGAAGTGGCACTATTTCCTTGTTGCGCAGAAAAGGATGTTTGAGCAAAAGAAAGATCAAACCTAAGTCCCATGCGGATATTATGAGAAGAACTCTGAAAGTTCTTCTCATAAGCGATATTAAACAGGCCACGATTAAAAATTCGTTTTTCCAGCTCGGCCCTTACATTAGTAATCTGCTGCTGATTATAACTGTATTGTACCTGTGGAGTAAAAATGAGCTTTTTAGGTAATCGGAAAGTTTGTGATAAAATACTGTAGGTATTAGGTTGCAACGATGCTGATATAATACTATGCGTGGTAAAATTTGTGCTTATTCCCCAATATACTCCGGAAAGCAAAAGTTGAGCTGTGGTGTATTTGGTTGTCGGTAAAACAATCTGATTTAAAGTCAACCTTGAGAATGCGGAAAAATTTCTTCCCCGAAAGGGCATCGAGACAATTGCTTTTCGTTCTTCAAGATAATTATAATTAATTGCTTTCTGGCCTCTTTCATATTTTAAATAATTAAGCTCGAACTGCAAATTAGAAGGCCGACGATATGTTAAAACTCCTTTAGATCTTACCCCGTAAGTATACTCGCCGAAAAAAAGCAAATTAGAGAAAAGATTCATAGACGCGTTAACGAACGGCATTGTATTCTGATGGAGAGCCGAAAAATATTCCAATCCCGCACCTACTGTTAAACGTCTGTGCAGCCCATAATTTATATTTGCCCGAGAATATTTACTGTACAGACTATCCTCAACAAGACCCGCGCTGACAGTATACTGAAACTCATTTTTTGGGAGGAAATTAAATGGAATACTAATCGTTTGTTGAGTTGACCGTTCTTCTCCCCATTGGCTATAAAAACGAAGAGTAATTGCTGAGTTGCCGTATACAAGTGGCGCTTCAAATCTGTAAAACCCCGAAGCATCGGCCTTTACATAATCGACAAGTACATTATTTACGTAAAGCTCGACCGTCCAACCTGGTTCTGTATAATCGCTGATTCTGTAGGTTCCGAAAGAACGTCTGTAAGTTGTTGGAGTATTGGTTACCTGAACACCAATCACAGGAGCAAGCAGTGAAGCAGTAGCCTGAGATGGGATTTTTCCGACGAGAACTTGTCGTAATCCTTGCTGTTGATTATCGACATAACGCCAGAGATACTGCTGATTCTTCAACCGTAAGGAAGCCTTGTCAATGTAATTAAGTGCAACATTTGCTTCCCCTCCGAACAACAATGAACCCAATGCAAGATTAAGCCGGGTACTTTGAAATCCTTGTAAGCGCTGGATTGACATAACAGACCAATCAGCAAATCCGAGTTTGAAAAGAGGAAAACGTCGGGCAATCGTGGAGTCGGCTTTTTGTTCGTTTTTCAGGGTGCTGATATTTCGCCGCATAAGCTCTTGCTTCAATTCCCGTATCACAGGCAATTCTTGCTTGCAGTTTAGTGCAATGGACAGACTGCGAAAATTAAAAACACATTCTAAACCAAATATCTCGTTCAGCCAGGCAGACTTTAAATACAGATTACTTTCCGTCCGAATTAGGTCTCCGGCTTTCAGCTCAAATATCTTTTTTTGATAAGTTATTTGATTTTTAGTTTTGTCGATCAGGTAGGGTGCATCGGAATTAATAAAAAAGCCTGAAACAAGATCTAAATCGTCGGATGGAGTATTTTTTATTTTTAAAAATCTGAAGAGATTTGTTACAGCCAAATATGGCTCATTGTCTCGAATTATAGCAGGTATTTCTAAGCCTCCAACTCTTGGTAACTGTACAAAAACAGAGATTTCATCATAGTCAGCCTCCAATTCATCAGCAGCATAGGTTTTATTCGAAGCAAAAAGAAGAAAGATCACAGATACGAATGTCACCCAGTACAGAATGGCGTGGGTCCATTTTAAAGATAAGGCTCGTATATGTGAGAATGATACTATCATTAATATCCCAAAAGGGATTTGGGTTATTATTCTTGTATGAAAGTCACAGAAAAAGTACCGCTATAATTTCCGGAAGGGTTACTGAGTTTATCTCCAACTGTGAGCGTGCCACCAAAACTTACCGCAGTACGTTGAGGAGGACTAACCGAGGTGGTGAAAGAACCGCCATGATCAGAAGTACCTAAATGCAAGGTCATTGAACCGCCATTACTCCCGGTTAACACCACATCCGGCCCATTTAATATCGAAAGGACTGATCCTGAAGGCGCCTCCACTTCAAAAATTGCCGGAAAATACAAGTAACCCAGGTTTGCAAGAACAAGATCGCCAGTTACACCTCGGGAACCATCAGAGGACATAGAAACAGTTCCACCAGCGCTTCCTTGAAAAAATGCGCCAAAACTTAAATCCTGGACGGGAAAAACTGAAATAGTTTGACTTAATGAGACTTGTCTTAAGAGCAGGAAGCTACTAGTCAAAACAATGAATTGATAGTAAATAATCGGCAACTTTCGTATCAACATCCCCATTCTCCCTCAATTAGTATTATTTCGAGTATTTTGACTTGGCTAATACCAACATTAATGCAACAGAAGTTCGGTTTCAGCCAACTTTTCCGGTTTTAGCTCTTGTTGAGAATTATAGGTTATCAGCAATTCTCCTGAATGGTAATCGACATGCTGACTTTGATCAAGATTAAGCTGAAATTGACGAACAGAATTCGGCGTATAGACTGACAGGCCTTTCGCTAGCCCAACTCGGGTTTTCTTTCCGGTAGGGGAAATATGATTCACAACTAAATCACCATACACAGACATGTTCCCGGTACGATTAAAATTGATTTTCAACTGACCATTATTATCAAGAGAGCAATTTGATAATGTCACCTTTGCTGTTGATTCGCCGGTACGGATTATAATGGGTATACTTAACCCGAATACTGGTATTAAACGAACTGAAACACCAGAGGATACAGTATCCTTTTTAACACTTTGCCCACCGAGGGGAACTGGTCGAGGAACAGCTCTGAAATAAAGATGAGAGCGATATTCTCCAGGGGCTAATTGATTTGCTTTATAAAGCTGCACCTTCACGGTCTGTGCTTCATTTGGACCAAGCATCACCATTCTCGGAAAAACACGTACGTTTTTGTCGGCAAAATGTTGACCCTCCTCCGGCGTAGTAATAAGCTCGAATTCACCACTTTCCTTCATTCTGTAATTAATCAAAGAAACCATGTACTGTGCGCTATCCTGCCCAGAATTTGCCAAATTTAGTTCCTGGAACTGCTTATTTCCTTCAAATACAACTCTCCTAGGCATAATCAACAAGTTACCTTGAGCAAATACAGAGCAGCTATTCAAAAGCACTATAACAATTAAAGAAGTTAGAAAAGAAGGAAAAAAAAGAAAGTTTAATTTATTTCTGAAAAACATAGGCGTAATTTAGATGATAACTCAGGATCGTAATGCGAACCCTCTAATTATTTGAGAATATCAGGCAATAAAAAACGCTGCTATTAGGCAGCGTTTTTTTTAAGATTTTAAATATTAATTATAGTTAACGGTAACATCAAAAGGAGTTAATGAAACATAAAGGCCTGAAAGTTGGCTACCAGCCACATTCAAAGTAGCACCAACTGTCACTGTTTCTGCGCCTGCTCCATCCAACGTACCTGTTGGAGTTGGTGAACTTGTAAATCCATTGACTATCATAGTTTCAACACCTCCAGAATGGGTGATGGTATGATCTGTTGAAGGCAAAGTGATTGAGTAAGTGTAATTGGGCTCACCGGTAATATCAAATTCCGCCGCAGCAACTGTTCCTGCAGTTGCTGGAAGAGTAACCCCACCACTTGGCGTACGTGTGCCGGTAGGGGCCAATTCTACCGTTCCTAATGCGGTACTTATTGCCACATTTCCAAAGTTCATGTCTACGGTTTTCGCGATAGCGATTGGTGTAACAATTGTTGCGCTTGCCGTAGCATTGTCTGCTACCTGACCAAATGAAGTAGCAGAGAATCCACACACTACCAATACCACTGCTAGAGATTTTGTAAAATAATTCATAACGTTTTTTAAATTAATGATTAATGCGGTCTGTTACGATAGGTGGGCAATAAGGTTACCATTTTGTGAAAAAAAATACCCATATTTTTTTTGGCATGAAAAATATGCAATTCGCCGGAGTATACTCAACAATACTCTCCTGCAGCCATTAAGGCACTTTTCGACCAATCCTACGTCCAATTAAGAACAAGGCAAGGACCCAATCTTTTATCACAGGAAAGAAAATTTAAAACAAACGCATCTTTTTTATATATATTGCGTAAAAAAGGAGAAATTATTCCGCATCTTGGGATAAATTTCCACATATCGCTCCTGATTTTTTAACATGAAAAATAAGACCAAATGAAATTTAAAGCTCCTAAACCCGGTTTAAACTTCTACCTAAAAAACGTCTTTAATGCTAAATTCGGGGCTTTTTCCCTAAAGATAAAGGCCGGAAAAAAAACACCATACAGCGTAATATTCTTTATAGCTTTAAGCTTTTTCTCCTTAACAGAAAGTTTGGCACAGAACATTTCTGTAAAAAACGCAAATAGTCCGTCGAACGGAATAAGTCAGGGCTCTTTAACATTAGGTCAAAAAGATTTAGTGTTGTTCGGATTCGGAGTAACTGCCACAGGTCCGTTAACTATAACAGAATTTAACATTGGAATATCGTCTCCTGACACCCGAAATAACTACTTTTCGAATTTTCGGTTATACAGATCCAGTGATAGTATTCGTTCGACTGGAGATAACTTATTGAGTGGCATTATTTCCTGGAAAAAGAACAACTTAAATAATATAACCATTGAAGGATTATCTGAGGTATATGCCGATTCAACTGCAAAAACCTTTTATTATTTTTTGGTGGCAGATTACACAAGTACAACAGGAGTAGTACCGGGAAGCATCCAATTTAATTTTTCGAGCATTCAGAAAGCCAATGCAATCGTACATTCACAAGGAAGTTTCAACGGCGCAAACATCAGCGGAACTACCTTTAATATCTCTCCCCCATCGGTTGAAGTTAGCAACGAAAATAGCGGAACGAATGGCATTTCACCTGCCCTGATTACATTCAACCAAAAAAACATTGTGCTTTTTGGGTTTGGAGTAAATGTAAAAGGCATAGCCACGTTAAGTCAGTTTAATCTTACCAGCTCAAATAATATTGGAAGTTACTTTTCGAATGGAAGGTTATATAGATCTGTCGATAATATTTATTCTACAGACGACAGTTTAATTGCATCAATAACTATAAATAAGAGCACAGGAACAGCTTTAAGTATACCTAAACTAGCAGAATCATTTAATTGGTCGCCAATACGTTATTACTTTTTTGTGGCCGACTATACCACTAATGGCACTGTACTGAACAATACCATCCAGATGAAATTTTCGAGCGGGCAGGCCTCTGCAGCAATTATTCAAAGCTCCCCGCAAACGTACTCTTACAATACTTACAATATACCGGGGCAAACTTTTGTATTCGCAAGAACTACTATTTGGCTGGGGAATTCAGACCTCGCCCCCGGAAACTGGAACAGTGCCGACAACTGGAGCGGGGGATATGTACCCGGAAACACAGACATAGCATATCTTGGAACACAGGACTTTATCGCACAGCCTTTCGTTCCTTCCAATGCATCCATTGGAAGCATCTACCTGGGAACAGCAAAATATACAAACCTAAAGGTGGATAGCAATGTCACTTTAAACGCAGGTGATATTATACTAAAGGCCACCGACGCATCAATAACAGATACTATTTCAGGGCCGGGTACTATTATTGTAAATAACTTTCAACTAACAGAATCAAGCTCAAATCCAGTATTTACGGCAAATAGGATTTCGAAAATCGTCTCAACCATCTCAAATTTAACGGCCAGCAATCTGATTCTCCGTTCTAAAATCAATGGCTTCCGAAACGATGCAGCCTTTGAGCTTTCTGCGGGCAGCGTATTAATAAATGGCCTTATTCAGACTATTAACGCGAATACATCGAATACATCGACTTTTATTGCGGATAGCAGCAGTATTCTAAATTTAATATCTGCAACACCTTTCAATCGCTCGGCTATTGGAATGAATATAATAAGATCTGTGGGTAAAATAATCTATAAAGGAGCAAGTGCTCAAAATGTAGATGCTGAGGTAACATATAATGATCTAGGGCTAGCTGGATCCGGCATAAAAACGATCAATGCGAACGCAGCTCGCCCCTTTAATCTCTCTGGCACCCTTTCGATTATTTCTCCGGCAACAATTGCTTATTCGCCAAACATTAACGGCATAAATATTGGCGAAAACTTCGAAGGAGACTCTCCACTTAACTCTGGAATTCTGCCCATAACAATCGCGGGCAACTGGACAAATACGGCCAGCGGATTCGTCGGCGGGGATGTAACTTACCTTGGCACAGACCAAATAGCGGGTGCAGTTGATTATACAAACGTGACTTTTATCAACGGCGGGGTAAAACAGCTATCGAATTTCAGCTCGGTTAAAGGAAACCTCGAAGTTGGTGCGAACACTTTACTTCAAACCAACGATAAGCTAATCTTAAAAGCCGACTCTACCAGAAATTCCAACATTAAACCATTGCTTAATGGCGCTGATATATCAGGAAAAGTAACCGTTCAATCTTTTATAAAAGGCGGAAGCCGGGGCTATATACCACTTAGTTCACCTGTTTACGACGCCATCGATCCAATCAGTTCAAGTACCGCGTTTACATACCTCCAATTACAGAAAAACATGCTGGTTACCGGAACAAACGGGCCGGCAAATGGATTTGATTTAGGATCAACAGTTAGTCCCTATGGGCCGACCATCCGCCGATATAGAGAAGAAGCCTCTCCCAGCCAAGTACAATATTATAGTATCGGAAGCATTACGGAACGCATAAATACCGGCAATGGATTTAACTTTTATTTCAGAGGAAACCGAACTAATAGTTATTACAAAGTTAACCAACCCTATGTTACCCCTGAAAGCGTAGTGCTGGAATATTTTGGAAACGTCAATAAAGGGAATATAAATGTCCCTCTTTCTTATACCAATTATAATGTTGTAAACGACGACGGATTTAATCTTGTTGGAAATCCATATCCATCCGTTGTTGATCTACAAAAATTGTTGGCACCTACACCTTTCAAAGTGGTGTGGATAATTAAACAGAATAACACCTACGCGGTTTATGATGTAAACTTAGGCACTGGAACAAACGGGGCCTCTCAGTATATAATACCCGGACAAGGGTTCTTTGTTCAGGCAAACCAGCCGGGACAAGTTCTTCAGTTTACTGAGGAGAGCAAATTCACTACAAACTCAGCTATGCGAGTAATGGGGGATAAAACGAAAAGCGTTGCTTCAACTTCAGCTCTGGCGCCAAAAACAACAATAACCGAGTACATTAAACTACAGGCAAAACAAATCGGCTCCAGCTCTTCTGATGAAACTATAATCGCGTTTAAACCTGGCAGCAGCAGCAATAAAACAGCTGGAGATGCCAGATATTGGGGAGAGGGCGATGTTCTTCTCGGTAGCTTGTCTGCTGATAATGAACTTTTAGCTATTAATTACCTTCCGAAAACGGAGACAGACACCAAAGTTAAACTACAGGTAAGCGGACAAGACTCTGGCACATATTCGATAAGTTTAGCTGGTAATTTTCTTTCCGATTTCAGCGACATTCTGCTGACTGATAACTATTTGAACAAAACCATTAGTTTAAAATCTGATATTTCTTACACCTTTTTGATTGATAAAAGCATCAGCACGACATTTGGAAGTGAGCGGTTTTATATTATCTTCAGAAGCTCGAAATCGCAGGAAATTGCGAAACAAAGTACCGTAGCAAATCCGATTTCAACTGAGGACAGTGCTTCGAACCTAAAATTAACGCTGTTCCCCAACCCAGTTCTTAATCAGCTGCATGTTAAACTGGATAGAAAAAGCGGACCGATAGAACTGACAATTTACAACCTGCTTGGACAGCCTGTAAATAAGGCCATTTACGCATACTCAGAAGCCTTAACTCACAATGTATCAAACTTAAGTAAGGGCTCCTTCATCCTCGAACTCAGAGACTCACAATCTAATTCACTAATTGGGAAAGCAAAATTCATCAAAGAATAACACCCGCTGCACCAGAATGAAAAGAGAATTACGGACGTGAGATGACTATACGAAAGCTTCTAATTATTGGGATATTTATATATATCCCGTTTTTTTCTTTTGGACAACCTACTGCTGATCCTTGCGACGATCCAGATTATGCAATCAATAATCCAGCAGAATGCAACCCTGTGGAAACTCCGCTAGATGACGGAGTGGTACTGCTCATAGCGGCTGGAGCGTTGTTCGCATTAAAAAATATAAAATTCCAAAAACACAAGCAGCAGGCAGAACCGGCAGCTTGGGTTAATGAATTGCAGCGATGTACAAGAGAAGGGGAAGCTAGGGCATCTTTTTAAACCCTTCAGATCTTATTTTCCATTTTCCATCCTTCGGGAAGCCGGGATTTTCTCCAACACTTCCATCCCAACCGCCAGCCATCATGGCAACAGCAATTAACACTCCGCCGTTCCCGGGAAGGTAAATACGCAAGCGTCCGTCTTGATAGTTATGCCCATTTTTCAGGTAGGAGTTGGTTTGAATTTTCATAAAAAGCGCATCAATTGCTTTATTTGGGTTGCCAAGGCGGGCTGCGGTCATAGCTGCCATAGGGAAATCCCATCCCCAGGTATCAGGCCATTGCCATACTTTCCAAACAGTGTCAAAGGTGCGCTGCATTGTTGCCTTATTCAATTTCGCCGAAGCGGGAACCATCCCTAAAGCGCCCAAAACAGATGGATGATCGCGCAGCCATTTCTCATTGGTGAATGAGTCTTTATTATTTTCCGTCGACAAATAAACGCCGTTATATTCAGGAAGCGGAGCAAGCTTTGCAATCACTTTATCCCATTCTGCATTTCGTGGCATACCTAAGCGTTCGCGCCATTTTTGAGCAGTGCGGAGGGCCCAATCCCAATACGCCAATTCGTATGTTGGATTGTAGGTATCTTCGGCCTTGAAAACCTCCTGTGCAGGAATCAATCCCTTACCAAGATTGTAGCGATTTTTTATACTATCATAAGCCGGAAATGAAGCCATAAATTCTGCTGTACCAAATACCAGATCTTTATATTTTTCGAGAACTTCTTTATTGTTGCTATCCCGATAGGCAAGTTCAGCCATATAAATCGGATGCGGTTGCTGCCAAATAATGAAAGCAGCAACAGAAGATGGGCTTTCCAAACCTTCATGATCGGTCATCTTTTGCCAGCGATAACCCTTAAACCCTTGCCTTTCTGCTATTTTCCTTGCGCCATCTTTCACCTTAAAATACCAGTCGAGGGTATTCGTCATTAATTCCGGGCGGTTCCATAGTGCAAAATGTACTGCATGCCACCAGTGCATTTCCAAATGTGGCTTTCCGTACCAGCTGTTGAAGGTCAGGCCCGTTTCCTGAGGAGGAAATGAACCGGCACATTGTATTTTCGTCAGATATTGGGATGTAATTACTCTTCTTTCCAGCTCTTTTGCGCGCGGATCTGTACTTCCGGTAAAATCAATTGCTGCACCACTCATCCAAAACTTCTTCCAGTTAATATCGCTGCTATTTTTTGTCTGAACAAAATCCGGCAATGCCGAAGGCTCTGCTTTCGCAGGAGCAAACAAACAGCTTACTTCGAAGATCTGAGCCCCTTTACCGGGAGTGATCTGATAGTAATGCGGAGTCGCTGTTTTGGCAATCGTGGCAGTGTTATTCCATCTAAAGCTCGCCGAATAAGTTATTCCCTCCAGCTGATGCTGAACCGAAGCGCCGCTGGATAATGAACTACTGATCATGGAAGAATGCTTTTGAGGATCTTTATAATTTACACCCTCATCCAAAAACTCAGCTGTTGGATATGGATAAATCAACTTTACTTTCAAACGACCTAAGGAAATTAGGGGTGATTTTACCCGAAATGCTATCAGATCCTGCTCCTGATGCCCAATGGTTATAACATCTACCGGAATATTTTCAAGTGTAAAGTGGCTGATCAATTCGCCGGTCCACATGTTTAAAGTCTGGCGGATATTTTTAATATCGATGGGCCTAGCCAAAGAACCGTCTTTTTTATAAAGATCAAAACCTAAGTTTCCAAGTTGTATGCGGTGAACGCTTTTCCTGAACCAGTCGGCAGCATTTCTTTTGCGCAGGGGTTCTGAATACTGAATCGAGTAAGTTGACTTCTTACCGTTAAGTGTGTATTCTTTCAGCGTTTCTTCAAATTTATATCCCACAGTATCCTTCCAGCGATTCCATCCCCATTCCGACTGGGTGCCCAAAGAAACCCCTTTTGCATACCGCTCGGGAAAGGTTTGCAAGCCGGTTACATCTGCGGTAAACGCGAATTTTCCGTTACCGAGAGAAAGTGATTCCAGAGAATCGATTCGGGTGTTGGTGATGTTGTGGCGTTGAACCAGGGACTGGCGATTGATTGGGGGTTGCTGAGCGGAAACGTTGATTGTCGCTAAAACAAGGGAGAATAGTAACTGTGTTTTTCTTATTAAATGCATAATAAATTATTATTAAACTTTTTCCGCTCATGGCCGCGGAGAGGCCTAATCATTTTTTCTTGACAAAAAAGCCAGGAACAGAAAATGCTCGGCCGCTTTTCTGTTCGGGCCCAACGCCCACCGGATTTCGCGTCCGCTAATTGCAACAGCATAGATCAATTTGAATTATGGGTTCTGAATATTTTTCCTTCTACCTTTTTAAAGTCAAACTCATCAAGCCGATCACCACGTCGTTCGCCAGTGTTTTCAATTTTAATTCTTTCAATTCCTTATCGGGATTTAAGGGCAGATCTAAAATGGTGGCAGCTCCGCCATCAATGCCATAGCTGGAAAATCCTTTAATGGTGTAGAAATCCTTGAAATTGCGGCTTACTTCTGCTGTTTTTAAATTCACACGATAAGGCCGCGGATAAGCGATATTAAAAGCGTATTCATCTGTGTAATAATCCTGTTCAATAGGCCACCAGGTTTCCGGATTTCTTAAAGCCAAAGGTTCCGAAGTGCCATCAGTATAATAAATCAGTACTTCGCCATTATCCAACCTGCTTTGCATCGGATTTGTTGATCCAGCCATCATCAAATAAGCATGAGATGATTTTCCGCTTAAGGGTACCCGAACTGAATCAGGATAATTATCCCATTGGGATGTGAAAATGATATTTTTCCGATCAGCCTCTGAAGGTGTCGAGAAAGGAACTCCATTTGGAATGGTAATTTCATTTTTCGCTGACGCCGCATTTCTCAATCCGGAGTCATCGATATTTGCCGTAGTTAAAGGATAGCACCAATTCCCTATTCCCTGTAAAGGAAGTTGCAGGGTTGGTGAAGTCGGTCGTGGAGAGAGATATTTATTCTTAAAAATATTAGTTACGACATCATTAAATACCTGACTCAGATCCACCTTTTGCCATTCCGAATTTGCATCGGGCTTAGCCGACCAGTTGATAATTTTCTTTTCAACGAAGTGTCCATCTCCGAATTCGAACCGAATCAGGTTTGTGCCTGATGCCAGTGCTGATGCCGGAATTTCAATATTAACCGAAGAATTTGCTGATAAGTCAAGCTCCCTTGTAAAAGAATTACTGCCTTTATTTACAAATAGCTTTCCATGCAAGACCTCACTTCCATTTTTTAAGGCTATTGACAATGCCTTACCTGTTTGTTCCTGCTCGGCGATAATCTGAACCGGATCTACTATTTCAAAATTAAGCGGAGCCCACCAGGTAAAGTCGCCCTGTTGTAGCTTAGCAAAAAAAGTTTTGTTGCCTGATCCTGATTTGATTGTTCCCTCAATTGATGAACTATTTAAGATTTCATTATCCAGGCTATTTTGAGGATCAAAAACCTGAAGAGCTTTCGCAGATGCGAAGCTCAGCTTTACAGAAGTACCTGAAGCGTAGGTTTTATCTGTAGGTTTATATAAGGAATTTCCGGTCCACTCAACCACGATATCATATTTGGATGATTTTCCTGCCGGAATTTCCAATGATGGATGATTAACAGACGAAGTCAAGACCTTCCAATTAACCCTTCTTCCATTAACTAAAACTGATTTAATACGTTCAGATCTGGCATTTAGAACAAGACGCAAATTCATGGATTTCGGAAAGGTTGGGCTTATAGAATATCTGTCGATATTTCCTGTTCTTCTATAAGAAAATGCTACATCCGGAACAGTTAATGAAGCGTGATTCCAGTCTGCGGGAAGTCCAGGTTTAATGGTTAAAGTATCATTTAGCGCATTTGGCAATATCCCAAACAAGCCTTCAACTAATGAACGACTGGTCATTCCGATCGGATCTGCAAAATCGCGGTATAGCTCTCCCCGAATGGCATCATAAAAAGAAAGCTGCTCAAAACCACCCGGACTTGAACTCAGGTACATGCTTTCCACCATCATGCTTTCCCACAGCTTAAAAGCTTCTTCACTTCTACCCGCCTGCCAGTATGCCAGGGCTGTATGCAATACTTCCGCAGTAGCCACATTATTAAGAGACCAGGTATAGGGCTGCCAGTTAGTGGTTGAGATGATCTGATAATTTTTATCGGGAAGGCCTTTTGCTTTTATTGGGATGTGAGGAATTTCAGTATCCACGTATCTTAAGGCCTGATATGCCTGAAACGGGTCGGGCACCTCAGAATCTATAGCATGATAAATTGACCATATTCCTGCATACGGGTGAACCAATTTCAATCCCAATAAATCTTTATATTCCGCATACCAGCCTTTTTTCGGCAGCCATAAGTTTGAATTGATTGCTTTTAAAATTTTATCCGCTTCCTTCTGATATGGCGCCGGATCATCTCCGAGCATTTTAGCCAGTTTAGCTGCCAATTTATTTGCCCGGTAATTGTAAGCTGAAGAATGAGTTACGCCACCGCCGCTGTACTGCAGAGCATCGCTGGCCCAAATAGCACAATAGGCATCGTACAAGCCGTCGCCATCCATGTCGAAATTGCGCTTTTCCCAGGCAAGATGACGCTTAATTGCCGGCCACATCTCTTTGGCAAAAGTTAAATCGCCATTCCAGTTAAAATGGCTCAGCATCTGGTCGAAAAAAACCAGGTTCATATCGTAATGGTGAGCGACTTTATTATTATTCGGATTACGCGAAATATAGCCGCTGCTAAAAACAGCGGTTCCCATTTTTTCGGCCTGTCGGGCGAAATTACGCGAAGTATCAGGTGTAACGGGTCCGCTCTCCGGACTTAAAACCTGTGAGTTTTCATAGCTGGATAAGTGCATTTTCGCCCGGTCGTGCCAGCCCAGAGGGTCAGCAGTTGACGCACCTCGCCAGGCATTTAATCGCATGCGCCAGGCAACGGCCCCATGTAAATAAGTAGGGTCTTCCCAAATTGCATCAGCGGCAACGCCCAATGCTCCGCCAAGTGCATTTATGTAGGGATCGGGAGTATTGACCTTGATACGATTTGCCAGGCTTGCTCTGAAGCCTTCGGCCTTTGCAAATATACCGGGAAGCAGAGAATAGGTTAAAACTGGTTTTTCTTTGGGGCTTTGAATTAAAAAATAGTACTCTTTAGCGGCTGCAGCATTAATTCGCCCTGCAATAACCGGCTGAATGCTTCCTTTCGATTGAGCAAGGGTAAAAGGAGATTGTTGCCGGCTGGCATCGGCAATATGAAGCTTAGATCCCAATGGAAATAACCCAGACAATTGTTTCTGACTCTCTAATACACCTTTCTCTTTCGCATTATCAGCATCATTCTGAATTTCGTAACGCTCTGCCTCTGTTAAGACCCGGCCAGAACCATAACTCAGCACAAAGCTATTCTTCTCAATTTTAAAGGAATTACCTTTACAATATTCCGGCTTTAAATAAAATGATGATTCGGGATCTGCCCCGATATCACCATCACGAGAAAACTTTTTGCCCGTTGCACCGCCGAAGGTCCAAAATAGTTCGATCCCCTTTGGAACTCCGGGCATTGAAGCTTTGATAATTACTCCTTCAGCATCGGCCTGAGCCAACACAGAAATATTAAGTGTACCCGAGCCTAAAACCGGATCTTTAATTTTATATAGCATCGAACCGGGACGGTAACGTGTTTCTATATGTTTTGCATCAATAATCCATTTGCTGGTAGTGCCGGAGATGATTCCAAACTTCAGGTTCCCTCCCATTCCCGGGAGGTAAAGAGCAAACTCAGGAAGATCACCTGTTTCGACTCTGAAAGCAGTATTTGTTCCATAAAGAGCCCGATTGAAACGTTTGCTCCCGTTTACAAGGACAAAATCATTTCCATCGGGACGATAATGGATGCTTCGTTCTTTGCCGTGCCATAATGCATCGGTACTTTTTACCGGCTGACCAATTGCCGGAAACACTAAAATAGAGAGAAAAATAATGCAAACGGTCCGACCAATCTTCATTCTTATCCAAACAATTATTGCTTCAATGTATCAGGCACAGTTACTACTTTGCCGTTTATTCGAACATTTTGAAAGTCCAGGCCTTCAATATAGTCCACCTTCATTGGAATCTTAACGCCTTTAATGTTTACGTTGATCATTTTCACGTTCCGAACTGGCGATGATTTATATGCTGCAGAAAGTAAGCCGTACTGGCCTCCTTTTTCTACCTCCATATTTTCTACCCAAATGTTGCGGATCGTAGGTATAAAATTACCGGGCTTTTCATAAAACATATTAAATTTTACGGCCGCTTCCTTATAGGTTCCTACTTTGGTATCTTTCATGAAAACATTTTCAATAATGCCCCCACGGGAAGAACTGGTTTTTATCCGTAAAACTCTATCCAGCTCGGGACTGTCCATTGTATTATTTATAGCATAGATATTTCTGGCACCGCCGGCAATTTCACTTCCGATCACCACTCCGCCATGGCCATCTTTCATCACACATCCATCGATAATGTGATTTTCTGCAGGTCTGCCGATTCGTCTTCCATCTTCATCTCTACCCGATTTAATTGCGATACAATCATCGCCGGTGTCGAAATAACAGTCTTTGATCAACACATTTTTACAAGCTTCAGGATCGCAACCATCGTTATTTGGCCCGTGTGAAATAACCTTTACACGTTCAACTGTGATGTTTTCTGATAAAACCGGATTCATGCACCACATAGGCGAGTTAATCAATTTAAAATCAGACATCAGAACGTTTTTGCACTTGTACTGTTGAATAAAATTCGGACGCAGATAATATCCATCACCAAAAACACGTGTTTTAGGATCAGTTTCCTGATGCATTAGCTTATGCAGAGAGTCTCTGGCAGGAGTTTGTTTAGGCATCCCGGCTTTCCAGCCATATTTTGGAGCACCATTCCAGTTCCACCAATTTTCATTATTAGCATTTCCGTCAAGAATACCATTACCTGTGATGGCAATATTTTCCTCGCCATAGGCATAAATAAAGGCGGAATAGTTCATCACTTCCATCCCTTCCCAGCGTGTAAACACAATGGGATAATCATTCCGGTCGCGACTAAAAAGAATTTTAGCACTATCCACCATGTGCAGGTTAACATTACTTTCGAGATAAATTGCACCGGTTAAAAATGTCCCGGAAGGCACTACTACACGCCCGCCTCCGGCTTTGCTGCAAGCTTCTATAGCTTTTTTAAATGCTTCGGTATTTTTTGTTTTGCCATCGCCTACTGCACCATAGCTGGTTATTAAAAAATCTCTGTCGGCGAATTTCGGAACGATAATACGTTTCCGGAGTTTCTCCATTTCCGTCCAGGGCTCAGAACTGGTTTTCCAAACCGTAGCCTTTTGCGTTGCACATGAATAGATGAAGAAAAGGGCAAAAACTGAAAAAGTTAAAATGGAAAATCTTAGAATTCCTCGCTTAAAAATTGAATCGTTCATTTGTTGTAGGGTTATGCTTGTATTTTAAAAACAATGGGTGAAGCTGTCATGTATTTGCCCCCTTGTGAGGTGGTAAACAAATATGCTGGCTTACCTTTAACAAATAATATTTGGGGACGCTCTAATCTACCATATTTTTTTAAGTGGGGAGGCGCCGGGGGCTCTTGTAAATAATTCTTTACAGGATTATAGGCTATTTCGGGTTCGCCCCAGTTCAAACCATCTTTAGACTCCATAATCAAACCGACATTGTGGGCATACACGCCCATGTCGCGACAAATTAGTTTAAAGCGTCGTTTTTCGTGCCATACAAAAGCGTCTTCAAACTGTTTATTATCACCTTTTTTTGAAAAATCTATTACAGGCTTGTCTGAATGGCGAACATATGGACCTTCAAGTTTATCTGCTATAGCGAGTCCATATTTACGATTTCCCCTTATTAGCGGATCTTTCGAATTATAATAATCGTTGTTGTTCCATGATTTATAGTACAGCCAATACTGGCCGTTTGGATGTTTTACAAACGCTGGGTTTGTGGTGCAATGGTCGTCCCAGGCACCTTCGGGTCCGGGTTCAAGCAAAGGGCGGTCGGGGCGTTTCCAAGGACCATTTAATGAATCAGAAATGGCAAGTCCGATACGTTTGGTGTTTGTTTTTCCGTTGGAGTTGCCCATGTAAAACAAACAATATTTTCCATCCACAAATTGAATAAGAGGATTATGGCAGGTAGTAGCATCCCAAAAACCTTCTCCTCTTGGAGCAAAAACAGTTTCAAGATACTGATAAGGGCCTTCGGGCTTGTCTGCAATTGCATGTGCAATTTCCGAACTGTTGAGCCAGCCGCCCATTCCTTTTTTTGAGGGCCAGCGGGAATAGAACACATGAATTTTTCCATCGGCAGCTTGAATGGGACTGTTGCACCATACATAATAGCCTTCCATCTCAAGGACTCTTCCCACAGGTTTTAGCCGTTTTTCAAACGGTGAAATATGATCATCGCTAAGAATATCATCAATTTTAAATCCAGGGAATATTGTCATTGCAGACAACAGCGAAACCTGTGATATAAACTCCTTCCTATCCATCTTCTCTCAACCTCTCTATTTAACGGGAACAAGGCTATTTAAATATTCTTCAAGATTTGTGTAACCATTTTTATCTTGATCTCCATTCCCGTCGGCTTTATTGGGATTGAGCTTTCTTTTCTTTTCCCATGTATCGGGCATTCCGTCTGCGTCAGTATCTGCAACCGGATTACCGCTGGTGATTGAACCCTGGCCTCCGGAATCTGCTTCGGTTTTAAAAATTCTACCTTCTTTGCCGAGCGATTTCAAGTAGCCGATCAGGCGAGAATCCACTGCATCGCGGTGTAAAGATGCTCCCACGCTCGTTACTATTTTTTGGTAAGCGACAGAAGGTTTATCAACCTTAACTTTTCCTGTATACTGGGTAGGAGCTTTTTGAATGGTGGCCTTAGTTTTGATAAATAAAGAATCTGGTGCCGGCTGACCATTAAGCACACCATCTTTATCCATATCGATATAATTATCCTTATGATACAGGTGATCTGTGGCAGAAAACTGTCCGATGAAGGAGCTATTTGAATATGGGCCGGCAATGAAATAATTACCGATAAGGTCCTGGTAATGATCTGCCGAAGAATGTCCGCCGACAAAGCCAGTAACTCCCCAATTATAAACCACGTTATTGATAAATTCTATGCCAGCCTTCGCCTTTGGGTTCCGGCTCTGATTGTCTATCCAAAGACAATGATGAATAGTTACATTAGTTGGTCCTTCAAATAAAGCGCCGAACCTTTGGGGATCAATTGCTTCACCGATAAGGCAGTATTGCATAGTCACATTGTTGCTCCCTTTGATGTGAAGATTATCCCATCGGCCCCACTGAACAGATACATGATCAAAAATTATATCCTTAACAGAATCGGCCACCAGCGTACATGCTCCCCTAGCCATATTGATACTCCCCCGAAACCTGATGTGACGGATAATGCTGCTATCAGAAAATGAAATACCATTACCGTATACAACAATGCCTTCGCCGGGCGCAGTCTGACCTGCAATAGTTATCCTTGAAGCGGCTTTGATCTTATCTTTTATCTTAATCACACCACCTGTGTCGAAAACAATGGTACGTCCGGATTTACTAACCGCATCGCGAAAAGAACCTTCTCCAGAATCATTAAGATTAGTAACATGATAAACCGATCCACCACGACCGCCGGTAGCAAAACGCCCGAAGCCTTCGGCTCCGGGAAATGCTAGTTGTTGAGCGTTTACCTGAATACTACCCGCTAGCAAAGCTGCCAGCACAATTGACTTACACTTCATTAATATATTTTAGGTTATTAAAAATCCATGATAAAATCAGAGATAAACGTTCTGACGTTATAAGTCAGATTATACTTGTCGGATTCAGCATTATCCAAGGCACAAAAATTATCTCAAAATCCCTCTGAGACCAGTACAAAGTATTGAATTCTAATAGATCATGAGAATTCTAAAACTTGAAAGGAAGAAATAAATCCTCTGTTTTTGTTATTTGTTTAGAAGCCGTTGTTTTGGCTTGAAGCTTCGAGTTGATAAAGTCGAATCCAGTTCCTGGGGCTTCTTGTTCCCGTCTTAAAGTTATCCGAACAAGATCCTGCCAACGGTTTCCTTCATAAGCTAATTCCAAAGCGGCTTCATCTACAATGGCATCTTCCATTTGCATCATTTCTGCGTTGTCTTGTAAATCAGGGTCAAGATTAGTTGTTGCAACCCGGGCACGTAAACCTAAAGTACGGTGGTATTTTCCGCGAATTCTTGGTGCATCTAATTTTCTTGCATCAAAGTCATATGGGAAATCTAGTTTAGTAATACGTCTATCCACAGGGGCAGGTAAGGTTACATCATCATATGTTCCCTTTATACCATTATTTACTAAAGCATAAGCAATTTTGGTGTGTCCATCCCGATTTGCAGCTTCTGCAAATCGCAGGTGCAGCAAACTGGCTCGGTACAAAAACCACTTCCCATTTTTTTCCAGAACATTAGCTGGCAAGCCAGTGCTGGAGTTAAGATAGTTGTATAAAAACTTCATAATCACGGGCTGCCCATTAATTATTTTGTAGCTGTTATCTTGCCCCCTTAAATCAAACGGAGTGCCATCATTCTGAACCTGATTATTCCAGTTATTAATGGCATTTTGAGACGGCTTTACTAAATACTGACCGCCCGAGTTAGAAAACAAGTCGACAAATGGATTTTGAGGCTGGTAATTCTTGTCAAAAAACATGGTCCACAGCCATTCCCATTGATATTGATTATCCTGCGGAGAACGCGAAAAGAAGGTTTGCCAGGCACTTGGAGTAGCCGCATCATTATCGCCACCGCTCGAGCCTGAATAAAAGTTATAATAGGCTCCACTTGCAGCATTTTCACCGAGAGGTGTTGTAGTTTCCAATACATACTTGTAATAGGTGGCCGCTTCGGTATATTGGTTTGTCCACAGATACAGATCTCCTAACAAGAGATTTTTATTGATGAACATCATCTTACTGGGATATCCATCAATCTGGCTGATCAAAGAACTTTCAGGCGCATACGGGTCAAGATATGGCAAGGACTTCATATAAAGAATTAATTCAGGCACCAGATCGTCCAGTTTCTTTTTCGGAAACTTTGATTCGTCCTTTACGTCATAAATATTAACGATAGGTTCCGTCACATAAGGAATTTCACCATAATGAATTGCCAATTGGAAATAAAGCCAGGTACGTAATGCTCCGATATCCGAATAGCGTTGATTGAAATTGCTCTCGTTAATCTTTTTAGCATCGTGCATATCCTTCAGGTTCTTAAGAACATCATTGCAGTTTGCAATGATGGCATAATAAGGTTTCGGATTGATGTATGGATTATCAGCTGAGATATTATTCGTATTTAACTCTCGCAAATTTTCATCGGCATTGGCCGTCACGTCCATCAAGTCGGCCCGCAATTCGTTCAGAATTTCGTACTGCTTGGCAATACTTAGAAACTGGCCGTAAATTCCTAAAACTGCAGCATCAGCATCATAAATATTTTGATACGCTTTCTTATAGTCAATTGCGTTTTCAGGACCTATATCAAAAGTTTTTTTGCAGGAATTTAAGCTTATCAGGCCAATTGCGGCAAGCAAAAAAATGTTAAAGTTGATTGATATCTTCATTGAATATTAATTTAAAGCGGGGATTACCCAGCCGTATTTTTTATTAATTATAAACCAACACGAATTCCTACTTGAACAGATCTGAACTGCGGTTCTAAGGCAATGTCAACACCCTGACCGAGTGGACTTCCGGATGCGCTAAACTCAGGATCATAGCCTAAATAGCGACTCACAGTAAACAGATTGTTTCCGGTAGCGTATAGAGTGGCATTTTTAAGAAAACCTGGCTTAAACGGCAATGTGTAAGCCAGCGACAAATTCCTTAGTCTTAGGTAAGATCCATCTTCAATCCAACGGTCCGAAAAACGGGAGTTTCCGCTCGGATCATTATATGAAGCACGTGGCACATCAGTAACCTGTCCTTCGTACGTCCAGCGGTTTAATACATTAACAGTTTGGTTCATCGACGAGGACACCGATTCCAAAATTGCCCGGGTTCCGTTATACACATCATTGCCTGTACTAAAAGTAAACAATGCACTCACACTAAATCTTTTATAGCCCAATTTGCTGCTTAAGCTTCCAAACAAATCGGGATTTGGATTTCCAAGCACTTGTCTGTCCTTGTCATCTATCACATGAACTTGAGCGTCGATATCGGCTGGGCTATCATAAGTATTTATAAAGCGGACATCTCCTGCACTCACAGCAGTCAAAGCACCAGCAGAGGACCTAATGAACGTTTTTGATGCCTGTGCTTCTGTTGTTGTAGCATACACTCCATTGGTTTTAAAACCATAAAACTGATTGGCTGTCTGGCCTACAGATGAAATGAATGTTGCGCCTCCAAACTCAGTAATCTGCCCGTTTTCTGGCAAGGCTGTTATTTTACTGATGTATGAACCCAGGTTTAACCCGAGATCTAAGGTTATTTTCTTGTTTAATATCCGGCTGTTCACTCCCAGCTCATAGCCGTTCGTTTTCATGCTGCCATTATTAGCAATCATGTAGTCGAATCCAACTGCCGTGGCTAGTGGCAGTGCAGTAAGCATATCGGAGGTATTCCGACTATAAGCATCAAAGCTCAGGCTTAAACGTTCGTTAAACAGAGCTAGATCAAGTCCGCCATTCACAGTCTTAACCGTTTCCCATTTTAGAGTCGGATTGGCGATATTTCCCCTGATTATTCCCTGGTTACCTAAGAGGTTTTGTGAAACATAATACTGTCTTGCGGAATAATTTCCAATATCGTCATTCCCCGATAAGCTGTAGCTGGCACGCAACTTAATTAGGTCGATATTCTCAGCGGAAGCCATAAAGTTTTCGGAAGAGATTAGCCAACCAGCCGCAACTGATGGAAGGAAAGCAAACTTGTTTCCGTTAATGGTTAAGGCATCCTGAACGTCGGTACCAAACCGCGACGAACCGTCGGCGGCAAGATTTACAGACAATAAATATTTACTATTTAAAGCATAATCTACATTCAGGTACGTATTTAACCAACGAGCCTTACCAATATCGCCACCAATTCTCCGAAGTGAATTGGCACCCGAGCCTACGGTGATAAAATCATCGGTTGGTGAATTAAAGCCTAAAGCTGCATCTTCCTCAGTTTCGGTGTTGTTGAAACGAACACCAAGATTAGCGGAAAGGTCATGCTTGTGATCAAATGTTTTTTTATACGAAAGATAGGTGTCGTTATACAATGAAAATAACCGCTGTACTCTGCTGCCCAGGCGGCTGTAAGCAATAGTATTGTCTAACACTTGGGGAGTAATACCCAAACGAGGAATAAAGGTATTCTCTCTTACTTTATCATATGTAACCCCTATCAAAGAGCTTAAGCTCATGTTTTTTATGAAAGCGTAATTAAACCTGGTAGAACCGAAAAACCGGTAGCTTTTATTGGTCTGCTGGGCATTTTCAATTACTGCGTACGGGTTACTCCTGCCAAAAATATCTGTATCCGCGAGATTTGGAGATTCAGTACCATCATCGGCAACCTGATTAACTGCAAGGAAAGGCGACTTTGTAAGGCTTAACAAAATTGGGTTTGTTGAAAAACTGAGTCCTTGATCCTTTAAGTTTTGTTCAATATTCGTGAACGAAAGATTTGCTGTGGCAGTTAACTTAGAACTCAAATTGAGATCTGCGTTAAAACTGGTATTGTATCTATTTAAATTTGTGTTATCAATCGTACCATTGTTGGTTAAATATCCCATCGACAGCGCATATTTCGCAATGTTATCACCTCCGGTAATTTTCAGAAAATAGTTTTGACTATGATTACTGCTTAATACTTTATTCTGCCAGTTTGTAGTATAATGATATCTGCTGTAATCCGGGTTTTTGGCATCGTTCATATAGGGCTGCGACTGTATCTGAGAATTAGTCATTCCGGCACTTTGAAGAACATCAGAAAGATATAATCTGTAATCACTTACACCCAGAACAGGCAGGTTTTTAGGCGCAGAGTTAATGCCTCCGTAAGCTGCGAAGTCGATACGAGTGGCCAGTTGTTTTGCATGTGCGGTGCTGACAAGAATAACACCATTAGCGCCTTTAGTTCCGTATAAAGAGCCGCCATCTTTTATAACAGTAATGTTATCAATATCTTTTAGATCAATATTAGCAAGAGGGTTTACAATGTGTCCGCTGATTAAAGAAGAACCATAATCATTGGTATCATAGATCATTCCGTCGACAACGACCAAGGGTTGATTGCGAGTGTTAAGGGAGGAAAATCCACGAAGAAACATATCTGCCCCGGTTCCGCCTGTACCAGATCGGCGAACGACATTTAAGCCGCTAACCAAGCCCTGTAAGTAATCATCGGGTGTTTCTGCGGAGCGCTCCCAGTTGCCTGTTGTATTTATCGATGATACGGAATAGGGTATCTGAGTTTTGGTTTTCTTTCCGAATGGCATAACTGCGATGTCGTGAACAGAATTCAAGTCCTCATTATTTAGAGCTATATTTATTGAGTTTCGACCTCGTAGAGCAACGTCTGTAGTTTGATATCCTGGAGCAGAAACAGTAATCACCCCGGTAAAAGAGGGAACAGAGAGATTAAATGCGCCATTTTCTTCGGTTATAGTGGCCGAGTGGGTACCCGACTTAATGCTTACACCCGAGATTGGATTTCCTGTTGATGCGTCTTTTATAACACCCGTTAACCTCACGCCCGTCGTTTTGTAACTAAGTATTGCAGAATCGGCTCTGAGTTGCAGAGTCTCAGTTTCCTGAGCCAGTAAGCTGAAAGAAGTTAGGCTTATAACAGGAAAAAGAAAAAGTTTCTTAATTGCTGCTTTGGTAAATATGTGCATATCTTTTCTTAATAAATAATCCAATTATGGAAGCTGAGGCTCAAGCCTGAAATAGTCGAGGTTTATAGAATTTATTCCGTCACCTCCATTGTTTGCCGCAATAACGAAGGCATTATAATCTCCAAAACTTTCATTGGTAAATTCCCCAACATAAACCTCATCGAAATTTTTCAAAGGGACCAATGTCTCAGCAAAAGCGGTAGATTCTGGATCTGAAATGGCAAATCGTTGCTTAAACGTTACCGTTTGCACATCATTCGGCGCAACCCAATAAACTTTATAGTTGATAGAATATAGATCCTTTACTCTGTATTTGACATGGAACAAAGGAATTTTATGGTTATAAATGTAAATGTCATTAAAAAGCTCCTGAGTAAAGGGATTTCTTCTTAGCCGGTATTTTATGTTGGCTGATTTATCTGTTCGGCTGAAGCCCGTAGGATTTTCACCTTCTTGTCTTACATTGCGAATTTTATTCTGCAATGGGACAGTTACATGCTTCATTACATAAATGATTCCATTGCTGGTTTGATAGGTTTCCTGAATAGCACTTTTATCGATCGGAACCTGTACACCATCTTCGGAAATAAGTGTGTTAGGTAAATTATTAACCGTGAATCTACCTTTAAACACCAAGTCCTTCATCACCATCAAAGAGGCTAAACGTTCTGTGCTTTCACTGCTCGGTCCTTTTGTATAAGGTTTAATTTTTGTCCTTTCACTTTCAAGGGCAGCATCCGCGAGGAGGAAGAGAGTATACTCCTGATCCTCATTTTTCAAACTTCCAACTCTGTCGAATAAAAGATTTTTTTGCACGATACCGGTACCGGGTTTATAAATAGGCTTCCCAGTCAGAGGATCGACACCGGTTTGCTCGGCAATAGCAGAATCCATTGCCTCGTAGTTCAGACTTGCTAAATACTCCTTTTGCTTAAACGCCGATGCATTTATTACATCCAGAATATTTTGCTTTGCATAGACGGCTTTGCTGATTGTATGCAAAATTCCGTTACCTGTATATTGGTCTTTTGTCAGCAGAGAAGCATCCTCAAAACCAGTTTGACTAAAATAGATATACTTTCCATTGAGGGTTTTTAAACGAAGCGTGTCTTTAGCTATTGTAGTATTATAAGGCAACTCAACAATATAGTAGCCAATAAAATCCTTTAATTTTTGCTCATCGTTTAAAATATCCGCACTCAGATTTTCTAAAGCCGTATTAGATGGGGCCCACACTGTATACTTTTTTGACGATGTAAGCACATCATCGTATTCAGTTTTGACAAGCAGCTCGGCAAATTTACTTAACGATGGTTCGCCTTGAATGCTCTGAAACAAATTTTGACCTAGCTTAGCATCTCGCAGCTCAGTGTGTTCATCCCATTTATCCTGACATGCCGAGAATATGCTGACTAAACCTGCGATCAGGATTGCGAAAGTTGTAACTCTAAAATTCATTTATGATAGTTTATGTAGCTGCATTAGCTGCAGCTACGGTTTATCTTATTATGGTTTTTGTATTACTGCGCCGTCCGGATTAAACTTAGGCCACAGCTGGTCTTCCTTTTCAGGGATAAAATGGATCATATCGAACTGTACATCTCCGCTTCCTTCCCATGTTGCATCCATTCGTAATATATGACGATCTGTTTTTTTGACATCAATAGTACCGGCAAGTACTCCGTAGCTATCCTTATAGTAGTCAATCTTCTGGCCGTTCTGTAAATAATAAGGAAACTCTGCAAACACAATTTTTTTACCTAAAATCTCCAATGATTCGGGTGTTGTACCCGGAGGATAAGTCCACTTGTTACCCACCAGAACCTGGGACGGCAAGCTTTCTCTAAGATTTAACACTTTGGGCAATAGCACACCATCAAATGAAACAGCTACCCCGCCGCCACCGCCGCGACGGATGAAGCATATCCACACTTTATATCTGCCTTTCACTAAAAGAGGCGTAGTAAACTCAATCCAGTTATTTGCTACAGCATTGGTTCTTAATGAGGCAAATTGTAAAAAGTCGTTGTTGTAAACATAAAACTGTCTAAGCTCCGGTGCTACTTTATATTCTGCAGAACCTTGCTTCCAGTTAATATCTTGTATTTCGCCCGGCGAAAACTTTCTGCTGGATTTATTGGTCACCCTAAAAATCCCGTTTAAACTGGTAAACTCCGGCTGATCGGTTACTTCCCAGTAAACCGGAATCGGGAAACGAACTTTTATAGCAAAAGGATCCGCCATAGAGTGCAATACTCCGTTCGCTGCGGTCGCATCGCTCGAGGTTCTGTTTATGGCAGATCCCGGCTCATGTATGTTATTAAATTTATCGTCATTAATTAGCACCTCAGTTCCTACAAGCTTGGAAGTAACTACATCCAAAGGCGATAAAGTTGTGTGAGATGAAGCCTTGAAAATATCCGGCACATACTTTAAGCCGGGTAAAATATGGTATGCAACAAACAGATGTAAGCTGTCAGAAATCAGCTTCGGATCATTCGTATTAGAATACTTTTCTTTTAAAGCAGCGAATGAGGTAATTGAAGGATCTTTAGCCTTTAACACATCATTAGATTCGGCAAGTACCGTAAAGAATGCTCTGGACGTATCCGGATTGTTTTGAGGAAGAATATTCAACGAATCATAAAAACCAGTCGCTCTCAGGGCTTCCTCGAAAATCGAGTAATTATCGTCCTGCTCAATCATTTGAGCCAGAGTTAATTTCGCCGGAGCTAACACATGGTCTATAACATGAATTATGCCGTTCCCAACACGTATGTCTGCCTGCTTTAAATTGGCCTGCCGGTTGATGGTTATCATAGTAGTTCCACCAACATTTTGCGCACCAGTAATTAAGTATTGACCATACATGGTTTTGGTACGTAGCTTTCCGTCGTTAAACAACACAGAAGCTATTGTATCGCGGATCAAATGAATCTTTACAAGATCTTTTAACTCATTAATATCCAGGTCGCTTACTGATGATTTATTTTTTGAACTAACATATTGTGCTATCGCAGCGTTGGTTGGCACAAAGAGCGTATACGTTCCATAAGCGGCTAAAAAGCCTTCATTTTCTGTAATTTGAAGTATTTTCGAGAATTCAGAAAATTGATCGGGCTGTTGCAGCAAATAGTCAGAAATATTTACATCAGAGGTTGTGTTTACTTTAAACTCTTCCTTTTTACAAGCTCCAAAAACCAGCACAATAAGCAACAGAAGTATCCCTGTGTTGCTTTTTTGATATATAATCCCTCTCATAATGCTTTATTTAGATTTAACGTAAAATGGGTTCTGTACAAGTTTTTTATTGGTTTCCAATTCATTGAAATAAATTGGCAGATAATGGCTGTCATTGTCCAGCAGCTTTGCAACAGCTGATTGCTGACTCTCGGGGGATGCAGTACTCACAACAACATCAAACAGTAAGCCTCTTTGAGAATAGTCATTCCGCTTGGCGTTTCTTAAAAGGTCAAACCACCTCTTTCCTTCGTAAGCAAATTCCCTGGCCCGTTCGTCCAGTACAAACTTTGCCAGATCTTCCGAAGTAATATTTTCAGTATAGTCAGGATCTGCAGGATCCGTTTCATAAGTTTCTGTGGCATCCAAAGACGAGGCTCTGTCTCGTATTAGTTTCAAAAGACTTAAGGACTCATCTACATTCCCCTGCATCGCTTTGGCTTCGGCTTTTAATAGTAAAATATCGGCATACCGGTACACAATCCAATGAGCAAATGATGCTGAAGAGCTTCTTCCGGTACTTGAGTTTACCCCCTGGTATTTCCAGATGCTACCTTCATTAAATTTTAATGCAGCTCCGTCTCCGCGGATATCCTTATTTTCCAAATCATTCAAATCGATTGTATAAACATCCTCAGCAACTCTTAATGCGGCTGTAAAACGCTTACTGGATTCGGAGAACATCGAATAAAAGGGGTTTAGACGGTTCTGATTAAAATAGAATTCAAAAATACTTTCGTTTGAGCCTCCTTCGTAAAACACGGTACTAAACCAGCTGTTCCCTTCAATTAAGCCAAATTGATTTGAATTGATAAGCTTGTCGCAATACGTTATACAGTTGGTGTAGTCATCTTTCCACAGATAAATGTCGGCAAGCATCGCCTGTACTGCATATTTAGTAATGCGGCCTTTGTCATTATCCTTGTTTCCGTAAGTAGTGAAAGTATATTCCTCGGCTAATTTCAGGTCGCTTATTATTTGAGTTAGAACCTGCTCAGCTGTGCTTTTCGGAATTTGCAGATCATCGTCATCGCTTGAGGTCGCTTTCAGCTTTAGCGGCACATCTCTAAAAGTGCGCACCAGGTAGAAATACATCAAACTCCTCAGTGCTAAGGCTTCGCCCACATAGCCATCCAAATCGCGCTGTTTAAATGTATTATCAGTTTTTAAAACCTCAGGAGCGAAATCAAGTACAGTATTGCAGTTGTTAATTGTCTGATATACGGCCGCCCAGTTAGTTATTGGATTAGTTGACTGGATATTTACATCGATAATGTTAAAATCGTTTGCAGATGCACGACCGCCGGTTTGCAGCATATCTCCTCTTAACTCGCCCCATAGAAACAAGTTTTCGACAAGCGGAGGTGCCAGTAATGAAGCATAGCAACCATTAACCGCCGATGCTACCTGCTCCTTGGTTTTCCAGAAATCCTGTCGTACAATGCCATCCTGAGGTTCAAGACTGAGGTATTTTTTGCATGAGGATGCCGAAATAGCTATGATGCCAAGCAAAAAGAAATATTTTATTTTACTACTCATTTCTGTCTTCTTTAAAAATTAAAATCCTGCAGTTAACCCGAATACCATATTTCTGGTAGGAGGAGTCATTGACCCGTCGGCAATCAAAGCAAATGGATTTCCCAGTTTGGGCGAAACTTCCGGATCCTGACCGGTATATGTGGTAAATGTTAACAGATTCTCCGCAGTAAAATACACGCCTAAATTTTTCAACTTCATTTTATTAAGAATAGGTTTGTTGAAATTATATCGCATGGTGAGAGTTTTCAAGCGAATAAACGATGCGTCCTCGACATATCTGTCAGATCCTAACCAGTTATACCCAGAACCATATAAAGCCCTTGGGATATCGGTAACATCTCCAGGATTTCTCCACCGTCTTAACACCGCAGTGCTTTGATTATCGTAGTTATACATGTTGGTACTGTTCATCTTTGTACTGTTAACTACATCATATTTATACCTGAAACTGAAAAATGCAGTCAGTTTCAAATTCCCTTTGAAGGTTATATCGGGACCAAACCCTCCGATAAACTTTGGATTACCGTTTCCCAGATACACCACGTCCATATAGTTGATATTACCATCATGATTAATATCTTCATACATGGCATCGCCAGGTTGAAAAACATAATTTGTATTTGGATAATCAAATCGCATTGGCACGGATACACCATCGGCACCAATTAATGGTTTACCGTTTTTATCCTGAGCAATGGTTGCATCTGCATCTGCGTAAACACCTTTATATCGGTACCCGTAAAAGGAACCAAATGGGTTATCAACCTGCAAAAACCGTTTGTATTCTCCGTTGGTATTTGTGTTTCCTTTCTCTTTTGGATAGAATTCAGATATTTCGCGAATAACATTGACGTTACGGGCAAAGTTGAAGCTCAGGTTTAAATTCCAATCTTTTGTTTTTAAAGGGTTGGCACGCAGATTGATTTCCCAGCCCTGGTTATCCATTATACCTACGTTCATGTCAAGGCTAGTAAATCCTGAAATAGCCGGAATACTTAGATCAGGAAAAAACAAGTCGGATGTGCGCATTCTGTAAACGTCTACATCAAAGTCGAGCTTGTTTTTAAACATGATCACATTTAACCCGATATTTCTGCCTGTTACCGTTTCCCATCTCAAATTTCTCAGCTCAATATTGCTGGAATATACTGCTGGCTTACCCAGATAATCCCAATCGTAATTGCTGTAGATGTTGTAAAAGCCATAATTGGTTTTCGGAGCACGACCGCTCTGCCCGTAACTGGCACGTAAGCTTAAGTCATCGATAACCTTAACATCTTTCATGAAATTCTCTCCAGAAATTCTCCAGCGGGTAGAAATTGAAGGAAATAAGCCAGATCTGTTTGCGGGTCCGAATTTTGAATTCGCATCTACACGCACACCAGCATTTAGTATATACTTATCCTTGAAACCATATTGGCCATTAATTAAACCAGCTACACTTCGTACTTGTGAAAAGCTGGAAGCAAGATTTTGTGTTCTGGAGGGAGATGCAGGGTCTTGTAATTGCGGAGATGCTGAATTTGATGATGAGGATTGAAGTATAGTACTTCTGTCGTCGTTGCTTAATAAGGAAATAAGGCCGATAAAGCTATGGTCTTCGCCCATTTTAGGAGTGAAAACGAAGTTTGTTTTGGTTTGAAGTCTGAAGGCATCTCTATCGCCATCGTAAGCACTGTTCACCGTTGTTTCATTTATCGGGCGGCCAGTAGCTATTTGCGGAAGAAATGACTTGCTTTTCGAATTTTCTATATCAAACTGAACGTCAACTGTAGCTTTTAAAAAATCTGGAAGAACGTCGTACTGCAGATTAAAATGAGGAGTAATCCGCTCACCGGTAACTTTGTTACTGGCTTCATTCAGCATGGCAACAGGATTATAGGTTCCCGAATAAGCTCCCTGAATATTTTGCAATGGTGACAAATAAATACCTGTATTATTACCCTGAGCATTATATTCATAAATACCCATATTTGGCATTTTGTCATAGGCTATGCTCCGTACCTTATCACTATACACTTTATCTGTAAGCGAATGAGTATAAGCGATATCGGTTTTGAACTTGATCTTATTCGACACATTATAATCAAGGTTAATGCGGGTAGAAATACGATCTAAACCGGTGCCGATCGTAGTACCTTTTTCATTTAAATATCCTACTGAGGCATAATATCGGGCCTTATCACCTCCACCATTGATTGAAACATTATGATCTTGCTTCAACCCCGTTTGGGTTATTGCGTCGATCCAGTTCGTATTGTTACTGTAGTTATAAAAATAGTACGGGTCACTTATATCATACTGCAATTCTTTAACGGTCTGAGTGTTCAATGGCGTCCCGTTTCGGTTCATATAGGCTTCTGGGATGAGCATAGAAAACTGATCGCCGCTAAGCATCGGAATTGCCTCGGGTTGTTTTGACATTGTTCCTCTTAAAGAATAACTCACAACAGGTTTTCCAAGGCGCCCTCTTTTAGTATTGATAAGCAATACACCATTAGATGCCCGTGAGCCCCACACAGCTGTGGCGGCCGCGTCTTTAAGTACGCTAATGTCCTGAATGTCGGAAGGTGCAATATTCAATAACGAGGCATAACCTTGTTCGTCAGCGGTTCCAAAGTTGAAATCTTCAGGGATTTCAGTTTCGTAAGGCATTCCGTCAACCACAATAAGGGGTTCGGTAGAGCCATTAATGGTAGATGTTCCCCTGATTCTGATCTGCATACCTGCCCCCGGATCGCCCGAGTTGGCCGCGAAATCCACACCGGGTAAACGCCCCTGCAGCGCCTGATCAATTGAGGTGGCAGACATTTCTTCCAAATCTTTTGCATTAACTCGTGCAACACTCACAGTCGAACTTCTTTCATCAACTTCTAAAAGTCCGTTACTTGATGTTTTGCGCCCGGTAACCACAACTTCACTTAGTTCATTAGAACTTGCATCAAGCTGAACATTTAGCACAGTCCGGGTTCCGATGTCATGAATAGTGGTTTTATAGCCTAGAAATGATATATAGATCTTATTCGAAGGATTTGAGATCCTTATCACGAAGTTTCCGTCGATATCCGTGGTTACACCATTTAGGGTTCTCTTGTCTTTGTCAACCTCGGTAACGGTGGCACCAATGACCGGCAGCTTATCTTTTTTATCAATTATTTTACCCCGCACTACCTGTGTGATATTTTGTGCCATAGCAAATCGGGAGTGAAATACTGAAAAAGCCAGCAACACTAAACAAAACGCCAAAGGTTGAGTAATTATCTTCTTCATTTTACTATTCAGGTTTCAGAATTAATTAGTATCAAATTTTAAGAATCCGTTAATCAGATGTATGACGGCACGGTTAGAAAGGTTATTACTATTTGGTACAACCACATTTACAGTTCCAGCTTTCATATCTGTTACCTGCATGCTTCCAACTTGGTTTGCTATTGAAATAGCTGTTGTAGCACCATTCTCTTTTTGCAACAGCGTTAAATAACCGCCTTCCTTTTTCCCATCCGTAACTACAGTTTCTTTTTGCAGTATGTGATACCTGATGAAATTTGCCACCTTTTCTTTATCGCTTGGTAAAGTTGAGGTTGGCGATGAAGGCAAATATCCTTGTGCAATGGCTGCATCTATAGCAGTATTGTTGGGTACGAATACGGTGTAGAAAGATCCGACCGAAATGCCTACGATTTCGCCGTTGTTAGTATTGTAAACGTATGACGCTTTCAGATAATCGAAAAACTTTTTGTAATTCGATGAAGTGACAGCGGCTAGTTTTTCAATATGTTTTCCGACAGGCAATGCCGACTCATTTAGTAAACCATTTATATAATACACCGTTCCATTTGAAGCAGTTTCCTTGTTAGAAACTGTACGGGTAATATTGGCATCCTGGTTACCTGCGGAGAAAACAGAAGTTCCGTTATATTTTATGTATTCACCATTATAGGTCTCAAGTATTCCACTGCCAGCAAGGTCTGTTATATCCTGACGAACTACGTGAGTATTTAAAATCCGGTTTAGTTTATCCCATGCAGAGGTACCAGACAAAGAAGTTCCGCCGCCGGGAGGTGCATAGCGCCATGTGTTCGCATCTAAATCATAATTATAACCTGATGCAATTAAATCTGCGTCAGAAATCAGAAAAAGAGTGTACTTAGAATTGGTATTGATGATGTTGGTTTTTAAGGCAACCGATAGCGCCCTGGTCATCAATGAATAATCAGGGTTTAAATATGCTTTCCCGAAAACAGAACTAAACACATTAGCCTCCTGAACCTTATTGGTTCCATAGAAAAGTCCGTTACTCAGTACTTTCTTATCAACAACATCAGTTGCCGGATTAAATAATGCTCCCTGCCCCTGTCCGTTATTTGTTGTCGCAAACTTGCTTGGCCAAACTGTAGTTCTCCACATGTGAGCCATTAAAAAGTCGGTTTTAATTTCTTGCGGCAATGCATCAAACGAGCCGTAATGCTTGAGAAGTACATTTTGTGCATAGTCATCGAATGCCTGATTTGTAGGAGCAAACATGGTATAGCCATCCATCTGCCCATCATTATCCTCAGCCTTCAAAAAGTTTTCATTGTTAGGAGAATATGGAAGACTTCCGTTGTATACTTTTATATAAACATCCAGATCCGAACCTGTAATCTCTCTATTCTTAGAAGTAGCAGAAGCATTGATTAGATAGGTTACCATATATTTCTCGAGCATCTCTCTAAACTTACTGTACTGCGGAGCTTTACTGAGGTATTGATCAATACTTGGAAGAGGGAGACTTACTCTATTAACTTCGTGGATAATCCCATTTTCAGCGACTATATCTTTATTTGTTACCTGCGCCTGCGATACATGGAATCCATTGAAAGTTGTTCCGTCAAAAAAATAGGAATAATCATTTTGAGATATCCCGTTAGCAGTGAAATAGCTGTCAAGGAAATAAGGTATGTACTTATTGTTATTATCTGTCGACACATAATAGAATCCGCTTGAGCTATTCCTGTTAGATGCTGCTATTAAAACCTTTTTGCCATTTATCGTCGAGGTGTCGGGGCTGCTATAATAGGTAGTTCGTCTTTTGAATGCCTTTCCTGGCACCCAACCTATTGCTGATTGATAATCGTCTAAACGGTCTGATTTAAAGGAGTTATAAACAAGCGCGTACCTGACTATTTTATTAGCGACAGAATCTTTAATCTGATTTACATCGTTCAGGTTATTTTCCTGCAAGTATGTAGAGACTGCTTCGTCGTTCGGCGCAAAAATAGTCCAGTAACCTGCTTTGCTTAAAACATCTTTGTATCCAGCTTTGTCAATCAGAATCAAAAAGCTTTTAAAGTTATTTCTTGACTGTAGTTGCTGATATATCGGATTGGCCAGCGTTTCCGGGCGTCCATAATATTCATCCCACTGCTTTTTGTTACATGAGCTTAATACTGGAATAATAGCAAGCAAGAATAACGAGGTTCTAAATATTTTCTTCATCTTGGATTGAAACTGTTTATAAAAGTATATTCTTCGTGAAGCACAAAAATTGAATGCAGGTCTCCACTTTCGGATTTATTGCAGCCTCTTTACCTGAGAAATAAATTGAAATTCCACCCTTTTTTTTTGACAAACAATGTTGTCAGGAAAACTCTCGATCTGGTTTAAAATACTCTAAAACCCCGATAAGGTTTTATATGGTTATTCAATGTAAAACTTTAAGCTATTGGCTTCCCTTTAATTAGTTAATATTGGTTTTCTTGAATACAAATCTAGGCGGAGCTGCTCTCTAAAGCATTTAAAAATTGACACAAACCTTCTAATTATTGTTTTTTTGGGCTATAAAAACAAGTAATTAGAGCAATTAAATAAGCGGTGGACTTATGGCTGGAGCGATAACCTATGCGTTGGGGAAATGCAAGGTTTTGTTTTGATTTTTCAAATACTCCGAAGGAGAAAGCTTATGTTTTTCTTTGAAGCAAGTACTAAAATATCCCGAGCTACTAAAGCCAGTCATATAGGCGATCTCTGAAATTGTGTATTCACCCGACTCAAGCAATTGTTTGCCGCGTTTCAGCCTGATATCCTTAACAAATTCAATCGGTGCAAATCCCGTAAGGCTTTTCAATTTCTTATAAAAAGTAGTGCGGCCCAAACCAACTGAGTCTGCTACACTCTCGATATTAAACTGGCTGTCTCCCATTCCGGCTTCAACAATCTTAATTACATCTTTCAAAAACTGTTCATCTTTTGAGGTAATCAGAATTTCATCTGGTTTCAGCTGAATAATCTTTTTCTCATTAGTATACAATGCTTCAAAAATCTTTCTTCGTTGTTTTAACAGGTTATCAACACATGCAAGTATATGATCAGTATAAAATGGTTTGATAATGTAAAAATCAGCGCCGTATTTCAACCCTTCAATCTGGCTTTCGATGGAGGATTTTGCGGTAAGAAGAATCACAGGTATATGACTTGTTTCCCTATCATTTTTAAGCAGGTCAAGCATTTGAATCCCATCCATGTTGGGCATCATCACATCGCTTATAATAAGATCGGGCATATTTGATTGAGCGGCCTTTAAACCCTCCACCCCATCTATTGCCTCAACAACCCTATAAAACTGCACCAGCTGAGCTGTGAGAAACTTTCTTAATTCCGAATTATCCTCCACCAGCAGAACGAGCTGCATATCCGTTTGTTCTTTCTGCACGCTAATCAGGTGATTATCGCTTCTATGGGTGACTTCCACATAGCCGGAATTTACAAAGTCCAGCAATTTAGACGACTTGACAAAATCAACTTCCTTATTGGTAAAATGCTCTTTGCCTGTCCTCAGCCGAATGGTAAAAATCATTCCGCCTTCGGGATTGTTACTGGCAAAAATATTCCCTTGATGAGCCTCGATCAACTCTTTCGAAAGTGCCAATCCGATACCGGTGCCTTTCAAATTGTTTTCACTTGTTTTATCACCTTCGTAATAAAGCTCAAAAATCTGTGAAAGCTTTTGTTTAGGGATGCCGTATCCCTGATCAGTGATGGTTATGGTGAAATATTCATCGCCCCCTGTGTATTTTACATCGATCTGAATAGTTTTGCCCGAAGGGCTAAACTTAAAAGCATTCGAAAGCAGGTTGTAAACAACGATATCTATTTTCTCTTCGTCAATCCACGCATAAAGCTCATCAACATCGTAATTTATTTTCAAGTCGATATTCTTTTCCTGCGCCAATCCGGCAAAATAACGGCTGATTTCTTTAAGTAATCCGATAACCTCAACTTCCGACACCTTAAGCCGCATTTTCCCGCTCTGTACTTTTCTGAAATCCAGCAACTGATTAATTAAGCGGATCATCCGGTTTGCGTTCCGATTAACTATATTAATATTTTCGCGGCCTTTAGCAGATATCTGTTCGTTTCTGGTTATCTCTTCTAAAGGACTTACAATCAGCGTAAGCGGAGTACGCAGTTCGTGTGAAATATTGGTAAAAAATTGCAGTTTTAAATCTGTAAGTCTGTGTTCAACCGCTACATTATTCCTCAACCGTATCATTGTAAGAATTACCCTTCGTGCAATTTCGAGTAAGGTTACAATCACAATAAAATAAGCAATGTAGGCCCATATCGTCAGCCACGGAGGTGGCAAAACAGTTAGTTTCAGGCTTTTGCCAGGGATATTATTAAAAAGGGAACTACTTGTGCTTTTTACAATAAATTCATAATCGCCGGGGGGAAGATTTGTATAAGTGGCCTTGCGCTGATTATTAACGTTGTGCCATACTTTATCATATCCTTTAAGTATATAAGCATACGTTATTTTTTTGCTCGCCCTGTAGTCCAAAACCGTGTAATCGATACTAATAACATCCTGATCATATTCCAAAGTAATACGACCTGTATTGTTTAAAGAATATTTCAAGGGAGATCCGGGGCGTCCGGGTAAAATATCTTTATTGTAGAGCTGAATATTGGTCAATGCCATACTTGCATCTACCTTTTTACTTGATATACGATCAGGGTCGAATGAAATATATCCTCTTACGCATCCAAAATACAACAGCCCGGTCCTCGATTTTAGACCTGCAGCTTCCGAAAATCTTGTCTGAGGTAAACCATCATATGAGTCGTAATTTTTAAAGGTTTCCGTTAATCGATTAAACTGACTCAGCCCATTTTCCGTAGCAAGCCATAAATTACCGTTATTATCATCAACTATGCTTAGAATAATATCATTTGGCAAGCCCTCATTTCGCGTAAAAACACGAAACTTCAAGGGTTTCCCTGAAGCAGAAATGACTTTATTTAAACCGCCTCCGAAAGTTCCCACCCACATTTGTCCCCGCTTATCGCGATGAATGTACTGAACATCATTATTCCCCAGACTACTGCGGTCGCCCGGAATTTTACTGTATTTCGAAAATTTATAAGTATCCGAATTCCCCTGATCAGGATGGAACAGAACCAGACCATCTGTTGTTGCAATCCATATGCGGCCATTCGGTCCTTGTTGCAAATGTCGGATAACGTTACATGAAGCGGGATACTGTTTAAATGAATTATTACTATTCCTGAACCGCACCTCGCTGCCCGATTTAGACAGCAGATTTAAGCCGCCGCCCAAGGTCCCAACCCAGATCCGGCCCTTGCGATCCTCTAAAACAGAATAGACCATATTGCTACTTAGGCTATACTTATTACCGGGGTCTGATAAATATCGCGTAAGGCTATATCTTGATCGTTCTTTATTCAACGGCCGGGCCATAATTAAACCTTTGCCTTTGGTTCCAAACCACATCGTTCCATCGCGACCTTCGGTGATAGAATAAACACTTCCGATTTCTGACCCGCTTATACCGCTGAAAATACCGTTCTCTCTAACACCGTTCTTAAAAACGTAGAGCCTCCCAGCTTTCGTTCCTATCCACATCCTTCCTTTACTGTCTTCAAACAACGTTCTAACCTCATTCTCAGATTTATTCTGTATATCGTTTACAAGAAGATTATGCTTAAAGTTATTCTCAGGAAATATTATCTTATTCAATCCTCCGTCAATGGAACTAAGCCATAGAATGCCTGTACGGTCAGGATAAAAGGCCGTTACAATATTTGAAAACCGTTGTTTAGACGAGCCGGGTTCATTATAAAAATATTCAATTTCGTCCTTTTCCGGATTGTAATATCCAAAGCCGCCGCCTTTAAAACCAGCCCATAACACACCGTTAACGTCTTCGAATAAGCCATAGTTTTTATTGGGGCTAGTAATGTTTGCATCCTTTTTTTGTGTAAAAAGCTTAAACGATCTGCTGCGAGGATCATATTTTATGATACCGCTCTTTTGAGGCTCGATCCAAATCTGGCCAGATGAGTCTTCAAAAAGAGAATAAAAGGAATTCATTCCGGGCAAAGAGGCGTAACTAATCTGATAATTTTCTGGATGTACAATGAGAAGTCCTTTCGTTGTTGAAGAAATATAAAGCATTCCATCTCTAGCACGAAGTATGGCATTGAAGTTTGTATTGGGCGACAATGGGATGGTTGAAAAAACACCTTTCCTCGTATCGAACGTAACGAGGTCGCCGCTTGATGTGCCGAAATAAATTAATCCATTATACTGCGCAAAGCAGGTAAAAGAAAGATCCTGCCGGAAGAAATCTGTTCCACCTTTAAACCTGCTTCTTTGATAATAACGTCCATTCTTTTTGTTCAGGCAAGTCAGGCCACTGCTTGTACCAACCCAAACGTGGCCTGCTGAATCTTCAAACAAGAAATTGATGGTATTGCCAGCGATTTTAAAATCCCCGGGCATATTTGCTCCATATTTATAGATCCGCGGAGCGGCCAGGGATTTGACATCGACAGCACATACAAGGCCCTGATTTGCAGTAAGCAACCATGTATCGCCTGTTGACACCGGGACAATTCTGTCAATTATGATATTTTTAAACTCTTTCCGGTCTCCCGGTACAGACAGAAACTTTTCTCTTTTTTTATCAAAGCGATAAACAAGATTATCGTAGGTTTTCACCCACAAGTAGCCAGCCTTGTCTTCTATAATGGTCCTTATCTTGTTGTTTTTAAGATTAGAGCTATCGCCTGGAAGGGATTTATACGAGGTAAAAACGTGTCCGTCGAATCTGTTGATACCGTCCCAGGTTCCGAACCACATAAAACCTTCCTTGTCTTGTGTAATGCACAATACGCCATCATGGGATAAACCACTTTCGGTAGAGTATTGTGTAAAATTGGCTTTGGGCTGGGCAACGGCAGTGCTTTCGGGAAATAAGAAAGCGACAAAAACAATTAAATAAGCGCTAGCAGCGGTAATTATCTTCCGCATATTTGCTAAAAAGTCTTTTCCATCTATTCTAAAAACAGTCACAATCATCACATTGTACTTTGCAGACAATCACGTTCGACTTACAATATATCGCAATTTATGCAATATGCCGTTCTATCGAGAAAACTAAGCCTGGAAATTTGGGAGCCTAGGGTCTAACATCTTGAGATTCCGTAACCTCGATCCTGGAATTATCTTTCGACTGTATAGACACATTTTTAAACGACCAATTGCTTGCATTCTTGATCGATCCCGCCGTGTTAGCGGTAATATTCAGATTTGTTAATTTAAAACTCCTTAAAGGTTCCTGTTTTAAACCATCGGCAAAAATTGCTTTACGGGCATTTTCTACTTTAATATTTGAAATATAAACGTCTTTAAAATGTGGAATGCCTTTTTCAGGATCAACTGGCTCCAACATCTTTTTCCAGTGCTCGGGGACGGTTTTTATATCGTATCCTTCCGGAAGAGTTGAATAACTGTAACTTGGGTTCCAATTGGGAGTTATTTCCAGAGCCGTACCAACGTTAGACATTTCCAGATTATCGATGTGAATATCCTCTACCGTACCTCCACGATTTGTTGCCGATTTAAACCGGATGCCTACACCAGTACCATTCGCTTTTAAATTCTTAGCAAGGATATGACGCATTCCTCCCGAAGTTTCGCTTCCGAACGTAATTAAGCCGCCGCCCTTTCGGGAAATACAATCGCGAATTACTATATATTCTGCCGGACGATTCACACGAAGTCCATCCCAGTCTCTTCCCGATTTAATGCAAAAATTATCATCATTACAATCGATATCCGAGTTTTGAACTAAAATCCATGACGAGGAGTCGATGTCGACGCCATCTGTACTTGGTCCATGTCCGCCAATATTATTCTGAATTGTGATACCATCGACAGTTACATACTTTGAATACAAAATGTGGACCGTCCAGAAACCCGCCTGCTGAAAGGTTAAACCCTTCACCAGGATGTTCTTCGATTCCGAAACCAATAAAGTCCGGGGGCGTTTAGCATCGTAATCTACGATCCAGCGAAGCTTTTTAGGCTCGTATTCTTTCCTTAAGGCCCAGTAAGCATCCCAAAAAGGCTTGCCCTGTGCATTTACGATACCCTGGCCGCTTACCCCTGCATTTTCCTGCTTAATGATATTAATTAAAGCTGCTGGCCATTTCATTTCTATTCCTGCAACGCGGGTGTCTATTTCAGGATAATCTTTAAGATCCTGGCTTCCTAAAAGTTCAACACCTTTATCGATTTGCAGAAATACATCTTCTTTTATGAAAAGGGAACCGGTTAAATACTGTCCGGGAGCGAAAACAACTTTACCTCCACCTTTTTTTGAGCAAGCATCTATAGCTTTCTGAATGGATTCTGTTGCAAGGGTTTTGCCATCGTTTACAGCGCCGAAATCTCTCACATTAAAGACATGCTTCTTAATTTTCAACTTTCTGATACCCACTTTTGCAGCCCAGGAGGGATCTGCGGCAGATACCTGAATAACGGCAATTGTTTGAATGAAAAGGAATACTAACAATACTCGTTTCGCTACTCGAATCATAATCTGTTTATCTATGTGAAGAATGCTAGAATCAAATTTTTAGGATCAGGCACGAAAAAAAATGAATCAGCTGAAATATTGGTTATTAACAGGTTTCAAGAATAGAAAAAAAAGGGGAATTATGCATCCTGCTCATGCCTTTAATTAAACTATGGTTTGGTAAGAAATCCGTTACGTTTTTCTTATTGGAACCGAGACCTATAAAAGCACGGAGATGAAAAGTTTAAAAGCCAAAAGTTTCATCCGCTAAATAAATAGGCAGACGCACACTTAGGAGGTTTACGATTAAAATGTAAGTTTGTAATCCATATGGCTAAAGCAGAACAACCAATAATTGGCGTTCCTGATGAAATAATCATGAACCAAATTTATTATGTCAGAGGTCAGAAAGTAATGATAGACGCTGATCTGGCGGAATTATATCAGGTAGAAACCAAGCAGCTCAAAAGGCAGGTGAGGCGTAATGAAGATCGCTTTCCTGGAGACTTCATGTTTGAATTAAGTCAGGAAGAATACAGTTCTTTAAGGAGCCAAAATGGCACCTTAAAACAAGGCGCACATGCTAAGTATCTTCCGATGGCATTTACAGAACAGGGTGTAGCCATGCTATCTAGTGTATTAAACAGCGAAAGAGCCATAAAAGTAAACATACAGATCATCCGCATCTTTACCCGGATACGTCAAATGCTGACTGATAATACTGAACTGCGCTTAGAGGTAGAAAAAATAAAAAAGAAGCTGGACAATCAGGATAAGAATATGGAGGTAGTTTTCCAATACCTGGATGAACTGCTAGAGAAAAAAGAAGAACCTCCTCAGCCCCGCAGAGCCATAGGATATAAATTGGGAAAGAAATAGTAAATTAAATAACATCTCCAAACAACAAACGCCCGCTCAACAAGAACCAGGTAATCGTAGGGAGACCCTACAACTAGCGCCAGACCACCTACGACCAATATTTGAGGCCTTGGAAGTATCTGCGGCAGATACTTGAATAATGACAATTGTTTGGATAAAAAGGAAGAATAGTCAACCTTTAAGGTAATTCTAATCGGATAGATGTAAACAAAAAAGCTATCTCAAAACCTCTGAAATTTATCGGATCTGAGATAGCTTTTTCATAAGTAAAATCAGAATCTTAATCCGTCAATATATTTTCCTTCGGCATGATAAACTGCTTATTCTCCTCGGATCCTTTTGGCAATCCAAAATAAAACAGCAGAGTTCTCTTTTTACTTCCGCTTAAATGGTTCAACTCACCTAAAGGACCAAGATTTCGTGCATTCGGACTAACACCCAAAGCCAGTTTTGTACCCATAGGTGGGATTGCATCAAGGAAAGAAACGTTGCCTACCGGAAGGGCCGGATATGAAGTTGGTCCGGTTAAGCCGTAAAAGTCGAATAGGCGCACAAAAAGATGGTTATCTGGCGATGCTACAGTAAACTTACCCTGAACGGTGTTAAATTCCATCCACACAATTTCAGAGAAGTAGCCTTTAAATTCAGGATATATCCAGGGCGCACTTCCCGTTTGTGTATTATTATACCTGTTCTCCCAGGTGTTAAGGGTTACGCCATGCAGGCGGTTCTTCCATACGCGGCTCGGACCTTTTCCTAACCACTTCGCACCCAAAACATAGTTCTCAGGATAATCAAAACTCACGCCTGCAAATTGATAATCACCATTCAACGTATATTCATAAGTCATTTCCAACCAACCGTTCGGATTCATCTTCCATCTGACATATTTCATATCGCCGGAATAAGATGCTTCAACTACATGACTATCTCCTTCTTTAAAATGTTTTAATCCTGCAAAGGTCGCGTTTCCGCTCACTAATATTGGGCCATTGTTGAAGGATAATGAAGCGCTGTAATCATTTACCAGGCGACTTATCTTTCCTGTATTTTTATTGAAAGTCACAGAAATACCCGAAGCTTTTAAGGTTAACAGGCTATCCTGTTCCGCGACAGTTACAGCAGCTGTGGCTGTGCTTGGAGGTAAAGTACCTTCGATTAGTTGCGTGTTGGTTTTAGCCTTCCAAACCCATCTGTAAATTTCATTGTTGTGTGGGTCATACGCTGATAGGGTTAAAGCATCATAATTCCTCCAGTCTGATGGAAGGTTTAATTTAATCGAGCCTTTTCCTACAGGGGCAATTGATGGCGCCTTCACATTACCTTGCTTAAGTGAGGTATAGCCACTCCGCCTTTCGTCCTGTTTTTTAAAGTTTATCAGTTCCCATTTAAATGTACATTGGTTTAAGTTGGTGAAATGATAGCGGTTCTCTACAGGTATTTCGCCTTTGAAATTCGCAGGAAGATCTTTTAACGTTATTCGAACCGGAGAATAAATTTCGCGGATAGCATAAAAACTTCCTTCTTTTTCGCGGTGCGGACCAACAATCCCATCGGGTGCATTTACACCATTTACATCGATAATATTGTTCTGGTCTGTGCGCACAATGCCTTCATCGGCTAAATCCCAGATAAATCCACCAGCGCCTTTTTTAGCATTCCAGTGAAGTTCCCACATATCTGCAAGAGAAGAAGCAGCGCCACCGTCGTCCTGTGCATGTAGAAATTCTGTAACCATATAAATATTTGTGTCGGCAAGAATTTTTTGTGTGCTATAATAATCTTCGTAATGGTTACAATCTATTCCGTTAAAAGCATTGCCGGGACGGTGGTGAGCATGTATTACCGGGCGATTTGACAGATCATATTTTCCATAATCATCATCCAGATCAAAATTATGTCCGCCTTCGTTACCGTTACTCCAGAAAATAATTGATGGGTGATTGGCATCCCGGATAACCATTTCCTTTACCAAAGGCGCACCAGCTTTAGTGCTGTATGCTTTTTGCCAGCCGGCTAATTCATCCAGAACATATAAACCTAATGAATCGCAGAAATTAAGAAAGCTTTTGTCCGGAGGGTAATGAGAGCAACGAACGGCATTCATATTCATCTCCTTAATCAGTTTTACATCCATCAAGTCGATACGCGCATTTACAGAACGCCCGCTTTCTGGCCACCAAACATGACGGTTTACACCTTTCATTTTAATTTTGGTTCCGTTTACATAAATACCATCCTGCTTTCTGATTTCGATAGTTCTGAAACCAAACTTATCGCTGGTTTGGTAAATGTTTGTTCCTCCGTTTTTTATATACAAGTTAACGCGGTAAAGATTTGGAGTTTCTGCAGTCCATAACAGAGGTTTTTTAACCGAAGTTCTCAACTGAACCAGAGTGTCTGCGGCTGTGGTCTTTCCGCTCGCCGTTCCCACAATCTTTCCCTTAGAGTCAACAATCTCGGCAACAACATCTCTTCCCGCCTGTGCATTTTTCAAGTGAACATTCATCCGGAAAGAGCCATCCGCTTTTGCGTCAATAGCTGTCCATGAAATATGTTCTTTAGGAACGGCTTCAAGATAAACGGGACGGAAGATCCCACCAAAAATCCAGTAATCTGCTAAACGCTCAGCATTGTTAACGGAGTTATCAGCAGACATTTTACTAACCACAGCTTCCAGCTGATTAGACTTTCCGTATTTTAGCTTATCGCTGATGTTATACTTAAATCTATAGAAAGATCCCTGATGTGCAGGTCCGGCCGATTTGCCGTTAATTTTCAATTCGGTGTCCGTCATGGATCCTTCAAACACAATGAATACATCTTTTCCCTGCCAGTTTGAAGGCACGTTAAAGCTGTGACGATAAATTCCTTTTTCGTCGGCAAAGCGAAAGTTTTTACCATAGGTTACATAATCGCGACCGTAATTATATTCTCCAAAGCCATGTTGCTCCCAATGCGAAGGAACCGGAATTTTAGACCAGACACCACTTTTGCGGCCACCGGTTACCCAAAAATTCCAGGAAACAGTGTTCTCATTATCAGTGCCCGACAAGTATTGGATCTGTTTGGTGATTCCGGCTTGGGCAAACACTTGTCCGGCTGTTAAGATTGATAGCCCGATTGCAAAGAGTCCCTTTTTTAAATTCATATCTATTTTATTAATGTAATGTGTTGCTATTTTTTCTTCTTTAATTTAACGTAAACAGGCTTATCTCTATCGACAGATATAACCCCATCTTTATATTCAAGTTCCGCCACCTGAATTAAACTTCTGCGGGTTTCGACACCATCAGTAAAAGGTTTCTTTATCCTGCCGGGATGAGTGAAGTAATAAACATAAGCACGGTCGCCACTTACCACAACGTCGGCATGACCGCCAATGGCCTGATCTTCGGCACCTTTCCCCGGTTCTTCCAAAATACGTTTTGGCTGCTTTGTCCAATTGGTCAGATCATCCGAATAATACAAGCCCATTCCTGCCCAGTTATCTACCAGCATCCAGTATTTATTTTTCCATCTAAATATTTTAGGACCTTCGCCTCCCCTGTCGCCTATTGCTTTTCCCTTCAATTCCCAATTTTCCAAATCCTTACTATCGGCATAATAAATGGATTTACCGTCTTTCTCATTATTGTACCACATCCGCCAGGTGCCGTCTTGCATTTGATACAAACTGGCGTCGATCACTTTATCGTTAACCAGTTTCACGGTTGATAGATAATCCCAGTTCAGTAAATCTTTGCTGGTTAAATGCAGGATATTTCGTGGATGATTCCAATCAGTGAAAATTCCGGGAACATAAGTGAGGAACATATGATAAGTTCCGTTGAACTCAAAAACATCTGGTGCCCAATGCGTATAATCTTTTGTTGGCCGGTAATTAATATTCGCGGTATCGCGGTATGTCCACTTCGCCCCGTCTCTGGATTCGGCGATCCCGATTCTTGTACCATGCACCCATGTTACACCGGTTTCGTTTGCCGCATTGGCGCGACGGTTGGTGTAAAACATGAACCATTTCTTTTCCTTCTTGTTCCAAACGATAACAGGATCGGCTGCCCCATCGAATACTGGATCACGAAAGAGTGGTTTGTCGGCTAATCTACCTTTCTTTTTTTGGGCCAGAACAGTGTCATTCACAAGAAATGATATGCCCACCATCATTAATATATATGTCAGTAATTGCTTCATTTTCTAATTTATTTTTGTTTCGGGTACTGCGGAATACGACTTTTTGAATCCGCCAAGATCAATTACGACCCTATCTAAAATCACTCCCGGATCTACCATATAAATACGCAAGCTATGCTTTCCCGGGTTAATAAGCTGTGATTCGATTTTACGTATTGCACTATTTCTAAGTACATTCTGTTTCCACTCTTCGCTTCGGCCAACAGTCTTAATATCGACCATTGTCACCGGACCATTATCAACTGAAATTGCATAACGCATTCTGTAGCCTGTATTAATAGGATGAGTTGGGAGCGCATAAATGTTGATTGAGGGTTTGGCTGGTGTTAATGAATAGAAATCGTATTCTACAAACGGTGCACTGTTTTTCAATGACTCCGGATTTGCAAGTGCGGGTAATTCAAAACCTTCAAGAGGTAAAGCCATCAAAGTTTTATCTGTATGTCCCAACCCTTCGATTACAGACCAGCCAAGATTTTGCTTGTCGCCCTTCCGGTTGAAATTTGATGCGTTTATCGAGATGTATCCATTGTCTTCTACAAACCCCTTGAAGCCTGACAATTGCGGAGAAACCGAATTATTTGCGCCCACGTTTACAACCAGAGACTTACCATTCGCTGTAATGCTGATCTTACCATTCTGCCTTCCACTCCGCGGAACTTTATTCCAGTCAACGCTCACCCAGATTCTGCTGTCGCGCTTTCCGGTTTGAGGAAGTAGAGTTCCTGAAGTCTGTGATAACTTAATCCAACTATCTGCCTGACTTGTCCAGCTAATGGTTTTGTCATCACTCAGAAAAATATCTATAAAATATTTCTTTTTGCTTACGCGGCTAAAGACAGGCAATACAAATTGCGAACTTCCTTTTGAAACCAACGATGAATCTCTGGTTACAAAGCCTTCGGGTGCGATGCTCCAAACGTCTGCTTTGTTAATGGTAATAGCAGGCAGAACCGGCTCTTTATAAACAGGCAAACTTCGTGGCTCCATAGACATCATATGATTCCACTTTCCGCCGGCCAGTTGATTATTATAGTATTCAGTTTCCTTTTTTATATCCGCATATGCTTGTTTAGACAAAGCGGCATAATCCTCCGCGCTCGCACGGTTTTGCTGAGCATATAACCAGGCCTTATCCCTGTAAAGAAACTTTTTATTCATTAAGGATGCACCAACAACAGGATAATAAACCAATTGATAAAAGGCATCGGCATCTTTTGAACTGATCTGAGAACCTAAGATCTTTACATCGTCAACCAGCTTTGCATAACTATCAATCCGTCTCTGTGCTTCGTCTCCATAATAGAAATGATTGTAATCAGAATACTTTGTCTGAGTAGTCGGTTCGGTCTGGCTCCAGCCCATAAACTCCGGTCGGCGCTCAAACGCCAGCTGATAATATTTCCAGAGGGTGCTGCTTATTTTTTCTGCTTTATCGGCACCGAAAATAGTTGCGGCCCAATCTTCTAAATATTTTTGACTGTACGAGCTATTTTTAAATGGTTCGACCTTATAAGCCATATCCATAAACATCTGAATATTATATTCTAATGGCTTAATATCACCAACATTCAGCACCCATAAACGATCTGATCCGGTTTGATAGGCTTTCATCATTTCCTCTCGAATTAGTCCGGGATGGGTTGAACTTAACCACAAATAATCATGCGGCCTGCCCCAATAGGAAGCGTGATAGTAAACGCCCGAGCCACCCGAACGTTTCTTTTCTTTCTCATTGTTCAATCGTTGAATATATCCGTAATTATCATCGGGCCAAACAACGGTTATATCTCCCGGCAATTTTATGTTAGCATCGTAAATATCAAGAACTTCCTTATAAACGGTAAACACCTGAGGTATGGCTGCAACATCAGGATTAATATACTTTTTAAGCATACCTCTTTGTTCTCCAATAATTTTTTCCAGCAATGGAACGGCCTCTTTCACACTTTTAACACCTTCCATTCCGCTGTCGTGAACACCACGCATACCCAAGGTATAAATTGCATCGTTACCCTTACTCTCTTTCACCCGACTTTCCCAATAATTATAAATTTTCTCCCGATTGGTGATGTAATTGAAATCGCCCATAGATTTATCCCATTCGCCGACGTTATTTCGGAGCATGGGTTCTGCATGAGATGAGCCCACTACGATTGCATAATCCTCAGCCACTTTTTTATTACCGGGATAAGAATAAAAGGCTTTGGTACTTGGATGCATAGCCGGCCATATCAGATTGGCCTTAAGGCGAAGCAACAACTCAAAAATTCTGGCGTAGGTCTTCGGTCCGATATCGCCGGTTTCGGGTTCGAATGTTTTAGCGGCCCAGGGCTGCAGGCCCCAATCCTCATCATTCAAGAATATCCCACGGTATTTTACAGACGGCGGATCAGACACGAAATTGCCCTGAATAAAGATCTCCTTATGTTGTGCCGGATTAACATCGGCCCACCAATAAAAAGGCGATACACCAATTTTTTTAGATAATTCAAACACACCAAAAGCAGTACCGCGAGGATCACTACCTGCTATAACTAAGGCTTGTTTCACATTTGGAAATGGATTATTGACAACAGAAATACTGAAGGACTCCCATTTGCCTTTAAGCTTATCTGTGCTGAGTTTTTTACTGACTATAAGCTGGTCTATGAGCTTTGATTTCCCAATTGTGCCAATCAAAACCTGAGGGAACGAGGATTTTAAACTTGCTGTTTCAGGCACTAATCCAGTAACAAGTTTTAGATCATTTTTTAGAGCATTTGCTGCAATGTGCACCACTTCAGCATCCATGGCATCAGTATAAATTTGAGAAGCTTTACCGTTTGCGACTAAAGGAAAAGAGTTAGCAGTGGGCTTAAATAATATAGAAATTTGGGCAATCGAGGGTCCAATACTTACAATCGTAAATATAAAACCGAGTAGAATTATATAGTGTGTTTTTTGTTGATGCATTTCCTTTTAAATTATTTCAACACATTCCCTAACGCAAATAACCTTTACCCACATTTGTAATCAAGTAAAGAGTTGACAAATTCTAAAAGTTGTCAACTCTAAAAAAGCTTAACCCGGATTTGCGCGCTTGTTCCTCCCGCACCCTCTCCTAATGGAGACGAGTATTGGGAGCTTATTTCAACCTGCAAATTCAACCTTTTGTCTTTCAATCTTTCCCCTCCAACATTCAACCTCTAACCTTCAACCCTTTCAACTTTCAACCTTTCGCCTCAATCTAAGGCTTAACTTCCATCATCGGCGTTATGGTAACCGGGCCAATTAATCCAGATGCCCTTGGCTGCCAGTTAGCAGCGGTAAACAATCCGTCGGAACCGCGATTTGCAGCCAGTCTCGCGGGCATATTGGTATTATAGAATTTCTTCCAGTAAATTTTATTCCTGTCCAGGTAAGCCGCCCGATTCGCCATAGAGTTGGAAACTTCGATGACCAAAGTATTTAAGCGCTTTAGCTGATCAGAAGGTACTTCTAACTGATAAACCGGACCTATTACAGTGCCGAGCTCTTTTCCATTTAACAAAATCCGGGCACTCTCCTGCACATCTCCAAGGTTCAAAAGCCAGGTTCGTGCTTTCACTTTTGGCTTTTTGAAGGTTGTTGTGTAGCTGGCTGTACCCGAAAAATCCCTCACTCCCTTTGAACTGAAGTTGGTCCACGACTCAAGTTTAGAAACATGTACTGCAGCCGGCAAGGTTGGGCCGCCATTTAAAAACATCACTTTCCATTTTCCTGAAATAGGTTTTGCTTCACCGGCAGGTACAGTGTAAGAATAGGAACGTCCATTTACGGACAGAGTCGATAATTCCAGAATCATACTCTCGCCTTTTGCTAACTGAAGATAAACATCTGTTTTATTAGTTCCCTTTCTGATACTTCCATAGCCTGTTTTTTCCGTCATGGGATTGAATAGAGCTACCGAAGAAGCCTCATTCTGCAGCGACACCCAGTCGTTTATATCCTTATCTGTTGAATTTACAATGAAGTAATAATATCCGGTATCGGATTTGCGGCGAATAACTTGTAAACCCCGGTCTACAAGGCTTTCGCGAAGGATGTTTATTGAACTTAGAGTTTTATCCAGATCATCTGCGATTAAAAAGCTTCCGCTTCCCAGAACTGCTTTCTTTGTTCCATGTACAGACGAGAAATTTAAGCCAGAAATCAGATGTTTAAACTCTGCCTGCTTCTGTTCTAAATTTCCCAAACCGGGAACATCAGCAGGAGTGTTTTTATAAAACACAATCGTGGCTCCACTTTGCGCCAGAGACACTAATTTCTGAAATGTAGCAAGTGGCATAAACTTCGTCTGCGGCACCACGATCGTTTTATATGAAATGCCTCCTGTTTGGATTAAGCCATCAGCGGCAGACGTGTTTAGAATCTGGGCGTCCGAAATAAAATCAAAACTATGTCCTTGTGAATGCAAGAAACGGGCGCTTTCTTCCAGACTTGTTCCTTTAAAGCCATGATCGATTCCATCAAAATGCTGAAGAAGTGTTCTGCCCGGGCTAGCATATGTATCGTAAATAGGCAGATAAAGCAATACATCGTTATCGGGAGTTCCTTTTTGCATAAACGACTGGACATGGGCGACATAATTATTCAATTTCCCAAAATCTTTCCAAAAAGTATTGTTGGGAGTAAAGTGAACAGCAGCATAAAACAACCATCCTGGCCATGCTTCATTCTGCGGTGTATAATTCGAACCGTGATAAAACGTATGGTTGATTCCGCCTAACAGAAAAAGATCCATCGCTTTTTTAATATCTCCAAGTTTTGAAAGAAAATGCTCATTTTCCCATGTTGCCGATTCGGATGAAGTCAATGGTTTTCCGGTAACGTGAGCTGCGGAAGACGCAAACTTCAAACGCAGAATATCGCTCCCTTCCGTTTCGGGAATATCGGTGGCTGCGTATAAATCCAGAATATTGGCCGGAGAACCATGTGCCTGGTTACGGATAATCTTTCCACGAGTTTTGGCCCAATTGTGCCAGGTTTTGGTATAATTTTCGAGAAGTAAGTCCGAAATAGTTTCCCTGTAATCTGTCAGCACCCGCATTTTTTTTCCCTCAGTATCCTTGCCGAATAAAGCCGGCAAATGATTCTTCAAGTCATAGCCCCTGCGTGTTTGAAACTCGTCAAAAAATCGTGGCGTCCAGTTTGCTTCACCCTGAGCATCATCAACTTCATACGAGTCATTGAAAAAACCTCTCAAGCCTGAGAGATCCGCAGTTTTAAAAGCTTTATCAAAATACTTCAGATAATTATCAGTCGCAGTTTTAGAAAAGTGGTCGATTGCATATCCCTCACCACCCGGACCGGCACGTTCTACCATTTTTCCGTGCCATCCTTCAAAAGCTGCGTATAGGTTCCAGTTTCCGGCGGGTGCTGTCCAGTTTAAAATGCCGGAGGAATTTACTTTTTTCGTTAGATCCAGTATTTGGCCATTATCAGAATAAGCCATCAAAGCTTGTAGAGGCAATAGTTTTGGAAAGCGCACCTGATCAAAAGCATGTAATTGGAGGTCTGGATTTGATGCAATTGGTTCCTTTAATTTTGAGATATCGATTCGCTCGCCTACGGTACGTACCAGAGCGGGCTGCATGTACTGAACCGGGGCATTCATTTTCTCGCCTCCTTTTAAGGCATAGGTTTTATATGCGACGTATTTGCTGGCGTCATCATTTGTCACCCATGGACCGCCGAAGGGCCAGCCCGAAGCCTGGGCCATATCAATTCCTAAATCTAAACGCTTACCTTCTTTTAAGGTGTGGTTAAGCATCCCAATCCATTTAGGCGAAAGAAAATCAATAAATTGTTTTTCGTAACCTTTTACGCCGTAAATCGGAGTTATCTCCAAACCGCCCAAACCAACTTTATGGTATTCTTCCATAATCCAGCTAAGGTCTTTTTCATTCACCGCGCTGCCTTCCCACCACCAGCGCGCCCATGGCTTATTTTGCCGGGTAATTTCGGGCCATTGAGGAGCGGTTTGCGCGAAAGCACTTAAAGAGTTACTAAGAATTGCTACTGCAAATCCAATTTTTATAAAATTCGTTTTCATGTAATTTTATTAATGATTGTGTTCTTCTTCAGTGTTCTTTGCTATTTCCACGGCATATACCTGACTTTCGCCTTCAAAATTCGCTCTGAATATTACCCATTTACCATCGGGTGAAAAATGAACATTAGGTTCCAGTTTATAGTCATGTGCCTTCATATTAACCAGACGCTCTGCTTTGAACTTGTCGCCTTGTGGCCTGAACAGGTATATCCACATTCCATTTTCAGCCTTAGCAACCTGGCCCGGGTCCCCACCGTCACCTGCGAAAAGTTTTTGATCTGGAGAAACATTAAAATGAATCGACCACTCATTTCGCTGAAGCTGATATTTTTTCACTTTTCCGGATTTCAGGTCCACACCTGTTAAATAAAACGTTGTGCTCCGAGGCATTTGATGGTCAAACCAAATGGTTTTGCCATCCGGCGAGAAGAATTCGTGGCCGGCAATCTCCATTTCCATGGTGCGGGTATGCCGCTTAATAACTTCACCTGTTTTAATATTTATCGTCCAGATGCGGTCAACTTTATGCCATGGTCCTTCATGACAAAACATCAAAAGATCTTTGTCTGTCGGGGAGAACTGAACATGCCCCAGCCAAGTGTTTTCTGTATGGATCTTTTTCAGTTCGCCGGTTTTAATATTAATGGTAAATAAGGTATTCGGAATTTTGGCATCATAAATACGATTGAAATACTCACTCTTTGCAGGATACTGTTTTAATATCTCTTTTTCAGCCATCCCATCACTATATCGCCCCGCTAAAACTGTTTCGTCTGCATTGAGAGTTGAGACCGTAGCCTTAAAACTTGCAGGGAACACATATAAAAGACGAGTCTTCTTTGTAATAACGCTTGTGGCAAAAACGCTGTCTTTAACCTGATAAACAACCTCTTTGGCTTTATGGGCCACTATTTCACCAATCCTACGGGAAGGCTGACTGGTGACTTGTTCGGTAGCAAGCTTTTTAAGATTGACTGCATACACCTGCCTGTTGGAATCCAGGGTATTGTAAAAAAGCATTTTATCGTCAATAAAGGGATTGTTATGAAAATAAAAGCTTCCATTACTGCCGGGAATTCTGGATATTCTGCGCACTTTATGACCTGTATCCTTATCGATCCACTCGAGCGGCATAGGTTTTTTTGAGCCTGTTTCTAATCGTTCCTGAGCAAATAAAGCGAGGCCCTGAATTGCTGCGAGTACACTGACTAATGCTATGACCTTATGTTTCATTTTTATAAATCTTTTATTTTAACATTCTTTTAATGGTTTAAGATTCTGAAACAAATTCAGAATGACGGCGCTCTCTGGATGACACCTCTTTTATCAAAAAGTATCACTGCCTAGAAATTCTTATCCTTAAACGATCGAACCTTCGTATCCTTTACCATATTGCCGCCTCTGGATTCAAAACCTGAGACATCTTTTAACATCAAAACCGGAGCATCTCCTGCTTTTTGAGCTCTGACATTATTCAGTTGGATTCCTTTTACATCAATCAAGATAAATGCCGGCCTCGTTTCTTTGCCTAAAAAGCTCACTTCAACATTATTCAATTCAAAGTTTTTCGCATGGCGGATATAAAATCCATAAGAAGGCATAACACCAAACTTCTCAGGTTCCGGATAAGTTTTCTCATATTCAGGAACAGTTTTCTGAATCTTTGATTCCGCAGAATCTATTGGTTTGTAAAATATCCTGATGTTGCTCAATTTCACATCCTCAATATCATTTCCAGGGAGCCCGCTGATCAGTGATGAGAAATGAGAATCGGCGTTATAAACCACCAGATTGCTGATATTGATTCTTCTTAACTTTCCTATCGGCACCCCTTCCGGTCCGCGCATACGGCCACCCAAACGTAAAAATATTGGCGAATTGACGATATCCCGCATGGTAATATTGCTGATCGAGACATCTTCCAGCAAACCACCGTCTACGGTTTCTAAAGCTAAGCCTCTGCAGAATTCAAATACACAATTCGAGATTGTTATATTTCGGAAACCGCCGTTAGATTCTGTACCGAATTTTATTCGGCCGGTCGGGCCTTCCCGGTCGGGAACCAATTTATATTCATCGCGTTTGTAGGTTCCGTTTAAAAAAGTCCCCCTATCGAAACCGGTAACCTGACAATTGGTAATCGTTATATTTTCGGTAGCCCGAGAAAAACCTAAGGCGTAAGAACTTTTGAGACAGATGGCATCGTCCCAGGGAGAGTTAACAGAACAGTTCGAAATACGAACATTGCGGCAGCAATCAATATCCATACCGTCGCGGTTGGTATCAATTTTAAGGTTGTCGATCGTAAGATTATCGACGCCTGTTGCCAGGATACCAAAATGCCCGCCGTAAAGAATAGTGAAATCTTTAAGGATTACGTTTCTACATAATTTAAGAGCTATTGCCTTATTCCCGAATGGAGCTCGGGTGGGCCCGCCTCTTGTTAATCCTTTTCCATAAATGGTTCCGGGCCCAAGAATCGAAATATTCTCCAGGTTCTCGCCCCATATTAAACTGTTACGCCAATGGCTATGTCCAAAATCCTGGTATCGAAATTTATCGCCCCATTCGTTCAGCTCGGGAACATCATAGCCAACATCACCCTGCGGTGCGGCAGCCAGCAGCGTGGCGCCTTGTTCAAGGTAAAGGGTAATATTACTTTTCAAACGAATAGAATAACTCAGATAAGTTCCGGCCGGAAAATTTACTGTGCCTCCACCGCCTTTAGCAGCCGCGTCTATCGCCTTATTGATCGCGTCTGTATCTAATATTGTTCCATTTCCTGTCGCACCAAAAGCTTTGACATCATAGGTTATTGCCCAAACTGCATTCGTAATTGTCAACAGAACAATCAAAAGTGTGAGCTTTAAGCTTTTCATAAACTAATTTCCGTCTGGCTTTACAATACTTGCCTTCGGGCTCGGCGGCCAGTTAAATGACTCAAAAGAATCTGGCTTTGCAGGATTGAAAGCTGGCATATCTATATATTTTGCTATGCCCAGGTTTTTATCCTTAATCGACTGAGCAATAATTTTTGCAATCTCATACGCTCCATAAGGATTGAAGTGCGTATTATCATTCAAATTCTGCTCGGGATAAATAACAAACGCATTTTTTGAACCTTCGGGACCCATAGCGTCGAACATCTGAGTTGTTAAAACGGTAAGGTCTATTAATGGAACATTAAATTCCTGTGCTACTTTTCGTGCTGCATCAGGATAATCACCGTGTGTATTTTCCATTTTTCCATTATCCCCAAATCGGCGACGGGCAGTTGGCGTAATAATAACCAGCTGACCGCCTTTGGCTTTCACTTCTGTTGCGAATTTGCGAAGTCTTTCGCTGTACGATTTGTAAGGTCCGTCATTGGGGCCTTTCTCCTTTTCGTCATTATGTCCGAACTCTACAAATAAGTAATCACCGGGTTTCATAATACTTAATATCTTTTGCAACCTTTTGCTTCCAATGAAACTACCTAAGGACAGACCCGATTCTGCATGGTTTGAAATAGCCACGCCAGGCTTAAAAAAACGCGTGATCATTTGTCCCCAGGATGCCCATGGCTCTTCATCCTGGTTTACCACGGTAGAGTTTCCGGCTAGAAAAACCGTAATCTGATCGTTAACCTTTTCAATTTCTACAGCACTTACTGCAGTTTTCAGATCAAACTCGAGAGTTAGTTTATCATCCCAATCGAGCTTTGTTAGCTCTCTTGGTTTTAAAGAAACCTGCGCGGCAGCGTCTATATTACGGTCTTTAACATGTACAATAAAGGTTTCAGTTCTGAATTTCCCTACATCTGTTTTTACATTTTCGAGCATTAGCCTGCGCGATTCTGCCTTTATTGTAGATGTTGTGCTTCCCTCTGCATCGCCAAGTGTCACTGTAACTTTATAGTTTCCTTCGGGTACTTTTACAGAAAAATAAAAGGGCTGCTCTCCTTTCACGAAATCTCCTTTCAACAGATCGCCACCACGCTCAAATCCCTGAGGTATCGTTCCAAAATCAAATCCATATCCTTTTTCTGGTGAATAGATCGTTTGGGGAGTAACTGCTGTAAATCCTTTCGCTGCTTTTTCTGTGCCGAAATCAAATTTAAACCGGTTTGAGCCAGGTACAGGCTTCTGAACAGAGCAGGAGGCCAGGAATACTGCCGATAATAAGATAAATCCTTTCATGATGTTTATTGTACTGTTATTTCGTATTTCTTTCCTGTTTTGGTATTTAAAGAGGTAATGAAATGTGTGTCGTTATTTATTTTTATTGTTGAGCGTTTAACTTTTGCCCCTTTCACTGTAACTTTCTGATTCGTAAGAAGTTTAATTGGATTTCCATCTTTAGAAGTGATAAGTGCCCGGGTTAGTTTGCCGTCTTTCCAAAACATATCAACTTCAAAAGCGCCACGTGCAATCATTCCGGTTACATGTCCCTCTTTCCATGCAGAAGGTAAAGCCGGTAAGAGTTGAACTGCGTCTAAATGACTCTGCAGAAGCATCTCGCCAATACCAGAGGTTGCGCCGAAATTACCATCGATCTGAAACGGAGGATGCGTATCAAACAAATTATTCAATGTTGATCCTTTCAATAATTCCTGGTAAACCTTGTAAGCGTGATCTCCATCTAAGAGGCGAGCCCAAAAATTAATTTTCCAGGCTTTGCTCCAGCCAGTTCCTTCATCTCCGCGTACTTCAAGTGTTTTACGACTAGCATCAGCATACTTTTTATCGATAAGAGGGGAGATTTGCCTCCCGGGATGCAAGCCAAATAGATGCGAAACGTGGCGATGTTGAGGATCTTCGTCTTCCCAATCTCCGAACCACTCGACCAGGTTTCCTTTTTTACCAATTTTCAATGGGCTAAGCATTGCACGCTTTTTTGCAAGCATAGCAGCGTATTCTTTATCAACACCCAAGATCTTGCTTGCCTCAATCATATTAGTAAACAAATCCCAGATAATTTCCATATCCATCGCAGATGCAATGGTTACTGTGCCTTTAAATCCGTTCGGATGCAAATAAACGTTCTCGGGAGAAGTTGATGGAGCTGTTACCAGTTTTCCGTCTTTTTCAATCAGCCAATCCAGACAGAAATCAGCAGCACCTTTCATAAGTGGATAAGCCACCTCTCGAAGGTATTTCTCATCCGATGTAAATCGATAATGTTCATATAAATGCTGTGAAAGCCATGGACTGCCTAAAGACCAGTTGGCCCATTTGGGATCTCCATTGCCTTCGCCAACCGGATTAGTTTGCGCCCAGATATCTGAATTATGATGAAGAGCCCAGCCCTTCATATTGTAATAATTTTTGGCTGTAGCTGTCCCGTTATGTGCCCAGCGCTTAATCTGTTCGATTAAGGGCTCAGTCAATTCAGAAAGATTAGTCATTTCTGCAGGCCAGTAATTCATCTGAACATTAATATTGGTGGTGTAATTGCTTCTCCACGACGGTCTGATTAAAGGATTCCAGATTCCCTGCAAGTTTGCAGCCATCCCTCCCGGTCTTGACGAAGAAATCAGAAGGTATCGTCCGAAGTTGAAATATAACTCTTCGAGCTTTGGATCGGAAGCACCGGCTTTGTATAATTTCAGGCGCTCATCGGTAGGCAGATCAGGTACTGGCAAGGTGGTCACAGAAAGTGTTAGCCTGTTAAAAAACTTCGAATAGTCCTGAATGTGATTGGCTCGTATCTGGTTATAACTTTTCGATAAAGCTGCTGTAATATACCGTTGCACCTCCGCCTTTTCATCCTTGCCATCTTTATCAGGAAACTTATCGAATCCATTAAAGCTAGTGGCCGCCGAAATCATCAGAATGACATCAGAAGCATTGTTAATATTCAATAAACTATCTGTTGAAAGCGTTCCATCGTTGCTGATAACCTTAACCCGCCATTCAAAGCGCATACCGTCTTCGTTTCTGTCGTCCTTAAAAATGATTGGTTTAGGGTTCCTTCTCTCATCATTCGTAATTCTTGCCTTACCGCGAAGCACAAGTTCTTGCTGATCATTTATAAAACTTTGATATTCCAGCTCGTGGTGGTTTTTAACGCTAAAGTTCAATGCCCCTTTCTGACTTGCGCTTAATCTTACTATCAATACCTGATCTGTTGCGCTTGAAAACATTTCCCTGGTATAATGCACTCCTGCAGCGGTAAATGACGTGGTCGCAATCGCTGTGCTGATATCCAGATCGCGGCGATAATTTTCAGGCTCCCCGACATATTTTTGACGGATAACAATATCGCCCAAAGGCTGGTACATTTCTGTATTGGGGCCCTGCATTTTGCGAAGCAGCTGAACAGCTTTACCAATAGAATCGTTAAATAAGGCACTTCTTACTGGCGCCAGATATTTAGGAGCCTGGGGATTGGGATTTAGATTCGCGGGACCTCCGGTCCACAAAGTTTCTTCATTTAGCTGAATCAGTTCTTCAGCCGTTCTGCCAAATATCATGGCTCCTAACCGACCGTTTCCAATAGGCAAGGCTTCATTCCAGTCTTTCGCCGGTTTGTTGTACCATAGCACATGATCTGATTGCTGGGCAAAAAGACCTGAACTCGTAAATAACAAAAGGAATAAAAGTTTTTTCTGTGCCTGCATGTAATAACGAAATATGTACTTTCTTATACTGAACCTGTTAGTCAAAGACATTAGTCGCTTTCCAATTACTTAACGATCTGAACCGAACTATCGTTAATTTCAAAAGGATGCTGACTAAGCATTCTGTACATTTCGGCTCCTGCCAAAAGCACCGGACCATAGCCATGCGCCGCATAAGGGTTAACCGGTCGATAGTAATAAAACGCCGGATCAAAGCCCATACCGGTTCCGACGCATGTGCCTTCTACCTGTCCCCTGGCATTAACTTTAGTACTAACAGCATTCCAGGCAAGCAAAGCCATTGGGCCATATGCTTTGGCATCAAGCCAGCCTTTGTTGATTGCGCGAGCGATACAATAAGCATATATCGCGGTAGCAGAAGTTTCAAGATAGGTGTCGTTCCTATCGAGCAACTGATGCCAGAAGCCTGTACCATCTTGGCGCATAGCTAAACCTTGGGCGTGTTTTTTCAACATGGACAAAATCTCTGCCCTGCCGGGATGGTTTTGAGGCAATGCATCTAACAATTCAATCTTCGTCATCAGAGCCCAACCGTTCGCCCTGGCCCAGTGAAACTGAGGATGAGGATTCATATCCTGTACCCAGCCATGCATATACAGGCCTCTTTCGTTGTTGAACATTCTTTTAGAGAATAATTGATATTGCTTCACAGCCTCATCAAAATACTTCTTATCGCCGGTTAAAACACCCATTTGCGCTACGGCAGGGAGGCTCATGTATAAATCGTCCAGCCACAGCGTATTGGGCTGAGGCCTGTTACGGGCAAGGGTTCCGTCTTTTAAGCGAAACTCCTTAGTCATGATATAATTCAGATAATTATCAATAACAGGGCGCAGATCAGATTTAATCTGACCGGTACGCTGGGCTTTAATCATTGCGGCAGCCATTGATCCCGCGTCGTCTAAAGCATGAGGCTCTAAAACCGAACGCACCGGACTCGTTGCTCCGGCGTTCGTTTTTAAAAAGTTTTTATAGTTCGAAACCACGTCGGAAATGTAATTAATGCGATTTACGGTATAGTCGGTAAATTTTTTATCTCCTGTAGCGGCTCCGGCTTCAAGCATCCCTGTATAGGTTACTCCCCATTCGTAGCTGATTAGCCGAAAATCACCTTGTTTGAAAATAGAATTTGCATTTGCAGATTTCAGATCAACATTAGCTTTAGAGGTTTGATCTACCAATTGCATCGGAGTACCGGCATCCAGGTAGTTGTACACCCTGTCGAGAACCGCTTTTATATCCGCTGGTTTCGTTTCTCCATAAGGAGTAACATAATTCGGTTTTAGCAAATGCAAAGGCGTAGTAACATCGTTGCCACCCGCAGTGGTATACTGGGCCAAAGACGGAGTTGCGGCAGAAAGTAACAATCCAAAGGCCAGTAAAAACGTGGACCTGGGGTTTTTAGAAACATTATTCGACTTAAACATGGTTAATAGGTATTTTGTAAGTGAATTCATCATATTAATTCAGGCAATTCTGCAAAAAAGTAAAATCTGCTAGTTTTCAGCATTTCGACTATCAAATAAACCCTCATTAATGGTGTGTAAAATGGTTTAAATTAGGGAAGCCTAATCTAAGGAGTTTTTGCATCTCTGCTATCCTGCTGTGTCCTGCCGAGGGGGAATACAGGTCGATTTAGCCTCTCTGAAACAGAGATGTTACTTTAAGCACCTCGACAGGGTGAGAAAGCTAAGTGGAGACTTAGCTTTCCCTTCTGTGTCTTGTGCTGAAAAAGTTTTTAGTACACTGTTAGTACAGTATGTATGCTTTATCTGTATAGTACCCACACTGAAGGGGTACAGGTCTCACCCTGAAATAGCTATAAGCTAATCATCCGTTCTAAAGGGCGATGCGGGCAAATCTGCGTTGTTATATAAACTGGCTTGCGGATTTTTACCCCAGGCATATCGAACAGCTACAGGTTTATTGATATCCGGACTGGAAACAACTACAGTATTCCCTTGAATTTCAGCATTGGCCCAGACAAACTTCCGGTCCTCTCCGGCAATAGCAAAGCCTTTCAATTCCCCTCCTTTGGCAACTAATCCCCCATCGGTATGTTTAAACATCAACCGGATTTGATTTCCTTCAACTTTCATTGTTTGGTAAAGAGGTCCGGAATAAGGGATCTTTTCACCATAGGCCAATGCCAATCCGGCAAGTGCCAAACGCCTTCCAATTTCCTGTTTATTCTTTGGATGGATATTTCCAGGCCGGTCGGGATCTGCGTTGTCAATAGCTACTACCATTGCCGTATTGGGAACAGACAAGTTTTGCAATTGTGCCTGACGCACTGTAACCATTGGATCATCCTTTACGGGTTCTGTTATAAGCGCCTGATGATTGGCTAACTGCACATAAATAAAAGGGAAATTACCCTGCCCCCACTGCTTTCTCCAATCGGCTATCAGGGTTTCCATAATTTCCTTATAAATATCTGCACTCGGCCCATTAGATTCGCCCTGATACCAAAGCGCACCACGAATAGCATAGGGAACAAGAGGTGCGACCATCCCATTCCATAATACGTAGGGATTATGTTGATCGGTCACCGGATCGCGCATTCCGGCAGGCTTTCTTGGGACAGACTTACCTTCAGCACGGGCTTTCGCTGTGTCAATCTGCCATTTTGCAATATCACCTTGAAGCTTAGTTTGTGCTCCGGTATCGGCCAAATAGGTTTTATACCGCTCCAGTTTCTCATCAAAGCTAGTTAAGAGCTTATTAAATTTCGGGCTTGCTTCCAAGGCAGGTTTACCTATCCATGCTTCAGCAGTGCTTGCGCCGTATGCTGTTGTTATGAGCCCTATTGGCACTTTTAACTTTTTCTGTATATCGCGGGCAAAGAAGTAAGCTGCCGCAGATACATGTCCCACTGTTTGTGGAGACACGAGTTCCCATTTGCCCACAACGTTTTGTTTTAAGTCTCTGCTTGGCGTGAAATCAGTATCGAAAACACGAATTAGCGGGTAATTGGCATTCGCAACTTCCTCGGCTTCGTTAAACACTCCGGCCCAGGAGCGATCTTCTTTGGCAACTGTCATATCCATATTCGACTGACCGGAGCACAGCCAAACTTCACCTACGTAAACATCATTCAATGTTATATTATTTTTCCCTTTAACAGATAAGGTAAAAGGACCGCCAGCGGAAAGTTTATCAAGACGGACCATCCACTTACCATCAGCTCCGGCAACCGCTGTTTTAATTTGGTTATTGAATTTAACCGATACTTTTTCTGCCGGCGATGCCCAACCCCAAACCGGAACAGGCTTATCGCGCTGAAGAACCATGTGGTCTGAAAATTGTGTTGGGAGTTTCACATCAGCCTTAAGACCCGATGAGATTAAAAGAAAAAACAGGACAAAAAGATTATTGAAATATTTCATATCGATATGCGTGGACTTAATCCAACCTCATTAAATGGTATATCAAATGGTTTATTAGAAGCGCCTAATCTAAAGAGTTTTTGCAACATGGTTGTCCTGTTGTGTCCTGTTGGGAAGGATTTGAAACAGAGATGTTACCTACTATTAACATTGAGAGGGTTGTCAGCACTGGCGAAGGTATTTTCACCGGAGGTTCCTCCTAGTCTAACGAAAAAGGCAGACTTCTCGGGGAACAAAAGGGTTTATAATTAACTGATGAAAGAAACCAACTTGAATTCGGGGATTAAACTCCCCGAAACCAAGTCGGTAATATTTTGCTTATTTCCATTTAAACGGAAGATACCAGTTTGCTTCATTTGAAAGCCTGGTACGTACCGCATCACCAGTAGCCATGTCATTGGCAGCATCAAATTTGGCGGCAACTTTATTGGCCAGATAATTCGGATCGGTAGCTTTTCTTCGTAAAGCGATGCGAAGCAAATCCTGCCAGCGGTTACCTTCAAAAGCCAGCTCTTCGGCGGCTTCTTTTATGATCTTGTCTTCAAGAAACACATTAAAGGCATCCTGATTAGTAGGTTGATTATAGTCTACACGAGTAACCGTACCTTTTGAATTCCGAGTGATCGTGAATTCCGGTTTGGTGGTATCAAAATACAAAGCAGAATCTATAGGAAACTCAGCGAGTCCCACCCTTGTACGAATGCCCTCCTGACGATACCATACACCCCTATAGGAAGGATAATCGCCCTGGCGACCGTCGAAATAGAAGGGAGAATTGGGATCAGTATCGGATTGTTGAATATACGTTACATCGGCGCCGTGATTAGGAGCATCAAATAAACGTTGTACGCCGCGATTTAAAATGGCATATGCCAAACGGTTCCGCCCTGCCCGGTTAGCTGCTTCAGCATAACGCAAATGCATTTTAGCCGCTCTATATAGCGACCAGCGGCCACCTGTTTCGAAAGGATCAGAGGGGTTGTATTCAACCAGCAGCTTGGTAATCTGAGGTTTGCCTCCAAAAGTATTGTAAGATCCGGAAGAACGATATGCATCGCCTACAAGCGTATTGGTGGCACTTGTTTCTTCCGTCCAGTTTTTTATCGCTTTGGCTGATGGTTTCAATAAATAACTACCGGAGGTAGAAAACATATCAATAAACGGATTCAAAGGCGGAAAATTTTTATCGAAGGGCAGCATCCAGATGTTTTCGTAATTTTGATAGCGTTCTGAATATGAACCTCTGAACATGTCTACCCAGTCGCCTCGGTTAAGCTGCCATGTGATGTTATTATATTCATAATATTCTTCTCCTCCAGACCATTTGCCAGAATTTGATCCATAATTCATCCGGTCCTGGTAATATTTTGCTGCCTCGGTCCAGTTGCCTTTCCAAAGATTAAGATCGCCCAAAAGAAGCTTTTTAACAATGAAAACTTTGTCCATAGAGTACCCGTCGGTAGTATTTACTAATGAGGTGCCTGTCGGGTATTGACCTTTATAAGGAAGCGCTTCAGCAAAAGAAAGGATTTGAGTTAAGAGCTGATCAAAAGAAAGGCGCGGAAATTTTGACTCATCTTTCACATCGTCGATATTGGCTATCGGATCGGTCACATAAGGAACCGTTCCCCAGTGTATTCCAACCTGGAGATAAAGCCAGCAGCGCAAGGCGCCGATGTCCGAATAACGCTGATCATATTCTTCTTTAGTGAGGCGGTTATCCTGCAGCATTTTATCGAAATTCGCTAAAGCATCGTTACAGTCAATAATAATGCTGTAAAATGGTTTTGGATCCGCATAAGGATTGTCTGCGGTTTCGGTATGCAAATTTATCTGCTTAAGGTACTGATCAGCATTCGAGGTCACGTCCATCAAATCCGCACGCAGTTCATTCAGAACGATATATTGTTTGGCCAATCGGGCAAACTTTCCGTAGATTCCGATGACGGCAGCATCGGCATCATAAACGTTTCGGTATGCATCCCCCGATGCCAAAGCATTACCAGGAGCAATATCAAAGGTTTTTTTGCAGGAAAGCATTGATATGCAGGATAGTAGAACTATAAAGCCTTTAGAAATTCCCCTTATATTCTTTTTCATATTATATTCTTTGTTAAACATTACTTATAATCCTATTCGTATACCCACCTGAACTGTTCTGTACTGGGGTTCCATACGTACATCAACACCTTGTCCTAAAATACTTTCTGTAGCGCTAAACTCCGGATCGTCTCCCAGATATTTAGTCAGAGTAAATACATTGTTTCCTGTCAGGTAAACTTTAGCATATTTAAGGGCGCTGTTCTTAAACGGAAGATTATACGCCACGGAAAGAGTCCTCATCCGCAGGTAGGAGCCGTCTTCAATCCATCGATCCGAAAAACGTGAATTGCCTGCGGGATCGCCCCATACAGCTCTCGGCACATCGGTAACCTGTCCGTTGGCACGCCATCTTTTCATTACTCCCAAAGTTTGATTTGAATATCCACTCATCGATTCAAGATAAGAACGGGTATAATTATAGATATCATTGCCCTTACTAAAAGTAAATAGCGCGTTAAACGACCAACGACCGAAGGATACTGTATTGTTAAATCCGCCTGTAAAATCAGGGTTAGGATCGCCGATCACCTGCCTGTCATTATTATCGATCACATGATCGCCGTTGACATCAACAAACCGTACATCACCTCCCTGAAATGAGATGGTGGAATCGCCCTTAGCATTCAGATATTTCAATCCTGCAGTACCGGCTTCTGCATCAGAAGAATAAACGCCATTTGTTTTGAAGCCATAGAACAAATTCGCCGGGCTGCCCACGCGTGTTAAAATTTCTGCGCCCGCGTACTGCGTAATAATTTGGTCATTAGGAACTTTCGTTATCTTATTTTTATAGGTAGAAAGGTTGAGGCCCATATCCCACTTCACTGCTTTATTAATCAGACGGGCATTGGCCCCAAATTCCATACCTCTGGTCGTCATTCCGCCATTATTGCTCAGATAAAAATCAAATCCCGAAGCTGTTAAAGACGGCTCATAGGTGATCATATCCACAGTCTTATTTGAGAACACATCGATGCTTAGACTCAGTCTTTCATTTAAAAAAGACCCATCTATGCCTAAATTAGCCTTCTTTACTGTTTCCCATTTAAGATAAGGATTCCCGATGTTGCCTCTCACTAAACCTTGAAGGCCAAGGAAGTTCTGTGATACATAATATTGCTGAGCAGAATGATTGCCGATATCGTCATTGCCGGTGAGACCATAGCTCGCTCTAAGTTTTAAGCTTTCAATAAATTTAGCGCCAGTCATAAACGGTTCAGACGATACCAGCCAGCCAGCTGCGACCGCCGGAAGCACGGCAAATTGATTACCGCCGATAGTTAATGCGTTTCCGGCTTTTTTACCAAAGCGCGATGAACCATCTACTGCCAGACTGAACGAAAGCATATATTTATGCATCAGTTCATAGTCTGCATTGGCATAGGTGTTAAGCCAGGTCCAGTCTCCGTTGTTACCGCCCACTTGCCTCAACAATGATTGCCCGTTAGATACACTCACAAACTCGTCCGTTGCTGAGTTGTAGCCATAACCATAGTCGGCCTCACTTTTACTTTTGTTAAATCGCAAACCCACATTGGCAGAAAGACTATGTATGCGGTTAAATGTATTATTGTAGGAAAAACGGGTATCGTTATATATAGAAAACAAACGTTCTACATTACTTCCCGAACGATTATAAAGAATAGCATTACTACTTGTATCTGCAACAACCCCTTTGTTAGGAATAAACATTTTTTCACGCACCTTGTCAAAATTGATGCCTACAATTGTTTTAATGCTAGCAGGTTTGCTCAGTTGATAGTTAAAACCTAAAGAGCCAAAAAACCGGTAATTGTTATTGATCCCCTGCATGTTTTCGATCAGCGAAACCGGATTACTCACATTAAATATATCCGCCTGGGCAAGATTTGGTGATTCTTCCCCGTTATCGCCGACATCTTGTCTTGCCAGGAACGGCGCTTTAATTAGAGAAAGGTACAGAGGGTTTGTTTTGTCAATGCCCTGGCTTTTTAGATTCTGCTGATTAGACGTAAAGGAAAGATTGGCGAACCCTTTGAACTTAGCCGTCAAATTTAAATCCGCATTAAAACGTGTCTGATAACGTGTAAGATTTGTATTGGACGTAATGCCTTCGTTGTTGAGATATCCAAGGGACAGACCATATGTTGCAATATCGTCGCCACCCGTTACTTTCAAATAATAATTCTGATTATAACTATCGTTCATCACCTCATTTTGCCAGTTGGTGTTGTAATGATACCGGTAAAAATAACTGCTTGGGTTATCGTTCATATACGGCTGTGCCTGTATCTGGTTGTCGGTTAATCCTTTTGTTTTTAACAGCTCGCCCAAAAATATCCTGTAGTCGGAGGCATCCATTAAAGGAGTGTTCGACACCTGATTATTCATCCCACCGTATGCGGCGAAGTCAATTTTTGTAGCCTGATCTTTGGCCCGGGCAGTAGTGATGAGGATTACTCCATTTGCAGACTTAGTTCCGTAAACCGCCGCAGCCGCATCCTTAAGCACTGTAATATTGTCAATATCTTTGATGTCAATATCCTGCAGCGGATTATTAAGATGGCCACTGATAATAGAGCCACCATATTCAGAGTCGTCATAAACAACGCCATCAACTATGATTAAAGGCCGGTTGGTGGCATATAATGAATTATACCCGCGCAAAAACACATTGGAACCAATGCCCCAGGTTCCTGAACGTCTTATCGAATTCAGTCCTGATATTTTGCCTTGAAGATATGCATCGGCTGATTCAGTCGTCCTCGCCCAGTTGTCATAAGTATTAACAGAATTCACTGCAAAGGGAATATGATTAAGCGCTTTTTTTGCTGCAGGCAGCTGCGCTTCGTCATACACAGAAATAAAAGTATCCTCATAAAGACTTACTTTTACGTCCGTCTTTCCCATTAGAGGAACTTCTTTTGACTGATATCCCGGACCCTTAACAATTAAAACTGCGTCATTATCAGGTACCGATAGTTTAAATGTTCCATCTTCGCGGCTTATCGCTGCAGAAAACCCGGGTACACTTATATTGATTCCTTCCAGAGGCTTGCCGGTAGCCGATTCCGTAACGGTACCTTTTACTAAAGGGCCATTGGTTCGGTTAGCAACAGTAGTGACAGAATCGCCGGACAGAGCCCTTGAGGCCGAATCTATTTGCTGTCCAAGCAGATTAGCTGAAGTTAGTCCAAGAACCAGAACCGGCAACAGGGCTTTTTTTGCCGCTTTTGTACACATATACATATATTCAGATTTTTTTAAAGCTTATCAATTTGGTTTTAAGGAGCCGGTACTAATTTGATGTAGTCAAGCAAAATGGTATTTAAACCGTTAGTTTTAGTATTAGCACCCACAACAAACACCGATGTTGTGCCATAATTACTCACAGTATAATCACCTACATATACTTCATCATAATTCGGGGAGAAAGTTCCGTCGGCATTTTTCACAGCGCCTACGTTCGTAATCTGAGGTAGGTCGGTCGCAGTAGAAGCGTTAAACGCGATGCGTTCAGGAAAATCATCCAGTTCTGTCTTTCCCACCGGCGGAATCAGATCAAAATCTCTTACCGCACGCATATAAACCTTATAGGTAACCGATTTTAAAAGCGGAGTATATTTTACCCAATAATTAGCAACACCATGATTCTGAATAAGAAGATCCCTGAAAAAAGTATTGTAGCGCGGGCTTTCCGGGTTAAGCGAATTTCGTCGTGTCCGGAGCTGAACGGTCTTACTCGATTGTAAGGTATACCCGATTTCGCCCTGAATGATAACAGGCTTCAATTTGCTCACCATGTCATAATCCAGACGGTTAACCACATAAACTACCCCGTTACTAGCAGAGTATGTTTTTACAATAGCGCTTTTATCGATATGATATATCACACTATCGTTCGCCGAATAAAGTGTTTCCGGTAATTTGTCAAGGGTAAAACGTCCTTTTATGGCCAGGTCCTTAATTACATTGTAATTGGTAAGACTGTCAGAAAATTCTGCATCGCCGGTATTGAAATAGCTGGCAAGTTTTGTTTTTTCTTCATTATAAGCCGCGTCTGTAAGAACAAAATAGGTATACTCTCTGTCCTCATTGCTAATATTATCCTTGTTCAAATAAGTATTTACCGTTTCAATGCCTACGCCCTCCTTATAAACCGGCTCACCAGTTTTTGGGTCATAAGCGATGACTACCGATTTGGTAATATCACGCACCTGGTAGGTAAGCGATTGGAGTTCCTGCTTTTGAAGTGAAGCATCCTCGCTTGTCGTGACATATTCCCAGATGCTTTGCTTAGGAAAGATCGCCTGGTCAACAATATGTAATACTCCATTACCTACATAGGTGTCTTTAGAAGTAATTGCTGCTTCGTCATACGCAGTTTGAGAAAATAAAATGTTTTTTCCGCTCAACGCCCGGATTCTTAAGGTAGAATCTGCAACAACCGCAGAAGTAAGATAAGCCTGATTAGAAATATGATTGGCAATTAACAGCTTCAGTTTAGTGGTATCACCTAAAATACTGTTATCTACAGCACTTAAAGCAGCATTTGTTGGCGCCCAAACCGTAAACAGTTTTGAAGACGCCAGCACTTTATCGTAGCCAGTTTGTTGCAGGTATGCGCTAAATTTACTCAGATCAGGGTTGGCATTAATTTCTTCCAGCAGATTCCTGCCAAGAGCATCATCTGCCACACTGATATGTTCATCCCATTTTTTACATGATGAGACACCAGCGATAACTGCCAGCAACAACACAAATAGTATATTTCGTTTCATTAAACGGGTATTTAGTTTTTAATTAATTCTTCGGTAAATTTCCCTGTGTACTCCAAAGAAGAGTACACAGGGAAATGTCTTTAAGGTTTATCAGCCAACGTTCCATCAGGATTAAAGCGCGGCCATACCTGTTCGGGATCATCTGCCGGAATAAACTGAATCATATCCAGCCACAAATCTCCTGACGAACCATTTACCCAGGTAATTCGGAGTTTATGCCGGTCGGTAGTTTTAATAGTAACGGTACCCAGCAGGCGTCCGTTGTAATTACTACTTGTGGTTCCATTGGTATACTGCTTCCAGCCTTGTGCCTCTAGCTCGGCATCAGAACCGGCGGGCCTTTTGGCAATCTCATCCAGCGTGCGCTGTAATGGCACCCCGTCAATTGTCACCTGACTGTTAATAGCTTTTTGACTGCTGGACTTCCGGTGATATTCGTAATTTGCCCATACCTTATATTTTCCCCGCACAATAAGAGGTGTAGTGAATTCCCACCATGCATTTCTGAAAGGCAGTCCAAGCGGTAATTCAAGATGATCGCGCCACCAGGTCTGGTCATTGGCACTGTAGGTATAATACAATTTGGACTTTGCTCCACCATCCGAGGTAATCTCACTCATAGCATTCCAGGCAAATGAATAACTCTTCTTGCGGAAATATGCATTCAACTTTCTCAGATCCGGAAAATCAGCTACATCCCAATCAATTCTAACTGGCCGGCGTACTTTAATAGCAAAAGAGCCGGTATTCTGCACACCATCATAAATATATGGTGCCGTAGAGTGCAAAACGCCGTTGGTGGCCGAAATATCGCTTGAAGAGCGGTTCAGCTTTATGCCCGGCTCATGCTGCCCGTTAAAGTCATCATCATTGATAAGTACATCGGTTCCCTGTAATTTAGAAGTAATCACTTCAAGGGGGGCCAGTGTGGGATGTGACCCAGCTGAAATAATATCCGCCAGGTATTTGGCATCGTAAAGAATATGGTAGTCCATAAACAAATGAAGGCTGTCTTTAGGATCCTCCGGATTGCCTGTATTGGAATACTTATTAACTAAATCCTGGTAGGTATTGATTCCGGCGGCATGAAATACCGAATCTGTTTGCGCCAGCACTGTAAGCCAGGCTCTTTTTTTATCCGGATTATTGGCAGGAAGAATATTTAATGTGTCATATAATTTAGTCGCTTGGAGTGCTTCTGAGAATATTGAATAATTCGCATTGCTTTTTATCATCTCGGCAAGCGATTGCGAAGCCGGGATAAGCATGTCATCAATCACATGGATAATACCGTTGCCTACCACGATATTTCCCTGCACCAGATTAGCCTGGCGGTTAATGCGTGTTTTGGTTACACCCGAGGTATTACTTGCACCGGTTGTCAAATACTGTCCGTACATGGTCAAGGCCGGCAGTTTACCATCCTTAAAAGACCCGGTTGTCAAAGTATCCTCCAGCAAATGAAAACGAACCAATCCTTTTAGCGTTTCGAGGTTTACATCCTCCACCGAACTTTTTCCCACTTGTTGTAAATAGGCCTTTACGGCATCATTATTCGGAAGGAAAAGAGTATAGGCCCCATAGGCATTCAAAAAACTGGCTGTACCAGTACGATCCAGGATTTTTCTAAACTCCGAAAACTGTTCCGGGTGGTTGTCCAGGTAACCTGTAATGTTTACATCGGAAGAAGTATTGTACACCACATCCTGCTTTTTACAGGCAGCTAGACAAACCATGAACAGAACCGGCGCTAAGACATACAGCAACCTTGAAATTCTGATTGAAATATTTTTCATAATCTTTTAGTTTATTATTCTGTTATTCATAAAATGGATTCTGTTCTAAATTAGGATCGGTACGGAGCTCATATTCATTAATAGGCAGGTAATGACTACGAACATCTTTATACTTGTTAATCATAGACTGTTGTCTGTCGGCAGGAGCAGTTTTAGCAATCATGTCAACAATTAAATCAATCTGCTGATAATTATTACGCTTGGCTACACGCAGTATATCAAACCATCTTTTTCCTTCAAAAGCGAATTCACGTGATCGTTCATTGAGGATATAAACTGATATTCCTAGAGGATCATCAGCACTTGGAAACTCCTCGGTTACTGGCAGTGCATTAACTCCGCGGGTTACTCCTCCCGGACTAGCGGGATCTTCCTGGCCACGGATAACTTTGATAATGTCTAGCGCCTCCTGACCCCGGCCCAGCCACGTAAGGGCTTCCGCTTTTAATAGCAGAATATCCGAATATCGATACATAAACCAGTGAGTATATGAAATTGAAGAGCTAACAGTCTTAAAATCAGTACCACTGTAATAACCAGCAAATTTAGAGATGGTACCATCTTCGGCTTTAACAGATGCGCCATCGCCTCGCATGTCTTTATTGGTAGCATCAAATTCATCCACCCCGTATACTTCCTCCATTACCCTGGCAGAGGCTCCAAAGTGCCTTGATCCCGAAGCAAACATTCCGTAAAAAGGATTTAATTTTTGCTGATCAAACTGAAGCTCAAATATGCTTTCTTGCGAATTTCCGAAGCGAAATACAGTAGAAAACCAGTTAGACTGTGCATCGTTCACTACAGGCACCAATGCAAACTGATTGGAGTTGATAATCTTATCACAGGCCTGAAGACAGTTTTCATAATCATCCATCCACAGATAAGCATCTGCTTCAATAGCCAGGATGGCAAAACGGGTTAAGCGCCCTTTATCTAATGTAATGTTGCCATAAGTCAGCGGTGAATTAAGTTCAGCAAACTTAAGATCATCCATGATCTGCTTGTATACGTCGTCCCTGGAACTTTTAGCCAACTGTTGCAGCGACACATCGCTTGAGGTAGCTTTCAGTTGTAAAGGCACCTCCCCGAAGGTACGAAGCAGATAGAAATACATTAATGCTCGTATTCCTTTTGCTTCTGCCAGATAAGCGTTCAATTGAAGATCTGTTAACGTCTTATCTTTTTCTTTAACATTCGGAGCAAAATCGATAACCGTATTGCAGTAATTAATCGTCTGATACACTTCAGTCCAGTCTGTCAGCGAATTGGATGGCAAAATATTCCCTTCGACAACATTTAATTCATCTGTTGAGGCAAAATTAGTCACGGAAATCATATCGCCCCTAAGTTCTCCCCAATTGAAAAAGGACTGTACGAGCCCGGGTTCAAGCAGAGATGCATAACACCCGACGACAGCTGCCTGCAGCTGCTCTTTCGTCTGCCAGTAATTCTGCCGGATGATCCCGTCTTCAGGACGCAGATCCAGCCATTTATTACAGGAGGACGCCGATAGAATAACTATCAGAAGTAATAAGATATGTTTTAACTTGTTTATCATCTTTTCAGTTTTTTATAGCTGTTTTAAAACCCGGCGGTGATGCCCATTAAAATATTTCTTGATGGTGGAGTTAGGGAGCGGTCATAATTAATTGTGAAGGGATTATTGTTCCCGCGGGTGGAAACGTCCGGATCCTGTCCTTTATATTTCGTCCACGTGTAAAGATTTTCTCCGGTTATGTAGAAGCTTGCGTTTCTGACCCCAATCTTATTTAATAAGGACTTGCTAAAGTTGTACCTTAACGTTACTGCCTGCAATCTTACAAAAGAAGCATCCTCCACATAACGGTCTGATCCCAGCCAGTTAAAGCCTCTTCGATATAAAGCACGCGGCACATCCGTTACATCGCCCGGATTTCTCCAGCGTCGTAATACCACAGTACTTTGATTATCATAACTGTACATATTCGATGTCGTCATGCTAGCATTGTTAATAAGCTGGTACCCTAACTTGTAGTTGAAAAAAGCGGTGAGCTTCCAGGCCCCTTTCCAGGTAAAATTGGGCCCAAAACCGCCATTCACCTTAGGTATCCCATTACCCAGATACACAATGTCTTTGTCATCGATGTTTCCATCATGATTTATATCTTCGTACATAGCATCTCCGGCTTCGAATGTATAATCGGTGGAAGGGTAGTTAAAACGCATGCGGATTTCTTGTCCGTTCGGCCCGATAATCTTAGTCCCTGCAGCATCTCTGGCGATAGTGGCATCATCATCAGTATAAACCCCTTTATATTTAAAACCGTAGAATGATCCGAAAGGATTGCCCACTATCAGGTATGATTTATATACTCCGTTACGGTTAACAACTACGCCATTATCCCGGGGGAAATAATCCGATACCTCCCTCATAATATTGATATTCTTCGCGATGTTAAAATCAAAGCCCATAGTGAAGTTTCGTGTTTTAACCGGGATAGTGTTAATTCCAATTTCCCATCCCTGATTATCCATCGTACCTACATTGGTAGAATAACTCTTAAAACCAGTAAACGATGGGATCGCGAGTCCGTTGAAAAGCATCTTACTGGTACGGTTACGGTAAATCTCCCCATCAAACATTATCCGGTGTTTAAACATCCAAAGGTTAAATCCAATGTTAGTTCCGGTAACGGTTTGCCATTGCAGGTCCGATAATTCCATGTTTGCAGGAAATACTCCAGCCATTCCCTGGTAAGAATAAGAATAGGGTGAATATTGATTAAAATAGCTATAGTCCCGGGATGGCTCCCCGCCGCTTTGTCCATAACTCGCCCTGAGACTCAAGTCATCAATATATTTGATATTCTTCATAAAAGACTCTCCGGAAGCACGCCATCTAACCGAAACAGAAGGAAATAATCCGTACCGGTTAGCCGGACCGAATCTTGAACTTCCGTCGGCACGAAGCCCGGCATTTATAATATACTTATCGAATAAACTGTATTGGCCCTGCAGCAAGGCGGATGCCGACCGGTACTCGCCCTGACTGGCCGTTAAGGCTAAATCAGAATTGGCAGTTCTTGACGGATCAGCGACATCCTGCAGCAATGATGATGCTGTATTCGCTGTCGAGGCATTATAGGAAACATGCTTTTTGTCTGTAGACTGCAGGGATAATAGCCCCTGGAAAGTATTGGTTTCATTTTTAAGTCTTGGGGTAAAAACAAAATTCAATTTACTGGTTACCCCGAAAACGTCTCCGTCGCTATCACCAGCCCGATTCACCACAGTTTCTGTATTGGGACGCCCGGTAGCTACCTGCGGCAAAAAAGTATTTTGTTTGCTGTTATTTATATCAAAGCCTATATCAAACTGTGATACAAGCAGAGAGGGCAAAATATCATATTGCAAATTGAAATGCGGAATTACTCTATTTCCCACTTGTGCAGATACCGCCTGTGTCGCCATGGCAACAGGATTATATGTAGAGCCGTAAGATCCCTGAATATTTGTGGAAGGAGACAAATACACAGGACTTTCGACGCCGCTTTCATCAAATTGAAAAACGGACATATTTGGCATTTTGTTAAAAGCCACACCTCTGATTCCGTTGGTATAATTTAAGTTATTGTCCAGATGCGTAAACGTTATATCTGAGCGGAAACGAATACGTGTGGATACATTATAATCCAGATTTACCTTTGCAGTCATCCGTTTCAGATCTGTGCCAACCGTTGTACCTTTCTGACCAAAATATCCAACTGAGGCATAATACCTGGCTTTTTCGCCGCCACCCGTCATCGAAACATTATGATCCTGAGAATAACCGGTCTGGGTAACAGCGTCTATCCAATTGGTATTGTTACTATAGTTGTAATACCAGTACGGATCATAGGGATCAAAAGAAAATTCTTTATTCACCTGAATATCTAAAGGATTGCCCCCGCCATTGGAAACTTCTTCAGGAATCAGCGTTGCATACTGGTCTCCACTAAGCAAAGGAATGCCCTTGGGCTGTTTTGCATAGGAGCCTTTAAAATTATAGGTAAACTGCGGTTTGCCCATAATACCCCGTTTAGTGTTAATGATTAAAACGCCGTTAGCAGCTCTGGAGCCCCAGACGGCTGTTGCGGCTGCATCTTTTAACACGGTGATTTCTTTAATATCAGTTGGCGCTATATTTAATAGCTGTGCATAACCATTTTCATCTGCGGTACCGAAATTAAAATCGGATGGCACATCGGTATCAAAAGGCAATCCGTCAAGTATAATCAGCGGATTAGATGAACCGTTTATGGAGGATGTTCCGCGGATACGGATAGACATTCCTGCTCCGGGGTCTCCCGATGTAGCACTCACATCTACCCCCGGCAAACGACCTGCAAGAGCCTGATCGATAGAAGCTGATGACAATTCTTCCAGGTCTTTAGCCTGAATGGTAGCCGTTGCCGTAGTAGAATTCCGGGCATCGATATTTAATCCTGTACCATTATTTATGACCCTTTTTCCAACGATAGCGACCTCGCCTAATTGCTGCGTGCTCGGCCGAAGCTGAACGTTAATTACCGAACGCTTATTTATTGCTTCTCTATAGGTATTATAGCCGATAAAGGATATTGCTATCCGATCGTTTGGGTTTAGAATTTTCAGCGAGTAATTGCCAGATATGTCTGTGGTAACGCCTTGCACCGTACGGCCGTCTTTATCAATCTCGATAACTGAAGCACCGATAACGGGCTGCTTATCCTCGGAATCAATCACCTGGCCCCGCACAGTGGTAACTGTTCCCTGAGCCTTCAGTACGTTAGAAAGAGGGCCGATAATCAGAAAACAAAAAATAGTTAGAATAAATTTTCTCATATACCTCATTAGTTCAGTTACTTATTGTTATAATCCAGATAATTATCGATTGAGTGGATAACCGTCCGGTCCGAAAGATGGTTGCTGGCATCAATACTCACGTTAGCAGTACGGTTAAAAGAATCATGTATGACCATATTATTAAGTTGATTGTTGATCGATAGGTACGTCGCATCACCCTCGTCGTTTTTATAAAGGGTTGGAAAAACGCCTGTTTTTTTCCCGTCGGGAACCACCACATTTTTATCGAGAATATGATAATAGATGAAATCCGAGAACGCCTCTTTCTGCGCTGCTGTAGGGCTGCTCGGAAGTGCCCCGGTGACTTTGTCTCCGGGAAGCATACCAGCTTTAACAGCTGCCGAAATAGCCGCATTCGTTGGAACAAAGAAGGTATAGAAAGACCCTGGACTTACGCCAACAAGACTTTGATCGCTATTATATATTGAAGACTTGGTTATCAAGTTATAATAAGAGCTATAATTATTGGGATCACTGGCCGCAAGCCGAGAAATGCTGTAAACCACGCTCTTCTCTGTAAAAGTTAAAATACCTGAGGTATAGTAAACTTTCCCGTTAACCGTAGTCTTAGAACTGTCTATGGTGACAGGTGTATTGGTTTCTTCATTCCCACTGGCGTAAACTTTGCCATTGTCAAACTTCACATACTCGCCGTTGTAAGCCTCAACAATGCCTTTTCCTGAAAGGTCATCCATCTCCCCGTTGGGAGTAGCCAATGCCGAAGTCTGCACAAGCCTGTAAACCCGATCTTTCCCACCGTTGTAATCAATGGAACCGGTAGTACCCGGCCTTAAATAGCCCCAGGCGCCGTGATCCTCATAATAATCAATTCCTTGCGCTCTGATGTCGTCGTTGGACATCATAAATAGTGTATATTTCGCTGTTGGCAGGTAAATTAAAAACTTCACTTCCGCATCCAGCGCCATAGTCATCAAGGAGTATTTCGGATCCAGGTATGCTTTGCCATAAACCGTGCGGAATTCATTCGCATCCTGCACGCCATTTACTCCATAAAAAAATCCGTTACTGGCTACTTTACTATCTTTATTGATAACATCTGCTGCCGAAAATGTAATAGGCTCCTGCTGGCTATTTGACGATAGCGCAATTTGGGACGGCCAGATACCTTCTGTCCACAGATGCGCATTAAGAAGTGTATACAAGATAGCAGGAGGCGCTGCTTTAAAAGAACCATAATTTACCAGAATTTTTTTCTCATACTCTTTTAACAGGTCATTTTTCGGTACGAACATACTGTAGCCATTAATCTGTGCATCCGTTCCAGAAGCCATAAAGTTTTCGTTGTTCGGCGAGAAAGCAAGTTTTGAATTATATGTTTTAACAAAGACAGAATCAGTAGAATGGGTGAGCGCCTGATATCGGTGCGTTACGTCAGGATTATAAGTATACACCGCGGTCATATCCAGCAGTCTTTTAAATTCACTATAATCTGGATTAGAAATAAGGAACTGGTCCAAATTATTCAAAGGGAGCACCACTTTATCTATTGTGTGTATAATACCGTTCTCTGCAGGAATATCTTTCTCTGTAACTGTGGCATTCACCACGTTAAAGCCATTGAAGGGAATGTTAGGATAGAAATAATTATAATCAGCAGCAGTTAAATTCAAGCCTGCGAACACATCCGCAAGGAAATAAGGAATATGTTTATTTCCGTTGTCGGCACTAACATAGCTGCCATTATTCCGGTTCGCCGCTACCACTTTCCTTATCTTGCCATCAACTGTATCTGCATATACAAAATCATAATAAGCTGTCTTTCTTTTATATGCATAAAAAGGGGTAGCATTATTATCCGGAGTATTTGCTGCAGGAGATTGATATCTGGAAAGCTCTTGAGCACTGAAAGCATTATATACTATGGAGTAGGTGACTATTTTTCGGGCCATTAGGGAATCTATACTGTTAACACCACTAATTCCTTTTTCTTGAAAGAACTTTTCAAATGCCGCATCATCCGGCGCAAAAACCGTCCAGTATCCGCCTGCGCCCAAGGTTTGTTTATAACCAGCCCGGTCTATACAAGCCAGAAAATTTTTAAAATTCCCTTTCGCTTCTAATTGTTGATAAATCGGAGGTGCAAGATTCTCAGGTCTGCCATAAAACTCATCCCACTCTTTTTTACGACAGGCAGAAAGTAAAAGGACAAAAGACACAAAAAGGAATAGGCCATTTATAGTTCTCTTCATATAAATTTTATTGATTGTAAAAAGTATTGTTAAGCGTTGTTAGAATTGAATTATCCCTATTGTTTTGAACGAAAAAGTAGAGAGGGAATTGAAAGTAAAGGTTCTGCCATAATTAATTATTAATTGGTTTAAAATCGGGGTAAAATTTAGCTTAGTGTAATACGAGCTAATTATAATTATGCAAGTTACCAGCATCCGAAAACGACAGCAACCTGTAGTGTCCTGATTGGTAGCCTATTTCATCCTGTACTATCCTGTATAATAATTTTAAATATTGTACAAATCATTTCTATTAATTAATTAACAAATAATGGCCACAAATAATACAATAAACACAACACAACCGTCGAACTTTTAGTAAAAAATAAAAATGATTGATATCTTTAAAAATTATATTACATTTTCAACATGATTTCACTGATCAAAATTTCTGAAAAACCATGATTCAGAAAGCTGATTTATAAAATTCTGCAATAAAAGCCTGTGTTAAATCCGGACCCTACAAACACACCCTTAGTGTAAGCACAAAGAACAGACAACAACCCGTTAAATAAAAAATTGAAAGGTTTAGAAAAACTGCCTAAGCTGCCGTCTTAGATCATCATGGCAGCACGTAAAAGAAAAAAACAGCGAATGTCGTCTGTCTTACGTTCATCAAGAAAAACAAGTGATTGAAACTAGTTATCAGTTATAAATAACGCTTCATTAATAATGTGCATCAACTCGTGGGAAAACGATGCATTTTGAACTTTTTCTTTCAAAGCCTGTAATCTTCCCATATCGTGAGTATCAGTATTGCGGCGTATTAATCTATCTAAAGCCGAATCAATATACTCCCTTACCCTCTCTAATTGTTCTATACGTCGAATTTCGGCAGCAAGCAAATTCTCCATATTTGATCTGTGAATGTGCAGCTTTTGATTATCGGAAGCATTAAATGCTCTCTTCATTAAAACCTCGTAAGAAAAGGTTTTGGCGAAATTGTCCGGCGTCGTCACTTTAGTCTTAATGCCCATACTTAGAATAAATTAAATCCCCAAGTTTAAACTGGTTATAATTGGTTAGCTTAAAATTCGTCCTCGCTAAATCACTTGGTTTATATCAAATATGCAGGCGCGACCTTAAAATCACCTTAAAATCATATGACTGTTAATCCAGATTCGGGCTTTCTTTGGCAAAAAAGGTTTTACATAGCCTTAAGCCGTCAGATAAGGTGATTAGATTAGAAAAGATTTGATTTCAGGACCAATAGAAAACTTAATGGTTCTTCCACAAGAAAGCCGAAGGGCACATGGAATAGGCCACGGACTGAGGTAGAAAATTTATAAATCCTGGCCGAGTGACGTTTTTTTACTAAAGCAGATTTTTAATTGGTTTACATTTTCTGCAGGGATGAGATATTCGATAGTACCATTATGGTACTGCAAAATACGGCTAACAACACTGAGGCCAACTCCGCTACCTGTTTTATCTTTGACATTACTCCCTCGAACAAATGTATTGAACAAAACAGACGGATCAGTTAGTTCAGGCGTTTTTCCGGTGTTGCTTATTAACACCTGCAGATTATCGGGATTCACTTTTAAGACGCAGTTTATAGCTTTATTATCGGAATAGAGGTAAGCATTTTTAAATAGATTGCTAAAAACTAATTTTAAAAGAACATCGTCCCCGTCGACAATCAGACTCTCATCCTTTTCAATTGCGCCTTCTATTTCAAAATGGAACTTAAAATCGGCATCTATTGATGAAATTTGCGATGCCTGATCGAAGATAATTTCGTCAAGCCTGATTTTAGACAGAGATCTATCAGAATTATTATTAATCTCAGACAATACCAGAAGAGATGTCACTATATCAGACAATTGGTATATATCTTTTGAAACAGCCCGGAGTGCCTTTTCAAGCGCGGGGTCAAGAGTCCGTTGATGGAGAACGTTTTCTAACTGGGCAGTGATTCTTGCTATAGGGGTTCTTAACTCGTGTGAAGCATTCCCGGTAAATTCTTTCTGACGCTGATAAGCATTGTCGATCCTATCCATCATTTGATTGAAAGATCGCGACAGTTCATTAATTTCATCATCTGTATTTGACAGAGAAATTCGTTTTTTTAAATTCCTGTCTGTAATTTCCTGAATCTCGCTCCTAACTTTATCAAGAGGTTTAAGACTCGCTTTACTGAGGTAATATGAGAGTATCCAAACAGTTGTGGCTCCAACCAGGAATGCCACAATGAGTAAATACTTAAGATATGCCAGATATGGATTATCTATTCGATCTTCGGCTGAGGTTAAAACATAATAGATTTTTTCTCCATATTTAACCTTCATTCCTATTACATCAAATTCGCCTTTGGTTTTATAAACGACTTCTCCCTTGTGGATTTCTTCAAAGTCTCCTTTACTCCAATTGAACATGTAATTGTTATTGCTGGTATAAAGACGCTGAAGCTTTTCGTTATAAACAGTTGTCTTCTCGTTATACAATTTGTTGACCCGGTTTTTGTCAAAAAGTTTCAGAAGTTCAACATCTATCCCTTTAACACCAACCAGAAATTTTACGGTAGTTTTGGCGCGTTGAACTAAACGAGACCTAAATTCCATTCGCCTGAAATTAGCGAATAACAAAAAAACAGACACCAATACTGCGCCTAGCAGCAAAGAAAATAGCAGGCTGAAAATAAAAGAAAAGCGCTGTTTTAAATTCATACTAGTCTAACCGTTTCAGATAATATCCATAGCCAGGCTTAGTATGAATTAGTTTGTGATCAAAGCCCTTATCAACCTTTGAACGTAAAAAATTAATATAAACTTCAATAGCATTTGTACCGGTTTCAAAGTTTGCATCCCACACCTTCGAAGCAATAAGCTGCTTTGAAACGACCCTACCGTTTGAGGCAGCTAATAATTCTAATAGCTTATACTCTTTTGGAGTAAGAGCTATTTTTTTATCACTCCTTGTAACAGACATTTGAGTAGTATTTATAAGTAAGTCTTCGACTTTGTAAATCAGGTCATTCTCATCGTCTACTTTACTTCTCCTTAATAATGCTTTTATTCTTGCCAGTAACTCCTCAAAATGAAAGGGCTTTACCAAATAATCATCAGCGCCAAATTCAAGGGCTTTTACTTTATCGGAAATGGCACCATATGCAGTTAACATTAAGATTGGACTTGTTTTATCGTAATCCCTTATTTTTTTGCACACTTGCATTCCATTATATGTAGGCACATTTATATCTAATAGAAATAAATTAAACCTACTCAGATCTTCTTTAAAAAGCAAGCCCCCATCATCCACTATCTGACACTCGAAATCCTGGCTATTTAGAAATAGCTTTACTTCGGAAGCCATAGTGACATCGTCTTCTAGTATTAAAATATTCGCTATTGCCATCTAAAATATTCAAATATATAAGTGCTATTAAACCAATGCATTTTCTTTAGAAATCCTTTTATATGTTTCCGTAAATAACTTTCTAATTGTTTCATGAAGACAACGAGAAAACGGAGCCTAACACTTGGGATATGATACAAAACGCCGAATGCAAGTTAATGAATTTCCTCAAAGCCATTAACCACATATTTATATCGCCGCATAGAGCACTCTATAACCAAGACTTCGAACGAAGATAGAAAATCAGAATAATAAAACAGATCTGCCCAAAAATTCCCGTTTGGGAGTTAGAAAGGTATCTGGATAAATTTAAGAAGCATTTTCGATTTAAGCCCAGCGAGAGGGTAGATGCAACCGTAGGCGGGAGGAAAAAAATAACTTTCCAAAAGCTCAGGGCCTTTGGAAAGTTCAGAAAAAAATAATTGTAATTACATTTTAAATGGCAGATACCAACCTGCCTGGGTAGCGAGTTTTGCTCTGACAGCAGCAGCACCTGCAGCATCGCCTTTAGCTTCAAACTTTGCGGCTATTTTATCCGCTAAAAAGTTTGGTTGGATATCCTTCCGACGCAAAGCAATCCTCAACAAATCCTGCCAGCGGTATCCTTCAAAGGCGCCTTCCAAGGCAACTTCTTCAAGAATAAGATCCTCCATTGCCAGGGTCAATCCGGGGCGATCGATTACTTCCTTATATTGTTTTCCGGGAACTGTCATATTAAAGTACTGTGCAGAATCAACCTTCACAGGTGCCAGACTCATCCGACCTCTAACCCCAGCATTAGTATGCCAATAAGCCCTGTAATTCGGCGCCGTTCCAAATCGTGCATCAAAGTAATAATCGTGATTTGGATCTGCTCCCCACTCATTCGCGGAGTTCATGTAAACATTCGATTGCATTACATTAATAACGTTAGAAGGAGACGGAACAGGCGTGTAAGCACTTCTTATTCCATTGTTTAATAAAGCATAGGCTAGTCTGTCTCGTCCATCTCTATTTGCCGCTTCTGCCATATGAAGATGCAACAAGGCAGCCCGGTAAATTATCCATTTATCTGTAGTTTCAAATGGTAAGTTTTTGGAATAATTAGAGATTTGCTTATTGATATAGGTTTGATTTCCTTCAACAAAATAGCTTCTATTAAACCCTCTCCATGTATCAAAAGGAGTATTATCTGAACGGCTCTGAGCATTCCATTTGTTAACTGCTAAAGCAGATGGCTTTATAACATACTTGTTGTAATACAGCTCTATGAATGGATTCACTGGATCAAATTTCTTGTCAAAGGGAAGCATCGTAATGTTCTCTTCATTGGCATATCGGTCTGTAAAGCCGGTTGTAAATATATTCGTCCATCGATCATTACCAATATAGGTGGTTCCACTATTGCTGGAAGTACCTAAAGAATAGGTGTTAAAAGCCTTTTCATCCGCAGGATTTCCAGGATATAATACTTCCGCATAAGTCATTAGCTTATGATAATATTTGGCAGCAGAAGGATAATCACCTTTCCATAAATACAAGTCACCCATTAAAAAATATTTATTGATAAACATCTTTAAAGTAGGATAGCTATCCAAAGTAACACTAAGTGAAACTGTGGAAGGAAGAGGATCCTTATTCGGCATACTTTCAGTGGAAACGATAAGTTTATCCAGAAGCTCCGTAAACGGAATTTTTGGATATTTAGATTCATCCTTTAAGTCAGCAAACGTTGCCAGAGGGTCTGTAATATACGGAACATCGCCGTATTGAATTCCCAATTGAAGGTACAGCCAAGCTCTGGCGGCAATAACTTCTGATTTGCGGATATCATAATCTGTTTGAGTCAGACGCTTGTTTTCAAGCATGATATCAAAGTTCTTCAATACATCATTACAGTTTAGAATAATCTCGTAGAAGGGCTTTGGATCAGCCCATGGATTATCAACGCTTACGTTATGATTACTTAATTGTTTGAGATATTGATCTGAGTTCTGAGTTACATCCTCTAAATCAGCACGCAGTTCATTTAAAACTAAATAACGATCTGCAATTCCAGCCATTTTACCATAGATACCAAATACAACAGCATCAGCATCATAAACATTTTGATATGCCTGAGTATAATCAAGCGCGTCTTCTGGTTTAAGATCGAAAGTTTTTTCACAAGAAACGAAACTTATGCTTAGAGACAGTGCTATTGCCCCTTTTAACCATCCCTTTAATAATATTTTCATATAAGTTCTTTTTAAATTTTATCTATAGACCAACTCTGACTCCAAGCTGAATGGTCTTAAATTGAGGCTCTAAACCGGTATCAATACCTTGGGTAAATATCCGTTCACCAGCACTAAATTCAGGATCGTACCCTAAATATTTTGTGACTGTAAATAGGTTATTTCCGGTTAAATACACTTTGGTATACTTTAATGCCCGTGCTTTCATTGGCACATCATAACTTACAGACAAAGCTCTTAAACGCAAGTAAGATCCATCTTCAATCCAACGATCAGAAAACCGTGCGTTCCCTGTAGGGTCGCCAATAACAGCTCTTGGAACACTGGTTACCTGACCGTCAGCTCTCCAACGGTTATTCACAGCAGGCAGCTGGTTTTCAATTCCGTCCATTGATTCTAAACTTGAGCGCAAAGAATTGTAAATATCATTACCCTTCGAAAATGTGAACATAATATCGGCTGACAATCTTTTCCAGGATAATGAGCTATTAAACATTCCTGTAAAATCAGGATTTGGATTGCCAATTACCTGCCGGTCATTCTCGTCAATTACATGGATATTATTTGCAATGTCGGCCGGACTATCGTAAGTATTTACAAAGCGCATATCTCCGGCTTGTACAGCAACGATATTTCCAGCCAGATCCTTATTAAACAAACCTGAAGCTGATGCCTCTGCTTGTGAAGAGTATACTCCATTAGTTTTATAACCATAAAACAAGTTAGCAGCCAACCCCGTTTGAGAAAGAATAGTGGCACCTGCATAATTTGTTAGTATCCGGTCATTAGGCACTTTGGTAATTTCATTTCGATATGTTGCAATATTGAATCCCATATCTAGCTTCACTGCCTTGTTTAGAACCCGGGCATTTATGCCAAGCTCAATACCACTACTTTTCATACCACCATTATTGGTAAGCGTGTAGTCGAACCCGCTAATAGTTGGCACCGGCTCCTGTATTAGCATATCGTAGGTATGATTTTTAAATACATCAAAACTTAAGCTTAGCCTTTCCTTAAGCACAGAAGCATCTACTCCGACATTGAATTTCCCAACAGTTTCCCATTGTAAAGAACTGTTAGGTACATTTCCCCGAACTAATCCCTGAAAGCCAAGAAGATTTTGGGAGACATAATACTGTCTTGACGAATAGTTTCCCAAATCGTCATTACCAACTAATCCATAGCTTGCTCTTAATTTCAAAAGTTCAAAAAATTTATTTTCGGCAAGGAAATCTTCAGAAGAGATCAACCACCCCGCAGAAAGGGACGGCATTAATGCGAACGAAGGTGCATCTTTTCCAAATCTTGATGATTTATCAACACCTATATTAAAGGAAGCAAAATATTTCTTTCTGAAAGCATAATCTGCATTTCCATACAGATTGAGTGAACGCCAGTTTCCATTTTGGCCACTAATTTTCCTTAATGCAGCCTGGCCATTTCCAACACTGATGAACTCATCGGTTGCTGAGTTATATCCTAATCCTAAATCCGTTTCCATTTTACTATCATTAAACCTGAATCCAACATTTGTTGAAAGGCTATGAATGTTGTTGAATGTTTGGTTAAAGGATAAACGAGTATCATTAAATATAGAATACAAACGTTCCGTGTTGGTACCTGAGCGGTTTTCAGCAATCGCCTTTGTTAGTGTATCTGCTACAACACCTTTTTCCGGGATAAATATATTCTCACGTACTTTACTAAACGTCACTCCTCCAAGCACCTGAAGATTTAATTTTTTGCTAAATTCATAGCCAAAAGCCATAGAACCCATAAAGCGATAGTTCTTATGATCGCCTAACATTTTTTCTGAAACCGAAACCGGATTACTTTTACCAAAAATATCTACTGCGGCATAATTAGGGGAAACAGCTCCCTCATCGGATACTTCATTGGTAGATAAAAATGGAGCTTTAGTTAGAGCAAGGTAGAGAGGATTGGTATTAAACGCAAGTCCCTGATCCTTCAAATTCTGTTCATTAGAAATGTAGGATAAGTTAGCGTTAGCTTTAAACTTTTCTGAAAGACGCAAATCAGCATTAAACCTCGTTTGGTAACGCTGTAGATCGGTATTATTAGTAACACCCTTATTATTTAAATAGCCAACTGCCAGTCCATAAGTTGCAATATTGTCACCGCCCGTTACTTTCATATAATAGTTCTGATTATAACTATTACTCGTCACTTGGTCCTGCCAGTTGACGTTGTTATGATAACGAAAAAAATTAGGATTCGTAGCCGGGTTTGAATCGTCGTTCATATAAGGTTGAGACTGAATATATGACTGCGGATACACCGATGCAAGGGCATCAGTCAAATAGGAACGATATTGCCCGGCATCCATTACCGGCACTCCTGATGGCTTTACATTATATCCACCATAAGCTGCGAAATCGATTTTTGTAGCTTGTTCTTTTGCCCTGGCGGTTGTGATGATAACCACTCCGTTAGCTGCTTTTGTACCATAACTTGAAGCTGTTCCATCCTTGATAACTGTGATGTTATCGATATCTTTTAAGTCGATATTGGTTAAAGGATTGTCAACATGGCCGGCAATTAGTGATGTGCCAAAATTGGTATTGTCGTAATAAATACCGTCCACAATATAGAGGGGCTGATTTGTTGTGTATAAAGAATTATATCCCCGAATCAGAATATTTGAACCCGAACCATAGCTTCCCGAACGTCTTATCGCATTTAGCCCGGCCACTTTCCCCTGAAGGTAAGTATCTACGCTCTCGCCCGAGCGTTGCCAGTTATCACTCACACCAAGAGATTTAATGCCTGCGGTTGAATGGCTGTATAATTTTTGCTCATATGGCATACGAACCTCATCGTATGCAGAGGTAAAATCCTCCTCATATAGGTCGGTGGACACTCTTTTCCGTCCTTTTAGTGCTATTTCCTTCGTATGAAATCCCGGAGCAGAAACCAACAAAGTAACATGATAATCCGGAATTGAGAGCTTAAACTCACCGCTAGCATTGGTTATGGATGCTGAATAACCAGGAAGAGCCACGTTTATTCCATCAAGTCCTTTTCCACTTGCGGCGTCCTTAATCACGCCCGAAACTTGTAACCGGCTATTACTAGTTTTTTTATTTAAAGAATCCTGAACAGTAGTTGATACTGAATCTTGTTGTCTCGCATTTATTTGATTTGAAGCAATTCCAATAATTAAGCATGGCAAGAAAATTCTTTTCACCGTTTTTGTAAATATGTGCATAATTCAAGTTTTATGAATCGGTTATTTCTTATTGAATAGGGATTAACTTAATATAATCAAGCAAAAGTGTATTTGTACCGTTGCCGGTTGATGTATTTCCAACCAGGTAGATTGGCAATCTGCTATTACCCCCAAATTTCAAGCTGCTTGAATAATATTTATCGACAGTGTACTCTCCCAAGGTCCTTTCTTCATAGTCAGGGGCGAACATATATTTACCTGCTGCATCAGTAGCCTGGGTGCCATTACTATTTAGCACCGGTACGACTCCTGGTTTGGGTATATAAGCAAATCCGGTAGTTAGAGCCGACGTTTTAAACGCAACCCTCATAGGGAAATATACCAGGTCGTTGCCAGTTGGAGCTGTTGCGGCATTAGCAGGCACAAGGTTTGTTTGTCTTACAACCCTCCAAACCACCTTGTATTTAACTGAATTTACCGCCGTCGGCTTGTAACGGGCCCAATAAGCGCTAGTACCATGATTCTCCACCTGGATTTGCGTAAATAATTTTCCATCCAAATCTCTTCTTACCGGGCGCGTATTGGTTTTAACTGAGAGAAAATCAGTACTGTTATTGGCACTTTCTCCCTGAATCACAACCGGTTTGATTTTAGTATAAGGATCATATGTTCCGCCGGCGCCCATTAAATCATAGTTAATACTATTCATGACGTAAACGACCCCGTTACTCACTTGTCTGGTCTCTACTATCGCCGACTTATGAAGGTGGAATCTAACGCTGTCTCCTACAGAGTAGGCTGATGCAGGGAAGTTTTCTTTATCTAAAATCCCTTTAAAAGCCAAATCTTTTATGATACTTTGGTTTGTCAAAACTGCGGTGCTATCATAACCTGTGATAGGATCTATTCCAAGTTGATAATATTTATTTAGCTTAGCTCTCTCTGCCTGGAATGCAGCATCAGTTAAAACAATATAAGTATACAGTGAATCTTCATTGCTTATATTAGCTCGGTTCAAATAAGAGTTTCTAGTAAAGTAACCCGTTCCCGGTTTATAAAGAGTGACTCCGTTAGCGTCAACTCCTATTTCTTCAGCTTTTGTAGGGTCAAAGAAGGTAAAGTTCAATTTAACAAGTTCGTCCTTTTGGATAGTGCTGGTTGACATCAAATATTCCCAGGCACTAACTTTTGGGATAATTGCGGTGCTTATGGTATGTAACACCCCGTTTCCCACATAAAAATCTTTAGTTGCCAGGGGCGAGCCATCGACAGCGTTTTCTGAGAACGTTACATTCTTACCATTTAAGGTTTTTACACGAATAAAGGTAGGCAGGGTCGATGCTGTAAGATAGGTTTGAGTCGCAAGATGATTTCCCACGAATAACTTTAACTCGGCCTCAGTATCTAACAAAGTTGGATCAACGGCCTGCAATGCGGCATTTGTAGGCGCCCAAACTGTAAATGTTTTAGAGCTGGCCAAAACACTGTCGTAACCTGTTGACGCCAGATACTCGCTGAATTTACTGAGTTCGGGGTCTGAGTTTATTTTGTCTAATAGCTTCTGGTTTAAGATCGGGTTGGTTACTTCATTGTGCTCATCCCACTTTTTTGAGCAGCCCGCAAATATTACCGCCATGCAAGCCAAAACCATATATACGTTTCTTTTTAAGTTCATTATCTTCAATTAGTTATAATGTAACCCTGTAGCTTGGGCTACAGGGATTTAATATATTTAATGCGTACCAGGATAATCTGTATAGTCGAGTGAACCGTCTGTTTTGAAACGAGGCAATATTTGTGACGGCCAGTCAACCGGAATGAAATGGATCATGTCCAGATTATTTGTACTCTGACTTCCAAGAACAGCAGTAAGTCTGATCGTATGCGTTCCTGTGGTTGTAATATCCAACGCTCCTACTTTTTTAGACAATAGCAGATTTCCAAGAGATCCGGATTGAGGCTGTTTTGTGAAAGGATTCGCAGGATTTCCTGTTGATGTATAATACTTCCAGCCTAAATTTTCAAGTTCTACGGTTGACCCCGCTGGTGCCGGCTCGGCAAAATGCAGAGGTATAGTTGTCATTGGACCACCATCGATGCTTACCCTCATTGTGGTTCCGACGTTATTCGGCCATTCAGTGCTTGACTGCCTTCTTCTTTCGTAACAGATCCAGATGTTATAACGACCACGTACGATTAAAGGAGTCTTTAACTCCATCCAGTCATTTCGGCTGCTTACCCCTAGTACCATGTTCAAATAATCCTTATTGACAAATTTTCCATCGTTTATATAAGTAACACCAAAAGTTTGCTTAAACCAGTTCCAACCTGCTATAGGAGCTGGTGCAGTGGAACTTGCTTTATTGAAAGCAACGGAAGGTCCGCCTACAGTCCTGAATGAGTTGGTGAGCTTTCTTATTTCCGGAAAATCAGCCACGTCCCAGTAGACCGGGAACGGAACTCTCGGTTTAATTGCAAACTGACCTGTTGTTGTTCCGCTAACAGTAATCGATGCATCTGTAGCGTCTTTATAGGTTTTTGTATAGGTATACAAACCAGTTGTATGTATTACCCCGTTAAACGCTGAACGATCGCTCGTTTCACGCACCAGTCGAGTACCTGGCTCAAATTGGAAATTAAATATTAGTTCATTTAAGATAATATCTCCACCTTTCAGCTCTGAGGTTATAATTTCAGGGAGAGCAAGAGTTTTGTGAGCTATCGGAGTTGCTGAAGCCAGATCTGCCAGATATTTTGCACCATTAAGTATATGATATGCCATGTATGCATGGAAACCATTTCCTGCCTTCGTAAGATCAGAATTACCAGAAGTGTAACGATCTCTTAAATCCTCCCATTTTTGAAAACCAGCAGCGTTTAAGACATCATTTGTTTCTGCCAGAACAGTCAAATACTTGCGGGTCGGATCTGGATTGGCAGCAGGAGCTATATTTAAGCTGTCGAATAAACCGGTTTTCTTAAGGGCCTCTGTAAATATTGAATATTTTTCGGGCATTGATTCGAGCAAAAATCCAAGTGTGAATTTCTCCGGACGTAAAACATTATCAATTACATGAATGTAACCGTTTCCTACCCGGATGTTTGCCTTTTCAATATTTGCCTGCCTGTTAATCGTAACTGACGACACTCCTCCTACATTTTGCACCCCTGTAATCAAAAATTGACCATACATGGTAACTGCATCCAATTTGCCGTCGCCGAAGCTGGTGGATGGTATTGTATCTTCCAATAAATGAAACTTAACTACATTTTTAAGATCTTCCACATTAACTTCTTCGACAGAGTTCTTGCCGATATCTTGGAGATAAGCTTTTACTCCATCATTTGTGGGCAAAAACATCGTGTAGTTTCCGTATGCCTGCAAAAATCCCGCTGTCTTAGTAATCTCAAGGATTTTTCTGAATTCAGAAAACTGATCGGGATACTTCTCAAGGTACGTGGTAATATTTACGTTATCACTTGTTTTAGCCACGATGGCTTCCTTTTTACATCCCGAAATGCTAATAATTAATAACAGGATCGCAACTACCTGAATTGAAATCCACCAGGGCTTTATAATTCTCTTCATATCCTTAGATTAGTTTTTATAGAATGGGTTTTGTACCAGCAGTTTATCCGCCTGTAATTCAGAAAAGGCTATTGGTAAATAATGACTTCTCGGATCTTTTAATTTATTTATAATGGACTGCTGTTTGTCTAACACTGCCACTTTAGAAACTGCATCGATAATTAACTCGGTACGGCCCTCACGTTTACTATGGCGCAATAAATCGTACCACCTCTTTCCTTCAAAGGCAAATTCGCGAGCTCTTTCTCTCAGAATATAGTCAGACATCCCCTGGGCGTCGGTTGGACCTTCCTCTGTTGTTATCAAAGCCCGGGCTCTTCCCCTCACGTCGTTGATGAGAGTCAGTGCGTCAGCTAATTTATTAGGTCTGTCACTCCAAACCAAAGCTTCTGCCTCCATTAACTCGATGTCTGCATATCGGTAAACAATCCAATTTCGGACAGAAGTTGTTGCAGTAACTGTTGTAGCGATATCGCTTGTTCCAACATGCTTCCAAATAATTAAGTCAGCACGATAAGCTGCATTTTCGCCCCTTATATCTCTCTCAAAACTGCTTGGATCCGGGTTGAAACCATATAATTCCGGTACAATTTCTGATGCCTTAAATTTCAAACCAGAGCTCGCCAGACTATTGAACCAGGGGTTTAGAGCCTGACTGTCGAATTGAATCTCAAAAATTCCCTCATTGGAGTTTCCCTGTACAAACACGCTATTATAGTACTGTGAAGCATCCCTTATTAAGCCAAAACGATTCGATGTACGTATTTTCTCGCAAGCCGCTATACATTCCTCATACTTATTCATCCATAGATAAACATCAGCCTGTAGCGCATAAACAGAATATCGGGTAATTCTTCCCTTATCAGAATTTCTATCTCCAAAAGTGCTTACCGCATTAACTGCGGCAAAGTTCAAATCTTCAACGATTTGATTATAGATCTCCTCCTGAGAGCTTTTAGGCAATTGCTCTATTCTGGAATCACTCGAACTGGCTTTTAACTGCAACGGCACTTCACCCCAGGTTCTAAGAAGGTAAAAGTACATCCATGCTCTGATAGCTTTTGCCTCTGCTAAATAGGCATTCAACTTCTGCTCGGTTAGAGTTTCATCATTTTCCTTTACCCCCGGGCCATAATCGATTACTGTATTACAATAATTTATTACAGTATAAAGATTCGACCAATTTACCAGAGGGTTGGTAGACAAAATTTCAGCATCATTAAAATCTACCTCATTAGCGTTGGCAAACGAGCTGGAACCATGTGTGGTTACCATATCGGCTCTTAATTCGCCCCAGATGAACATATTTTGAACTAAAGTTGGATTCAGCAATGCTGTGTAACACCCTATTACTGCAGATTGTAACTGCTCTTTGGTCTTCCAGAAATCTTCTCTTACTATTCCGTCCTGAGGCTTTAATTCTAACCACTTGTTACAAGAGGACGCTGTTAGAGTTAATACTACTATTAGAAGTGTATATTTTAAATTCTTAATCATTTTCTCTAATTTTTATTTAAAATCCAACAGATAAGCCCATCAAAATATTTTTTGACGGCGGTGTCATTGCGTCATCTACGGCATATTTGAAAGGACTATTGTCTCCACGAAGCGATACATCAGGATTCACCCCTTTATATTTTGTCCATGTTGCCAGGTTCTCCCCTGTAACAAAAATGCTTGCATTCTTAACTTTCAACCGGTTTGTTAAAGCTTTATTAAGATTGTACCGGGCTGTAACAGACCTCAGCCTTATAAAAGATGCATCTGACACATATCTGTCTGATCCTAACCAGTTGTATCCGGCATTATATAAGGCCCTTGGAACATCAGTTTCATCGCCAGGATTTCTCCATCTTCTTAAAACAATCGTACTTTGATTATCGAAATTATACATATTGGTTGTATTCATCAGAGTTTGATTTATTAACTCGTAACCATATTTGAAGTTGAAAAATGCCTGTAGTTTTAGATTTCCTTTAAACGTAACCGAAGGGCCAAAACCACCAGTAACCTTGGCATTTCCATTTCCCAGATATACAATATCATCTTCGTTGATATTACCATCATGATTAATATCTTCATAGATTGCATCACCGGGCTGGAAAGTATAATCAGTTGTTGGATAACCATAACGCATGTAAACAATTTGTCCGTTAGGGCCAATAATTTGCTCACCGTTTGAGTCCTTCGCTACCGTTTGATCAAGGTCTTTATATACCCCTTTGTATTTAAATCCGTAAAAAGATCCGAACGGATTGCCTTCCTGCAAATAAGAGCGATAAACACCATTACCAATTACCTTACCATCATTTCGTGGATAATACTCGGAAACTTTTTCAACCACGTTTAGATTTTGAGCAAGGTTAAAGTCAAAACCCACAGTCAGATTTTTAGCGCGGTACGGAATAGTATTAATACCAATCTCAAATCCTTTGTTAATCATTGAGCCAATGTTAACCGACAACTTGGTATACCCTGTGTAATTAGGAATCTGAAGATCGTCGAAGAAAAGATCTTTAACTCTGTTACTATAAAGTTCAACATCTACTTTGAATCTGTTCTTGAAGGTCCAGAAGTTAAGACCCACGTTCCTTCCAATATTCGTCTGCCATTTTAAGTTATCCAAACCAATATTTCCGGGAACAACACCTGACAGTCCCAAATAGGTTGTATTAACTGGATTATATGTATTATAAAAGGTGTAATTATATCTGGGTTGCTGTCCGCTTTGCCCATAACTGGCACGAAGACTTAAATCATCTATCCAGCTAAACTTCTTCATAAAAGGTTCTCCAGATAAGCGCCACCGGGTGGAAAGCGACGGGAATATACCGTATCTGTTATTTGCACCGAATCTTGAATTCCCGTCAAGACGGGCGCCGACGTTAATTATGTATTTGTCTGATAAAGAGTATTGGTTAGTAAGTACTACACCAAAACTCCGTTGCTGGCCAAAAGTTGATTTTAAAACCAGATCACCATTTTGAGTTCTTCCCTGATTAGATGGATCCTGTAAAAAAGAAGAAGCTGTATTTGATGTTGTAATATTTTGACTTAATCCTTTATTGTCATTCGTTTGGAAAGAAAGCAGGGTCTGTAAAGAATGTTTTTCGCCAATTTCAGGCGTGAAGATGAAATTTAGTTTGGTATCAACTGCAAAAGCATCTCCGTCATTATCATCCGCCCGGTTCACAGTGGTTTCGGTAGCAGGTCGCCCGGTTGCAGTTTGGGGCAGGAAGCGCTTTGATTTTGTATTATTTATATCAAATTGCAAATCAAAAGTAGACAGCAATATTTTGGGCAGAATATCATACTGCAAATTAAATTTAGGTGTGATCCGTTCTCCATAAAGGCGGCTGCTGGCTTCCTCCGCCATTGCAAGTGGATTCAACGTACCTTGAATATCGCCTCTCGAATTCAACCCTCTGTAATATCCTTGTATATTGGAAGCCGGTGAAAAGTAATTCGGTGTTTCATTTCCATACTCATCGTATCGATTGATGGCCATATTTGGCATTTTTTTATATGCGATACCTCTCAGAGATCCGGAATAATTTAACGAATTTCTAACATTGGTATAGGTAAAGTCTGAACGGAAACGTATTCGGTTGGAAACGTTATAATCGAGATTTATCTTGGTGGTAATACGATTTAAATCCGTGCCTACGGTTGTACCGGTTGAATTTAAGTAACCAAAAGATGCATAATAACGGGCTTTATCTCCTCCCCCTTGCATTGAAATATTGTGATCTTGTGTATACCCAAGCTGAGTAATAGCTCCTACCCAGTCGCTATTATTATTGTAATTATAATAAGCTAGAGGTGTCATCGGATCATACAGAAACTCTTGATTTCCTGCGATGTTAAGAGGCAGCTTACCAACATTGTTAATCGCCTCCGGAATTAAGTTTGAAAACTGATCGCCACTGAGCAAAGGAATATTTTCTGGCTGCCTGGATAAAGTTCCTCTTAAATTATATGCAAAAGTAGGTTTACTTACTACGCCACGTTTGGTATTGATTACTAACACGCCATTCGCTGCACGTGCACCCCATACAGCAGTTGAAGCCGCATCTTTTAAGACAGTTATATCCCTGATATCTGTAGGTGCGATATTTAGCAGTTGTGCATAACCCTGCTCATCTGCCGTACCGAAATTGAAATCAGAAGGAATTTCTGTTTCATACGGCATACCATCCAAAACTATCAATGGCTGTGAAGATCCATTGATAGATGAAGTACCACGTATACGAATGGACATTCCTGCTCCGGGGTCCCCTGAAGTGGCGCCGATATCTACCCCTGGCATACGCCCCTGCAATGCCTGATCGATAGAAGCTGCAGAAAGCTCTTCCAAATCTTTTGCATTTATGGTGGTAGTTGCCATGGTTGAATTCCTGGATTCGATATTCAATCCCGTACCATTATTTACTGGTCTGGAACCTGTAACAACCACGCTCTCCAGTTCATTTGAAGTTGAAGAAAGTGAAACGTTGATTGTGGTACGACCGTTTATAGGCTGGGAATAGGTTTTATAACCCAGATAGGATACCTGAAGCGTGTTTTTGGGATCTGACACCGGTAAAGCGAAATTTCCGTCGATATCGGTTGTAACCCCTCTAATGATTCGTCGATCTTTATCCAACTCAACGACGGATGCACCAATTACAGCAAGTTTGTCTTTAGCATCGATTACGGTTCCACGTATTACGATCCTCTGCGTACCTTGTGCACTAACATCCGACAGATTAAATAATGCGGATAGAAAAACCAAACACCACAATATTTTAAAAAATATCTTCATCTTGTTTTCTTTAAAATTTTAAAACTTTGTCTATAGAATGAATAAGTGCCCTGTTGCATAAGTTATTACTATACGCAACACTAGGTTTTGCTATGTTAGGCGTGGCTGTATCGTCAACTATTTCCATAGTGGCGGGGTCAGGATTATCGCCGGGAGCATACCTTACCGTTAATAACCGCGAGTCGCCTACAGCATTTTTAAGAAGCGTAGCGTATTTACTCGCTTTCTTTCCATCAACAGCTATGGTGTTTTTATCAATAATAGAATACTGTATAAACTTTTCAACGGCTTGGCGCTGCGCAGCAGTTTGCGCCGATGATAATACATTTGCCGGCAATCTGCCTTCTAACACAGCTTGTTGGATCGCTGCATTCGTGGGCACTAACAAAGTATAAAATGCACCAACATCTACTCCAGTAATTAAAGTACCGGTAGCAGTCCAGAGGCTCGAGTTCTTTAAATAATCGAAGAACAGACTATATCTATTTTTAACGTTTAAATCTGTGGAAGTAGCCAGACGGCTCAGAGCTGCGCCTAAGTTGAAGTTATCCGTAGCAAAGGTTAATACTCCAGTTGTAAAATAAGCACGCCCGTTATAATAATCTTCGTATTCGCCGGTCATCGTCACAGATGTGTTAGCTTCCACATTTCCACTTGCATACAGTTTATCTCCAATTTTCTTGATATACTCCCTGTTAAAAGCTTCGGCTATTGAATTTCCAGAAAGACTGTTGAACTCATTAAAAGGAGTGGTTACAACCATATTTTGAACCAGTCGATTTATCCTTGCCAGTGCGTTTGTTGTATAATCTGTTGATGCGCCAGGAGCTGTATAGCCCCATGAATTCACATCGTCGTAATAATTATACCCAGCTGCACGAAGTGTAACATCGGAAGTCAAAAACATAGTTTGCTTTAAAGCAGGAGTTAACACATTAAACTGCATATCTGAGTTTGCTATCGCTCTCGTCATTAAAGCATAAGAAGGGTTTAAATAAGCGCCTGCAAAGATTGTTCTGAATACATTTGCTTCCTGCACTTTATTAATGCCGTAAAAATTGGCATTACTTAGTTGCTTACTCTCAACAACATCAGCATTGGTAAACGTAACCACTTCTTGCTGTGAATTCACTTCTGTGGTGAGCTTAGAGGGCCATACTACATTACGCCACATGTGTGAGTTTATGAAATTGAGTAAAACGGAAGGAGGGGCATTATCGAAGGTTCCGTAATATTTTAAAATCTTACTTGTATAAGTATCTAGAACATCATCTGTCGGAACAGCTATTGACCATTCCTGGGTTTGTCCATCGGTAGAAACAGCCAGGTAATTTTCATTAACAGGCGAGAATGCGAGATTGGGATCATAGGATTTAACATACACAGAGTCTGTTGAACCTGTTAACACTTTATACCGGTTTGTTAATACGGCATTGGAAACATATAAAGATTTTTTATCGAGAAGAGCCTTAAATTTGCTGTATTTATCTGGCTTGGAAGCTAAATATTGATCAACATTAGGCAAGGGAAGCAAAACTTTATCCACCTCATGAATGATTCCGTTTTCGGCGGGAATATCCGCGTTAACAACTGTTGCATTAGCAACATTAAAGCCGGTATAGGTATTCGAAGGATAAAAGGCTTTATAGTCGGCTTCCGTTAGACCATTGTTGTCAACAAACTTAGTGACGAAATATGGGATATATTTATTATTATCTACTGTAGCTATATACTGACTACTGTTTAAGCCATTACTAAACACTTTCTTTCCGTTTTCAGAATAAACAAAATCATAATATGCGGTTTGTCTTCTGAACGACACGTCAGGAACCAAGCCTGCTGATGTTTGGCTTGAACTTAACTGATCTTTCCGGTATGGATTATAAACAAGACCATAGGTGGAAATTTTGCGAGCCGTTTCCAGATCAATGCCGTCTACACCGGAAATTCCCTTTTCCTGAAAATACACCTTAAATGCCTCGTCATTTGGTGCAAAGAAGGTCCAGGCGCCAGCCTTACCTAAAATATCCTTATAGCCTGCTTTCTCTATTACTGCTAACAGATTTGTAAAGTTTCCTTTAGCCTGTAGTTGCTGATAAATAGGAGGAGCTAAATTCGCTGGTCGTCCATAATACTCATCCCAATCTTTTTTCTGGCAAGCTGAAAAAAAGAAAGTAACAGACAAAAAGCACAATAGGCCATGTATCGATCTCTTCATATAAAATTGTTATTAAATGTATTTACTGATGGTTTAGCTCTTCTCTGAATGGTTTTTTTAACAAAAACTAATGGTAGCTTTTGTACAGGTATAATCATGAGAAGTAAGGAATAGTAAATTTTTTATCATACTTTTTTTGTGTAAGGTTTAAAATAAAGGATGAATCGCCATGGCTCATCATTGGTTAATAGAACTAAATTAGCGAGAGTAAATAGCGGCGGCAACCTGTAGTGTCCTGCTATCTCAAGATTGCATTCAATACTAGCAGAAGAAAAGAGCGATAATCTTATTTTTTTCATTAACAATATCTATTTACAATGCCATTTTTTTACTAAAACCAGCAACTAGTTATCAATATTGTAATAGAAAATTGTTGATTTTTTTAGCAGAGAAATATCTTATCTGCAAATTTGTTACTCAGGGTGTTAGACCTTTCAGTTTTAGCAATGTAATACTGTTCTGCGAACCCCAGAACTGTGGGCACTTGCCAAGAAAAACCGGAGAACGGATATATCTTCTAATTTATCAGGCTGTTAAATTGAAACACCCACCGTTAAAAGAAGACTTGCCAAGTAGGTTTTCCAGAAGCAGATGGATAATATCGAGGTAATTGAAAATTTCCCTAAGCTTTTAAAACACAAACATCAACCGTTTGGCAACGGTTGATGTTTGTAAATTCTAGATTATATCGCTAATAACCCGGATTCTGGTAAGCGGCTCTTGCCGAAGCATCCAAGGCATTTCCATTGGCATCCGTTAATTGCACCAAATAGGCATTAGGCCATGGCCTGAAAGTATAATACTTTTGCATCTGTCCTTTCCCGTTTCCATTCTGACCGTTGCCGCTTTGTGTATTAAAGGCTACGGGCCACAAACCGGTGAGCGGTGAAGCCATCTGATTGAGGTAAACCACGCGGTCGTATAGAATGCCTGCATTATGTAAATCTTCCCAGGCTAAACCTTCCGACAGGAATTCGCGTCCTTTTTCATTATAAATAAAGTGGATGAACATATCTGCTTTTGAGGAAACAGTTGGAATGTAACCTTCGGCCAGTGCCTGAGGAGTACCCGGTGTAAAATAATTTTCCGAAACCTGTATAGCCGCATAAGAAGTTCCGCTGGCAGGATAAGGAGCTTGTTTTTCGCTGGCTGCCAAAGTAGCTGCCTTGGGTTCATATTCCACCAGAACCTTAGGACGAGCTTCACCCGATTTATAGGCTGCTCTCTGGCGCAGCACATTAATATCACTTACAGCCAATGCGTACTGGCCTTTTCGTCCGTAGGCTTCTGCCCGGATCAGATATGTTTCTGCTAAGCGCATTAAAATAACGTCCCGGGTACCGCTTTCACTGTTGAAATTTGCTTCATCAGAGCTGCCTCCTCTTAAAGGATCTATATATTTCTTAGAGGAAAGATAGGGTGCTGTTCTGCCTGTCGCCAAACCCATGGATGATTGGTCTATAAATAATCTGTAATAATACCTTCCGGTAGTCGCCGACTTGATCCAACGAACCATGAATTGAAAAGGCATACTCATTACCATAGCAGAATCCAGCGCTTCGTTCTTTTGGTTTTCGAGATAAATAAGTGCCCGCTGACCTGTTAATATCCTTTTGCTGCCAGCGGTTACTGCCGGTTCCCCGGCTGGCTTATTTGCATTCCACCAGGCTGCCGCTGCTGCACTCCAGGTATAGGATGAACTTGTTGAAAGAGGCATATTACTGATATATTCGTATTGAAAAGTTTTGTAATAACGGGAGTCATTTACTTTATCTCTAAAATTATCGTATCCCCAATCGGTGGGTTTATATGTACCAAACGGACGACCATAGGCCATGGTCCTGCTTACTCCTGTTTGAGAAGTATAATCGCCAATATGATAATTTATTGAGCGGTTTTGAAAGCGACCGTTCAAAGTAAGATTTATATCAAACTGGGCCGACCATAATACTTCTTTATGGGGATTGGTTTCTGAAACCTTTGGATCAAACAAGGTCCAGTAATCTGGTGCAAGTCCGGCTACTCCACCCATTCCATTGATCACTGCGGTTGAAATCGTGATCACCGAATCCAGGTCAGTGGCCACATTTCCCTTATAGAGCATTTTCAAATGCAGTTCAGCACTATTTTGAAATCCTGCTGCCTGTGCACGATTAAGGTACAGCTTCGAAAGAAAATGGCCGGCAGCCCATTTCGAAGCACGACCCTGCTCGGTTGTTCCGGGCAGATTATCGTATGCATAGCGCACATCAGAAATTATCTGTTTATAAATGTCTTCGAGTTTTGCTTTTGGATAATAATAGATCCCCCTATCTTCCCTTGTCGGGGTCAACAACAAAGGAACATCTCCCAACTGATTAGAAATTAAATAATAAGCCCAGGACCTCAGAAACAGAATTTCTGCTCTGCGTGCCTTTCTGAAATTTTCATCGGTACCGAATTTGCCGGGGCGAATATTATCGATAACATCCAGAGCAATGTTGCAGTTATTAATGTGAGGATAAGCTCCCATTGGGGCAAAACCTGCATTTGCACTACCAATGTAGTTATTTACATTCGGGGCGATTCCGGTTATGTCCGAGCCATACTGTTCAGGGCTCATTCGGGCAAAGCCCAGATTGGTATGCATGTAGGCATCTGTTTCGGGTTCAATTAATTTTGTTCCATTGCCGTCCCATTCATGCTTTACCCGCGCATACACATACAGGCCATTAATAAGTGAATTCAATCCACTTTCGTCCTCGAAATACTGTTGAGTTAAACTTGAAACCTGCTCTTCTTCCAGAAAATCTTTGCAGGAGCCAAGGCTGATCAAAATCAATACTGTCAAAATTGAAATATATCTTTTCATAACGATCTTTTTAAATAAGTTTTATAAACCTGCGCGTATCCCAAATACAAAACTTTGAGGCTGAATTGTATTATTATTCGTTCCGCCTAAAGGCCCACCATTACTTGAAATCCTTTCCCAGTTCGTTTCATCATCAGGATTAATTCCCCACTTAACTAAATCTCCTCCAAAAAGGAAGGGATTTAGCACCTGAATATTTAGCTGGACATTTTTTAAGGTATATTTTTCAATCAGTTTCGAGGGAACATCGTAGGTAAGCGAAATATTTCTAACGGCTACAAATGAACCGCGATTATACTGCATTGCTTGCGAAAAATTACTTACCGTCGCTCCCATGATAGCCATAGGCCAACGTCCGCCTGGATTTGTCCATGACCATAAATCATTTTCAACACGACCATTAGGGAAAATACCGCCATAGGAATTAGGATATCCACCAAAATAGGTCTGTCCTATTCGTGCATAAACAAACGAGCTTAAACTAAAATTTTTATAGGTAAAGGTGTTGGTGATACCTGCTGTCCATTTCGGTCTGGCCGAACCTCTGATGACCATATCGTTACCGTCGATTTTATAATCACCATTTTGATCGATCACCCTAACTGTTCCAGGATAGAAATTAAGACCACTAGTAGCTTTAAACTTCGCCATTTCGGCAAGGTCCTCGGGGGTATTTTGCCACAGACCGTTAAAATCATAGTAATAAAATGCCTGCAATGGCTGGCCTATGAACCAATTATTCGAAAGCATGTCTTCCTTACCATTAATCAGCTCAACGATTTCTTCCTTATTCGTTGTAAAATTAAGGTCGGTACTCCAGCTAAAATCTTTCTTCTTAATATTATCCGATGAAAGTGTTATTTCCAGACCTCTGTTACGTGTTTTACCAATATTTTCAAATTTGGTAACATAGCCAGAAACCGCGTTAATAGTTCTAGGCATAATTAAATCAGATGTTTTTGAATCGTACACTTCAATAGCTCCGGACAAGCGATTGTCAAGGACAGCAAAATCTACCCCGAAGTTCCACTGAGCTGTTTTTTCCCAGGCCAGATCTGGGTTCTGTACCAATTGAGGCAAGTAACCAATAGCCGGAGAATTACCAAATATATAAGGGTTTCTACTCAAAGGACCTGAAGTAGTATATGGTTGCACCGATGAATTACCTGTCACTCCGTATCCCAAACGAGGTTTTAACTCTCTGATCCAATCAACTCCTTCTAAAAACTTCTCCTCATGCATCTTCCAGGCGAGAGCAAACGAAGGGAAAAAGTCCCATTTATGTCCCTTGGCAAGTACAGAAGCTCCGTCAAAGCGCCCTGATGCGGTAAGTAAATACTTATTCATCAGAGTATAATTAGCCCGTGCCATATAAGAGAACAAGGTGTTTTCTGTAAAACTGGACCCATAGCTATTTGGCTGGCCATTTGTATTGGAAGCAAGATCATACCACATACTTAACGGAATAGTTGTACCAGATACGCTTGTAGCAACATTTTCTCTTCTCGACTTTTGAGCCGACTGCAACAAGGTAACACCCAGCACATGATCGCTACCGAAGGTTTTATTTAAATACAAAAGATTCTCTGCTACCCAGGAGAAGTTTTCATCTCTGTTATATCCGGCAGTGTTTGGTCTGTTTGTTAAGTGATTTGTCGCTTCCGGACCAGTCCATGCTCCAATTCTGAATGTTCGGAACTGTGTTCCGAAGTTGAGGCGGTATTTTAACCATGGGGTGAACTTCACCTCAGAAAACATATTGGCCATTGCCGATGCCGAACGTCGCTCATTTACAGATTGGTCTATATCAATTATTGGGTTCCACAAGTTGAGATTTCCTCCCGGATTTCTAATAAACTCGCCATTATCGCCCCTGGGAAGTGCATAAGGAAATTGATCAAGAGCCCTTGAGTATAAATCTTTAGAGCCAGTATTGCTGGTATTCGGGCCAAATATGCCATAATTCTGTGTTGAGAAAGAACCCATTATGGAAGTTCCCAGTGTTAGCCATTTAGTGGCGGTGATATCTCCGTTCAGATTGACGTTGTATCTATTAAAATCCTGATCTCTTTGAACCCCTGTTACATTGTTGTATCCAAGAGAGAGGTATAAACGGGAGATTTCCGAACCTGCGCTGAGCGCTATTTGATGGTTTTGATTTATCCCCTGGCGGAGAACATCATTGGTCCAGTCGTACGACCTGATATTGGCTGAGTTATATATCGGAACCTGAGCCGGCCAACCCATAGCCTGTTCTTGTGCAGTTGTCGGACGGGTTTTTACTGTTACCCCAAACTCATCCCAATCATACCCCATCCAAACGGAATTCCGTGCCACAAGATCCGATCCAAGTCCCATCCTTTTAACATCTTCAAATGGATCGGGATACCAAACTACAGCGGGTTTAGATAGATCAGAGTTATTGATCGTGGTAGGGATATTTCCGTACTGACGACCATTAATCAGAGATTCCCGCCATCGATCTATATATTGGCTCCCATTCATCCAATCGGTTAATGATTTATACCAGTCCAAGGCAACTGTACTGCTATAGTTTATAGCAACTTTTCCTTGCGAACCCTTTTTAGTGGTAATAAGAATCACACCGTTTGCTCCGCGAGATCCATAAATCGCGGTGGCTGAAGCATCCTTTAAAATTTCCATTGACGCAATATCATTGGGGTTGATATCATTGATAGAAAATGAAGTAACGCCCAAAGCAGATACAATTGGAATACCATCAACTACATATAATGGATCATTCGATGCTCCTAAAGACCGGTTACCCCGTATGCTTACGTTCGGCGTTTCACCCGGCTTTAAATTGGTCGTAACGTTTACTCCGGCTGCTTTCCCCTGTACAGCCTGCAATACATTGGTAACCGGACGTTCCTGAATTGTTTCGGCAGAAACACTTGTTAAGGCACCGGTAACATCACTTTTTCTTTGAGTACCATAACCTACCACCACCACCTCTTCGAGGGTTTTGGTATCTTCAACTAACTGAACGTTAATTGTTGTTCGGCCATTAACAGCAACTTCCTGAGATACAAAACCGATATAAGAAAATACGAGCACGGGACTGGCAACATTATCAGGAATAGTTGTAACGTAATTCCCTGAAACGTCCGTCGCCACTCCGGTGCTGCTGCCTTTCAGTTTTACACTTACGCCAATAAGGCCTTCGCCTGACGCATCGGTAACTTTTCCCGAAACGCGTGTCTGTGCTTTTGCAGCAGATACAATAATGGAATTGTTCTCTCCAAAAGAAATGACGGTTAAACTAATAGCCAGCACAAGCTGACTTAATCTGTTTCTTAGAATATTCCCTAACTTACTAGAGACTTGTAGGTAAAATTTCATACATTTATTTGTTTTATTTCCAAAAAATGAGACAATAAAAAACCTGGGCATTAGAAATAATGCACTATTATTCGATAGACAGGTCTTTGGTTAAGGAGTGCTGCACACACTTCTTAACTTTTTTAATAATCTTTCGCTTGCTTTCCTCTATTCATTCTTATTAGTTTAATTGTTCAATTAGGTTTCGAGCCCCTTTCATCAGGCTTTTGTCTTACGAAAAGCAACATCATACAACTTGTACTAACAGCTAATTAATGGATATTAAATAATAATTTTCATATTGGTAAATTGGTTTCAAAAGAGATTTAACACCCTCTGGATTTGACAACAACACTCTTATTTTCAAACTGTTTAGTTAAATTCTATTTTAATTATTAGCTGATAAATTCTCAATTCGCGAGATTTTTTTTTGATGGATCTGAGGTCTTTGGCATTCGATTTTTTCAGAAATTCGAGGCAGATTTACATGAAACTGCGCGCGACGGAAAAAGCAGAACGTCAAAAATTTCTGCAAAAGATGATGTAGATAGCTTCACTTGTATTTGATGTAACAAAAAAGGACAAAGCTCTCGGCTTTGTCCTTTGTGATATGCGCCCGGTTACAAGCGCAGGCAGAAATATTTATTAATATCCAGGGTTTTGATATGCGGCTTTCTCCGCGGGGGTGAGGGCTACACCATTGGAGGTGGTTAACTCAATTTGTTGACTTGGGATGGGACGCAATTTATGATATGGTTTAATATCGGTTGCATCGGGATTATATTTTTGAGTAATACCGTCTTTGATATAACTACCATTTTCCTGGTTCACCCTTTGATATAAGGTTTCTGTTCTTACAAGATCTTCCCAACGATACAGTTCGCCACAAAGCTCTCTTGTTCTTTCATTTAACATAAAATGTATAAACCGTTCTTCATTGGTGGTAACAGTAATTGGGTAAAGCTCGCTGGCCGCATTGGTTGTGAACAAGGCGGTGGTTGCTATCATATTAGGATAGGTATCAGAAACATCACCGGGGGTGCCTCCATCAAATTTCCAGGTTTGCGGATTTTTAAATTCACCGGCATGATAGGCTGCTCTGGCTCTGATTTTATTCACATGTCGTAATGCATCTGTAAACAAGCCTTTTCTTCCATATGCTTCTGCAGCAATTAAATGAGTTTCGCCAAGTCGGGCCAGAATACCATTTTTTACGCCCGATTCCTCATTAACTGTTGTAGTAACACGCACCGGGTCGATATGCTTAACCAAAGAGAGATACTTACTGGTTGTAAAACCTTTTGAAATAACTCCCGCTGAATTTTTTATGTATCGTGCATAAGCTGCATATCGATATTTAGGAAGGTCCGTATTGAGGATGGCCGTATTTCTATTGTTTACAATAAACAAAGCCGCCGTATCTCCTATCCCAAATTTTGGCTTGCCAACAAGCGATGGATTTGGTGCATTAGCCGAAGTGAAAGTTAGCTTCGCGTCAGCATTGGAATAATATGCCGTTCTAAAGCTTTTATAAAAACGAGAATCATTTTTTCGGTCAAAAAGATCAATAGTATAATCTGATGGGCCGGTACGTCGGAATGGGCGACCATTGAACTGGTCTCTTACCATTCCTGGTATGCCAGAATCATACTGCATTAAAAAATACTCATGCACTCTATTACCAGTACCATTTGCGGTAATATTGTTTATAAACTGCGCCGCGAAGATAATTTCCTTGCTATTATTTGAAGTGGCGAGCTTCGCGTAATCGCCCGCCGGTGCAGATCCGTGTTCTCCGATTGCCGGTGTTAACACATTCGGATATCCATTTGGATAAACCCCGAAAAATAGATTCATGTAATCCGACTCGAGCGCATAGGGCCCGGCTATAACCGCCTCCGAATGAAAGATAGCGCTATCCAAATCCGTAGCCAGTGTTCCCCGCTCTTTTTTTGCCTCGACACTAACTGCGCTTCCTCTGGTTAGATAGGTCTTTGCCAGAAAATGCTGTGCAGCCCCTTTGGTGGCACGGCCCAGCAGAGTTGTTGTGGGGGCTAAATTGTCTTTTGCAAAAATCAAATCCGCAATTATCGCTTTATAGACATCGGCGGTACTTGCTCTGGGGAAATCAGTACGAACTTCGTTACTTGATTCGAGAACCAAGGGCACCCCCCCGAACTGCTGAACCATCATCAAATAGTAGTAGGCACGCAGGAAACGCAATTCGCCTATTCGCTGCCTGCGTTTTGATTCGGTTTCTAAAAGGGCCGAATTCGCATCATTGAAGGCACCAATCAATTCAATACCTATGTTACAACGATTAATTCCATCATAATTATTATTCCATAAGGCGTTTAAAGCTGATTCACTGGGATTTAATACCGGAGAATACGTATTGTAATGCACATTATTAAACTGATCGCCCAGGATAAATTCATCTGTTCCAAAATTAAAGAGAGTATATGACTGCTCATTATTGAACTTCCACCTTACGGGAGCGTAAGCGGCTTCAACCAGATCTTCGAGGCCTTTATCCGTTTTATAGTAATCAAAAGTTAAGGTGCTTATCAATTCCTCTTCAACGAACTTCTTACAAGAGAAATTACTCAGAACAAATAAGAGGGTTATGGCAACTATATAATATTTTTTCATTGTTTTTAAATTATATCATTAAACAATCTTACAATCCCATTCTTAAACCAAATACAAAGCTTCGGAAACTATAAGAAGTAGGGGCCGGGTTCGCTGTACTTCCCTGAGGATACGTGGAATTATACGGAACTGTCTCAGGATCGTAACGCTTATATTTACTGAAAATGAAAGGATTTACTGCATTAAACGATAGCGTCATATTACTTAAGCTAAACCGTTCGAGCATGGAAGCAGGTATGTGATATGCCAGTTGAATACTTCTTACTCTCACAAATGAGCCGTCGCGAAAACTTAAAGATTGCCAGTAGAGAGGAATATCGCTTGTTCTGTTTGGCTGTTGATATTCATTAGATGGATTGGTCGGAGTCCAATAATTTACCTTTTGACCTGGATATCGGCCAACCAAGCCTGGCCTGAAATCTCTAACCAGCGAACCGTGGCTTATATAAATAAAGCTTGAAAGATCAAACCCTTTAAACGAAAAGGTATTGTTGATGCTACCTGTCCATTTTGGATTGGGAGAACCAAGTATTACTCTATCGGCATCGTTAATCACGGTGTCTCCATTTAGGTCTTGCACCCTAATCCGCCCGGGCTGAAAATTGGCAGCATTTTTTCCGGCTTTTTTCCAGAAATAATCTTTAAGTATCCCTCCCGAAAGTGTATCTGTATATTGAAAAATTCCATCGCTTTTAAAATCCCAGTAACTTCTAACCGGATTTCCATAAAACCACTGGCGTGCGATATCGTCAACGCCCCGATTGTTTAATTCTGTAATCTCTTCCTTGTTAGTGGAGAAAGCGAAATCTGATGTCCATCGAAACCCACCCTTTTTGGCAGACTTGTCGATGTTAACAGTAGACAGCGCTATTTCAAGGCCTCTGTTTCGAACATTTCCCAAATTAACAAGCGCACTAGCTATTCCTCCAGCTCCTGGCAGCGGGATATTTTGAATATTGTTTGTATTCGATTCATAAATATCGATCGCCCCCGTTAACCGCCCCTTCAAGAATCCATAATCTACCCCAAGATTCTTTGTAATAGTTCTCTCCCAAGTAACCTCAGAACGCAGGTATTGGGGGGTATATCCGATGGCTACATTATTTCCAAAGTTATAATAGGACGGATCTCTGAATAAAACACCAGCAGTTTGATAGGGATCTATACCGGCATTTCCAACTGCACCAAATCCTAAGCGCAATTTCAATTGCTCGATAGCGGGTATGGCTTTAATGAACGATTCCCGGTCTAACCGCCATGCGATAGAAGCAGAAGGGAATAACTGACTTTGATTTTCAGGAGACAAAACAGAAGAAGCATCGTGCCGAAGAGCTGCGGAGAATATATACTTACTATCATAAGAATAGTTAATACGGCCGAGATGAGACGCTAACTGATCTTGCAAGAAGTTACCCGAAACCACAGTCACTCCTTTGGCATTGTTTTGCAGGGCATACCATTTTTGAGTTTCGTAAGTTAGTTCATTGGCACTGGTATTATTCTCTTCGTCCCTTCGCTTTCTAAGCTCTTGTACAACAGTCGCAGAAAAGTCGTGTTTCCCCGCAAAGGTGGTGTTATAACTCAATTGGTTTTGAAGTGTCCATACTAAGCCATTATTCGTATCGTAATTACCGTTGGGTGCAGCATTTCGTCGGACGGATGAAACGGCTCCATTGAACCGCCCTCTTCTTGAGGTATTAAGGTCGACGCCAAATGCACTTTTAAAGCTCAGACCTTTTAAGATATCTACCTGGCCGAAGACGTTAGCTAACAAACGGTTAGTTCTTGTTTCGTCGAACACAGTATTTGGATCGTTTAAAGGATTAAATACCTGATCGTCAGCTCCAGGATTGAGAAGAAACTTTCCATTGCTATCGTAAGGAGTGGTTAGAGGAAACTGCCCGCTTGCGCCACTATACAAATCTGTACCGCTATTACGAATCGCATTGGAATAATTTAGATTGGTTCCGAAATTCAAATATTCCCTGGGTCTGAAATTATTATTATTTGATAAAGTGAATCGAGCGAAATCCTGGCTTTTTATGATACCAGTTTGTTTAAAATAACCACCGCCGAAAGCACTTCTGAACTTATCAGATCCCCCAGAGATAGAAAGGTTGTGATTTTGGGTGATCCCCGTTCTTAAGGCATCATCTCCCCAGTTATAAGTTGTAATTTTAGAAGGGTCATATATTGCAACTTCATTTAAAACAGGATAGCCCAAACTTGCCATTACAGCTTTTTCTTCTGCTGTAGTGGGCCGGGTTTTAGCAACAAATCTTTTTGGTGTGCTCGTAATATCAAGATCAATCCATTCATACGCATTCTTCACATTATCCCAAAGCATGTTGTCATTGCTTTTAAATAATTCGTAATCCGCTTCGGGATCAGGAAAATATCGTTTGTTGGTGTTATTCGCATTCGCAGTAGCATTATAGACACCGGAGCCGATAAACGCGTCTCGCCTAAACTGGGCGAATTCGGGACCGTTATATACTTCAAGCTTTCTGACAATATTGTCGGCGGATGTATTTCCATTATAATCAATAGAAAGCTTCCCTGCCTTTCCTTTTTTAGTCGTTATCTGAATTACTCCATTTGCACCTCTTGATCCATAAATAGCTGTTGCTGCGGCATCCTTAAGCACATCAATCGATTCAATATCCAGAGGATTGATATCATCAATTGTATAGCTGATCGGAATACCATCTACCACATAAAGCGGGTCATTCCCGGCTGTTAAAGATCTGGTACCTCTCAATCTGATACTTGATCCTGAGCCCGGACGAAAAGAACTGGGAGTTGACACGAGGCCCGGTATCCTTCCTTGCAGAGCCTGCGTAACGTTTGTTACCGGTACATCTCTAAGATTCTCCATATCAACAGAAGCAATCGCCTGCGAAACATCCCCTCTTTTCTGCGTGCCATAACCTACTACTACTACCTCCTGCAATGTTTTAACATCCTCGACTAATTGAACGTTGATAGATGTTTTCCCCTCTACAGCGACTTCCTTAGTTGCATAGCCGAGATATGAAAACACTAATACCGGATTTGTGATGTTAGAAGGTATGGTAATTGAATAATTTCCTGAGACATTGCTGGCTGCACCAGATGTTGAGCCTTTCAATTTAATGCTCACCCCGATTAAAGGCTCGCCGCTTGGATCCGTAATTTTTCCGGTAACGATTATATCCTGCCTTACTGAATTAATATCACCTGATCCGGTATTTTTTTCTTCAGGAACCAGGGGACTTAAAATAATCTGCTGGTTCATTACCTCATACCCGATACCTCGAGACTTGAGTAAATCGTCGAGTATGACAGAAAGCTTCTCGCTATCTGCCGATATGGAAACTAATTGGTCTGCATCGATGATGTTTTTGCTATAAACAAATTTGACATCGGCTACTTTTTCAATCTTTTTTAAGGCATTGTTTAACGTAGTGGTAGTTTGATTTAATTTAACAGAGTTATTCAACACACCTTGTGCGTTGCTTTCGTCGGCATAGGAGACACCTGTTAAAACAATAAATATTATTAATTGACTTAATGTAATTCTCATAATATAACCTAAGTCATTAGAGAGTTGTAAATAAAAATTCATACTTTTATTTGTTTTATTTCCAAAAATGAGACAATAAAAAACCTGGCATTAGTGATAAAGCACTAATCCGATAGTTTAGGTTTTGGGTTAAGAAGTGTCGCAACCACTTCTTAACTTTTTAATACTTTCTAATTATTCTATTTCATTTTTCATGCAGGGGGGTTAGGTTAAATTTTAGTTAGTTTCAGGTTTTTTGGAGATTATGATTGTATCTCCGTTAAGCTCATAAGTAATATTTAAAGATTTGGACAGCATGTCCATAATATTAGGCAAATTAACATCTGTAAAATCCGCTCTTAAGGTTAACTGGCTGATATCAGGATCCGTTAAAATGATTTTGGCTTTAAACGTTCTATTTAAAGTTTCGACCACTTTAGTGATTGGTTCATTTTCAAAAGAGAGGGTATTCTTTTCCCAAATGCTTAAAGTTGGCTCCTCGACTTTGAGTTTTATCAATTGATGTTTGGCCTTATTGTATGTCACCTTTTGTGCTGGAAGCAGATAAACACTGCGCAATTTTTCATTTTTTGAAGCCGGAGTATAAACCAAAACCTTACCTGTAACCACCGAAACCTCGGCATTGTTAGCCCCTGCATAAGATTTCACGTTAAAGCTTGTACCTAATACTTTGGTAATAAAGTCATCGCTGTGAATCAGGAATGGGTGTTTTGCATCCTTCGTTACTTCAAAAAATGCTTCGCCAGCCAATTTTATATCCCGTGTTTGTCGAACAAAATCATGATCGTAACTGATAGCGGCATCAGGCTGAAGCCATACAATCGTGCTATCGGGTAAAATATATTTTTGAATCCTGTTAAGATCGTTCTTAAAATTAATTTGAGTAGCAATCTCTGCTAAAACATTCTCTTCCGGCTTACCCTTTTTAAAGTTCTGATTCAGTAATGAAAACACAATCAAAAATGCCGCGGCAATACTTGCCGCAGCATAATAATACCCTTTTATTGAATTGGTTGATCTTTTCGAATGGACGACCGGCATCGTTGAGATTTTAAATTTGATGCGACTAAGCATAGCGGCTTTTAGATCGTCTTGCTGTTTTTCAGATAAAAGTGATATAGGGTCAACTGTAGAATTAAAAGAATTATACCAGTTCATAATAACCATCTCTTCTTCAAGGGTGCATTCTCCCTTGAGATACTTATCAACTAATTGAAATATTACTTCGTCTTGCATTGAATGATTAGAATATCCGGTATAGGTACATAGTTCTCAAACTACCACCTAACCCCTAGTGAAATAAAAAAATATTTAAAAAAACTTAGAAAAGGCTAAAACTAGCGGGATAATATTTTTTACACTTAAACGCAGCGTTTTAAGTGCTTTTGTCATATGATTTTCAACCGTCTTCTCAGAAATCTCAAGAATGGCAGCAATTTCTTTATTGCTTTTATATTCTTTGCGACTGAGATTAAAAACCCCTCTGCATTTGGGAGGCAGAGTTTCTACCTGTTGCTCCAGTACCCGTCGCAAATCATTTAACTCTATGAGTTGCTCGGTTGAAGTATCGCTTTCAACAAGGCTCATTTTATGAGCATCTTCGAATTTTCGGACGTTATATTCTTTCTGATATTGCTTAAAAACAAGATTCCTAACAGCCGCATAGGCATAATTACTGAACGATGTATGAATGATCACCGAATCTTTATTGATCCAAAGGCTGGTAAAAAAATCCTGAACAATCTCCTCTGCCACTTCAGTTCTGTTAATTCTCTTATAGGCCTGGGAATATAATTTAGACCAATAACGATTGTATAACTCGTCGAATGCAGCCATCTGGCCATCCTTCAGTAATTCAAGAAGATCATTATCAGAAAGTTTTTTCAGCATACTCTTTTACACGGTTTGATAGACCACTATATAGCATTGCGTAGTGTAACAGGTTCGTTATCTAAACATAGTATTATTTCTGAACATAGCCAACCTGCACCGTGCTGCAATGTAAAAAGTAATTATGTTTATTGGCTAAACTGGGTGTTAAAGCGTGATGTTAATTAGATTCAAATGGCAGCTAGAATCAACAGAATAATCCCCTCCGTACAATGAAGCGGCAGATGAAAATAGAATGACTTTTAAAATTCCACTTGATTAGCTAAACTTCAGAGCGATAACATTCAAAAAAAAACACTTGCAGAGATGCTTATTTTATCAAAAATACAACCATGGATCTTGGTCCGTGCGCACCCAGCACCAGTGATTGTTCTATATCGGCTGTTTTAGATGGCCCCGCTATAAAAGCACTGTATCCATACTCCCTATCGCCAATAAGTCCATATGCCTGATGCATCGTTGGAACGAGCGTATTCTTTGAAACCACAAGGGCGAGATGCTGTGTAATAAATGGCAAAACCCGCTGCATGGTATTTCCTTCCGGAACCCACAAAGCGCCATTTTCTGCCACTGCCATCTCGGCCTTAAGAATGGCGAAATCTACATTCTCTAATTCGTGAGGGTCAAACCCCGATATATTCGTTTCAGCGATAGCAGATAATTCTGAAAAAGAAGAAATAACTCGCGAAGGCGCACCGAAATGTCCGCTTACATACTCTTTTATTTCCTCCAGGCTTTCAATTTCAATCACTTTACTTCCAATTGCCGTTGCAATTGCCGTAAACCGTTCAACAAGCCCATCTGTCGATTGAGGAATATTCACAACCGGAATTTCTATCAGTGCCGGTTGATTGGCTTTTACAGCCGCCAATATTTTATCTCTGCTACCCATGAATTAATGTAGAATTTATTTGAATAATAGATGTACAGATTGATTGAATCCCATACTCGCTTTCACCTATATCCTGTCACCTTTTACCTTTTTACCTTTCACCTTTTTTCTTACTTCTTCCCCTTCTCCCTCTTCGCATACCATTCTCTAAACGACTCTTTAGGTGGCTCGGGCATTTCGCGTTCTTTATACCAGGGGTTTAATTTATTACTAACCATAAATGGAAAATATTTCATAAACCAGCGTCCGGATTTTCCCGCGATATTAAACAGAGCAGGAAACGAAAACACCCATGCCATGCCGCGCATTCCTGCAGCTTTAACAGTACTTACATACCCTTCTTTCACCAATACCTGCCGCCATTTATACAGCTGATCGTGGATGTCAATTTTTACTGGACACACGTTTGAGCACGAACCGCAAAGCGTTGACGCAAAAGGTAAGTCTGCATTTTTTTTCATATCCAGATTCGGCGCCAAAATTGACCCAATCGGGCCAGAGATCGCATAATGATAACTATGTCCGCCGCTTCTTCTGTAAACCGGGCAGGTATTCATGCAAGCGCCGCAACGAATACACTTTAACGAGTTTCTGAAGTCTTCTCTACCCAGCTGCCGACTTCTGCCGTTATCAACAAGGATAATGTGCATCTCTGTACCGGGACGAGGCTTCTTGAAATGGCTTGAATAGGTTGTGATAGGCTGCCCAGTAGCACTTCGTGTTAGCAATCTCAGAAAAAAGCCCAGATGTTTCCTTTGGGGGATAATCTTTTCAATGCCCATAGAGGCGATGTGTACATCAGCTAAATGCACGCCCATATCGGCGTTTCCCTCATTGGTACAAACCACAACTTCTCCTGTTTCGGCTACCGCGAAGTTAACACCTGTTAAAGCAGCTTTCCTGGTAAGAAACGTATTTCTGAGATCCTGCCTAGCGGCCTCGGTTAGCACCTGCGGATCTGCCTCCCCGGCGGCTGTACCCAAGTGGATGTGGAACAAATCGCCTATTTCCTCTTTCTTTTTATGGATGCAAGGCAATACAATATGGCTTGGTGGCTCCTGCGCTAGCTGAACAATCCGTTCTCCCAAATCAGAATCGACCACTTCAATTCCATTTTCTGATAGAAAATCGTTTAGGTGGCATTCCTCCGTTAACATGGATTTACTCTTTACCATTCTGTTAACCGAGTTTTTATTTAAAATTGAAAGTACTATCTCGTTATGCTCTTTCGCGTCGGCAGCCCAGTGCACCTGAGCGCCATTCGCCAAGGCATTTGCCTCAAACTGCTCTAGGTAAGCGCTTAAGTTTGAAAGTACATTATGTTTGATTTGAGATGCAGTTTCTCTTAGCAGCTCCCATTCAGGAATGGTATTTACTGCTTTATCGCGCTTTTGACGAACAAACCAAAGAGTCTCATCGTGCCAGTTAACACGTGGCTCATCCTGGTTGAAGATATCTGATAATTCTGCGTGATCTTTCACTAATTCTTCTTTCATGAAATTCATTTTTCAATGGTGAAATCATATCACCAGTTACTGAGATCCTGAAACGACTTCAGGATGACAAGCTCTCGGGAGAACAATCCACCCAAAGGCTAAGCACACGTCGTGCTGAACTTGTTCCAGCATCTTCCAGTTGTATTTAAAATCCTGAGCGAGTTCAAGATGACAAGGTCTAAACCTTACAAATCTCTAAGTATTTTAGCCTGCGTTCAAAATTTCGGCGATGTGTATTATTTTCACATTGCTTTTTTGCCTTTTCAAGATGCCTTCCATGTGCATAAGACATGATAGATCTGCACCTGTAATATATTCTGCCCCATTTTTTACATGGTCGGCAACCCGGTCTTTACCCATCTTTGCAGAAACTGCTTCTTCGGCAACACAAAAAGTCCCCCCAAAACCACAACACTCGTCCACACGGGTTAAGGTAATTAGCTCTATTCCGCTAACCATGTTTAATAATTGTTCCGGTTTAGAAAATTTTGGCGCCACTAATTCGCTCATCTGCGACAGCTTTAAACCTCTCAGACCGTGACAGCTTTGATGGACGCCCACTTTATGCGGAAAACTGGCTTTTAGTTCTTTTACCTCAAGAACATCGGTAAGAAACTCTACCAGCTCATATACCTTTGTGCGTATTTCTTTTGCCTTCTCGGGATGTTTAGATGAATGCAAATGATCCTTAACATGAAGTACACAGCTCCCGGAAGGGCATACTACATAATCAAATTCGGCAAAATTCTCGACAAACAGCTCATCACACTCGCCCGATAAATGAGAAAAACCTGAATTGGCCATTGGCTGACCGCAGCAGGTTTGCTTTTTGGGAAATACCACCTCTACTCCAAATTTTTCTAATAATTGAAGCGTCGCGATAGCGGCATTAGGATAAAACTGATCTACATAACAGGGTATAAATAACCCGACTTTCATATTTCTATTTCCTGTGAAGCTGAATAATATTTTAAATCTATAATATTTGTCGGCAAAGACTTGCTATTCCAGTGTTTATGAATTGCGAGCGCTGCACCGATAGAAGTGGCCTGAGCCACAGAAGCGGCAAAAACTTCCATATCAGGAAATGCTGCAGCCAGCAATTGCATATAAATAGTGTTATTGCTAAAGCCACCGTCGACAAAAATACGTTTAACTCCGGTTCCTTTTACTACCATATTGGTAGAAACTGCCTGAAGTTTAACCAAATCTATAATTAATTGATGATAGGCTTCTTCTGCATTTGCAAAAACAGACAAATCTCTTTTCTCAAAACCCGAGTTAGCCAAATTATCCCAATTAACAATTAGTCCCACTTCTTTAGCATTGCCTTGAAGCTTGCTAATGATGGTAGAATTGTATTTAACTTTCTTATAAAAGTCAGCCGGCTTTTTGTAATGTTCAGCTATACGTTTCGATTGATGATCGTGCTCATTGCCTGCAAATACCCGCGAAGCTTTAACCGGTTTCCCTTTATAACTGATATAACATAAGCAATCGCTCTTTAATTCCTCGCTTGTAAGGGGAGATGAGTTAAATGGATTCAATGTTACACACCAAGTGCCTGTAGATATTAATACAAAAGGCTCGTGGAAACTTGTAAAAAAAGGAATCAGCGCAGAAGAACTATCGTGAAGGCCTATTCCTACCGAATATTTATTGCCTCCGATGTTTACTTCAATAGCAGAATCTGAGGGATGAAGCGGAGCAAGCTTGTTAATGATACCCTCATCTTTCACCCATCGATGATAATCTTGCTTTGTAAAATCCCATAAATTGGTATGACAACCGACACTCGTTATATCGCTATAAAATTGTCCTGTTATCAGATAGCTTAAATACTGAGGCAGATGTAACGAATACTTTATCCTGCTATATACTTCTGGTTTTTGGTATTTAAGTCTGTAGAGTTGCATGCCGGAGTTCAAATTTCCTAACACAGGAGATGCCGTTTCGGTAGAAACCTTTAACTCGCCACCATATTGGTTATAGAACTCTTCCTTTAACTCCTCGGGATATGGTTTTAAATAATTATATAAACATCCGATTGGATTTCCGCTTTCGTCGATATGAACAAAGCTTGCACCGTAGGCCGAGAAGTTAATACCCTTAATCTCGAACTGCCGCAATTGCATCACCTCAGCAAGAGTAACCTTAATCCAGTTTGTTAAATTAACTAAGTCTTCACAAGGATCACCTTCTTCATCAACGGTTTCTTCAAAACGCGAAGTTCGTTCAAGAACTATCTTGTATTGCTCATCGAAAAAGAAAAGCTTTTTGTTGGTCTTCCCAACATCAAATACTGCTATTACCGGGGTTTTACTCATTGGTTTTTTAGATATGAGATGAGAGATTTGAGATGTTAGATATGAGACTTGAGAAATGCAGGGTCTAGAGCCGCACTTCTCAAATCCCACATATTTTTATTCGATGTGAATGGCAAACAGCAAACAGCTTGAACTATGCCTTCTCAAATCTAACACCTCGTATCTCAAATCTATTTTACAATCCCGTTGCTACGGTCTTTAATCCACGTTCACCAACCAGACTTTCTCTAACTTTTAATTCACGGTATAATTGAACCGGATTTAAAGCTGCGTTAGAACGTAATCTTGCTTCGGCAACAATAGATCTAACGTCTGTGCGGAATGCATTTTGCAAAATCTCCTGGCAACGTACCACATCATTTTCCTGACGGGCCTGATCTAATGCCTTTGTATCCACCAGCAGAGCCTGAGCATAAGCCATCATAATTGCTTCAACAGATTGCAACAAATCTTCAAGTGGATCTTTAATATTGTGAGATGCATCAATCATCCAGCCTAAACCGGTTGCATGATCAATTCCCTTCGCGTCCATACCTTCAACCAATTCGTTAAAGATTAGAAACAGCTGATAAGGCTTCATACAGCCCGCAGTTAAATCGTCGTCGCCGTATTTTGAATCGTTAAAGTGGAAACCACCTAATTTGCCTTCATTAAGTAATAAAGAAACAATTTGCTCGATATTCGCATTAGGCAAATGATGACCTAAATCTACAAGAGTGTAAGCCTTTGGACCTAATTTGTTGGCATAAAGCAACGATTGTCCCCAGTCCCCTACCGTCATTGAGTAAAAGTTTGGTTCGAATGCTTTGTACTCTACAAACACTTTCCAATTGTCTGGAAGCGCTGCATAAATTTCCTGTAAACTTTCGTAGGTATTGTTAAAAGCTTTACGGAAATTCAACTGACCAGGAAAACTCGAACCATCCGCTAGCCAAACGGTTAATGAATCAGATCCTAATTCAACACCCTGACGGATTACTTCAATATTATGCTCAATGGCTTGCTTACGTACTGCTTTATCAACATGCTGTAAAGAGCCAAATTTATAACTGTGTTGTTGCCCTGGTTGATCCTGAAAGGTATTTGAATTCACCGCATCAAATTTCAAACCGTATTGCGCAGCTAAAGCCTTGATTGAATTCGCATTTTCTGGGATATCCCATGGAATGTGAAGAGATATTGCACCGCTCGACTGGTTCAGTTGATGCAATAAACCGATATCTTCCATTTTCTCTTCAAGGTTGCGAGGCTCTCCACCGCCAGAAAATCTGCCGAAACGAGTACCGCCGGTACCTAAAGCCCAGCTAGGTATTGCGATCTGAAACTTAATAAGTTTTTGGATAATACCCTCTACGCCAGCAACCTCTTGTGCTACAAATTCAAATTTTCTTTTGTGTTGCTGAGCTTGTTTATTATTGTGCTCCTCAATCTGATATTTTTCGAGTTTCATGGTTATTTCTTTATTCAGTCCAAAAGTCGGGAAGACAAGAGACAGATTTTACTGATTAATTTTCTTAAACATTCCAGGCAAGGTAAGGATTAATTAAGGTCAGAAAGTATGATCCATATCAGCCATTTATAGCTTTCTGATCTCATACTTTCCGATCTTTATTTTATCTCACAAAGGCCATTGCAACGCCACCGTCAACATTTAAAACGTTACCGGTAGATTTATTCAAAAGGCCTCCCGCAAAAGAGAAACAAGCATTTGCAATATCTTCTGGCAATATGATTTCGTTTAGCAATGTACGTTTAGCATAATATGCAGGCAATTCTGCTACAGTAATTCCATAAGCTTTAGCACGACCTTCGGCCCAGCCACCTGCCCAAATATTACTATCGCTGATTACAGCATCCGGGTTTACTACGTTGACACGGATTTTATCTGCACCCAGTTCGGCAGCGTTTAACCTGCTTAAATGTAACTGAGCTGCTTTAGCACTTCCGTAACCCGCATTATTCGGACCACTAACCAATGCATTTTTACTTACAATATTGATTACATCGCCACCAATGTTTTGTTTTTGCATAGTTGCCGCAGCAGCCTGAGTTACAAAAAACTGGCCTTTAACCAATACATCATATAACAGATCCCAATCTTTTTCGGTGTGATCGGCAATTGATTTTGAAATTGATAAACCGGCATTGTTTACAACGATGTCGACACCTCCGAACGCTAATGCAGCTATATCTAAGGCATCTTTAATTTGAGAACTATTGGTTACATCCAGAACTGCTGTTGCATAAGAATCTTTGCCATACTGGCTTTTGAAATCTTCACCCGCACTCTCCAAACGCTCAACATTCATGTCGTTAAGAATAACCACTGCGCCTTCATCAACAAACTTTTTAGCAATTGCTTTTCCAATACCACCAGCACTGCCCGTGATCAAAGCAATTTTACCAGATAAAGCTTTTGGTTTTGGCATGCGTTGAAGCTTTGCTTCTTCTAACAACCAGTACTCAATATTGAAGGCCTCCTGACGTGGCAATGAAGTGTATTCAGAGATTGCCTCCGCACCTTTCATTACGTTGATAGCATTCGTATAAAATTCTGCGGCAACGCGAGCTGTTTGTTTGTCTTTTGAAAAAGCAAACATACCAACTCCAGGATACAAAATTATAACGGGATTAGCGTCGCGAATTGCAGGGCTGTTTGGATGCTTACAGGTTTCATAATACTCTGTGTACATTTTACGGTAAGCTTCAAAAGCAGGAGCTAACTTTTCTTTTAACGCATTTACATCTGATAAATCAGCATCAGGTGCAAGATCCAAAACTAAAGGGCTGATCTTGGTGCGTAAAAAGTGATCCGGGCAACTGGTACCAAGAGGAGCCAACCTGTCTAAATCATTCGAGTTAATAAATTCAAGCACACGAGAATCATCCGTAAAGTGACCGATCATGTGTCTTTCGCTTGAGCAGAAACCACGCAATATAGGTGCAATTGATGCGGCCTGTTTTTTACGGTTTTCCTGATCTAAGCTCTGAATTTTTTGACCACCAAATACCGGACCTTTTTTGCCAAAGTTCTCTTCAAGGTATTGCGCACAACGCTCAATTACTTCGAGAGTATTCATGTAACTTTCGTATGCTGTATCTCCCCAGGTAAATAGGCCGTGAGAACCGAGCATAATACCACGGATTCCAGGATTTTCGTCAAGGCATTGCTTTAACTGAAGACCCAGATCAAAACCCGGTTTTTGCCATTCTACCCAACCAATAGTTCCTGAAAATAATTCTTCAGTGATTTTCTTACCATCTTTCGCTGCCGCGATAGCGATTGCAGCATCCGGATGCAAGTGATCAATGTGTTTAAACGGTAAAAACCCGTGTAAGGGAGTGTCAATAGAAGGAGCTTTTGAGCTTAGATCGTAAATGCAATGATTGAATAATTCAACCATCTCATCCTCGTGCTCTATACCTCTATATACATTTTTCAAGCTACGTAAACGATCTACATACAAGGCTGCAAGTCCACTGCGTTTTAAAGTACCGATATCACCACCAGAACCCTTAATCCACATAACCTCAGTTTCTTCTCCCGTTAAAGGATCTTTAGCCATGGCTTTGCAAGAAGTATTGCCACCGCCATAATTCGTAAGACGCAAATCAGCTCCCAATAGATTGGAACGATATATTAATAATCCTACTTCATCACCAGCAAGCTCGGCTGCTTTAGCGTCATCCCACAGGTAGCTAACGTGTTTAAAACGTGTTGTTTCGACAGACATAAATTAAATTTTAACTTTTATTTTAATGAGTTGCCATATCCTACAATTAAAATTGAGAGAATTATAGCGATAATACCTACTATTACTGTTGTTAGCGTAGCTTTACGTACGCCTTTCCATTCATTTAACGCCAAACCCCATGTGTTTGCCACAAGGATTATAAAGGCCATGTGTAAGATCCACGAACTTGGCCCGTTACCCAGTTTACTTTCGCCCATACCGTAGAAGAAGAACTGCAGGAACCAGGTTGTACCAGCTAGCGCTGAGAATAAATAATTCTTAAGAAGCGGAACCTTCTTATTACCGTAATCGGAGAACGTTTTGTTACGTGCATTCAGTATCATACACCAGATTAGGTTTGTTGTTAAACCACCCCAAAGAATAACCACATAGGTAACATTATTCTGGAACAAGAATTCACCTTCACCAGGGTTAGCAGCTTTCCACACATCATTGGCAATATGAGCCATATCTTTTCCCGCATCTATACCAAAGGCAAAACAAGCGCTAAGGATACCTGAAACAATAGATACAAAAAGACCTAAGCCAATTTTAAATTCAATATTATTTGCCTTATTTTCTGCGGCCAGATCTTTCTCCTTCATCGAACCGGCTTTACCGCAAATGATTATTCCGATTACACATACCAAAACGCCAATCAGCACCATCTGTCCCCATGTTGAACTAATCAGGTCGGTGAATGTATCTTTTCCCGGACTCGGGTTGAAATCATAATAAATAGAAGGGATAAGTGCACCGAAAACAGAACAAAGTCCTAATATAATAGAACTACCCAGGGCCACGCCCAAATACCGAACACCCAGACCATAGGTTAAGCCTCCAATTCCCCATAAAACCCCGAAGAAATAGGTAAGACCTAATATGCCACCATCAGTATTTTTTATGATATCCAAATAGCCGGGAATTGTTAAATATGCAGCTAATGGAGGTACAATAAACCAAGAGAAAATTCCACCCACGATCCAGTAACTTTCCCATGCCCAACCTTTTACCTTTTTGTAAGGAATGTAAAAACTACCTGAGGCGAATCCGCCGATAAAGTGAAAAATAACACCTAAAATTGCTTGCATGTACTGAGGTTTATTTGTTTAAAGTTAATAGGCTCTAAAAATAGAAAAGTAAGGGCTTACATCTGTCATGGACTGTCATGTTTAAGGCCTGTTAAGCCCGCAATTTGTATGCCGGCCTTTTATGTACATGAAAAAAAAATTGAAAGAATATTAGGCTCTTTTCGAGCTAGAAAACTGGCAAAATGTGTTCTTGTTTTAATGTATCCAGTCTGATTCTGTCTTCGCAGGGATGCATAGGAATTCAATACTTCGCGGATCATTTAACATATGTTTAACATTCTCAGTTTGGTGGTTGAATGGCTAAGAGGTTAAAGAATAGAATATTTTCAGCATGTAAGAATTTTCACATTGTATGTCGATGAGGAGGAGCTCTTGCTATTACAGGCCTGATATTTAACAGATCCTATGTTTCCATCGCGTCCAGAAAACAGTAAGTGAATGAATTGTGATGAATCATCAATAAAGTCCCGGAATGCTGAGCTTTCCGGGACTTTTCCGATTATTTTATTTCTCCCTTAACTTCTCCGCAATTCAACATATCATTACCATAATACGGATTCCTAATCTCTTTTTCGCTGGCTAACCAATATGCATCTGCCATCGGGCAATATTGCTTGTAGATTTTCCCCGATTTAAGTCCTGTTTTTTTAATCACCGTTTCAACCTCGATGGTTAAGGCATTCAAGTCATTGCGTTGTTGTTTAATATCGGAAGAAGCGGCGATTTTAGAAGCAACATCTGCGCCTTTCTTGCTGCCGACACTAGTTAATGCTGCTTTTAAAGCCAATGCCCCGGCCTGAGCTTCTTTAACATCAGAATTAACCAAGGCCGTTTTTAGATGAATGTAATGCTGATAAACGGCATTTGACGATTCATCTTTAAATTCAGGATTACCTGCTTCGACTACTGCAGTTTCCTGCTCATGATCGTCGTGTTGTTCTGTAGCAGTTTTGTTTGTTGTTTCTGATTGACATGCGGTTGACACTGCAAAAAGCACAGCCAGACTGCTAATTAGGATTGTGTTCATTTTCATACTATTAGTTTATACTTATTTAAAGACTTGTTCCTCGTTTCAGAGTCAGCTCGCTATGCAGCAAATATGCACCTCTTGTGACTATTTCTTCGCCGCCAGAAATTCCTGACGTAATAATTATATTGTTTGCATCTTCTGCCCCGGTAATAACTTGCCGGGAGGTGAAAGAATTTGCAGCGGTTTTTATCCAAACGTAGGCTCCATTTTCATCCCGAAGTACAGATTCTATTGGTAAACTAACAACATTTGAAACATTTCCGGTAGATAAATATACATTTGCCTGCATACCAGGCTGGATTTTACCTGCAGAATTATCAATAGACGCACGAATAGTTAAACGTTGAGTTGAAGGATCTAAAGCGGGACTGATAAAGTCGACCTTTGCATTTTGGCTTAAATCTGATAATCCATTTACAACGACTTTTAGGTTTGATCCAAGAGCGACCTGATTAATTTCTGAAGGATAAACATCTGCTTCGATCCATAAACGATCATAATTCTCTAAACGTAGAACCGGACTTCCTTCCGGGATGTACTGTCCCTCTGATACGTTAATTTCATTAACGATTCCCGATGCTGAAGCATACATGGTAACCAATGGCGACACACGGTTTCGCTTAGCCAAAGCACTAATCTGAGCATCAGAGTACCCGAATAGTTTTAACTTATTTCGAGCAGCCTCCCTTAAAGACTGATATATTTTTTCTCCCGGAAAAGCCGCCACCTGTTTTATCTGCAGCAAATAATCTTGCTGCAATACTTGTAACTGCTCACTGTAAACCTTGAACAGGGGCTCGCCTTTTATGATCTTCCTTCCGGTTTCTTTAACAAAAAGCTGTTCGATGCGGCCCGCCATACGGCTTGATATCAATTCGGTTTGCATAGGGTTTGTTACGATGCGGCCATTCAGGATCTTCGACGTATTGAAGTTCGAGGAGCCCACTTTAATGGTCTGTATATTGGCCAATTGAATCTGACTTTCGTTTAGCATAAGCGACATTTCCTTTCCTGTATCTTTCATCAGGACTAGCTCCATGCCGCAAATCGGGCAGTTTCCCGGGTGGCTTTGTACTATTTGTGGATGCATGGGGCATGTGTATTTTGCCTCAGTTTTAGCTTTCTGGTGGTCGCCTGAATGATTGTCGCCGCCGCAAGCGGGGAGCCATAATACCGCTATACACAAAAACAGGAATCCAAGAATATTTAATTTTTTAAATTTCATTTCAATCTATTTAATAATCATTGCTACAGCCATGATGTGTTTAAATATATATATCGACTTTTGCATACAAACGCCTACATCTTCAAACTATCTACCTTCACAAAACTCTCACTGTCTACCAAAAACCAGGCATTTACTGCAACATTCGCATCTTTCGGCAAGCTTTCGCCAATCTCCACCCAGTCGCCTCTCCGTTCGGTTATTCTTACATAAACAGGAATGAAATGTCCCTCATTCTTTACAAAAGCGACATACTTCGACCCCAAGTGCAGAACTGAACTTCGGGGAAGCCAGCTCCCAAATTTACTATCCACATCTGTTTTAACTTCGACCAGCTGTCCTACCTTCCATTGCTTGCCCGAATTATTTACTTTCGATCTTACCAGAGAAAATGTAGCGCCCTCGCTGTAATAAGGCTGGATCAGGCTGATTTTGGATAGAGTACTTTGTGCCGGGTTATCAAGCGCAGTTACCTGCACAGGAGTTTCGCGCTTCAAATAGTTCAACTGTTCGGCGCTGGCAAAAAACTCGGCCCAGACTGAAGAAGCCTTTATAAGGTCGAATATTTTTTGCCCTTGGCTAATATATTGCCCCTCCCGCAATTGCAGAGGCGAGTTTGTTTTAACCGTCGGCAATTTTGATGCAACAGAAGCACTATTTCCACCCATTTCGCCCATCGAAGAACCCGAACTTTCAGTAATCACTGTACCAGAGCTATATGCAGTCTCGGCAGCTACTGCTCCCGATTGTTCGGATACATAGCCGGAATACGGACTATAAACGGAAAAGGTATAGTCCAGCTTTCCAGTTCTGAGCAGGGTATTAATTTGTTGGTCAGAAGCTCCAAGTAAGCGCAACTTCATTTTTGCCGCGTCTAAAAGGTTTTTGTCGCCGCTATTCTTCAGGTAAAGCAGTTCTTGTTGTGCATTCGCTAAATCAGGACTATAAATATCCATCAGCTTTTGCCCCTTGCTGACGCTTTGATAGTTATATTTAACGTACAATCGCTCAATCCTCCCGCCTACCCGACTCGAAATAACGTTCCGATTATTGGAATCGTAATTTATAATTCCCTGGATTCTTACATCTGCTGTGCGCACCCCTTCTGATGGTTTCACAGTTCTAATTTCAGAAAGTACCAGTTGATTGGTGGGTTTGACTAAACTTTCAAGACTCGTGTCGGCAACATTATGCGAAGCCGCTGCCTTTAGCGGAACCAGCTCCATATGGCAAATGGGACAGGTACCCGGCTTATCCGAAATAATTTGTGGATGCATAGGACAGGTATATTTCGTCGCTGAATTTGTATCGTCTTGGTGTGCTTTATCTCTACAACTAAAAAGCAAGAGTAACACAAAGCAAATCATGGTGAATGCAGATTTATCTTTCAATGCTCTTTTCATAATCTGTAATCATTTTATAATATCGCTGCAAAGCATCCAGGTAATTCATCTGGGTCATGTTCAGTGCTTCCCAGCTGATAATCACTTCGCTCAAATCCATTTTATTCTCCTGGTAAGAAAGCATCGAAACATCAAGGCTCTTCTTCAAAGCGGGCAATATCCTCGTTTCATATCCTTTAAGCTGCTGCTCCATCGATGTGAGTTCGACCGACATAGATTTAGCCATGGCAAGCATTTCTGTAACCATTCCTTCAGTTTGCTGACGCATGGCATCAATTTCAAAATTCATCGATTTAATTTCCGATTTGTACATTTTTGATGACCATGGAACGATTGGGATGGAGAGCATCCCCATAAGGGTAAACTGACTTGGCATCATCGCCGAATAATTGGCTGCATGATCGAAGCGGATTCGAAAATCGGGCTTTGCCTGCTGCCGCATTTGATTAATATTTGCCTGCATCGAATGAATATTATGCTGCATATGTCGCAGATCGCTGCGCACATCGACCAAATAGGTTGAATCGAGACCAGCGAGGGGAGTAAACGACACTTTCAAAGTGGTATCAATTTCCAATAATGCGGTCGCAGGGCGGTTCATCAAGGCATTTAATACCATTTTATCCGATTTGATCCGTCCCTCGGTCATTAGCAACATATTATCTGCTTCAGCAAGCCGACCTTCTGCCTTAAAAACCTCATTCAGTTTTCCCTGGTTATAGGGATAGCGAATATCTGCAAGCTTTTTCATTGTTTGCATGATCTGCTTGTTCTCGCGTTGAAACTTTTGCTTTTTAGATGCTATGATTAAATCGAAATAAAGCTGTCTCGCCCTGCTTCGCAATTCATTAAAACGCTCAGACCGGCCCAGGGTATAGGTTTCCGCCAAAGTATTGAGATATTCTCTCCGTGCCTTTACCTTAGCGGGATTGGGAATATCCTGCTCTGCAGAAATCATAAGAGCGCCTTTATCGCCTTCTTCAATCATGCCCTGACCGGGGTAAGGCGTCATAAAGGTTCCCGCCCCTATCATTGGTGGCATCCATGCGCCCGCACCCTCGACCTTTGCTTCCTGACTTTTCGCCTGATATTCATATGTTTTGAGAGATGGATTGTTCGCTTCAATTTCTTTCAGTATTTCCGGCAGGCTCATGCCTTGCTGCGCTGAAATATTGAGACTAAGCATACACAACACAATCAAAGAAAGACCAGGCTTTAAAGAGATTCCCTCATAAAGTTTCTTGCATAAAGCGCCAACCCCCTCTCCCCGGGGAGAGGGATTAAGGGTGAGGGGACTTTGAGATGAATACGAATACCCCTCATCCCCAACACTTCGCCCCAAAGAAAAAGGGAAACATAAGGCGAGATTAAGCGCCTTAACTAAACTTACTATTGAACTATAAACTAATGAACTATAAACTAATGACCTAATTCTCTTAATGTCCATTGTGCACCTCCATTTTTCCAAATTTGTTCAATTCGTATTCTTTTGTCATTAAAAATATAAGTGGTGTAACAATCAAAATATGGATGGAAGAAGTCAATACCCCGCCAATCATAGGCAGCACAATTGGCTGCATTACATCACTTCCCACTCCCTGCGACCACAGCACCGGAATTAGTCCGAACAGGGCTACGCAAACCGTCATAATCTTTGGACGAAGACGTTTTGCAGCGCCGGCAATCACATATTCCCTAAGGTCGTCGTTGGTGATCGTATCTCTGGAATTTCCTTTCAAAGCTACCAGCCGGCTCATAGCATCATTTAAATATATTACCATCACAACTCCGGTTTCTACTGCAATACCAAACAAAGCAATGAACCCAACAGCTACTGCTACCGAAAGATTCACGCCCCAGAAGTAAACAAGGTAGGCGCCACCGATCAATGCAAATGGAATGGTTATCAAACTCAAAAAGGCTTCCCGTAAGGATTTAAAAGCGAGATAAAGAGATAAGAAAATGATCAATAGAACAATAGGAGCGATGAAAACCAATGTCTGCTGTCCACGAATTAAGTTTTCATACTGACCACTCCATTCTATGAAAGCACCATTCGGTAATTGAAGCTGCTTGTTAAGCTTTAAAATCGCTTCCTGAACCGTATTCCCCAAATCTCTGTCGCGAACGTTAAACATTACCGCCCCTCGTAAAATGGCGTTTTCGGAAGTAATCATGGGCGGACCATTTACAAAACGGATCTCGGTAACAGACGAAAGCGGAACTACTCCCGCATCAGGGGAATTCAAGGGAATCCGTTTTAAGCGTTCGATACTGTTACGATAATCCTGTCCTAACCGCAGACTGATGTTAAACCGGCGACGCCCCTCTACTGTTGTCGCGAATGGAGCGCCTCCGATAGCGGTTTCAACAGTAGAATTTACATCTTCAACAGTTAAACCGTAGCGCTCCAACTGATCTCGTTGAATATCGATCTCCAGATATTTACCCCCTGTAACGGGTTCTACGTAAATATCCTTCACGCCATCGATACCTTGTAAAAGGGAGTGCACCTGCTTTGACACTTTGTCTATTTGCTGTAAATCCTGTCCGTAAACTTTAACCCCCACATCTGTGCGAATACCCGTTGAAAGCATATTTATCCGGTTAATAATAGGCTGTGTCCAGCCATTTACCACACCGGGAATCTGAAGCTTTTGATCCAGTTCCTTGATCAGATCTTTTTTTGTAAGGCCCGGCCGCCATTCGCTCTTTGGCTTCAATGAAATCATGGTTTCTATCATGCTGATAGGCGAGTTATCGGTAGCTGTACTCGCACGTCCCGCTTTCCCTAAAACTTTATCTACTTCGGGAACAGATTTTATGATTCGATCTTGTACCTGTAGAATTCGTTTGATTTCTGCATTGGAAACATCGGGCAAAGTAACTGGCATAAACAAAATCGACTGTTCATCCAACGGCGGCATAAACTCTCTGCCCATACTCATAAGCAATGGAATGCTAATAAGAACGGCTAGAATATTTATGCCTATAGTAGTTTTGCGATGTTTTATACAAGTACGGATTAATGGCTCATAAAAGCTTTCCAGTTTTCGGTTAATGGGATTTTCATATTCCATGCGAAAGCGTCCTTTCATAAAAAATGAAATCAGAACCGGTGCAAGCGTTACCACCAGCAAAGCATCAATCATCAAAATGAAGGTTTTGGTGTATGCCAGCGGATGAAAAAGCTTACCCTCCTGGCCGGTTAATAAAAAAACCGGTAGAAATGAGGTGATAATTATTACGGTAGAATAAAAAACTCCGCGAGATACCTGTTTTGAAGATTTTTCAATGATTTGCAAACGCTCTTCATCAGAAAGTCTCACATAGTTCTCTTTTTTATTACGAGCAAAGTATTTGCTAAACTTATTTAACATTAGTTTCTCCTTTCTGCAAAGCAGTTAACTCCGCCTGTCTTACTGCAAGATGCCGGTATGCATTCTCGGCCATTATAATTCCATTGTCAACAATTACCCCTATGGCAAGGGCAATCCCAGTTAAAGACATGATGTTTGAACTGATGTCGAACGCGTTCAATACGATAAAGCTGGCAGCAATGGTAATAGGGATTTGAATAATAATACTGATAGCACTTCTCCAATGCAGAAGGAATAGTAGTACGATGAGTGAAACGACTATCATCTCTTCGATTAAAGTCGTTTTTATAGACGAAATCGATTCTTCGATCAGTTCGCCCCTGTCGTAAACAATGTTAAACTTTAGTCCCGCAGGTAAGCCCTTGCTCACCTCTTTCATTTTATTTTTCAGTCGACCAATTACTTCATCAGCATTTTCTCCGTACCGCAAAACAGCAATTCCGCCTACGGCTTCGCCCTGGCCGTTATAATCAAAAATACCCAGGCGGCTTTCGCCCGACATTTCTACAGAAGCCACATCTTTAATCCGTACAGGAATTGAGTTGCGCGTTTTAATTGATAGATTTTCAATCTCCTCAATAGATTTCAGGTATCCGGTAGTTTTTATGATGTACCCGATATCGCTCATTTCAAACTTCCTGCCCCCCGCTTCGTTATTGTTCGAGTTTACCGAGCGCATCACATCTGACAAGCCAAGTTTGTAATAGCTTAATTTATTGGGGTCAATACTTATTTGATACTGTTTTTGAAATCCGCCGAAAGAGGCGATTTCACTTATTCCTTTCACATTTTGCAGGGCGAATTTTATGTACCAATCCTGAACGGCGCGCTGTTCTCCCAAATCCATTCCGGGCGCATCCAGAGTATACCACAAAACATGTCCCACACCGGTTCCATCGGGCCCCATTGTGGGCTTTACCCCTGCAGGTAAGGCAGTACCGAGGGAGCTAAGGCGTTCCAAAACGCGCGATCGGGCCCAATAGGTATCGGTATCATCTTCAAAAATGATATAGATAAAACTCATTCCAAACATGGAACTGGCCCTAACATACTTCACCTTGGGAATACCTTGCAAATTAGTAACCAGTGGATAGGTAATTTGGTCTTCGATAAGCTGCGGACTGCGCCCCATCCATTCGGTAAACACAATTACCTGATTTTCGGACAAATCCGGAATGGCATCAATTTTACTGGTTTTTACAGAATAGATTCCCCATACAAATATGGCCGCCGAACAAAGGAGAACTAAAAACCTGTTGCGTAATGAAAATGCAATCAGTTTCTCTATCATGAGATTTTGTTAATTATTATCAGTCAAAAAATTCAGGTCGGCTGATTGATGCGAGAGAAAATTGACGTAAAACGCCAAATACCTCGAAGCTGACCGGTTCATTAACCCGACAAAATGGGTTAGAGACCACCAAAATGTGGTGGTGTCGCTGATAAAAATCCTATAATCTGAATTGCTGAAGCAAGAGAATTAATGCTTCTATGATAAACAAGCCGGGAGATGGCTTTCGTATTTCTTCTTCTTGCTGATCGGATGAACTAAACCAGTTGGTAATTAAGGTATGGAAAAACAAAACATCAAAGTTTTGTTTCGTTTCTTTTACCTGGCTATTTGTAGTTGCAGGAAATGCTTTGTCTGTGGATTTAGTTAAAACTATTTTCTGATCTGTACAGCAGGACGTTTTCTTTAGCGATGTTTTTGAATGTTGGGGGCAGTCTTTTGGAGCCGGTTTCTCGGCCATCTCACATTTGTGAGCACTAGCGAAAAGCGAAAATCCTTTTATAGAACCACAGCACTTATGCAAAGAAATTGTTATCCCGCTTGCCGACAAGGTTATCAGCATGGCTAACGTAAGTACGATATAGGTACGGAATAATTTCATTTACAAAAGCAAATATATAAAGAATTGTTATTTATGACTTTATATAATTTTGAGAGAGTTTTATATAATTTACAACCGTAAATAGCATAATTTTCTTTTTAGAAGTTATAATTTATCGTTAGCAACAATCTGCCCGCAATGTAGGATGGGAATCAGTCGGCATTCTTCCATAAACAAAATTACTCCAATTAAGTGTTCTCAGCCCCCGTCAGCATATTTAGTTTGCTCGAGGCATTATTTTACCCGTTATTTGTTTAAAAATTTATCATCAAAAAGATTCTAATTATAGACGATGAAGAGCGTCTTCGCTCGCTAATTTCCAGAATTCTCGAGCTTGAGGGCTATAAAGTTTATCAGGCGAAAGATGGAAAGTCTGGACTTAAGCTTTTAGAAAAAGAAGATATCCCTGTAGTTCTTAGTGATGTAAAGCTACCCGATTGTAACGGGGTAGAATTGGTGATAAAGATCCGCCAATTGAGCCCCGCAACCGAAGTAATAAATCTCACAGCATTCGGTAATATTCCTGATGGCGTACAAGCGATAAAAAATGGTGCATTCGATTATATCACGAAAGGAGATGATAATGATAAAATTATTCCTTTAGTTGCCAGGGCAATGGATAAGGCATTGCTTCAACAGAAAGTTCATCAGCTCGAACAAAAGCTTGAAAAACGCTACGGATTTGACGTTATAATTGGGAAATCTGAAGCCATACTGCACGCGAAAGATTTAGCTCAGAAAGTTGCCCGCACAGATACTACTGTTTTGCTACTGGGCGAAACTGGTACAGGAAAAGAGATTTTTGCGCAGGCGATTCATCAAAGCAGCAAACGGAAAGATCAAAGCTTTGTCGCAGTTAATTGCAGTGCTTTTGGGAAAGATATTCTTGAAAGTGAATTATTCGGATATAAAGCGGGAGCTTTTACTGGTGCCTTGAAGGATAAAAAAGGATTGTTTGAAGAGGCTGATCATGGTACGATCTTTCTCGATGAGATTGGTGAAATGAGTGTCGATTTGCAAGCCAAATTATTGCGAGTGCTTGAAGACGGGGCATTTATCAAAGTTGGGGATACAAAAACAACCAGGACGGATGTAAGGATAATCGCAGCAACCAACCGAAATTTACAGGAAGAAATCAAGGCAGGACATTTCAGGGAAGATCTTTTTTACAGGTTGTCTGTATTCATTATTCAACTCCCATCTTTGAACAATCGCACCGAAGATATACCTCAATTAGTCAAATATTATATTCAACAATTTGCTCAGAAGCTAAACAAACCAGTTCCTGCAGTTGATGAATATTTTTTGTCCAAGCTTAAAAGTCATACTTGGAAAGGCAATATCAGGGAGTTAAAGAATGTGATCGAAAGAGCTCTAATCCTCTCGGATGCCCCGGCTTTGTCGTTGAATGTGTTACCGTTTGAATTTGATGAAAGCTCGCCGCTACCTGAAAATACATTTGAATTGGCAGCAATAGAAAAACTGCATATTCAGCGTATCTTAAAATATACTGGCGGTAACAAAACTGAAGCAGCCCGACTTATGGGAATTGGACTCACTACCTTATATCGTAAAATAGAAGAGTTCAGGATATAAGCACCGCTATACCACTCCATATTGACAAAGAAACCCTTCCAAAATGGAAGGGTTTCTTTGTTTATTAGCCCTCATTGTTTTGTGCAGTTATTATAAACGACTGTACATTAATCGATTACGAAAATAACAGTATTCTGGCATTGAAGTAGCCTTGTTGGTGAAAACAATCAAGATATGCTGGTAATACTTCTCTCCCTCGCCCTGTTTCTTTGTATGTGGCTATTTTTTAAATCCATTGACTGGTTCGAAAAAATCTAAATCATGATCGCATTATTCATTATCGCAGTTGCAGTCTTCGTGTACATGATATACGTCCTGCTTAAACCTGAAAAATTTTAATTCAAGCTATGAACACAGAATTACTGGGAATTATTGCTACCTATCTGCTTACGCTGCTAATTGCTATTCCTCTAAGTAAATATCTTGCAAAGGTATTTGCAGGAGAAAAGACCTGGACAGACTTTCTAAATCCCGTGGAAAGGAGCATCTATAAACTTTCGGGAATTAACCCCAGAGAGCAAATGAATTGGAAGCAGCAGCTCAAAGCTATGCTTACTATCAACTCTGTTTGGCTGGTGTATGGCTTCTTTGTCCTTCTTTATCAGGATAAATTACCGCTCAACCCGGATGGCAATCCCGGAATGACACCCGATCTCTCCTTTAATACAATTATTAGCTTCGTGGCGAACTGTAATTTGCAGCATTATTCGGGAGAATCTGGAGTAAGTTATCTTACCCAGCACTTTGTAATAATGTTTCTCCATTTCGTTAGTGCAGCTACCGGAATCGCATCAGCAGTTATATTCTTCAAAGCCTTTCGCGATAAAACAACTACTACATTAGGTAACTTCTGGGAATATTTTATCAAATCCATTACCCGCCTGCTCCTCCCCTTGTCCTTAGTTATAGCCATCATACTGGCCTTTAATGGAACACCATCAAGCTATGAGGGGAAAGATCAATTCATATCGATGCAGGGCGATACGATAAACGTATCGAGAGGTCCGGCTGCCGCAATGATTGCCATAAAGCACTTAGGGACAAACGGAGGTGGCTGGTTTGGTGCCAACTCAACTCATCCGTTTGAGAATCCGAATTACCTTACTGATATGGTAGAGGCTATTTCGCAAATGATTATTCCCATTGCCATGGTTCTCGCGTTTGGATGCTTTATCCGCAGAAAGAAACTTGCCTATACGATTTTTGGAATAATGACCATTGGATTTCTTCTTTTACTTATTCCAACTATCAGCAGCGAATTAAGGGGTAATCCAGCTATCAGTAAAATGCAAATCTCTCAGGCAACCGGAGCGATGGAGGGCAAAGAGGTGCGCTTTGGCCCGATGGCTACTGCTTACTGGAGTACCATTACAACCGTAATTTCTACCGGCTCTGTCAATGGTATGCACGATAGTACTATGCCCCTTACCGGATTGTGGCAATTATTGGGGATGATGATTAACTCGTTCTATGGTGGCTGCGGGGTGGGCATCTTAAACTACTTCATTTACCTCATAATCGCAGTATTTATTTCAGGTTTGATGGTTGGCCGTACACCAGAGTTTCTGGGCCATAAGGTTGAAGCAAGGGAAGTGAAGATTGCTGCTATTGTTACCCTGCTTAGTCCGTTTTTAATACTGGCGGGTACAGCCTTGGCAAGCTTTGTTTTTAAGCATTACGGAGATGCTACATGGACAATTAGGCCTGCTAATTGGTTAAATAATCCTGGTTTTCACGGCTTTTCGGAAATGCTTTATGAAGTCACATCGTCTAATGCAAATAATGGTTCCGGTTTTGAAGGTCTGGGGGATAACAATATTTTCTGGAATGTTTTAACAGGGTTTGTGTTAATACTTGGCCGCTTTCTTCCAATTATTGGTCCTGTGGCTATTGCCGGACTGCTGGCTTCTAAAAAATTCATTCCGGAATCAGCGGGCACTCTAAGAACCGATACCATGACTTTCGCTCTCATGACATTTGCCGTGATAGCTCTACTTAATGCTCTTTCTTATTTCCCGGCATTGGCTTTAGGTCCGATAGCCGAATACTTTACCCTTATTAATAAGTAAATGAAACCTCAATCAAATAAATTATTTGAGCCAGCTCTGGTGCAAACCGCACTGTCACAATCGTTCACTAAACTGGATCCAAGGGTGATGATTAAAAACCCTGTGATGTTTACGGTAGAAATCGGGACACTCATTATGGCTTATGTTACATTCTATTCTATTAATCACAGTGGCCAGGGCTCTCCCATATATAACTTTTTCATCTTCCTTATTTTACTGCTAACATTACTTTTTGCCAACTTTGCCGAAGCAATAGCTGAAGCCAGAGGCAGAGCGCAGGCTGACAGTTTAAGAAAAACCCGCGAAGATACACCAGCGAAGGTTGTATTGGTTAATGGCACAATTGAAACCCGTTCATCAAGCCAACTAAAAAAAGGGGATGTTTTTTTCTGCGAAGCCGGAGATATTATACCTGCAGATGGTGAGATTGTAGTAGGAATCGCAACGATCGATGAATCTGCCATAACCGGAGAATCAGCTCCGGTTATCCGCGAGTCGGGTGGTGATAAATCATCTGTAACAGGTGGAACCAAAGTACTTTCAGATCAAATTAAGGTGATGGTGACTACTGAGCCCGGCGAGAGTTTTTTGGATAAAATGATTGCTTTGGTAGAAGGCGCCTCACGTCAAAAAACACCAAACGAAATTGCATTAACTATTTTACTAGCTAGCTTTACCATCGTATTTATAATAGTGTGTATAACGCTAAAGCCCTTTGCCGACTATGCAAATACGCCCATTACCATAGCAGCACTTATTTCGCTATTTGTATGTCTTATTCCAACCACCATTGGCGGTTTGCTTTCGGCGATTGGCATTGCAGGTATGGACAGGGCATTACGTGCCAATGTAATTACGAAATCGGGTAAGGCGGTAGAAACAGCAGGAGATATTGACGTGCTATTACTAGATAAAACCGGAACCATTACAATTGGAAACAGGAAAGCAACTAATTTTTATCCTGCTGTTGGTGTGGTTATGCAAAGCTTTTCAAATGCATGCGTTTTAAGTTCGCTGTCTGATGAAACTCCTGAAGGGAAATCCATTATTGAATTGGCTTTGACCCAAGATCCAAACGTAGTACTTGTGGCCCATGCTAATTCAGAATTTATCAGATTTACTGCCGAAACCCGGTCCAGCGGAATCAATATGCCCGATGGAATACGAATCAGAAAAGGGGCTGTAGATTCAATTCGAAACATTGTTCAAAAAGCTGGAAATATTTTTCCAGATGATATTGAAGACCAGGCGAAAGCGATTGCCAGAAACGGCGGTACACCGCTGGTGGTATCAGAAAATGAAAGAGCTCTGGGAGTAATCGAATTACAGGACATTATTAAGCCTGGCATTAGCGAACGTTTTGAACGTCTCCGTAAAATGGGGGTTAAAACGGTAATGGTTACCGGAGATAACCCATTAACGGCAAAGTATATTGCTGAAAAAGCCGGAGTAGACGATTTTATCGCAGAAGCAACACCAGAAGATAAAATGAACTATATCAAAAGTGAGCAGGCTCTTGGAAAACTCGTCGCCATGATGGGTGATGGCACCAATGATGCCCCCGCACTTGCGCAGGCAGATGTAGGTGTAGCTATGAACAGCGGAACTCAGGCAGCGAAAGAAGCAGGTAACATGGTCGATTTGGATAATGACCCTACTAAACTGATTGAAATAGTTGAAATTGGAAAACAGTTACTAATCACCAGGGGCACGCTCACAACATTCTCTATTGCAAACGACGTGGCCAAATATTTTGCGATCGTTCCTGCTTTGTTCATCGCTTCAATCCCAGCGTTGCAAAGCCTTAATATTATGGGGCTGCACACGCCGGAAAGTGCTATCCTTTCGGCAGTAATTTTCAATGCTATCATAATTCCGATCCTAATTCCGCTTGCTTTAAAAGGGGTGGCTTACAAGCCCATAGGTGCTACAGCCTTGCTTAGACGAAATTTGTTCATTTATGGTATTGGCGGCGTAGTAGCTCCCTTTATCGGAATCAAGGTTATTGATTTGGCAGTTGGCTTATTTGTTTAAATATAGAATTCATGAAAAAATACATTTTACAATCTATACGACTTACGCTGGTACTTCTGGTGCTGTTATGTGTAATTTATCCTCTGGCAGTTGCTTTTGCAGGTAAATTTTCGAAAGGAAAGGGCGGGGGAGAAAAAATAATGAAAGATGGCAAAGTTGTGGGTTACGCTTTAATAGGTCAATCGTTTACAAGCGCCCAATATTTCTGGGGAAGACCCTCTGCGATTGGCTATAATGCTGCTGGTTCGGCAGGTTCAAATAAGGGGCCATCAAATCCGGATTATTTAACTGAAGTTGGTGAAAGGATAGATACCTTGTTAAAATATCACCCCTATCTTCACAAATATCAAATTCCAGCTGATATGGTAACAGCATCTGGCAGCGGGTTAGATCCCAATATCTCTGTGGAGGCTGCCGACATTCAGGTAAAACGTGTTGCCGCTAATCGAAATTTAGATGCGCAACAAATTAAGGAGCTTGTTGAAAAAAATACTAGGAAGCCATTAATGGGCTTATTCGGACCTTCGTCTGTGAACGTTTTAGAGCTTAATCTTGCTTTAGACGAAATGAAATAATAATATACTTCTATAAAATGGAAGCAACGAATAACGATTCTGTAAAGAATTTCTTGAGCCTGGTAAAAAAATCCAGACGCGGAAAACTTAAAATATACATCGGCATGATCGCTGGGGTTGGTAAAACCTATCGTATGTTACAGGAAGCGCATACGTTACTGCGTAACGGTATTGATATTCAGATTGGCTATATAGAAACACATAACCGTTCTGAAACGCATTCCCTTTTGTCAGGACTTCCTTTAATCCCGAGAAGAAAAATATTTTACAAAGGCAAAGAACTGGAAGAGATGGATGTTCAGAGCATACTCAGTCGCCATCCCGAAGTTGTAATTATTGACGAACTAGCTCATACCAATGTAGAGGGTAGTAAAAATAGCAAACGCTGGCAGGATGTATGGGATATACTAGAGGCTGGAATCAGTGTGATATCAGCTGTAAACATTCAGCACTTGGAGAGCATTAATGAAGAAGCAGAAAAAATTACCCGGGTTTCAATCACCGAACGTATCCCCGATAAGATACTAGAACTGGCAGACGAAATTGTAAATATAGATTTAACGGCCGATGAATTGGTTACCCGCCTTAAAGAGGGTAAAATTTACGACAAAAGTAAAGTCCAGCAAGCGTTAAACAACTTTTTCCAATCAGATAAAATTCTTCAATTACGTGAGCTGGCCCTAAAGGAAGTAGCACATCAGGTAGAAAGAAAAATAGATATTGAGATACCAAAACAGGTAAAACTTCGTCCAGAGCGGTTCCTTGCTTGTATCTCGTCTAATTCCGAAACGGCAAAAGTCGTGATTCGAAAGACCGCAAGACTAGCATCGTATTATCGTTCTCCATGGATTGTATTATATGTTCAAAGTAGTAGCGAAAGTCTTGACAGAATTAAGTTAGATAAACAACGTCATTTGATCAATAATTTTAAACTTGCTACGGAACTTGGAGCCGAAGTAATAAAAATTAAAAACGACGATATCACCAAAACGATTATGCAAGTAGCGGTTGAGAAAGAAATTACTACTATTTGCATTGGCAAGCCACATTTGAACTTATTTCAAGTTATTCTAAGGACTGCAATTTTTAATCAGCTGCTGCATAAAATAGCGGCTACAGAAACAGATTTAGTAATATTATCATGAAAATAAAAACAAAGCTCCGGCTGGGCTTCGGATTCTTATTCGCCATCGTTCTTTTTTTTGGCGCGGTCTCTTTATTCTATCTAAATGAAATTTCCTTAAGTGCCCGGGTTATTCTTAAGGATAATTATGAGACGCTGAATTTCACCAGGGCGATGAGAGATATCTTGGATAATAACAGTCTCCCTCTCTCCAGTGAAGCATCTAACACTTTTAATAATCATCTTCAACTGGAAGAAAATAACATCACAGAAGCTGGTGAAAGAGAAGCGGTATTGCGATTAAAAGATGCTTTTACACTGTTAATTTCTCCTGCGAGCCCTCTTATCCAAAAAGAACAGGCATTGAAGCATATACGCATGAATTTAAATTTTATTGAAAAACTTAATATTGATGCAATCGTACGAAAAAATGCAGCCGCTCAAAAATCGGTTAAGAAAGCAACGATGTATATGAGCTTTGCAGCAGCCTTTAGCTTTCTTGTCTTATTCAGTTTCATTGTAAACTTTCCGGGGTTTATTGCCAATCCATTGAATGAGTTAAAAGCCGGGATAAAAGAAATTACCCATAAAAATTATAAGCAACATCTGTATTTTGAAGGAAATGATGAATTTTCTGATATAGCCAAAGCATTTAACGAAATGGCTACGCGCCTGGATGAATGGGAGAGCACTAATCTGGCTACATTAAAATCCGAAAAACTACGAATTGAAGCCATTATCGAGCAAATGGAGGATGCCATAATCGGTCTTAATGAAAATAATGAGATTCTTTTTGTAAACCCAATCGCGGAACAGGTGCTAAACCTGGATGAGAATAATATAGTTGGGTTAAATGCATTAGAGCTTTCTCAAAGGAATAATCTATTAAAGAGTATCCTTGAGCTTCAAAATGCTAGAAAACCACTAACGATATATGCGAACGGCAAAGAATCATATTTTCAGTTAGAAAGCAGAGAAATACTGATTCCCAATCTAGAGGAATCAAATACGGATAATGCAGTAATTAAATCGGGAAACTCTGCAGGGAAAGTTTACATCCTTAAAAACATCACGCAGTTTAAAGAACTGGATGAAGCCAAAACTAATTTTATAGCTACAGTATCTCATGAATTAAAAACACCTATATCATCAATTAAAATGAGCATCAAGCTCCTTAAAGACGAACGAGTTGGTGAGCTGAATCATGAGCAGAAAGAACTGGTAGAACATATTGAGGATGATACACAACGACTATTAAAAATCACAAGCGAACTTCTTGATCTGTCACAGGTAGAAACAGGGAACATCCAGCTGAGCTTTATGGCTGCAGACCCGGATAAAATAGTAGATTATGCCATAAATGCTGTAAAATTTCAAGCAGATCAAAAACAAATCCAGATTGAGTGTTTTAGTGTACCTAATCTGCCTAAAGTAACTGCTGACATAGAAAAAACTACTTGGGTGCTCATAAATTTCCTGTCAAATGCAATGAGATATAGTTCTGAAAAAGGAAAGGTGACTATACAAATCAAGCCAAGCGGGACCATGATAGAGTTTTCTGTGAAAGATTTTGGAAAAGGAATTGAAGAGCAATATCAAAAAAGGTTGTTTGACAAGTATTTTCAAGTACCAACAGACGGGAAAAATAAGTCTGGAACGGGATTAGGCTTGGCTATTTCAAAAGATTTTATAGAAGCCCAAAGCGGGAGAATATGGGTAGAAAGCGCAATTGGCGAGGGAAGCCGGTTTTGCTTCTCGCTACCTGTAGCTTCATAAATATCTGTTCTCGCCATTTTTACTAAAAATAGGTATAACAACTTATTACTCCTCTCTCTTGTAGTATCCTGATTATACTTTTAGGGTTTCGTATCGTACTAGAAGACAAACCGGTGTATCAAGTCCGAGCCAAACTTATTTCGTGAATGAATATTATATACCTATGCATGCACTTATTAGATTTCATCTGCTGATTTTATTGATAGGTATCCTTTCGGGATGTAAGAACTCTTCAAATCAGGTAATAGAATTGAAAAAGGAAAACAGAGTTCTAAGGCAAGAGATAGACAGCTTGAAAAAGCTTATTGGCGTTGCTGATTCTGGAAAAACTGATACTGACGCAAAAGCCGCAACAACAATTAAACTATCGACGTCCCCGAAAGATAAAGCCTTAAGAGTTGGGAAACACGATTTCACCTTGCAATGGATCAGCTGGAACGAACCAGGAAGTGTTAACATTCAAATTGCCGAAAACGGCTGGTATTCAATTAAAGGAGGACAGAAAAGCAGCAAAAATGCAGACTATATAAGTATTGACGGCCTTATAAAGCAGGTCTCAGAATCCGAACTATTATTTCAGGGAGAAATCAAATCGGTAATTGAAAGCAATAACCGCGGCGAACCTTGTATTAAAACAGGCAAACAGTTATTTAAAACCACGAAAAACAGAAAATACTGGCGTTTACAAGATATGATAAATTGTGAAGGCGGAATGCTGACGGATTACGTCGATATCTACTTTTAATCAATGCATCGTTAGGGAGCTTTACTTGTCGCCGGCTTAGTGCAGATGACTGTTCTGAATTTAAAACACTGATTTTAAACCCATACACCGTTGCCCTAAATATTATCCAGCTAGTTTTCAAGTGATTAATTCTATCGATTTTTTTCTCTCCTAGTATGAAAAAAAATTATCCCGGTCGTAAACTGTTGATTTTGGCCCGAGTATTGCATCATGAAAACAAAAATATCTCCCTATGATCCTAAAAACCTATACCCCATCGCCGCACAAACACAAGTTCAGCACTGAACAGAACAGGAAGTTCGATATTTTAATGTATGTCATTCTAACTCTAGTGGTTTTAGCAGTTTCAATTTATACATCATTATAAATTTTAGGATATAGAATACAAGGATGGATCTTAAGAATACTGTTTCAGGATATCTGGAAGAACACAAAAACAATTGTACAAATACCTTTCTGGCTTATATTAAGCGAACCTATGAAGAGGGAAAGCTGGATCACAATAAAATCAGAAGAGCTGTTTTGCAGCATTTTCAGGCGCAGGATAAAGCAGCAGTCTTTTTCGGATCTTTATTACTTCAATTAGATATCAAAGAAGTTCATGATATTTTGAACGAGAAACTCTAAGATCACCAAATCAGAGCGACGATTTACTTAGCCAAAATATAATCTTTAACCACAACTTCGAGATTATTTTCCACACTTGTTATTCCCGGCGCTGCCCAAGCTGCAGTTTCTGCATCTTCTTTTTCTGCCAGAGAACGAACTTTACCAGACAGTACCACCTTGGTATCGTTTACACTAACATCAATTCTACCCGCATCAATATTAGCGCTGCGATGAAATGCAGAACTAATTTTTTGTCTGATATCTAGTGCGGTAATTTGTGGCTTAACAATAATTAAATTAGTGATAGAGCGAATGCCGGCCAACTGCTCAATAGCCGTCTTAGCAGATGCCCGCTGATATTCCCATTCTACCTCTCCTTCAAGTGTTACATTTCCTTCTTCAACCTTAATTTTAACTTTTTCTTCTTGAACTGAGGTGTGCCATTGTAAAGCGACAAGGACTGCTTCTGCAATTTCTGCATCAGTTTTAGTAAAGCCCATTGGTATTCCTACCTGTATTTCCTCTGCAACGGCTTTTACGCCGGCCACTCTTTTAGCAGCTTTCTCGGCCGTGAGCTTTTTAGAAAAAGTATCTACTTTCCCTGAAAGAGTTACCACACTATTTTTCACAGCCACTCCAATTTCCGAAGCATTTAAAGACGGCTCCCAATTAAGCTCTTCCATTACATCCTTTTGGATCTGTAAATCAGTTTTCATATCATTTTATGCACGTTATAAAGGATTTTCGAAATCCCAAAGGAAGTCTTAAGAATTCAAGATTTAAACCACCTTTCCCGACTCTCTAAGTTTATTCAGGTAAAACAACACCTTCTCGTCCCCGACCTGCGTAAAATTATGATAGAATGCACCTACGCCATAAAATTCATGCGGTATCATTACAGCAATTACTTCATCCACTTCTTTAGACAGTTTCTGAACAGCGGTTTTAGACGCTACCGGAGCCGCAATTACAATTTTAGCGGGTTCACTCTTCCGCAGCACATTTACCGTTGCCAAAATTGTATTACCAGTGGCAATACCATCATCCACTACAATTACGGTTTTCCCTTTAAGATTCTCGGGCTCTCTATCTCCCATAAATTTTTTATACATCTCCTTTAAACGGGTCCGAATTCGTTCCACTTCCTGAAGAATATATTCGTCGGAAACATTGGCATGAGGAATTACAAAATAATCGCTGAGACTTGCAGCACCTATTGCATATTCTTCATTCCTGGGATGTCCGATTTTCTTTGTCAGGATCAAGTCGAGCGGAAAATTTAATTCGCGGGCTACAGAATACGCCACAGGCACGCCTCCCCTTGGAACCGCCAAAACCACACCAGGATCGCCTTTAAACTTTTTGAGCCTTTCTGCCAGGAATAACCCGGCATCTATTCTATCTCTAAACATAACATTCTTTTTTCTCGGCCGTATCAACTCTTAATCGCAGCCACTGGGCTTAAGTATTTTTCAAACCATTCAGCAGCCAGTTCAGCAACCTTATTCAATTTTCCGGGCTCCTCAAATAAATGAGTTGCCCCTTCAACTACTACCAGCTCTTTAGGGCAGTGTAATCTTTGTAATACTTTCTGATTTAACTCCAGAACCACGGTATCGAAACCTCCGACAATCAACAAAGTTGGAGCTTCGACCCGTTCTACGAACCGCATGGCCAGATCCGGGCGCCCACCTCTCGAAACAACAGCGCCAACCCATTTTAAATTAGCAGCGGCCTGTAAGGCTGATGCAGCACCCGTACTGGCGCCAAAATACCCGACGTTCAGATCTTTTGTAGCCGAATTAGCTCTAAGCCATTCGGTTGCACTTATTAACCTGCTGCTCAGCAGATCGATGTTAAACCTGTTATCGTAATCCGCATCTTCCTGAGTTGTGAGCAAGTCGAATAAAAGCGTTCCGAAATTTCTCTCCCGCAGGTATTCGGCCACCATCTGGTTACGGGTGCTAAACCGGCTGCTTCCACTGCCATGCGAAAAAACTACAATAGCTGTAGCATTTTGAGGCACAACCAAATCACCTTTTAAGGTTATATTATTAACCGGGATTGAGACCTCTTTAGCAATTTGCATTTCCATGATCTCTGGTTTATTCGGGTAAAACAATAGGAGTTTTAGCCTTAATATTTACCTCATGCTCGGCCAACTGAGACAACCGATCGTCTATATGTTTTTCGTTAATTTCTGCTTCATGAAAAACAGTCGCAGATTTGTCCATTCCGAGTGCATTTGCAAATGCTGCGGCAGTTCCATATGTACTTATTTTAAAATGATTGATAGCCTGCACGGATGAAAGCAAGCAGGCATCTTTCACTTCCAAATGTGTGCAATTTTCTAAGGCCTCATTGGTCTCGGAGATATAAGCCTGCATCACGCGATTGTTAAGACTTAGAGAGCCTATTTTTTCCTGTTCAAAAAAATCTTCCAACTTTTCAATATGCTGCTGTACAAAAGTTAAATATCTCTGCAACACATTTTTCAGCTGCAGCGAATTTGCCCTGTTTATCCATTCTGCCAGGCTGTTTTTCAGCTGAACTTCTGCACTCATAAACCTGCTGATATCATAATCTATCAGATTATGAAGTGTGCTGATAGGCGTGTTATTTTCCATGGTTTTTTCCTTTTTATAATTCAAATCTAGTCCGCTTTCAATTCTATCTCCATGATAATCATCAGACTAGAGTCTGACAATCATCATGCTTAAAGCGCATAAAATGAGGTTGTTTTGAATAAATTATATCGAAAAAACAAATTATCTAAAAGACATCTTTACAAAGAAAAGCCTTTGCATAATACGCTGTTCAAGAGATAAAAATCCAGACAATAGACAGAGATTTATTATTATGAGACGTCATTTTACACAAGAAGTACCAGTAGATGAATCTGCTGCTATATCTGCCATTAAACAATGGAGTTATCCGCTTAATAGCAGGGCTGATTTGCAGCCATTATTTGATCGAATCGGAGATTCGAGAGTGGTGATGCTGGGTGAAGCCAGCCACGGAACGAATGAATATTATACCTGGAGAACTCATATTTCGCGAAAGCTGATAGAAGAAAAAGGATTCAATTTTATTGCCGTTGAGGGCGACTGGCCGGATTGCTACCGCTTAAACCGGTTTGTAAAAGGATACGATCAGGAGCACAAAACAGCCTTAAAAGTATTGCACGAATTTAACCGCTGGCCAACATGGATGTGGGCAAACTGGGAAGTAGCGGCACTGGCGGAGTGGCTGCAAAGACACAATTCGGATTTACCTTCGAATAAAAAAGCTGGATTTTATGGTCTCGATGTATACAGTCTCTGGGAAAGCATGGAGAGTATTATGCAGTATCTTAAAAACACCGATCCCGCAGCATTGCAAGTTGCCGAAGATGCCTTCAGGTGTTTTGAGCCGTATCGCAGCGATGAGGGCCAGGCATATGCCAGAGCATCAATGCTGGTACCTCAGTTATGCCAGAACGAGGTAGTGAAACTGCTCAAAGAAATACAGCAAAAGTCGCCGCATTACGACTCCGATTATGAAAATGTATTTAGTGCCGAACAAAATGCTCTGGTTACGGTGCATGCCGAGAAGTATTACAGAGCAATGGTGCAGGGCGGCCCACATAGCTGGAATGTTCGGGACAGGCATATGGCTGAAACGCTCAACAGACTTTTGGCATATCACGGCGAAAATTCTAAAGCAATTGTATGGGAACATAACACGCACATCGGCGATGCCCGGGCAACGGACATGGTTCATGATGGTATGTTTAACATTGGTGAGCTGTCGAGAACCCAGCATCCTGATAAAGGCGTGGTATTAGTAGGCTTCGGCTCGTACAAAGGATCTGTTATGGCAGGTGTAAATTGGGGAGCACCAATGCAGAAAATGGAAGTACCAGAAGCAAAAAAAGGAAGCTGGGAATATTTATTGCATACAGCAGGTGCGGAAAATAAGTTATTGATGATGGATGATTTTGCGGACCATGACATTCTGATGGAAAATCATTTAGGACACAGGGCCATTGGGGTGGTTTATGATCCGAAACATGAATATGGTAATTATGTGCCCAGCATTTTGCCGTTGCGTTACGATGCGTTTATCTATCTGGATGAGACCAGTGCTTTGCATCCGCTGCATCTCAAACCCGACGGACACCAAATACCTGAAACATACCCATTTGGGGAATAGCAAGACAAGAATTTAATACTAAGATTATGAGAAAGGTAGCAAAACCAAACGCGACGGCTCCGAAAACTAATTCGGAAGCTAAAATGCCTATGGATGCAGATGAACCGATTATTCATCATGAGAATCCGGATTTCGTTGAAGGCGTTGATTCACTTTTTTCTCCGGGAGAACATGAACAGAATTGGCCCGATCAATTAGACACCAGCGAAACAGTATATTATAAAGAGCTCAAGATTACCAGCCCTGCTTTTGAAAACAATCAACCGATTCCATCAAAGTTTACGTGCGACGGCAAAAATATAAGTCCACCGCTAGAAGTTGAACACATTCCGAATGAAGCCAAATGCCTGGCATTGATCGTTGACGACCCGGATGCTCCGATAGCTACCTGGGCGCACTGGCTTGTGTGGAACATCCCGTTGACGCATCATATAAAAGAGAATAGCATCCATGGCATAGAAGGGGTAAATGATTTTGAAAGGAAAAATTATGGTGGCCCCTGCCCTCCCTCCGGCACTCACCGATACTTTTTTAAGGTTTACGCATTAGATGAATTACTAAAATTAAGTCCGAACGCAAGGAAAGCTGATTTAGAGAAAGCAATGAGCGGACATATTATAGGTTTCGGAGAATTAATTGGAACCTATAAAAGGATAACATGAAATCTGCCTTATTCATCCTGATAATGTTCGTTGCTCTCACAAGCATTGTATCGGGTTTACTTATGATAAGCGACCCGCCGGGAAGATTACTAAATTTATCAACTGACTTATTAAGAAATACAGAATTCAAAAACTTTTTGATCCCTGGAATTCTTCTGGTAACTGTAGGTTGCCTGAATTTGTTTGCAGGATTTTGCATAGCTCAACAATATCACTCAAGATATAAATGGTCTATCGTAGGCGGTTTATTTATAAGCGGCTGGATACTTGTGCAAATTTTCATGATCGATGCTTTTCATCCCTTGCAAATGTTCTATTTTCTTATCGGAATTGCTATAATCTACCTGGCAGTGCAACTTGAAAAAACAAGATAGACTTCATTATTTATCTTCCAAAACTAACAGCGGTAATTTATTTTGATAGGTCATTGAGCTGGTATGAGTGCCGCCAAAAATCCGTTCGAATACGTTGTGTGTATGTGCTATCATAACCAATAATTCGGCCGGATGACTTTCTACAAAATCCTCAATTCCTTCTTCAACGCTATCGGCCTCTATTTCTTCATACCAGAAAGTTATTTTAGATAAAATAGTGCGTAGTTGCGCCTTTCCAGGCTCTTCAACATCCGGTCTGTCTTTCATGTATCTTTTAACATGCAAAACCTGTAACATGGCATCGAGTTTATCCATTAACCTAAGCAAAGAATCAAAACATGAAACATTAGAAATCTCATTAAAATCAGCAGCAAATACAATGTGTTTAATAGGTACAAAAGAAACTCCCTCCGGAATTATAAGCACAGGTATAGTAACTTTTCTGATTGTACTTAATGTTGTATCACCAGCTCCCATAACAATCAAATCAGCCTGCATTTCCTTCGCCATATCCCGTATTCGGTCAATTCGAAAGCCTATCCTGGCATATCCGCTTACTTCCACCGCATAGCGTTCTTTCAAAAAGTCGATCTCCCTCTTCACCAGGATTTCATTCTCTTCCATTAAGTCAGTGCCGGTGGCATCACTGCTAACCATTCCATCAATAACTGCAGAGGCCTCGTGAAACACATGTAAAAGTCGAATCTCGCCAGAAAGTTGCCTGGCAAGGGCAGCTGCATACTCGCTGGCCTGACGAGAGGCTGGCGAAAAATCGATTGGCACCAGAATTTTTTTCATAACACACCTGAATTCATTCACGAATTATAAAATTGGGCAAAAAGCCTTTGGGACTGACTGATTACTGTCCAGCATCGAGATGATAAACATCCAAAATATTTGCCCTAATATCAGGCTCAAAACTGACCATTGTCAAATCAAAAAACAGGCAATGAGGTACCTTTAAAAATATTAAAATCACAACTATTATGAAAAATGATGCACAAATCCAGCAGGATGTACTCGACCAATTAAAATGGGATCCACTTCTAAACGCGTCAGAAATTGGCGTTTCTGTAAAAAATGGGGTGGTAACGCTTTCGGGTCATGTAGACAGTTACTTGAAAAAATTGGAAGCTGAGAAACAAGCTAAAAAGGTGACTGGAGTTAAGGCAATAGCTGAGGATATTCAGGTGGGAATTTCGCCAAGTTATAAAAGATCGGATACTGAAATTGCTGAAGCGGCTGTAAATGCAATAAAATGGCATACGTCCATCAATGAACAAAGTATTAAAGTAAAAGTCGAAGATGGAATTTTAACTCTGGAAGGAGAAGTTGACTGGGGATACCAACGCGAATCGGCAAAGAACGCAGTTATTAATCTGGTTGGTGTACGGAACGTTATTAATAATTTAACATTGAAGCAAAAAACCCCACCCGAAAACTTAAAACAAAAAATAAGCGCTGCTTTTCATAGAAGCGCTAGCATTGATGCCAATAAAGTGCACATTGATGTTGACGGAAACAAGGCCATTCTGAGAGGTAAAGTACGTTCGTTTGCAGAAAAAGAAGATGCTGAAGATGCAATCTGGTCGGCCCCCGGCATTTTCAGAGTAGAGAACCAACTAGAGGTTGAAGAAGAAGCAGAATTCATTCTTTAATCTGGTAAGACTTATAAGACTTAATTATGCCGGCTTCGGCCGGCATAAAATCTAAGCTCTGCGGATAACATCCCACCATCATGGACCTTCTCCAGGAACAGGTGGTGTATAAGGCGGGTTTTCGAAAGGATCTTCGAAAGGAATTATCTCCGGATCTCCCTCAGGAACAAATGGATCTTCGGGATCAGCAATTGGCGTACTTTCAGGATACTCTTCAGGCAATTGCGCAGTCAATTTTTTCTTCTTTGCCATAACCGAATTATTAAATTAAAAACCAACAATTAGCGTTCCATTTAATCAAAACCACGCTTTGGGCAAATAAATTTGCATTTAACTAAGCCCATGTAAAGCACCTGGAAATTTCTAATTCCGGATCTTGAGAATCTTGAGAAATGTCAACTTCCTTACTGACATAAATCAGCCATGCCTGCTTATTTGAACGATAAATTTGAATAAAATAAGATTGTCATGGAAGTAAATAACTCATCAATCAGCGACTTGGGCAAGCTGCTTGACTACGATATCAGTCAGTGTATAAGTGCAGAAAACCAGCTACATGTTATTTTGCCCGACTGGATAAATAAAACCACTTCTCAAAAACTAAAAGCCATTTTAGAGAAGTATCGTGAATTTATTCAACAGCATATTCAAAAAATGGAGACCCTCCTCGATGAAAGTTCAAGCGCTTTCCGTGATACAAAAAATCGTATAATGGATGCTTATATTAAAGAGGCCGAGCAAACTATGTTCACTTGCCAGGATATGGATGTTAGAGACGCGGCGCTGCTTGCCAGTATTCAGGCAATTAACCATTTCAAAATAAGTGTTTATGGAACCGCGGCGGCTTTTGCTAAGGTACTGAACATGGAAAAAGAAGCTGAAGTATTCTATTGGATTGATATAAATGAAAAGCATATTGACGATCGATTGTCGCAATTAGCAGAGCACGAAATCAATGTCAAAGCAAAAGATCCCAACCTATATCTTAAATAAGGCCGGAAAAAGTAAGGATTTATCTGATAGACTGGTAAACCTCCAGATTTGTTGGGGGCGATAAAACTATTTGCCACAAATTATTTCTTTTTGCCCTGAAAGACGCTGCACAGGTAGCTAAATAATAAATCCACATTCTGTAAAAACGATCATCGTACCTCTCTCTTATTTGCGACCAGGCATTTTTGAATCGACGCATCCATTCCATCAACGTTAAGTCGTAATGGCTTCCGAGATTATGCCAGTCTTCGAGGATAAACTTATTTTCAATTGATTTACCATTTGAGCAACAGAAGGCATCATCGCATTCGGGAAAATATAAGTATTGATCCATGGATCTATGGTTGTCAATGAAATGTTTCCGCCAATAGTATGCAAGAGGAATAAGCCGTCATCTTTTAAAGCATTCCTTACTATTCGCATGTAATCAGAATAATTTTTATAGCCAACATGCTCGAACATACCAATGGATACAATTTTATCAAATTTTTCGTCCAGACTCCTGTAATCCTGTAAGCGGATTTCAATGGGAAGATTAGCACATCGTTCCTTCGCCAATTCAAGTTGTTGATTTGAAATTGTAATCCCAACCACCTCTACCTGATACCTCTCTGCAGCATATTCAGCAAAGCCACCCCATCCGCAGCCAATATCCAATACCTTTTGTCCGGGCGCAAGTTTAAGCTTTTGGCAAATTAGTTCGAGTTTGTTTTCCTGGGCCTGGTCGAGTGTTTCAGCATTATTCCAGTAAGCACAGGAGTACATCATTCTTTTGTCGAGCATGGCTGCGAAGAGGTCGTTCCCGATGTCATAATGTTTTCTTGCAACTTCATGAACCTTATTTGCCGATTGCTGGTTTAAAAATTTAGATTTGAGAAAATATACGATGGCACGAAAATCTCTTGCGACTTCACTATCAATGTTAGCTCTTATAATTCTGAAAATTAGTTCGTCAAGCTTTTCACAATCCCATAAGCCATTCATATACGATTCGCCGAATGCCAAAGATCCATTTTTAAAAAGGTTTGCATAAAGGGATGAATCATGAACCTGTATATCCCAGGAGTTTGAACCATTTATTTGTATACCTGCTTTATTAAAGAGTTTGCGTATTCGGCCTTCGTAAAAGCTTAATTTAACTTGACCGGACTCCTGTAGGTCTGTTAAGACGGTTGCCATTTCTTTTAGTGAGAAAAATGTAAATTTTCTGGTACTTCAATTGAGAAAACAACAATATGTCCCGTTTAAATAGGGCAGGACATATTGTTCGCAGAAAAATTTACGACACATTAATGTGTTTACTTATGGCGCCCCGCACTGCCTCGTCCTTTTTCACCAAAGTAATAGTTAAGACTCCATTTTCATACCTGGCCTGTATCTTATCCTTATTCACATCCTCAGGCAATGCAAAGGCTCGCGAGAATGAAGAGAAGCTATATTCCTGACGAGTAATTTGATCTTCTTCTTGCTCCATCTTTTCTTCAGTTTCTGCACTGATTCTTAATTGATTGTTCTCCAGGTCGATTTTAAAATCTTCTCTTTTCATTCCCGGCACAGCGAGGCGAATCTTGTAATTATCCTTTCCTTCTACAATATTAGCTGCTGGAACGGATAAGGTTCGACCACCGTCGCCAAAAAAAGAAGAAATAGGAAGTTGCATAAAAGGGGTTAAGATATCCTCAAATAATGATGGGATTGATCTTGTCTGTGTCGCTAGTGATCTCGTAGCCATAAATACCTCCGTTGTTTGATTGTTAAATTATTTATTTGAGAACTAAATTAGAGAGATCCAAAATCCTATGTACTGATAGGTCTCAGCCCCATGGCTGATTCTGATCAAAATAGAATCTGAATGGAAATAAGATGACGAATTCATGGGCGGACCACGTATTTATTTTGGATTATCGGAAGGAATTTTAAATATCGCTAAAAGCATGTAGCGGTTTGTGGTCACACAATCAAGCTCCGGTTATTTGGGGAGACGTTTTTAGTTCAACAGACATGCTACTCTCGGGCCGTTTACCCAGTATTTTTTCGAGATCTTCTTTGAATACCACTTCCTTTTGTAAAAGCAGTTCTGCTATTTGTTTAAGTTCTTCTTTATGATTCAATAAAATTTCCTTCGTTTGCTTATAGGCCTCTTCAACCAACTTTCTCACTTCCTGATCAATCATTTTACCAGTTTCTTCACTATATGGCTTTTGAATACTTGAATCACGCAAACCGGTCGAATCATAAAAACTCGTGTTGCCAATTTTTTTGTTGAACCCGTAAAAAGCCACCATCATATATGCATCTTTTGTAACCTTTTCTAAGTCGTCTAAGGCCCCTGAAGATACATCGCCCCATGTTATTTCTTCTGCTGCCCGTCCTCCGAGGGCTGCACAAAGCCGTTGCGAAAATTCAGTTGAGGTTCGCAATTCACGCTCCTCGGGCAAATACCAGGCGGCGCCAAGCGACTTTCCCCTTGGTATGATTGAAACCTTAGCCAGGGTGTCAACATATTTTAAAAGCCAGCTAACAACGGCATGTCCGGCTTCGTGATAAGCAATAATTTTCTTTTCCTCCGGAGAAATGATTTTACTTTTTCTTTCCAGTCCGGCTACTACCCTATCGGTTGCATCCAAAAAATCCTGTCTATCAACCTTTTGCTTTTTACGACGGGCAGCAATTAAAGCCGCTTCATTACAAATATTGGCGATATCTGCACCCGAGAACCCCGGAGTTTGTGCCGCCAAAAAATCAACCTCTATAGATGAATCAAGCACTAATGGGCGCAAATGCACTTTGAAAATGGCTTTTCTTTCAGTGAAATTTGGTAGTTCCAGATAGATATGGCGATCAAACCTTCCCGGTCGTAATAAAGCCGGGTCAAGCATATCGGCACGATTTGTGGCAGCCAAAACAATTACTCCACTATTCGTTCCGAAACCATCCATTTCTGTAAGCAACTGATTCAAAGTATTTTCCCTCTCGTCATTTGCGCCGGTGTATAACGAATTTTTGCTACGCGATCGTCCGACGGCATCAATCTCATCAATGAAAACAATACACGGAGCCTTTTCCTTAGCTTTTTTAAACAGATCGCGAACTCTCGAGGCTCCGACTCCCACAAACATTTCTACAAATTCAGAACCTGAAATGGAAAAGAAAGGAACCTGGGCTTCGCCGGCGACCGACTTCACCAAAAGGGTTTTTCCAGTACCCGGAGGGCCCACAATAATAATTCCTTTGGGGATTTTAGCGCCCAATTTGGTATAAGCGCTAGGATCTTTTAAAAAATCAACAATTTCCTTAATCTCAACTTTAGCTTCTTCAAGTCCGGCAACATCATCAAAAGTAATCGTGCTTTTATTCTCCTTTTCCATTAATAAAGCGGTCGATTTTCCAAAGGAAAAAACAGAGGAGTTACCACCTGCACCAGCCATTCGTCGGAAAAGAAACTGCCAGATGAAGGTTATGACAACGAATAAGAACACCCATCCAAGCATTTGCATCAGCCAATTCGATTGCTTTACATACCTGACAGAGATTTTATCCTGTTCTTTAAATTTAGCCTGAGCCTCTTCTAAATTATGTTCAAATGTTTCCACCGAGCCAATAGTGAACACATAATGAGGTCCGGCATTCGGTTGATTGGCAATCATCGGCTTAAACACGTCCTTAAAAGCCGGATTATTGGAAAATTTTTTTTTTATATATACGTTTACGTTCTCGTTGTTTATTACTTCAACATGATCAACAGCGTGGCGCTGTAATATATTCCGATTGAACTCCTGCCATGTAATTTCTTTTGCCACCGAGGAATCTCTAAAAAAAGAAATCGCTAAAATAATCCCAAACAGAACGATATATATCCACCCGATATTGAAATTAGTTCCTTCAGGCAGATCCTGTTCCGGAAGCTTATTTAACTCTTCTTTTCTCTTTTCCTTTTTCGCGGTGCTTTTTCGCATAACAGTCTCACATTAAAAGGTTTTATGTTATTGATTGATGAAGAGGGATTGAATTGATCACTATTTATCAAGCGAGGTTTTGCTACAAAATCAAAGCAAAAGAATGTGAACCTCGGTTTTCTTTATTATTCGATACCCGGTTATTCAAAGAAACAAAAACCATAGGCTCGTTCGTAAAATTACCGTCAGTTCTGCTGCTGATTATTATCAGGCCGGGGGTAAAATCCGGCACAGAAAAGCTACATCACAAGTACTGCGGCACCTTGTATTTTACCATGACGAAGGCTGTCAATCGCCTGATTAGCCTCATGCAGTTTAAACAAAACAGTTGTAGCTTTTACAGGCACCTTTTCTGCAAGCTCGAAAAATTCCACTCCATCCTGGCGTGTCAGGTTGGCGACAGATCGCACGCAGCGCTCTTCCCATAAAAGGCGGTAAGGAAAGGAGGGTATATCCGTCATATGGATACCGCCGCATACCACCATACATCCTTTATCCACATCTTCTAAAGCTTTTGGAATAAGATCTCCAAGGGGAGCAAAGATTATGGCGGCATCTAATTTTACAGGAAGCGATGCCTCAGAATCTCCGGCCCATTCTGCACCCAGATCCAGAGCAAATTGCTGTCCTATTTTATCTCCCGCACGGGTAAACACATAAACCTTTTTACCTTGAAAAATGGCAAGCTGAATGATAATATGTGCAGCTGCGCCGAATCCGTAGATGCCAATATTTTCAGCTTTTTTATCAAGCATTTTATATGACCGATAACCAATTAACCCGGCACACATCAGCGGAGCTCCCGATGAATTGTTGTAAAAACTCGACAGATTAAAGCAATACTGATCATAGGCAACAGTATATTCTGCAAATCCACCATCAATGGTATAGCCGGTAAATAAAGGTTTGTCGCATAAATTCTCCTGACCCGCCTCGCAATACTTGCATTCTCCGCAGGTGTGTGCCAGCCAGGGGACACCAACCATATCACCTTCATTAAAGCGGGTTACGTTCTGCCCCTTTTTTACAACCGTTGCGATAATTTCATGCCCCGGAATGAGCTGAAGTTTAGGATTTTTAAGTTCTCCGTCAATTATATGAAGATCGGTCCTGCAGATTCCGCAGGCCCGGATCTTTAATAACATCTGATCAGCCGAAGGCTGAGGAACGGGTACCTCCTTCAAAACTAATGGCTTTCCGGCACATTCGAATACCATTGCTTGCATTAACTCCGGAATCTCCATATGTTGAAATTTATATTTCCCTCATTATCCAGGGCATGTAGAATAATTTAATGTTTGTTAGACCCGTACCATCTATTTTAATAAGGATTGGGCATCAGGATTAATCCTGCTTTCAGCAAATTCGGTTAACACCTCATCCGCTGCTTTTTCTTCCTCCAGTAAGTGATGGATCATTGAAGCAATCTCCCGCATCTTAAAAAGTCCAGCAAACGAATTCACCGCTCCGTATTGTGCAATTTTATAGTGTCCGATACATTGATGAGACACAAGGATAGCAGCATCTTTAACTTCAGGATCGGTGGTTATTTCAAGCAGTTCATCCATTTCTCCGATCAAGCCATCTACAACCAATGCTTGCTTAAATGAGTTGCCATTCTCGAAGCTCTCTAAGGTTTCACCCAAAATTCTCAGGTGATTTCTTGAAAGGTCAGCGGATTTATCTAATAAGGTTTTTAAGTCCGGCGACTTCACTGCCAACACGATTCTGTCCAATGCTTCAGACCAGCGCAATTCCGTTTCCAGCAATGATTGCAGGTAATAAGTCATCAAATCATCCAGCGTATTAATGCCTCTCATTGTCTTGAAAACTTGCTGAATTAATTTACCGATGCATTTTTAAACCGTTCAACCTCATCAAGCTGGTCGTCCTCAACCCGGGTTAAAACTAATTCTCGGCCTTCTTCCAAACTTACTACCCAAACCTTCCGGTTTGCCTGATTAACATAAATAGCATTGGTAATGGTAGCTTTTGGATATTGGGCTTTAATTTGATCTCTTACGTTTTCGGGAAGATTTTTCTCTGTTCCGTAAGCGATATGATATATTAAATAACCTCTTTTATTATATAAGGCTGTATTTTTTTGATCCGCCGAAATAAATTTCACCAAATATCTCTTGTTTATTTCGAACCATCTTGCATTTACTGCATTCTTGAAATCTTTATTGAAGGCCTTCGACAGTTTCTGGTTTACTGCAGAACTACTGGTAATTATTACGGTTGGTAAGGTGTCAATTCTTCCGGTAGATATACTGTCGGTTCTTTTAAGCAAGGTATCAACGGTCTGAGCAGAAGAACCGAAGGCAAGTAGTAAGCCAACGAAAATCGCCGACGTACGACAAATTAATTGAGTTTTCATGGTATTAGATTTAAAAATATTTAACGCGGTAAATTTCAGAAGTAATCAGGCGCTTATTCCTGATTCTTATTACCCCAATTATTGATTATCGTCAGAAAAAAAGAGTAGATTCAATCTCTTTTGGAATAAAAATCGGCAGCCGAAATGCCTTGCTAGCCGGGTTAAATAAAGGCAGTTTGACGCTTTAGGAGGAAAATATTTATTGCTTAAAAGCTGTAAATTAGTATTCCCTATTCCTCGTTCTGAAATACGGTTCCCTTATGTTAAATGCACAGCAGAAACCCTCAATCCTCCTAAGCAGCTACACCTTTTCGCCCGGTCGGAATGAGGTTGGAATGATTAGTTTGTCGGGAAAAGATTTTGAACTGAAAAAAATAATCCTTTCGGGAAAAGATGCGAAAGCTTTCGTAATTAAAGGAAACAGACTTGAATTGCTTCCCTTTTATAATAAGAAAGATGCTGAATACGATTTGACGATCTCTATCGACACAGAACTGGATTTTCTTTCAGAATCATTTAAAATCATTCATGATAGCTTTATCGAAAACAAGGTAATTGCCCACCGTGGGGCCTGGAAAAATTCCGGTTTGCCGGAAAACTCTATCGCCGCTTTACAGCAGGCGGTAAAGCTGGGTTGCAGCGGCAGCGAATTCGATGTTCATATGTCTTCTGATTCGGTAATATTTGTCAGTCACGATTACGAAGTTCAAGGTATTTCACTTGAACAGGCCAACTCCAACGAACTATTAAAATTGAAGCTTTCGAACAATGAAAGCCTGCCTACTTTAAACGATTATCTGAAAGAAGGGCTAAGTCAAAAAAGCACCCGCCTGATTCTGGAAATCAAACCTTCGTCTGTCAGTAAAGATCATGGCATGTCTGCCGCGAAAAAAATTGTTGAACTTGTTAAAGCTTACAAAGCTCAGGCCTGGGTTGACTATATCAGTTTCGACTATGCCATTTGTAAAGAACTTGTTAAACTTCAACCTTACGCTTCAGTTGCATACCTTAAAGGGGATAAATTACCTGAAGAACTTGCAAAAGATAAGATTTCGGGATTTGATTACGATGTGAACGTTCTAAAAAAAAATCCGCAATGGATTAAACAGGCTCACGAAAAAAAGTTAACGACGAATGTGTGGACAGTGGATCAGGAGGATGCCATGTGCTGGCTACTTAAGCAAAATATAGACTTTATCACCACCAACGAGCCTGAATTACTTCTTGAAATTTTGCAGCGACGGTGATCTTGCGTTAAACAGAAAAACCGCCTCAGATTAGTCGGAGGCGGTTTTTCCCAAAGATATTTATATCTTATTTCTCTTTATTTTTGATATCAGTTACTTCTTTTCTCATATCAGAAGCAAGTGCTTTCATGTCTTGTAATGCTTTACGAACACGTGTTCCAGCAGCACTAACTCCTTTGTTGTAAAATTTGTCGGCATCTTCTTCTACTGATGCTAAAAGGCTTTTTAACTGATTGTATTTTTCCATGATTTTTTAAAGTTTAAGCCCTAATATATACAATTCTTCAATTATTGAAACATCTTAGAAAAAAATTCTCTTGCAAAACGCTTTTAAGTATTCGAACTACAGAGGTTTGAGAACAAGTCCCACCTGTTTATTACAAGCCTGGCCCTATCATTTTTTCAAAGCATCGAACAATATTTCTACGGGGTGTTGCGCGGTTCTTTGCGTTCCATCTTTAATCTGATGCCTGCAGGAAGTCCCCGATGCAGCAATCAGAGTTTCCCCTTCCGCCGATCTTACAGCAGGGAACAAGATTAATTCGCCGATCTGATTGGAAATCTGAAAATGCTCTTTTTCATAACCAAACGAGCCTGCCATTCCGCAACATCCCGAAGGAATAAGGTGGGTGCTGTAATTTTCCGGAATACTTAACATGGCCTTTAAATGTTCCTGCGAGGACAGAGCTTTTTGATAACAGTGCCCATGAATTAAAACCCTTCGTTTATCGCTCGTAAACACCGACCGGTTTATGCTTCCTCCCCGCAATTCCTTCGAAAGGAACTCTTCAACAGTATAGGTGTTTTTTGATAGTTTAAGTGCCTTCTCGCGATTGTCTTTTTTAGCAAGATCTATGTATTCATCCCGGAAGGTTAAAATAGCAGAGGGTTCAATGCCGATTAAAGGGCTCTCATCAGAAATCAGGTCGGCAAAAGTTTCGATATTTCGATTCGCAATAAGGGCCGCCTTTTTCACCAATCCTTTAGACAAATACGTTCTGCCACTTTCGGCATGTTCAGGCATGTTCACCTGAAAGCCCAAAGCTTCTAATAAAAGAATGGTTTTTTGCCCAACTTCCAGATCGTTGTAATTGGTAAACTCATCACAAAAAAGATATACTTTGCGTCCTGGAGATATTGTTTTCTTCCGTTTTTTATACCATGTTCTCAGCGTAACTGCATTTAAATGTGGCATTGATCGTTCAGGATGAAAACCAACCAGCGAATTCGCCAACTTCCGAAATATTTTCGTCTGAAAAATTAAATTATAAACCGGCGGAAACATCGAAGCCAGCTTCATTTGTTTACTGAAGTTGCCTATCAATTTAGATCTGAACGGAATGCCATTCTGATCGTAATATTGTTGCAAAAACTCAGCTTTCAGTTTGGCTACATCCACGCCAGAAGGGCATTCAGTTTTACAGCCTTTACAACTCAAACACAAGTCCATAACATCCTTAATTTCTTCATGGTTGAATGGATGTTTATCGTGTTCATTACTGAGAAATTGCCTCAGTACGTTTGCGCGGGCTCTTGTAGTGTCTTTTTCAAGGCGGGTAGCCATATAACTCGGACACATAACGCCACCTGAAATGGCGCTCTTGCGGCAATCGCCCGAACCAGAACATTTTTCGGCCAGGCCAAGAATCCCGCCTGTGGATGAAAAGTTAAATGTGGTTAATGCCTCAACAGGGCCTGCGCCTTCTTTAACCCTTAAATGCGTATCCATGGCAGGTGTTTTGGTTATCTTACCTGCATTAAAAATATTATTGGGATCGAAGATCGCCTTCACCTTTTCGAAAAGCAGGTACGTTTCATTGCCCAGCATTGCCGGTATAAACTCACCGCGTAAACGGCCGTCTCCGTGCTCTCCTGATAAGGAGCCTTTGTATTTTTTCACAAGTTCAACGGTTTCGGCCAATATATTTCTGAAGGTTGATAATCCTTGTTTCGTTTTTAAGTTGATGATTGGCTCGACATGTAATTCGCCGGCGCCGGCGTGTGCGTAATAAGAGGCTTTTACCTGATATTTATCTAAAATAAGCTGAAGATCCTGAATGTATTCCGGCAGTTCCTGAGGCGAAACTGCACAGTCTTCAATTAAATTTACGGGCTGACTATCCCCTCGCAGATTACGCAGCAAACCCAGTCCAGCTTTACGAACTTCCCAGGCGTAAACCGTATCGGCATTGTATAAAACAGGAAAGGCATAACCAAATCCGGAACTTTTTAAATTGCTTATCAGCCGGTCTATCTTCGATTGGAGTTCCTGTTTGTCGTGGCACATAAACTCTACCATCAAAATCGCTGCCGGATCGCCTTCAATAAAAAACCGATTCTTTTGGTATTCAGGATGTCCGATGGTGAAATCGAGAATGTATTTGTCTACAAGCTCTGAGGCCATTGGTTTATGTTCCAAAGAAACAATGTTAGCCCGTAAAGCATCATCCAAAGAATTACAGTGTATGCATATCACCCCGGTTTCTTTGGGCGGCAGAGGTAAAAGATTTAACTTAACCTCCGTTATAAACGCCAGTGTTCCTTCAGATCCAGCCAGCAGGCTGCACAAATTAAAATCTTTTCCAGCCACATTGAAAGGCTGCATAGCAAGTAGGGCATCAAGGGCATAACCTGTATTTCTACGAACGACAGTAGATTTTGGGAAGTTCTTTTGTATTAATTCCTTAGTATTTTCATCGGATAATAAAGACATCAAAGACTCGTAAATCTCGGTCTTGAAACTTTTTCCGTCAGGCTCATTCGGCCCCCCCGGTTTTAATGTCACTTCAGAGCCGTCGCTAAGAATAACACTGGCTTCTAATAAATGATCCCTCACGGCTCCCCATACAATACTGTGCAAACCGCAAGAGTTATTCCCGACCATACCACCAATCATGGCCCTGTTAGCGGTAGATGTTTCCGGACCAAACATTAGTCCGTAAGAGCGCAAGTAAAAATTCAAATCATCCCTTATAACTCCCGGCTGCACCCGTACCCAGTTTTCGGCAGCGTTTATCTCGATAATTTGGTTGAAATGTTTCGAGATATCTACCACGATTCCGTTACCGACTACCTGCCCGGCCAATGAAGTACCCGCCGCCCTTGGAATTAGCGTTAATTTATAGCGCGTGGCAAAATCTATCAGCAGTTTTATGTCGTCATTGTTTTTTGGTAAAGCAACGGCTAAAGGCTTCTCCTGATATACAGAAGCATCGGTCGAGTACGCCAGTAACTGGGTTTGATGAAAGGCTGAGTCGTTATAATACAGTTCACCATTAAAATATTGCTCGAAACTTTCAAAGTATTTTTTCATTGCCTTTATCCCCCAAAAAGGTCTAAATCTAATAATATTTATGGCCTTAATTAAAGAAAAACCTGGCAAAAAGACCCTGATCTTCCGCTCCGTCCGGACAGATCAAAATTCTCTTGCGCTGGAGTCTGCCCCGTCAGCAGGTATTGGTCTTTTACCTGGCTAAGCTCGCCTTTAAATTCCAGGGAATTCCTTTGAAAAACGTAGGAAGATTTTCAACGTTATAAGCGTTCTAAAGCTCCATCAAAAACATAGGTCTTCCCTTTTTCGGTCGGGAGTGTAATTACCTTCTCGCCATACCGGATTATACATTTATTACCCAGTTTCGAAAGAACAGATACTTTGCTAAGCTTTCCGTTTTCCCAGTTAATGTCCAGTTCAAATCCCCCACGTGCACAAAGACCATGGATAAAACCTTTCGGCCAGGCAGAGGGTAAGGCCGGCAGTAAATGCACTTCGCCGGCGTGGCTCTGTAACAGCATTTCCGTGATACCTGCGGTAGCGCCAAAATTACCATCGATCTGAAAGGGCGGATGAGTATCAAAAAGATTAGGCAGGGTTGACTTTTGTAAAAGCGCCATCAGGTTATTGTATGCTTCCTCGCTGTCCTGCAGCCTCGCAAAGAAATTAATAATCCACGCCCGACTCCAGCCGGTGTGGCCGCCGCCATTTGCCAGGCGGTATTCTATGGTTTTCCGGGCTGCTGCTAAAAGTTCCGGATTTTTTTGAGCAGTTATCTGCCTTCCGGGATGCAATCCAAACAAATGTGAAATGTGCCTGTGCCCCGGCTCAGGTTCCTTAAACTCCTCTGTCCACTCCATGATCCTGCCATCGCTTCCAATCTTAGTAGGAGCTAAACGAGTTAGAATATCTTCAAGCTTCCGTCGGAACGCAGCATCTTTGTTTAACACCTTACTTGCTGCGATGGTGTTTTCCATCAGGTCACGAATAATCATATGATCCATCGTTGGCCCCATCACCATCGTCGCCTTTTTACCGCTTTTCGTTAGGAAAGTATTTTCCGGAGAAGTGGAAGGTCCCGAAACAAGCTGTTTAGTCAGCGGATTTTCTACAAGCCAGTCGGCATAAAATTCCGAGGCTTCTTTCATTATTGGGTATCCCTGTTCAGCTAAAGCTTTTTTATCCTCTGTAAAAAGGTAATGTTCCCATAAATGCTGCGCACTCCAGCCCAAGCCCATTGGCCACATTGCATACTGAACGTTTCCGGCAGTTTCGGTATGATGCCATACATCCGTTGCAAAGTGCGCTACAATTCCTTTCATTCCATACATGTCTCTGGCGGTTTTTCTGCCGTCAGGTCGAAGTGCATCAATAAAATCTAAAAATGGTTTATGCATCTCCGATAAATTTGTCTGTTCTGCCAGCCAGTAATTCATCTGGATGTTAATGTTGATATGATAATCAGCAGACCAGGGGGCCGATAATCCATCCGACCATATACCTTGCAAATTTGCCGGTAAATCTCCCGGCCGCGAACTGCTGATTAAAAGATATCGCCCGAACTGGTAGTAAAGTTTTATCAGTTGCGGATCTATATTCCCTTTTTGCAAAGCCGTAAGCCTTGAATCAGTAGGAAAGTAAATAGCATTTGTCGATCCGAAATCCAGATCAAGCCGCTTAAAATACTTCTGATAATCGGCGATATGATCTTTAAGGTGTTTCTCGTAAGATATCTTCAGGGCATTGCCCAATTGTGTTGAAGAAAGTTGCTCCGGATTGCCTTTCCAATAATCTGTGTTTGCTGTTAAATAAATTGTAACCGAATTTGCCTTCTCCACCCTAATATTGCCCGACGTTGCCTGAACTGTGCCTCCTTCATTCACCAAGCCGACTTTCGATACCAGTTTCACTCCGTTCCCATTGTCAACGTGTTCAGACATGCTGATACCATTTCCCGAATATGCGATTATGGCCTTATTTCCTGGTCGCTGAAGCTTTAGATTAAATGTTAAGGCTCCGGGTTTGCTTGCCGTTAATCTCACCAAAATTGCTTCGCCAGGTTTCGAAGAAAATATTTCGCGGGTATATGTAATATCATCTGCCCGAAATACCACTTTGGCTATGGCCGTTTCAAGATCCAATTCCCTGCGGTAATTTGAAACATCCTTATCCTTTGGAATTTCCATATCAATAAGCATGTCGCCAAGAGTTTGATAAGTTCCCAGGTCCGTTTGTTTTCCCATCATCTTTTCCTGCGCCAGCTTTTGAGCTTCGGTATATTTCCCCTCGAAAAGAAGTTTTCTAACTTCAGGCAGCACCCCTTTAGATTCTGGATTCACAAAATCTTTAGGCTGACCAGACCAGACCGTTTCTTCATTAAGCTGAAGTCTCTCTGATAATGGATAACCAAACACCATCGCTCCCAGTCTTCCATTACCCACGGGCAAAGCCTCGTTCCAGCTTGCCGCAGGATGATTGAACCATATCTTAAGTTCGTCGGAAACTGTTTGTGCAAATGATGATGAACTGATATAACACAAAAGAAAGATTGAAAAGAGCCTGATGGACTTCATAATAGGACTGTAAAAGGTTTAATAGATTATTCTGTCACAATAATAACTATTTAGTTTAAAAAGCGGTTGATTTACAGATGAAGCCTATTTTACAGGTTTTGATATTTTTTAAGATCTCCCGGTATGGACTAGCCTGCGTGAAATTAAAAATTTCGCAATTTAGCGGACCTTAACAATAAATTTTTTGCAAACTTGGAAAAAATATGTAGTTTTAGGAACTGAACTATCCAGATATAAACGTATAACCCTCGCCCTTCAGGTGGGGGTTTTTTCTTTTCAACAATCAAGAACTTTCATTATGAAATTGTTAATTTTTGTTAAATTATTTTGAAACAATAGCATTATTGCTACTTTTGTTCAGGTTTATAATTGGTTAGTTAAAAGTCTTCATCCTCCCCGTTTGAAGACTTTTTTTGTTTACACGTTTTTCGGCAGTAATTTTATTTGCTGGTATTTCTTTCGCTTTACGGCTCAGGCTCTTATATCTTTATTTCAGGAATTCATCTAAAACTTCACCCACAGCATTTAACAATCCCTTTGACATTTCAAATCTACTTACATGGTTGTGCCAGGTATTTGTGGCTTTGTCTTTATAGATACTGTACTCTGTCTTGTACATTATCAGTTTAACCTCCAGACGTTCAGGAGTTGCCACGCTACTTTCTAAAAAGGTGAAATACTTCCTAAATTCATACTCAACAACAAAGTCTCTCATACGGCTAAATTATCTTATTTATTTGTTGTGTAAATAAGATAATTTAAGATTTATGAAAAAGCTGAATTGCCAGTACACAGACCTTTCGTCTCAAATAATTGATTAGAATCAAATATCCATGTCACCGATTTAAAATTTCTCAGTTGCCATTCACACTATCTCTTCGAGCTGGTGCAGCGTCTGCCTGAGGTACTGCTACAGGTGGTACCATCGTATCTGCCACCGGAGCTGGCGAAATTATAGTCCCGGCGGGCATGCCCATTCCCGGAATAGCCTGGCCAGGTATTGCCTGTGTAGTTGAAAAGCTTTTTATTAATCCCTTTTGCAGTAGGATGGGTATTATATGTTTTCCCGCTAAGGCGACCGCATCGCTAGACCCTTTTGTAGACTCAACTCTGACACAAACAACTATATGTCCTTCGCCTTTCGCTTTCGGAGCAAAAAACACATACCAGCCATCATTTATGCGCTCTTTTTTCCAGATCCGTTCGGGTGTTCCGGTTTTACCGGCAACTGAAATGCCGAGGGTATATACTTTTGGCGCGCTTTGCTCAATCATGTATTGTTTAATTACATCAGCAAATTGCGGCTCTTTAGTAACTTTTGTACTGCCTTTAAGTCCTTGTATGGAATTGTGAACCTTTAAAACATACCGGTTTTCTACCATATTTCCGTGATTTGCCACGCCTGCCGCCATGCGTGCAACTGCTGCCGGAGTGGCAATTAGTTCACCCTGCCCCCAAGCCATTCCCGAAATGCCTTTCGCGCGTGTCCGCCGAATGTTGTTCGGGTCGTACCGCGGCTTCGTTTTGAATTCTGTGTTGCGCCATAATTCGCGCCATTTGTTTTCCTGCTGCAGGTCCTGTCCATCTTTCTCGTAAAAAAAGCCACCAACACCTCTTAAAAACATCCCTGTTTTTAAATACACGTTCACCATTTCTTCCTGCAGTTTCTCTTCGTTTGCAAGTTTAATAAAGTAAACGTTATTTGATTTTACCAATGCGCGTTCGAGACTTATTTTCCCGGTCTCATCAGGCTCTATCCCTTTTGTACGTATTCTTTCATCCGAACTTACCATGTAGTTTTTCTGTGTAGCCGCCATGCCCAGTTTATTAAAAGCGGCTATGGTAGTGGCTATTTTAGCGGTGGAGCCAGGTTGTGTAGCGTAGGTAAAACCCAGATCCCGGGTGGTCATCCATTGCGATAACTGATTCTGTTCGGCCATGGTCATGGTCATTTGCTCCCAGCTATTTACAGGTGGCAAAGGATAATTTGCAGACACAAGAACGTCTCCGGTATTATCCTCCATAATTACAACAGACACGCGGTTGTCCTTTAAAGAGTCATCACTGGCAATCGACCGTTGTATATTGGTTTGCAGACGGGCATCAATGGTTAATTGAACATCCCGGTTTCGCTTTTTAAATTGTTCTACCTTGCTGCTGTTAATTCCGGCGAGCAATAAAGGAGCTAATTCACTGTAGTCTTTCTTCACTACCGTCATTTCTTTAACTCCCCGTGCTAAAAAGCGGTCTTCGCGATAAGCGCTCGCTATTGCAATAACTTTTTCGGTAGGCGTTTCAAAGCCTCTAAGTTCGGCTGCATGCTGGTACTCGGCAAAATATCCGTTCGTGCTGCCGTTGAAAATACCTGTATTCGCATCGCCAATCCAGAAGAAGGTATCTTCAGCGAAAGGATAGTACCGGTCCAGGCGTTTATGTATAACCGAATCGATATCAAAATTCAAGCCTCCGGACGCACGTAATAATCCCTGTTGCTGTTTAATTAGCTCGGGCTTACTGGTTGCCAGAATTCTGCCTTCACGATCGTATAAAGAACCGGCCTGCAGCCTGTTCATCAAAATGGCAATTCGGGGATTGTAACTAAACATGCGCATTCCGCTTCGATCGGCAACTAAAGCCGGCTGAACCACCCATTTTTTATTGTTAAATAAATACCGGGAAACATTCACCGTGAGCAGCACCACTCCAATTAATGCGGCGGCCAGGGCCGGAACCAGGTTTTTATCATGTTGTTTTGTCACAAAACTCATTTGTACTTCTGTACCCTTTATCAGGGATGTTGAAAGCAAAAATCCGGCGGCAAGGAAATTGGCCACCATGGAAGAGCCACCGTAACTAACAAAAGGCAAAGAAACACCTGACAACGGAAGGGCTCCGGTTGAGCCTCCGGCAATCAAAAGAAATTGTACAAATGTACTTACACCAATTCCGGCCGACAGGTAAAACAGGAATGGCATTCCCGTTTGGCGCCCGATAATAATCGAACGATGTAAATAGATCAGGAACAGAATGAAGATACATACGATGCCCGCCCATCCAAACTCTTCACCGATGGCCGGCAAAATCATATCGGTATGGGCCTCGGGAATAGTTTTAGCGAAGCCTTGTCCTATTCCTTGTCCGGTAACACCCCCGCTAGACATAGCCCAGATTCCATTTGCAACGTGGTCACCGCCGTACACTTCGTTATTCCAGGCGTCTTGCCAGATTGCTTTGCGCTCGGTTAAACGTTTAACCGGTCCCGGGAAAACCTGGTCGAGATATGGAATTTGATCAATGAGCAAAAATCCGGCGATAATTACAAGAGCCATAATCGCGGATTCGCTGATTTGCTTGCGCTGGAAAATCATGGCCAGCACTACGATGGCTACTGTAATTGCTGTAGCCAGCCAAATGTTATTTAACACCCAGGCGGCCAGAATGTAGAGCACTACCGAGCCGATCATAAACATAAAATCTCCGCGGCAGAAAGAGAATAATACGATGAATGTAAAACATACCACCATCGCCGGACCCAAGTCTCCCAACACAAGGAACAGAAGAATTGAAACCACTATTGAAACGAGGGCAAAGTAGAAGAAAGACCAGCGCTTGCGATAGCTTCTGTATTCGCTGATAAAGCGTTCGTTCGTAGCGAAGAAACCTGCCAGAAAAAGTATGATCAGATACTTTACTATCTCGCTTGGCTGAAACCCGAAGAGATTCACTTTCACACCACTTCCCTCCGGACCAGTTCCGAACACGATTGTTAAAACCAGAAGAATTACTGCCGAAACCGCCCATGGCCATCCATTGGCCGCCTTGCGATTGCTTTTAAAGACAAACATCCTGTAAAGACTGTTGTCTACGTTGAACTTCCGTATTTTAACAAACATCATCACACAGATACCCAGTAAGCCTAAACCGAGGTAAAGCAGGGTATCTTTGGCTAAAAACCTATCGCGAAGCGGATCCTGAAGACTTAATAATGTTAATATGGAAAGACCCGTAAGCAGCATTACGAAGGGCAGAATTAGTTGATCTGCGTACTGGAATTTGAATGAAAGCAAGAAGTGTACGATCAGGAAGCCACCAAAAAAGCATCCCATAATAATCCAGAACCATTGATTGAATTCGTCAGGAGTGCGAACAATCAAGGAGCCTTCCTTTTTCAGGATGTTGAAATCGCGGGTTGATAGCAGGCGGATAGTATGTGGCTCGCGCAGAAAGTTTAGTTTTTCATTTTTATCCAAAGCCTGCACACCTTTTGATATTCCGAACTGGAAACCCGGTTGCAGGGGCAGAATTTTAAATGCTTTATCATCCGGAAGGTTTGTGAATGTATATTTTCCCTGGGCATCTGTACGGGCATATGCTGTCAGAGATTCTAGCTGCTTGTTTTTAAGTGAATCGAGAAGGTAAACCCGTTTAAAGCCTGGTCCCTTTTCTACACGTTCGGTTTCTACCTCGGTTACTGTTTCACTGTAAGCGCTATCTTGTGGCAAAATCATTTCCAACCGAACCAATACTCCCTGAACGGCTTGTTTTTCTTTGTTCCGGATCTCACCAGAGATTGAATATTTCCCCAGCCCCACGTTAGTGCTCGCGGATAACTGTTGTGGTTTCGTTCTTTCTAGCGCAAAAGCGACGGAATCATCTCCGGTAAAACCAAGCATGGAGCGAGAAACCATTACGCGCTTTCTGAAAGATTCGCCTCCATTTATGAAAGCTTCGTCGGCATCGATAAAAAATCTTCGTTTGTTTAATTCGCCAATATTATCGATCGCTTTTTGGTCCTTACCTAATCCCTTGGCCACCGCAGAATAGATCAGATCGATGTCTTTGTTATCGTCAAAATAATAGCCCTTTCTGATCAGCGTGCGGATTCCCTCGGCATCTTTGCTGTTCAGGTTAAACATGGTTCCCTCAGCTAAACGGCTGCTCACATCTTTAAAGTCGCGTTGTAAAAAAGCATAAAGAGAAAAAAACAGTAATGCCAGCACTGCTGAGATCATAATCAGAAACAGGCGTTCAATTTTTCGTCTATTTTTTAAAGGAGTTTCCTCTATCATTTTATCTGTTCTGGGTATTTAAAGAATCAGTTCTAAAAAAGTAAGATCCGGCCAGGCGGCCAGTGACGTATTGCTTATCGGGGAACATAAAATAGTTTTGAACCGGCCATTTGCAATTGACAAACTGCACATTACGCAGATATAAAGCATCGTTTTGCGCGGATACAGCTATGTCGAAATTTTCGAATTGCACTCCATCCAGAAGTATAAATCGGGAGTCGGGTGAGAGCGCTATCGCGGGTCCTTTAAACAGCGAGTCGCCCTGGATGATTATTTTTCCTCGGGCTAGAATGAATAGAGAATCCTGATGGATGGTTAATGTATCGGAAAGGAGAATGGGTTTATTGAAAATTGAATCCGATAGAACGAGTGTATCACCCTTTAGGGTATTGATAGCTTCTTGCAGTTTAATTTCCTCAGATGTTCGGATTGTATCAGCCTTAATGGATTCCGGAGCCTCGGCGAAGGCTTTTTGCTTAATATTTCGCCATAATAAAAACGCGGATGTCGCCAGAAAGAAAATGCAGAGAAAAGCCAGAATTTTATTTATCTGAGGATTGCTTTGCGATTTCACACTCAATTTATGATCAGGCTTATTTTCGGTTTTCGCGGGTGCAGGGTTATTATTATTTGATGCGGGCTCATCAGTCGGCTTCAAATTTTTTTTTTGAGCCTCATGAAGGCTTCCCACCGAGGGAGTTGCCTGCCAGGACGAAGTTGCATCATTTTGCACCAGTACAACGGTAATGTTATCTCGCCCCCCATTTTTGTTAGCCATTTCAACAAGCTGGGTGGCTTTCTCTTCTAAGGACGATGAATTGGTAACGATTGAAGTTATTGACTCCTTATTTACCATATCGGTGAGGCCATCGCTGCAAAGCAAAAGCATATCTCCCGGTAAAAAAGGCGAGCTGCCTGTTTCAATGTAATCATCCTGCGATTCGATTTCCCGGCCGAAGCCTAAAGCTTTATTTATTTCATTGCGCTTCAGGTGTTTCATGGCTGCATTTTCATCCAGGCGACCCGAATCTTCTAAAAAGCCCACGAACGAGTGGTCTTTAGTTACTTTTACCAGCGAATGATCCCGCAATAAATACAGCCTTGTATCGCCAACATGAGCATAATGGAACTGGTTGTTTTGAACGTCGACCACGGCTAGTGTTAACACACAAGCCATTTTACTATGTTCTTTATTTTGAAGCTTTTCGGCAAAGATTTTCTGATTGGCAAGAATAAACGAGGCTTTCATTGCCTCGATCAAATTGCCCGAGGGTTTGGCGAAATTTTCAAATATAGATTCGCGGGCAATCTCAGCGGCAATTTCTCCACCCGAATAACCTCCCACTCCATCAATTGCACAGGCAATAATGAACCGATTGTTCATCACCTTCTTAGCAATAAAGGCATCCTCGTTGTTATCGCGTACTCTACCTGTATCGGTTATTCCAAAAAAGTTTTCAGCCATTCCGTTTATGTGTATTTTTTATGTCCTTAAAATGAGCTGCAAGTAAAAAGACACAAATAAAAAGCAGCGCTACTGATAGTAAATGCGACATATTATGATTTAAATATATTGACGCCAATAATTCCGTTCAGAATCATCCTCGAATTAATAGGAAGTTCTACCCACGATGGTGAATGTGCTTCACTTCTCTGAACTTCTTTTTCGTTAACGATGGTTTTCTCTCCGAAAGAAGCCAGGTAGAATTTATCATCAGCCTTATTAAATTTAATAGATAAATGAGGAGTATTCACCCATTCCGACGGAATTTTGAAAATATTCGAGTCTTCACGGGTTTCTTCATCGCCAGATACAATAATTTCCGGATCCTTCATATAGTATTCCACTTTATGCCCTCTGTAAGCTTTATCGGGCAGTATCGTTTCAAAGCGAGCCAGTGCAGGCTGCTCGGTATTTTGAAGCTTGCTTGCATCGTACTTTAAATCTTCTACATATGGCACTTCATAATACCCTTCGCTATAAAAATTGAAGCCTTTCAAAATATCTTCATTCACGTCGAAAGTTTCGGCAACGCCCGTTTGGCGGGGAATAAACGTGACTCTTAAATTTTCTTCTTTATGCGTTCCGCCGGGCAGGAGTTTTCCGATAAAGCCTTTATCGCCGCGAGCGTAATCAGGATGAGATACAAAGCGAAAAACCCATTTACTGCTGGATGGTTCAACCGTTTTTCCCTCTGCCCGGTATTGATTCAATATTTCATAAAACTTCTTTACCGCCTCCTGAACAATAAGACCAAAAATGCCTTTTTTATTGTCCATGAATTCGCGGTAATCGTCAGGATTAAAACTAATAATATATTCGTGGTAAAAAACCACCCGGTCGGCAAAAGTTAATTGCCCGATAGACTCTTTAAATTTATCTATAATATACTTGTAGACTACGTTTGGTGTTAGTGCCTGTGGTTCGGTAGGTGCAGAGCCGCTATCATTCAAAAACCATTCATGGATACCAAGACGTTGCCAGAAAGACGGTTCTGTTGTCATTTGTTCTGTTTGCTAAATATGTAATCGCGATATGATACTATAGAACCACAAAAAGGGGGCGGATGTTTTAGGGGTGGTTGGAAAAGGTGCTGGGGCGCTGCTATGTTCTGATAGTCCTGCCCTTAGTTTATGTTGCTCGAGGCCCTTCCTGTCCGTAGAGTTAAGCGCAGCGTCTCTACGGATTCACAAATAAACAGGAGTCTCTGACTCCCATAGAACCAGCTCGGAAAATACTATTTTAGCTGAATGTCTGACCGTGGATACTCGATAAAAGATCAACATGCTCAAGAAGTTTACATCTTCTCAAATCCTTAAGGCAATTGCGGCAAATGAAAGAGAGAGCAGAAAGAACTGGATGTTGTGGATTTTTAAAAAAGCTGGTGAAAAAAATAATAGAAACAATGAGCATCAGTTCTGGCAACAGGATAATCATCCGGTACAATGCGACACGAATGATATCTTGGATTCAAGGATAAATTATCTTCATGAAAACCCGGTGAGGGCAGGGTTGGTAAGGCATGCGCAGGATTACATTTATTCTTCAGCTATTGATTATTATACGGAAGAAAAGGGTTTGCTTGAGATGGATTTCGTGTGAGCGAGTCAGAGACTCTTTGTTATTTATGAATCCGTAGAGCCCTGCGGAACTCTACGGACAGTTAGGGGCAGTATCCTAAGGCAAACTACAAAGTGAATCCAAAATGCCTTTCTCCAATTTATTTATAGCAACAAGGTAGTTAGAAAGAAGAAGAGGCACAAGTACTCTGCGCTCGATGGCTTGGCTGCATACTTGCGCCAAACTGGAGGTTTATCGAAAGACGACTTTTTTAATCTTTTCCTTTTGAAGAAACCAATATATGTTTTTGCCACAGCCTCACAATGGGCTCAAGACCTCATAATCGAAGATAATATGAATGAATATGATTCAAATATCGATCGTTTCTCGTTGACGACTTGTTCTGCCGAGATGCAGACTAATTACTATGAGCTAAAGACATATCAAATTGCCCGCTGTTAACATTCGACGCTGTGTATGAACAGTATCAGTGGGAGAAATATAGGATCTAAGTTAGATTGACTCTTTTACTAGGTCCGAAATCTCTGTTGAATAAATCTCATCTAAATCGACACTGTTTTCAGTCAAAATTATTGAAAGCGCGGTTTTAATATAGAAGTATCCACGGTGTTTTAAGCCTTTGGTGTGGACAACCGCTTTAGCTTTACTCTGAACTTCACAAGCGATAGAAGCGAAATCAGTAAGTTGATAGGCCGTGAAAGTAAGCACTTTTAAGCTGTCCCATTCGAAGCTAAAGTCAAAATAAATACCGTTATCAATTGAAAAGTAAGCCGAAGGCGACATCCTGGCGATTGATCTTTTTATTCGTTCGTGTACCTTTTCACAGATTGCACCCTTAAGGTATTTTTCTATTTTATTGTTATCGAGTTGGAGACTGTGAAACCAGTTTGAAAATCTCTTTTCTGTAGAAATTTTCAAAAAAACCTTCTCCAAAGTGCATAACTCTTGAAAGTTAGAATATAACTTCATATTAGGTGCTTCCCTCTTTAACTCTGGGTGCAGGCCTTTTTTATCCAAATCCCAGAAATCCTCTTTATTGTTGCTTATGAAAAAGCAGTTGTTCATTTGCGAGTTCCTAATTGCCTCACTGTACGAAAGCCAAATTATGGCGTCTCTAAACTCCTGCTTTCTCTCAGTAAACGGCTTTATGCGGTGTATGGATCTCTTGACCAGCTCTGGGAGAATCTCGTTACTGTAGGGAACCTCGATCAGAACCCCGTCAGATATTAATGATTTATAAAATGATGAGATTTCCTTCCTCAAGTTGTGAAGGGTAGGAAGCTTTATAGAAGTTTCAACCTGAAGAAGCTTATTTACCTTTTCGACTTCGAGCTTTATTGTTTGCAAGTGCTTGCTTATAATCTTTTCATAGTTATTAGAAATTTCGTCAATGACTATCGAAGAAATAAAAAGCTTTATCTTACCCTCTTTGGCATATTCAAGTAGCAAAGAACCAAAGGAGCTTTTGAAAAGAGGGTCAGAAAAAAGAGCGTTGCTGTCCAAAAAAATGCTTGCCATAAGTCGAGGTACTGTTTTAGTTGATATCTGTCAAAGTTACATTTATGGAGGCCTGTTGCCTAACTTTCAAGAATTTTCAACATCTCACTGGAAATGACGATAAGTTCTTCATCAGCTTCTTCCCTTGTCATTGATGTTAAGTAAGGAGTGCTATCGGCAGCCATCCTTTGACTTACTGTATCAGCTGCGTTATTGAAATCTTTTGGATAGGTTCTATTTATGAACTCAGTAAGAATGTCAATACATGTCGCTATGAAATTAAATTCTACTATTGTTTGAGGAACCTTATATCCTCTGAAGTTGCCGTGGAAATAAATATTCTTCCCATTCACCCTGAGGTTATGGGCCACAACATTATTTCTATATATTTTTATATCAGAAAATCGATTAATTTTCTTTTTTATGACTTTATAAACTTGTCTTAGTTTATTCGAATTAGAGTCTGAGCAATGTTTACTGAAGAATTTATGATACTCGTCTAAGTAACTGTCAATGATTATAATCCCTCTTTCAAATGTTAGATGGTTAATTTTATTGACGGTTTCTTCCTTAACATTGTATTCTTGTAAGTCATAAAGGGCGTTCAAATTACTAAGAAGATTGTCCCGAAGTATATTTAGAATATGGACACTTTCCTGAATCTCATTGCTTTTATACATAAGCTTAAATATACCGATCTATACTGATTAAATCTTCAGAAGGATTTTGGGATGCGAACTACCCTGACCGAGTTCTCTATTTTGAAATACACTTGTTTTGTTAAACAAAGTCATACAATAGCTGAAAACGAAGTCTCTGATTCTAAATGCCATCTAGAGTTATAACATATAATCATTAAGTTTGATTATCCTATTAGCATTAACTACAGAATTCGAGCCCCTGCTTTATGCCCTCAAGTGAATATAAGTTTCCTATTTTTATAAGCTCACCCGAATATAACCTAATTGATCTCCGAGCAGAATTAGCACAGTTTTTAAGTGATCTGGGATATGATCCCATTCTAAGTTCAGCGGAAGGTTTTCCAGACTATACTCCAGAATTACAACCTTGGGAATCCTGTTTGCAGGTATTAGACTCTACCTTCATCACCATCTTAATTATAGATGGTAGATACGGTACTCCATTGGAATGGCATGGATATCCGCATTTAACGGAGGAAAAAATATCCCCAACACACGGAGAGTACAGGTTTGCAAAGCTTAATGGAAAACGTCTTTTGGTGTTTATACGCGAAGGGTTACTTGCATATTATCAAGTGTATCGTGAAGCCTTAAAAAAGGCCAAGTTTGATCGTGCTACATGTGAAAGGCGTTTAAAGCAAGTACTTCCCAAGAATATTGAATACCGAACCTTAGAGTTCATCAATGAGGTTAAAACAACATTTCCAATTCCTTGGTGCATTGAATTCAAGAATGTTGTGGGTATAAAGAAAGAAATTCAAAAAAAACTCTTGAACGAACTGGCTGATGTGTTTCTATTCAAACAAAAACATTTAGATGCAATATTCAAAGCGTTCGAGATTGCGATGAATGAACTACCTTCTGATAAAAAGGACGAAATTCTTTCAAAGTTAGGCATAACCAAAGGCTTGGTGAAAAGCATTGAGGATTTGACAAAGGAGAAATCTGTTTTAGAGGCCAGTCTCACCAAACTGGAATTAGAGTTAAACACGGTAAAAGATCGGTATGAAAAGAATACTCTTAAAATGACTGCCCAGATGTTGACGGAACAATATATAGATGTCAATTCAAAAGTTCAATCCGAAAACGGCAACATGTGGAATACAATTGTAAATAACTTCGGTGGTGAAGCTGGGAAATACCTTGGAGCTTATCAATATAGGAATGTCCTTGGCAGTGATGGTGATTGGGCTAAAAATGTTGGAGCGATATCAGCAGCGACTGCTACTCCAGAGTGGGCTAAAAATATGGGAGCGATATCAGCAGCGACTGCTACTCCAGAGGGTGATAAGAATGACAGATCTCAATCGGCGGGGA